>CAZVBZ010000021.1:0-26402 GCA_964626145.1 uncultured Muribaculaceae bacterium | reverse complement strand
TTTCAAGTGGATTTTTAATAAACTCGCATCCATTTCCCGCGTCATTCTGAGGGAAAGCGCTAAATGGTGCTATACGCAAGGGTTTTGACCGACCGAAGAATCTACGTGAGGTCTCAGCAAAAAATTTGTAAATTATTGCTTGCCCGCGACAGAGATTCTTCGGTCGTAGTTCAATCCCAGACTGCGTTTCCCCCGCATAAAGCTTATTCCCTCAGAATGACGCATGGATTAGTCATGATTTTCCACGTCATTCTGAGGGAAAGCGCTAAATGGTGCTATATACAAGGGTTTTGACCGACCGAAGAATCTACGTGAGGTCTCAGCAAAAAATTTGTAAATTCTTGACTGCCCGCGACAGAGATTCTTCGGTCGTAGTTCAATCCCAGACTGCGTTTCCCCCGCATAAAGCTTATTCCCTCAGAATGACGCATGGATTAGTCATGATTTTCCACGTCATTCTGAGGGAAAGCGCTAAATGGTGCTATATACAAGGGTTTTGACCGACCGAAGAATCTACGTGAGGTCTCAGCAAAAAATTTGTAAATTATTGCTTGCCTGCGACAGAGATTCTTCGGTCGCTGTTCAATCCCGGACTGCGTTTCCCCCGCATCCAGCGGGCTTTCCACCAGCAACATCTCGGCGGGGATTTCATGCCTGATTAGGATTCCCCCGCGTCCAGCGGGCTTTCAGCAAACTCCTGTGCTGAAATTTTGGTACTTGCAATTTTTTTCTTTATTTGTGCTAATATTAGAGTGTGTGTCTAAACACATGACAAAATGACATTTCTACAAAAAAGGAGATTAAAATATGTCAACAAAAGAATTTTTTACAAATTCAGAAGAATTGAAAAAACTGTATTCAGCTGCCCGTGCTACTATTACTGCACCATTCTTCGGAAACAATGTAGAAGAAGTAAAGTCAGTTTCAGAAGCTTACAAATTAGCTAAAAACAGCCCAGGTACAATTGAACTTACCGGTATGCCTGTTTATCAACCTGAAAAAATTGGTCTGCCTCAAGGTGCAAATCAACTTCTATTTAACGATGGTACTGTTGTTGGACGTTGTGCTGCTGCAAGAAAAATCGTTGGTGAACCAAATTGCGATTTGAGCTACTTGCTCCCAATTATTCGTGAAGCAGTTTACGCTACTCGTGATAAGTTGATGTACAAAACGGAAGTTGTTGTTGGGCTCGAAGAAGACTTTATGATTAAAGCTCACCTTATGATTCCAGAAGGTTTCGAAAATATTATGTATTCTTGGATGTTAAACTTCCAATACATAAACGAAATTTACTCTCAAATGTATTCAGAATCAAGAGAATGGAACGAAGGCGACATCTTTGTATTCTCTGATCCGGATTGGACGCACCCAGACTTCCCATACGGTCTGACTTTCTTTGACCCGGAACACAACTGTGCTGCCATCCTCGGTATGAGATATTTCGGTGAACACAAAAAAGGTACATTGACACTCGCTTGGGGGGCTGCTGCTCGTAACGGTTACGCTTCTTGCCACGGTGGTATGAAACGTTACAACCTTGATGGCGGTAAAACCTTCCAAGTTGCTGTATTTGGGCTTTCTGGTTCTGGAAAATCAACAATTACCCACGCAAAACACAATAATAAATACGATATCACCGTTCTTCACGATGATGCGTTTATTATCAACGTTCACGACAAATATACAATCGCTCTTGAGCCTGCTTACTTTGACAAAACAGCAGACTACCCGATTGGTTGTGACGACAACAAATATATTTTGACTCAACAAAACGCCGGCGCTATTCAAACAGCTGACGGCAAAATAGTTTCTATTACAGAAGATATTCGAAACGGTAACGGACGTGCTGTTAAGTCTAAACTTTGGTCACCAAACAGAGTTGACAGAATCAACGAACCTATCAACGCTATTTTCTGGTTGATGAAAGACCCGACAATTCCTCCTGTATTGAAGTTGTCAGGCGCTTCTTTGGGTTCTGCAATGGGTGCAACTCTCGCTACAAAACGTTCTTCAGCAGAAAGACTTGCTAAAGGCGTTGACCCGAATGCTCTTGTTGTTGAGCCTTATGCTAATCCGTTCAGAGTTTATCCTCTTGAAATGGATTACACTAGATTTAAACAACTTATTGAAGACGGCGTAGATTGCTACATCCTCAATACTGGTGAGTTTATGGGAACAAAAGTTCAACCGAAACACACTCTCGGTATTATTGAAGCAATTGTTGAAGGTTCTGCAAACTTCCATAAATGGGAAAACTTCTCAGATATTGAAATTATGGATGTTGAAGGTTTCGACGCTTCATTCAAAAACTCTGAATACGCTGATCAATTTGTTGCTCGTATGCAAGATAGAATTGATTTCGTTAAATCAAGAGAAACTGAAAAAGCTGGTATTGACAAGCTTCCAGCTGATGCACTTGAAGCATTGCAAAAAGTTATCAGCGAAGCTAAAGTTACAGCTTCTGTATAATTTAAAGTTTATTTATAACTTTCAAACCCCGTTGCGTTGTTCGCTGCGGGGTTTGTTTTTAATATGCTTGTACGTTTCACGTTTAAGTTGAAACTTTATTTGTTATCGTCTATCCGTTACTTTAATTATGTGCCATCCAAATTGTGTCTCGACTGGCTCTGAAATTTGTCCAACCGGCAAGGCAAATGCGGTTTTTTCAAACTCTTTTACCATTGTACCTCTTTTAAAATAGCCCAAATCCCCGCCCATTCTTTTAGATGGACAGGTTGAATACTGGCGCGCTAGCATAGCGAAATCTTCACCGTTATCAAGCATTGTTTTAATAGTTTTTGCTTGGTTTTCTGTTGGAACTAAGATGTGGCTGGCTTTTACAACTGTAAATTCTTTGGGTACAAATTCTTTTGAAAACGCAAATGCGCTCACTCCTGCAAATATAATTGCTACAAGTGATACCAGAATAATAGTTAATATATTTTTCATAATTTTCTCCTTTACTTTAAAATATTAAAATATAAACTAAAAAGCAATCCCAATCAGGCTAAATCTGCCAGAAGTTTTTCTGATTTGAGTTTTTTTGTGCAATGCTGTGAAACGTAGGATTTTACTATCGAAAAACAGTAAGATGCTACTTTTTGGTTGGCTTTTTCGTCATACATTGTAACTTCGTCAAAATCAGTATCGCTCAGTGTGTCTAAAAAAGCCCGAAGCTTTGCGTGAAAATGAATTCCCGGTCCAGACGCGCAATGTGCACATTGTACCCCGCCTTTTTCTGTTGAAAATATAACTTTTGCGTCTGCTGCGATTTCACAGCCGCATTGTACGCAATTTTTAAGCTGCAACTCATAACCACAAATCCGCATCATTTTAAGCTGAAAGCGCATTACGGCTAATAAAATTTCAACAATTGATGCTGCTCCAGAAACGTGAGCCAATGCTTTGTAAAAAATGTCATAAATATCGGCACTGTTGGGGTCGTCTTCTGTTCCAAAATTTGTCACAACTTCCGCCATGTACGCAGAATAAAGCATTTTGTCCATATCTGTTCGCAAGCTGTTAAAAGTATTGAGCGCCTCAGCTTGGCAGATTGTGTCTAAATTTTTACCCTTGTATAGCATAAGTTTGTTTGCAACAAGCATATCCATTCTGCCGCCAAGCTTGCTTTTTGGGTTTTTTACGCCTTTTGCGACGCCTTTGAGTAACCCCTTCTCTCGCGAATACATTAATAGAATTTTGTCGGATTCGCTAAGGCTGTAAGACTTAATATTTATAGCGTTTGTAAGGTAATTACTCCTGTTCGCCATTTAATTTTTCCTTAAGTTTAATCAAGTTGGAATTAGAGTTGTGGTATACACCGCGTATAAATTGATTAAGCTCATTTTGGTTGTCGGTTGCTGCCAGAGCGGTTTCGGTTGAAATAAAACCATGTGATAAAAGTTCAAAAATAGACATATTCATGGTAATCATTTCATTAAAGCTGCCTCTGGAAACAAGGTCATATACATCTTCCAGCTTATCTTTTATTATAAAATCTTTAACGGTTGGGGTAGAAACAAGTACCTCGCATGCCGGAATTCGTCCCTTTCCATCCTTTCGCGGAAGTAATCTTTGCGAAACGGTTGCTCTTAAAACCTCTGCGAGTTGTTTCCTAACAAAATCTCTGTCTTGTGGCTCAAATATGTTAACAATGCGGTTTACTGTTTGTATGGCGTCATTTGTGTGCATTGTTGCATAAACTAAGTGCCCGGTCTCAGCGGCTTTCAACGCGGCAGACATTGTCTCTCTGTCGCGGATTTCACCTATCAAAATAACATCAGGGTCTTGGCGAAGGGCGTATTTAACCCCATCGGGGAATGTCGGTGTATCAACTTCTACTTGTCGTTGCGAAATAATACATTTTTTGTTTGTGTAAACAAATTCAATTGGGTCTTCGATTGTAATAATGTGCTTTTGCATTGAGAGGTTAATGCTTTCAATCAAAGAGGCGAGAGTTGTTGATTTACCACTTCCCGTTGGACCCGTAACAAGAACAATTCCGTTATTCATTTCTGCAAATTTTTCAATAGATTGTGGCAAATAAAGCTCTGAAATTTTAAGAATATCATAAGGAATTACACGGATTACGAGTGCAAGTTTTCCAAGCTGGCGCGACATGTTTACACGAAATCGCGAAACATCTTTAATTTCATACGCAAAGTCAAAGTCAAAAAGTTTTGTTACTTTGCTCTTTAAAAAGTCGGGTAAAAGTTCCGAAAATGAATTATCCAAATCCTCATCAGATAATGGACCAAAATTAGAAATTTTCAGGATTTTACCATCTTTGCGCACAACTGGACATTCATTCACATGCAAGTGAATATCAGAAACACCTTGCTTTACGACGCTACGTAAAAACGGTATTATTTTAAAATTTTCCATAATTCCTCTTTTATATGTACCTAACAATATTTTACTACTTTTACCATTATTAAAAAATAATTTATATTTGTTTACATAGTTTAAATAGGCTATTTTTCAAAAAATAATTATAATATATCAGCAAGAGAACGGTTTTTAAGTAGGTTTTTAAAATCATCTGATGTTAGTTTAAAAACTTTGGATAGGACTTTTGAAACCCCTTCTATGTCTGGCTCGCAAAGAAAACAATTAATATTGTCTTGAAAAACACCGTCAATTCCGGTATTTTTTGTTCCGATACACAGGCAGCCGCATGCCGATGCCTCTAGATATGCCAAGCCTAACGTTTCGTTTATGCTTGGCAAAATAAAGATGTTTGCTTCTTTCAGATGTTCAATAACTTTGTCATGTGGCAACTTGCCTAAAAAAAAGACTTTGTTTTCAAGTCCTAAAAACTTGCAAAGCCGTTTTAAGGAGTTCATTTCGGGTCCGTCTCCAATAATTTCAAGTGAAAAGTCATGTGCCTTAAAATCGGCAAAGGCATTTAGTAGTAAATCGATATTTTTTCGTTTAATAAGGTTTGCCGCAGTTATAAATTTTAGTCCATCATAAGCTTTAATCTTAGAAAACATTAATTCATCAGAAATCCAGTATTTGGGCGGAATTTTAGAAATTTTAACTTCAGTTTTTTCTTCAAGTGCAGGTAGAAGTTTTAATAATTTAGCCTTTAAATGCGGAGAACGGCAAATTATCTTGTCTGCGTGGTTGTATGCCGTTTTGATGACTTTTCGAAAATGAAATGCATATAAAGGTGAGCGCATAACTTGAATATCAGATTGATGAACAGCGTAAATTATTTTGGGCGGAGTTCCCTTAAAATTTTTTAATAAACGTTCAGCAAAAAGTATTCCTGAGGGCATGTGTGCAATTATTTCGTCATAATCTTCTAAATTAATATCAAAATACGTAAACCAAAAGGGTGAAAAAAAGTTGATGTTTTTAATTTTAATTCCGTTGCATTCGTAAGTTCCATTTGGTTTTATCATTTTTCCGCGAATTTTACTGTTAAAAAGAAAATTTGGGCGAACAATATCTACCACGTTTTTAAGCGAAAGCTCTTTTATAATAGGTACAAGGGCTTTTGCGCAATTTTCATTGTCATCAATTGGAATTAAATCTGTAATAAACAATATTTTCATTACTCAATTATATTTGTTACTTAATAAGTTGTAAATATTTTAAAAAAGTTGTAATATTTATGTATTAAGTAAGAATAATAAAGGAAAAATTATGGCAAATGTAATACAAGGCAACTTAGTTTGTGGTAAAGAAAAATACTGTATAGTAATAGCAAGATTTAATGAGTTTATAGGCTCAAAGTTGCTCGCAGGTGCAATTGATGAACTTGTTAGACATGGCGTTTCGCAAGACGATATAGATGTTGTTTGGACTCCGGGTGCTTTCGAAATACCGATTGTTGCAAAAAAAGTTGCAGCATCAAAAAAATATGCAGCTGTTATTGCGCTAGGGGCAATAATAAAAGGTTCAACCCCGCATTTTGATTATGTTTCGGCTGAACTTTCAAAAGGCATTGCGCATGTTTCACTGGAGACAGGTATTCCGGTGATGTTTGGTGTGCTTACAACTGACAATATAGAACAAGCTATTGAACGCGCTGGAACTAAAGCCGGAAATAAAGGTTCAGACGCAGCAAAAGGCGCAATTGAAATGGTTAATTTATTACAGCAGTTATAGTTTGTTTAAAGGAGGAACTTTGATGTCGCTAAATCTTGTTAATGCGTTTAGTTTTGTGTTTAAAGAGAAAAATTGGTTTGTCAAAATCTTAATTGGGTCAATTCTGTTCTTCTTTATAAAAGTAATTGCGCTATCTATGGATATTGTAAATTCAGATGCATTGCCGAATATTTTTGATACGGTTGTACAAGGCGGTTTAGCTGGTACTGGGGTGCTTATTTTGTTGCATTTGGGCGCTTTGGCTTTAATCATACTTTCTGTCTGGATGCATGCAATGTCAGCCGGTTATATTATTACAACTATTCGCCGCTACATGCGCAATGAGGAAGATGCCGTTCCCGATTGGGATGAAGTAATGGGAAAGCTTTTTAAACGTGGATTTAAGGCGTTTTTAGCATTTTTTATACTTAATTCCGCACTGGCAATTTTTGCATTCGGTTCATATATAATGACAATGTTTTGGGCGCCGTTTTCGTCATTTGCATTAATGTTTACGGGCATGATTTCGTTGTTTATTCTCGTTTATGCAATTATAATGATGCCGGCATTGTTGATGTCATTTTGCGAAAAAGATAGATTTCTTGCGGCGTTTAACTTTGTAAGAGCAAGACAACTTGCGCTAAAATCAATATGGAAATATTTTTTAATGTTAATTATGTTGCTTGTTGTCGCTACTATAATAATTTTATCAATTGCACTATTCTTCCACGCCAAAGTTGGAATTTTGATTCTGCCAATAATAACTTTCTACTTGTTTATTGTATTTGGAAACGTTATTGGACAGTATTATGTAGCGTATTGTAAAGAATAAAAATAATAGTTACGAACAAATCGCCTCTAAAAGGGGGCGATTTGTTGTATCAAAACATTAAAATGTAACGATAAAAAACAAAAAATTACCCATTTAAAAATTTTTTGCTATAATGTTGTAATGGAAAAAGATTTAAATCATGTTGAAATAAAGCCTAAAAAGCAAATCTCGTTAAAGAAAAACGATGTCGATGATTTGTTTTTAAACCTTAGCGAAAACCCAGTTGGGCAAGAAAAAAAAGATTTTCGGCTCCAGTTGAGTACTATTTATCAACTATTTGAAGATGAATTTTCAGATTTGTTTGCCGCACCAAACCTGCCGTTTCGTAATACGGATTTTTATTTTATTTTTGAAGAAGAAAAAATAAAAGTTTTTGTTACCCCAACAAACAATTTCGATTTTTACGCAAAAGCAAAAGGCTCTCTGTTTCGTTTTAGCTCAGAGTATATAAAAATAAATGGCAAACAGACTTGCGGCTATATTATACCTCTGGAGATGATTTGGGATTACTTTACTCAATTGGAAGGTATTGTTGATTTTGAGGCTGGAACGGATAGCTTTAATTATATAAATCGACTTACTCAAACTATCTTGAAACTTATTGAAAAACTTTATTTTATTCCATCCGTAGACATGCAGCCGCAAACGTTTAAAATTGTGTGGGAATTGTTTATAAAAAATCGTGACGCAATGAAGTTTCTTAATACGGTTAAAAACGAAGCAAAAGAGGAGTTTTTCATTGACGGAAACAACATACCAAATAAAATTGATAAACTCATTGCAAATTATGCAAATTATATTATTTATAAGTTTTTGGGCATAAAAAGTGTTAGATTTAAAGATGCAAAAGCTGCGGTGTATTTTGTAAAAGAGTTTGACCACAAGCGCTATTTGCGTTCAGTTGATTTCGCCGAAACAATTGCACAATGGTTGGATGAGCTTTATATTGGTAAATATGACATTCTGCCATTTATTGAGATAAAAAAAGTCGGTGATGATGATTTTGAGCTTAAAATTAAGATTAAAAACAAAATTACGAAAGAAATCGCCTCGCTCGATGACCTTATGGCTCAACGCCCAATTTTTGACATGGACTTAGATACGGCGTCTCAAATTATTGAAAAACAACTTCGTTATGCTCATAGATATATGCCGGAAATAGAAGATATATTTGAGGAAGGCAACGATTATGCATTGCATTTGCACCTTAACGAAGTTTATAGAATTATGACCCAAATAACGTACTATCTTAACAAAGCAGGGATAGATGTTGTGCTTCCGGAAGGGCTTGATAACATTGTCGTTCCGCGAGCTTCAATCAACGCAAGAGTTAAAGAAAATCGAAGTGCTCAACTTTACGAGTTGTTAAATTCAAATAATATGGATTCTCATATGCTCGATGAAATTTTAAGTTTTTCGTATTCAATTGCGATTGGGGATGAACGACTTACTCCAGAGGAATTTGAAGCACTTTCAAAAAATGCTGACGGACTTATTAAATTTAAAAATCAATATGTCTTGATTGATAAAAATGAACGGGAAAAATTATTAAAAAAAGTTAAAAATCCAGATATTAAAAATTTATCTAAACTTGATTTGTTGCATGCCTCACTTTCGGGCAATTTGGATGAATTTGAATTCGATTATGATGCGGCTTTTGCAGAAATCTTAAAGGACATGACAAAAACCGCAGATATAGAAGTTTCAGATAATTTGGTAGGTGTTTTGCGTCCTTATCAAGAAAAGGGCTTTAAATGGCTTTATACTAATACGCAAAAGGGTTTTGGCTGTTGTATGGCTGATGATATGGGGTTGGGAAAAACAATACAGGTTATAAGTTTAATTGTCAAATTAAAAGACGAGAAAAAGTTAAAACAGCCCGTTCTCGTTGTTTGTCCGACGACCCTTGTTGGGAACTGGGTAAAAGAATTAAAAATGTTTGCACCGGACTTAAGGGTTGCGGTTTATCACGGCATAGAGCGGGAACTCGATACGAAGGCTGATATAGTTATTACAACATACGCTATATTAAGAATTGATATAGAAAAACTGAAAAAACAAACTTGGGGCGCGTTAGTTGTGGATGAGGCACAAAATATTAAAAATCCTGATACATCTCAAACTCAAGCAGTAAAAACGCTCAAGTCAAATATTAAAATTGCAATGACTGGTACGCCAGTGGAAAACCGTCTTAATGAGCTTTGGAGTATTTTTGATTTTATCAACAAAGGTTATCTGGGTTCGTTGCGTGATTTCCAAAAGCGTTATGCTATTCCTATTGAACGCTTTAAGGAACTTAAAAGAGCAGAAAAGTTGCGTTTGTCAGTTTCTCCGTTTGTGCTGCGTAGGTTAAAAACGGATAAGAGCGTTATTGCAGATTTGCCGGAAAAGGTTGTAATGGACGAATATTGTTATCTAGCAAAACAACAAGCAATTTTGTATGAAAAAGTTCTTAATGATATTATGGGAAAAATTTCGCAAGTTAGTGGCATAAACCGTAGAGGACTGATTTTTAAATTAATTACTGCGTTGAAACAAGTTTGTAACCATCCATATCAATATCTTAAAACTGGCGACTTAACGAAAGAAATGTCGGGTAAAACCGAAAAATTTATGTCGCTGCTTCAAGGGATAAACAATAATAATGAAAAAACGCTTGTATTTACTCAGTATAAAGAAATGGGTCACTTGCTGACGAATATTATTCAGGATGAAATGGGGTACGAGCCGTTGTTTTTCCATGGATCACTTACTCGCGCTCAACGAGAAGAAATGCTTGAAGTTTTTCAAAATGATGATAGCGTAAAAACGATGATACTGTCGCTTAAGGCTGGTGGAACTGGTCTTAACCTTACTAGTGCAACAAATGTAATTCATTATGACCTTTGGTGGAATCCGGCGGTAGAAGATCAAGCTACTGACCGTACATATCGTATCGGTCAGGACAAAAATGTTATGGTTCACCGATTAATTACACTTTCAACTTTTGAAGAAAAAATTGACGAAATGATTAAGGCTAAAAAAGAACTTGCAGATTTAGCTGTATTTGAAGGTGAAAAAATCATTACAGAGCTTTCTGATCAAGAAATTTACGATATATTCTCACTTACAAGTTAAATGTTGCGTCTGTGTACCATATTGCTAGCGTGTGAAATAGGGAGGGGGCGCATGTGCTTAGCCAGCGGCAAGCAGTTTTTGTTTGCAAAAATCATTTTGCACCCAGGTTTGTATGTAATTTTCTTTTGTCTCTTGCGGACAAACTTTGAGCACGGTTGCAAAATTTATGTCTATAAAATTTAGTTTTTTTAGTTCTTCAATATAGTAGCCAGATTCGCCGCAGTTTGAGCAATAATACTCTGCTGGCATGATTTCATGCCCTTTGGTTATGGCGGTACGCTTTAACCCACAGCAAGAACACCTTGTCAGGTACCAGCGATTTTCAACGTATTCACCACAATCAGGGCAGTAGCCATGCTCTACATTGTAGCCTAGCCTCTCGTGCGTACATTTTTTGTGTAAAAAAAGTTCTAAAATTGACATTTATTAACCTGTTTTCCCTGATTACTACATTTATATTTGAAATTTAATTACAAATCGTTACAAGTCAATATTTTTGTTTATATTAAAATATTATTATCAGATTAGAGGAAATGAGGAAATAAACGTGGATTTTACAGCTTTAACTATTGATATACTAAAAAGTCTTGGAGAAATAACTGGCAATTATGGCTGGGGAATTATTCTCTTAACAGTTATAATCAGGCTCGCTATGTGGCCGTTAGGTGTTTCTCAGCAGCGTTCTATGAAAACAATGCAAATGTTGCAGCCAAAAATGAAAATGATTCAAGAGCGCTATAAATCAAACCCGCAAATGATGCAGCAAAAACTTATGGAGTTCTATAAAGAACATAAATTCAATCCAATGGCGGGCTGCTGGCCGATTGCAATTCAAATGCCGATATTTATTCTCTTGTACTCAGCCTTGATGAGTCCTATGTTTATTCAGGTTGCGGGTAACGAGTCTTTTTATTTCGTAAAGCGTCTTGATACCACTCTTAGAGGCAATGCTGGAATGTCTTATGATAATGAATTTAACGTAACCAAAAATGATTCGTTTTCTTCTGCAAAAACAATAAAAGTTTATCTTAAAGATACTCCTGACCCAGTTGAACAAAAGGTTTCGAATCCTCGTAAACTTGTAAAAGTTCAAGGTGATGTTGTGCCTGGTGAAACTCTTGATTTAAAAATAAGCTTGGATGATTTAAACATGAAGTATTCTCAACTTGAAAAAGTTGAGGGCGCGGAGCTGGGCGTAATTGATAATAATACGCGTGAAATTGAAAATGTAAAATTTACAAAAAATGGTGATATTCTTATGGCGCAAGTGCCGACAAAAGAAGTAACTTCCAGTATTCACTATGATGTATTGTTACTGGTCTTGATTTTTGGTGCATCAATGTTTTTTGCTCAAAAAATTATGATGGCAGCGAACAAACAAGCCGCTCAAGACCCAACTCAAGCCGCTATGCAAAAAACAATGGGTACAATGATGCCAATTATGTTGACGGCAACATTCATTTTTATCCCAATTCCTGCAGGTGTGCTGTTGTACTTGGTTTCAAGCAATATTATTCAAGTTGCACAAACAATTATCATAAACAAGCAGCTTGATATGGAGGAAGCTGCTAAAAAAACGGCGAAAACGGCATCTGACGATAACTTAAATGCGAGAAAAGTTGAAGCCAAAGAAGTTAAAAATGTTAAGGAAGACGATAAATAATGAAACTTTCTGAGTTTGATTACGAGCTTCCAGAAGAACTTATTGCGCAGTTTCCGGCACAAAAGCGGGATTTTTCACGGCTTTTGGTTTTGGATAAAAACACTGGAAATATAGAGCACAAACATTTTTATGATATTGTTGATTATCTTGGCGAAAATGATGTGCTTGTTTTGAACAACACACGGGTGATTCCGGCTAGGATTTTTGCCAAAAAGCAAACGGGTGCTAACATTGAGATTTTTCTATTGAAAGAAGTTCAAAAGAATATCTGGGAAGTTTTGCTGCGCCCGGCAAAACGCGTTAAAAATGGCGATGTACTGTCTGTCAATGAAGCCTTATCTGTGCGCTTAGAGGAAAAGTTGTCAGATGGAAAAGCTCTCGTATCAATGATATACGAGGGTGATATTTTTGAAATTCTTGATAAAGTGGGACGAGTTCCGCTCCCGCCTTATATAGAAAGAAAAATGACAGATGCCCAGCTCGAAAAGCTTGATTATGAGCGTTATCAAACTGTTTATGCAAAAAATAAAGGGTCTGTCGCTGCACCGACGGCTGGTTTGCATTTTACAGAAGAAATTCTTGAAAAGCTTAAGGATAAAGGCGTTCAAGTTTGTTATGTTACACTAAACGTTGGGCTTGGTACATTCAAACCAGTTAATACTGAAAATATTGAAGACCACAAAATGGACAATGAAGCTTTTGAAATCACCGCAGAAACTGCCGAAATTGTTTCAAACGGAATTAAAGCAGGCAAAAGGATTGTCGCGGTTGGAACAACATCAACTCGTACTCTAGAAACAGCTTTCCAAAAATATGGCGAAATCAAAGCTACAAAAGATAGTTCGGAGATGTTTATTTATCCAGGTTATGAGTTTAAAGTTGTTGACGCGTTAATTACCAATTTCCATTTGCCTAAGTCTACTTTGATAATGTTGGTGAGTGCGCTCGCTGGTAAAGATAAAATTTTTAGCGCGTATAAGGAAGCAATTAGCGAAAAGTATCGTTTTTACAGTTATGGCGACTGCATGCTTATCAAGTAGTTTATTGACGCGCAAAAACGAGTTTCTCCGTTGAATAATTGCTTGCTAAAATTTACTTTTTTTATATAATCATTGTATGTTTAATTGCGTAAAAACAGGAAAATCTGTCTTAAATAGAGATATTACTCTATTTTTTAATGGAATAACTGGCGGGAAAAAAATACTTGTAATTGGAAGTATGCATGGTGATGAGCCTCAAGGCGCTGACATATTAAACCTTTATGTAAAAGAAAAACATAAATCTATAAATAATCTTTACGTAATTCCTAGCCTTAATCCCGACGGATATTATAAAAAATCACGCGTTAACGCAAATGGGGTGGATATTAACAGAAATTTCCCTACAAAAAACTGGATATGTACCGAGCAAAATGAATTTTTTGGCGGAAATGAGCCAGCTAGTGAGCCTGAGACAAGATTTTTGATTGATTGTATTGGGGACATACAGCCTGATTTGATATTGACAATTCATGCCCCATTTAAAATCGTTAACTTTGATGGCGAAGCGTTAGCTGTTAGTAAAAAAATTGGTGATATTATAGGGTATCCAGTGCAACATGATATTGGTTATCCAACTCCCGGTAGTTTTGGAACTTATTGTGGTATTGAAAAGAAAATCCCAACGATTACACTAGAACTTGGTGAAGATGAAGATTTTGTTTTTCAACAACGTTCGTGTTTTAAAATTCTTGAATACTTATCATCATTGAATTAGCGGTTAATTGTAAATAAATATTAAGTACTTTTGCCCTAAAAAGGCAATAATTTTTATATAAATGTTTTTATATAAGAGTAAGCAGTAAGTAATCTAAAAGGAAATAAAAAACATTTACCATAATTCATTTACACACTAAACCTACCACACACTAACCTACACACGAGTGAAACTAGAGAAAGATTAAAAAGATTTCAAAAGTTTCCAGGGGATTTGATTATCAAATCCCTTTTTTTTATTCTATTCTATTCTATTCTATTCTATTCTATTCTATTCTACAGGCTCAATGCAGGTAAACTTGTTGTCTTGATAAATGTGTAGACAATTTTTACCTTTATGTTTTGATTCATAAAGAGCTTTATCGGCAAAATCCATTAATGCAAGCTCATTGTCCGGTCCATCGGGGAACGACGCAACACCAAGACTGATTGTAATTTTTACTAAAGTTCCGTCATCAAGTTTTAACTCTAGGTTTTCAACTTTTTTTCTTAACCTGTGCGCAATTATAGTTGCGTCAAGACCGTTTGTCTCTGGCAAAATAACTGCAAATTCTTCTCCGCCGTAACGAGCGGGCATGTCTATCTTTCTGACGGTTGTTCTAATTATATTAGCTACTTCGCGTAAAACTTTGTCGCCTACAGCATGCCCATAAGTGTCATTAACCAGTTTAAAGTCGTCTATATCTATCATAATTACAGATAGAACGTGGTTGTAGCGCGATGCACGTCTTAATTCTGTATCTAATAATGTAAAGAAATGTCTATGGGTATAAAGTTTTGTTAATCCGTCTTTTGTTGCTAATTCGTAAAGTTTAGCGTTGTCAATGGCAATAGCCGCTTGATTTGCCAGTGCTTCCATAAACTCTAAATCTTGCTTGTTAAATAAGCGGTTGTTTTTTTTGTTTGAAATGTTAACAACGCCTATAGCTTCTCCTTTTGCGACTAGTGGAACGCAAAGAAGTGAGTTAACATTAGCTGTAGAAGCTTTAAAATTCTTAAATCTTGGGTCATTTTGACCTAAATTTGATATGACAGATTTTTTATTCGCGAATACTGTTCCGGCAATTCCTTCTCCGGCTCTGATTTTTGCGCATTCAACAAGCCCTGAATTTATTTCTTCTTCAGCCTTTTTATCAGCTAGTCCATAAACAACTTTAACCTGTAACACGTTTTCTGCAAAATCATACAACATCAATGAGCCTTTTTCGGCTTCAACTGTTTCAAGCGCCTTGTCCAAAATTGTATTCAAAAGCCGTTTTAAGTCGTCAATAAAGTTCATAGCCTGAGATATGTTGTAAAGAATTGAAACGTTATGCAGTGTTTTGTACAATTTCTTTAATTCTTCGCGTTCATTTGAAAGTTTTATAAATTTGTATAAAATAGGTTCAATGTAATTAAGTATTTTTACCAGATATGAAAATTCTTCTTCGTTAAGATGAATATCTTCACGTTTTGCGCCGATAGAGCAAATGCCAATTAAACCGTTGTCACCCATAAAGCCGCGTAAATAGTGAGCGTCAATTTTTTTCAATCCGTTGGATTCTATAAACGATTTATAAAGGGTCTCTCCGTTTGCGCCTGTTAATTTAATTAGTTCGCCGCTTTTCAGTAAATTCCAAAACCCATCGTTGTTGTCAGATAATTCTATAAATGTTGAACCATTTACAACTGTAAAAATTTCACCTTCTGGCAGGAAAAATAAAACATCTTCAACTCCAATAACGTTATGTATAAAGTCAGATATTTTTGAAATAAAATCAGTAATACCAGTTGATTGGTTTGAAATGATACTCAGCTCAAACATATTATTTAGTTCGGCAAAGTTTTTTTGTATAACTTCTATTTTGTGAGATAAATCGTTTGTCATACCTTTTATAATAACATACAACTGCTAATTTGAAATACATTCTTCACAGGATAAAAAAAAGCCGTCCTTAAAGGAGCGGCTACTAGACTTGGGGAGGAGGTTGTATTGGGCATTTGCCCTAACATATATGTTTACGACACAAACAATTACATTCTTTAATAAGTTCATACATTTGATGTAGTATTGATTAGTTTTTGTAGATTGAACTAGTACGACACTTGCTATATCTAAAAAAAGGTGGTATCATTGTAGTCGCACATTTGTAACGTGCATCGTAAAGGAGAAGGGTAAATGAGTATTGGAAAACCCGAGTGCGCAAAGGATAGAATTATTCTCGCATTGGATGTAAACACGGTGGAAGAAGCCGAAAAATTGGTAGTTGAATTAAAAGATTATGTCGGTTTCTTTAAAGTCGGATTGCAGCTTATATCTTCAACAGGTTATGCTGCGATAGATATGATAAAATCGCATGGGTGTAAAGTCTTTATGGATGCAAAGCCAATCGACATTCCCAATACTGTTGCCAAAACTTGTGTTAATTTTATGAAGCATGGTGCGGATTTTTTTGATATACATCTCATCGGCGGTTCAAAAATGGTTAATACAACAGTAAAGCTGCTGCGGGAAACTGCCAAAAAGCTAGAAATCTCTCGCCCAACGGTCGTTGGGGTTACTCTCTTGTCGAGTTTTGGGCAAAAAACTCTCACAGAGGAGCTTTGCGTAAATGTCAATCTTATTGATTATGTGACTCAGTTAACGAAATTGGCGCTAGATTGCGAGTTGGATGGGGTTTTGGCGTCTGCAAGTGAGGCAAAAGTTATTCGTCAAAAATATGGAAACGAGTTTATCATTATATGTCAGGCTGTTCGCCCGACATGGTCGGTGGTTAATGACCAAATTAGGGTTGTAACGCCAACGGATGCGATTAAATCGGGTGTGGATTATATGATTGTTGGCAGACCGATTACGGGCGCAAAAGACCCTAAGGCGGCTGCAATGCTGATTATTGACGAAATTGAAGAAGCCCTTAGTGCAACAGCGTCTATTGAAAGTTTTTAACTAAAATATCCTACGTACGGAAGGTTGCGGTAATAACCTTTGTAATCTAATCCGTATCCGACAAGAAATTTGTCGTCAACTATGTAGGAATAAAAATCTGGATGGAAATCAACTTGTCGGGTGCATTCTTTGTTTAAAAATGCTGCAAACTTAAGGCATTTGGGGCGTTGTTCGGCTTTTAATATGTTTGTAAGAAATTGTGCTGTGTAGCCAGTGTCTACAATGTCCTCGACTATTAAAATGTTTTGTCCTTCAAGAATTGGCAGGTTCATGTCTATTGATTTTACACGCCCGGATGATTTGTCGTCATCTCCGTAGCTTGAAAGTCGTATAAATTCAAGCTGGGTAGGCATTTTGAGCCGTTTCACGAGGTCAACGTAAAACATTACCGACCCTTTCAAAACGCAAATCAGGTATAAAGTTTCATCTATGGGAAACGCGTTGTTTATTTCGTCTGCAATTTTGGCAACTCCATGCTCGACTTGTTTTTCGTCTATTAAAACGGTTAAATCCTTAATATCTTTATCTATTACCATCCTTAAACCTCTTTTATTTTTATAATGTGTGTGGGGCGTTCTGTTACCCTTAGTTTTTCGCTTAATCCGACGTTTGGCACCCAAAGCACTTCTGTCTGATTACATAATAGCACAATCGAATCTTTTTTATGTTTGGGAATTTTTTTGTTTATAAGGTATTTTTTTAATTTTGTTGGTACGGGCATGCCAAACGGTTGGATAATATCACCATTTTGGCGGTATCGCAGCTCTAGATGCTTTTGAGCTGATAAATCAACAATTGCAAAGTTTTCAGTTTCTTTTGGGCAGGAAAAATCTGTGTCGTCAAATTCTTTTATAGAAAAAATTATGTTCGCAAATTTATATTGAGTATTGCGCGACTGAATTTTGAGTGGCTTTTCATTTAGTTTTGCGGATTTTTTTATCGTGTAAAATTCTTTTGAGGAGCAAAATAGCCACAAATTTTCAGTAAGAGATAGCGTTTTTCCGGTTTTAAACGCGGCTGCTGTTTGTATAAATTCTAATATGTTCAGCACTTTTTTCTTGTCGTATTCGAGTCCGATGTTTTGTACAAAGTCGTATACAAGTCTTTGTTTTACGGGCGTAGAAAGTTTTAAAAATTTGCTAGTATTTATTTTTTCTTCGTCGCAAATATTTTTTTTAACTTGTGTTAAATATTCATTTATAATAGCTTCGTCATCGCGGGCATTTTCTCTTAAGCTATCTATTGCGCATTCTGCAAGGGGGTTGATTTTTTTTAGTTTGGGTAAGACTTCATGCCGAATAAAATTTCGTTTATACTTTGTGTCAAAGTTGCTGGTGTCGTTGTTTGGGGTTAAATTGTTTTTTGTGCAATATTTTTCAATGTCTTGGCGAGTTAAAGACAAAATTGGTCGAAAAATTTTTATGTCGTTAAGTTGTCTTGTTTCGCTTATTGCGCACAATCCATTTATACCTGTACCTCGAGCTATTCTGTAAATAACGGTCTCGATATTGTCTGATTTCGTGTGTGCCGTAAGAATTATATCGGTTGAGAAGTGCTTTGCGGCTCGTTCAAAAAATTCGTAACGTGCGGTTCTTGCCGCAGTTTCTGTTTTAGGCGTGGTTGGACTTAGCTTTTCTGAATAGAATTCAATGTTTCGTTGTTTGCAAAATTCTTTGCAGTTTTTTTCTTCTTCGTCAGCTTCGTCGCGCCAGCCGTGGTTTAGATGTGCGGCGCAAAGTTTAAAATTAAATTCGTTTTTGAGTTTAGATAATGTGTCTAGCATTGCGCAAGAATCAAACCCGCCGGAAAACCCTACCAGCATGGGCTTGTCGCTATTTGCAAGGTCATATTTTTTTAAAAAGCTTTTGACTGTATTAATCATTTTACCCTTTAAGTGCCTGTAAAAAATTATACACGCAATTAACATGAATGGAAAGAGTTATTGCCGTTTTTCGTAAGATTTAATTGTTGTAAGCATTTTGGCGGTACATTTTTTTGCATCATGATTTTTTAAAATAGTTTTTCTTGCCCGTTGTGTGATTTGTTTGTATTCATCTGCGTTTGTTAAGTAAAACTCAATTTTCTGTAGTGCATCGTTTATGTCTGTGTAAAAGGCTATTTCATTGTTTTTAAAGAGAGTGAGTGCTTCTTTTCTGTAATCACAGAGCATTAATTTCTCACATGACATAGCTTGAAATGTGCGGTAATTAAAAGAGCTTTCGCCCTGAGCGGTCATGTTGAATATAATCTTTGCATTGTTAATTGCCTCTGCCATTTTGTGCTCATTGTCAATAAAGCCGGCATAAACTTTGCTTAAAACGTCTTTGTCACTTGTTTCTAGGCGTGAAAGGGCATCTTTGAAGTGCTTTTCTATTGCAAACCAGGCAAAATTCTTTTCCGGAAACGATTTTATAATTTTCATCCAATTATTTAATCGCAGACTTGTATCCAGCCGACCGGCGAACATGACATCGATTTTGGGTGTTTTTTGTGTAGGTTTGTATAGTTCTGTATTTACGAAATGCGGCATGTAAAAGATATTATTAATTTCTTTTTTTTCTTTTAAGAATAACTCTTTATCCCAGTAAAACGTGAAACTCTCCGGCAAATTTAGATATTTACGGTATGTTTTGTACCCTTCTCCGGCGGCGGGTGCATCTATAACATCACTAAAATAGTTTATACAAGGGATTTTTAGTGCATTGTCTATTTTGAGCTTAAGCCCGGCAAAGTCATAGCCGGCTATAAAGTCAAATTTATTTTTAGAAATCAATTCGTTAAAAACATGTTGTGGTTGTAAAAGTTCGTCAAAAGTGCTTACTTTTATAGTATTTTGGCTGAAACCATCCAATATGCTAGACATTGTTAAGCGACCGCCAATACTGTGCGGTAGGCATACTAGAATATGTGTGTTTAAGTTTTTGTTATTGTCCATATTTAAAAAAAACCGCTTCTTTTCGAAGCGGCGAATAAGTGTTTTTTTCCCTCTAAAATTTATTCTGCAGGAGTAGCTTCTGCCTCAGCGGCTGCTTTTTCAGCTGCTTCTTTTGCAGCAGCTTCGGCTGCGGCTTTTTCTGCTTCTAATTTAGCTAGAGCCTTTTTCGAAAGCTTTTTCTCTGTTTTTTGTTCATAAACGAGTTTGCCTTCGTCATTAGATTTGTTGATTAAGTAAGCAACGGTTTCAGTAGGTTGTGCGCCTTTCTTAATCCAATCCAAGGCGTCTGCTTTATTAAGATTTAATTCTTTAGTTTTTGGGTTATAATTTCCAAGTTCTTGAATAGGAGCGCCTTCTCTCCTGTTAGATGAATTGATTACAACAATTCTATAAAATGGATTTTTCTTAGAACCCAATCTTTTTAATCTGATTTTTACCATTGTAAATTTCTCCTTAAGGTTTTAACTATTAAAACCAGCCGCAAGCTATAAATAACCGGGTTTTGGGCAAATAAAGATTGTATTAATTTCTTATAAGACAACCAGTTTTACTTTTTCCCTGAGGATTGGTTGATTTAGAGCTTGATAATATATAAACACAAGCAAAATTAATAATCAAGCGCTTTTCCCAGGCATGTTAAAATTTTTTATGAAAATAAATAAAATATTTGTCAACAAAAAACATTGTTTTTTGTAACTTAAATTCATTAAATTTGCTTAATTAAGTTTGTAAATATTAATTTTATCGTTTAAGGACGCGCCTTAAGGATTAATGTAACGTTTTTTTCATAAAAATTTGCTTGAACATGCTTTTTAAAAGCGTATTATAAACTTACTTGGAGATAAGAAAAAGATAACGAAAGGAGTGATGGCATAGCTGCTCAGTTGGGGGTTTAGGTGAAAAAAAGAGAAGGAATGACGTGCAGAGCACATTTGTGAGAAAGACTATTAAATAAAAAAATATTAAAATTGAAATGTTTTAATCTTGAAGGGATTGTATTGGGATTTGGCAATAAAATGTCCGGCAAAAGCCGGACTTCTTTTTAGCTTTAAGACAAAATCATTATGTTGTATGGGGTGTTTGTGATTTGTGGAGAATTAATTTTTATCTGAGCCAGAAAGAAAAATTTCTTTCATAAGTTGACAGTAAATAGTCATGTTTTCTTTTGCGTTTTCAATGTCTTGAACAAGTTCTTTTAAGTCTTTCATTGTTTGTTCTTCGCGTGCGTAATCTCTGTACATAATTTAAAATCCTTATATTACATAACCCTTATCTGTTATTTAATTCGGATAATTAATAAGTCAACTTTAATTATTTGAGGTTTTATTTTACAAAAAGTAACATCTTAATTAAATTTGTTTTTCGACTCTAATTTTGTTAATATGTATAAGGATAAAATTGCACAAACGAGAAAAATTGTAATGTCAAACCAAGAAGTTATAGAGTTGTTAAAAGATGCTTTTGAGTTAAAAAGGCAGGCGGAATATAAAAGAGCGATGGAACTCTTGTATAAAGCTCTGACAATTTGTCCTGATAATGCGGAAATCCTGTCACAAGTGGCTGAACTTCATATCCTGCTTGATAATCCAGACTCGGCTGGTGCGATATATAATAAATTGTTTGAGCAACAACCAGATAATGTCGATGTCTTTGAAAGTTTGGTAAAATATTACCTGCTGTTACATAATTTCGAAAAAGCCGAGCGGATTCTCGAAAAATTTACACTTTCGTATCCTTCTGACAAGGCATGCTCAATTTATCTAGAAGCGTTGTCCGAAATGAAAAAGTTTGATAAACTTATTGCTGTTTATGAGGAAAAGTCTTTAGCGGCGCGGCAATTGCCAGATTTGGATAAGTATTACGCCATTGCGCTTTTGGGGCAAAAAAAGTACCACGAGGCTAGAAATATTTTTGAAAAAATTGTGCAAAACGGAAAGCATGACGAGAAATTGCAGTTGGGTTATGCACAGACTCTTTATTTTTTGGAAGAATATGAGTTGGCAAAAATGGCAATACTTCCATTTGTAAATGTTTCAAACGATGCTGTTCTGTATAATTTATGTGGTGAGCTGGAAGTTAAAAACGAGGATTTTGAAACCGCAATTGATTTCTTTTCAAAGGCGGTGAAACTCAAGTATAACGGGCTGTATTTTTATAATCTCGCAACGGCGTACTTTTTAAACGGTCAGTTTAAAGAAGCTGAAAACTTTTATTTGAAGGCTATTTCCGCTTCGCCAGACGTTGAAGAATATCGCTATGCATTGGCTTATGTGTTTTATAAGCTTAAAGAATATAAAAAAGCGGAAAGAATTCTGGATGAACTTTTGAAACGAACTCCTGATTTTAACGAGGCTGTTCTTTTACGTGCAAATGTTGCTTTTGAGCAAAATGAGTTCTTTCTTGCAGAAAAACAGTTGCAGGCAGGTGAATTTTCTGCTGAGGATGCAGAATTCCTCAAAATTTCAGCGAAAATAGCGCATGCGCTTTATAAATATGAAACGGCGCAAAGTTATTTACAAGCTTTTATAAATTTATACCCGACTGCGGTAGATGAGCGTTATGAGCTTGCGAGTGTTTATTTTGATATGGCAAAATTTGATGATGCGTTGAATTTATTGCTTGAAATAATAGAAAAAAATCCTAAATACGTTGACGCTTATGCTCTTGCAGCCCAAATTTATGTAAAAAGGTTCGATTTTGAAAAGGCACTTGCTTATGCAGACTCCGCTTTGTCGTTAGATTTAAACTGCATGGAAGCATTGTTTACAAAAGCTTTTTGTTATTTTGAACTTAAACAGTTTGATGCTGCAATAGAAAATGCAAAAAAACTTCTAAGTTATAATCCCGCAATGTCCGAGGCGTACGCACTTTTGGGAAATGCGTATTCAGAAAAAAATGCATATTCTGACGCCTTAGAGTATTATGAAGAAGCAATGTCTTTGGATGCTAAAAACGCAGATTACCTTTTAAAGCTTGGAAATTTGAATGCGCTCAGGGGTAATACAAAAGACGCCATTCGATATTTTAATTTAGCGCATGCTATAAATCCCGATAATAAAGAAATAACAAACAAGCTGATTGATGTTTATGTAAAAACTTCTAAATATAAGCATGCCCTAGATTTGCTCTACAAGTTGTATTTTGTAGCAAAAGATGATACAAGTAAGTCGGAAATTCAATCTCAAATTAAAGAAATAGACGGCATGTTTAAAACATCTTCAACCGTTGTAAATTACTGGTGGTGGAAGATATTTAAAATATAACTACCAGTTTTGAGCGCCGTGCTTGTACCAGGGTGATATTTGTTCTTCTAGTTCTTTTATCCGCTCACATGCCAGCGTGTCTTTCGCAACAACCGCGTTTTGTGGCAAAAAGGACAAAGCGTAAATTTCCTCTTTAATCTTTCTTACTAGATGTTTTTGTTTTTCGCGTTCAAAAAATAGTAAACCTGAAAAACCGCAGTTTTCCGGTAATTCTGTCCAAATGCCGGTTTTATTTGTTGTGGTTGCTTTGTTTCCGTCAAGAGTTTTGCATTCGCCGCAATGTTTGCAGAGTCTTTGCGGGTATTTGATTTCGTTTTGAAGCTGTTCGTAATTTATTTCTTTCATGCTTAATATTGTATTTCATTTTTTCAGACAGCAGAATTTCGCAACATTTCTTAATAAAAGAATTAATGTAAACTAATGTAAAGCCTTGAAAGTCAATAATATCTTAATTTTTTAAAAAAGGCTATTTTGTTCCTAAAGTTTAAATAAGTAATTGTCGATATACGAAACATAGTAACAGGTCATAATTAATAAGGAGAAAACAATGACAATGAATGTAAATGGACTCAGTCCGGAGCAAATTAACGCAAGGGCACAAAGTCTCCTTCAGAACAAAGAAAAGGTCGACTTGGCAAAAGAGGAGTTAGAAGTCCTTTGGAGCGACATTAAATTAAATGCCGACGACGACGCTTTCGCTAATATTTCTGATGACGAAGCAATTGCTATGTTTGACATTCTGGACAATAGTGGCAATACAGCGGCTACTTCTTACAAGCTGTTTATGAATTGGCTTAAATCTCAATCAGGAGTTGAGCAAACGGCTAAAAATGAAGCAGCACAACCAGCAGCACAACCAGCAGCACAACCGGTAGCACAACCGGTAGCTCAACCAGCAGTACTGGAAAGCGTAAAAGCTGTTAATGTAACCTCGGAACCAGTGGCGATACCAGAAGAATTTGCTGTATCTACACTGTCTGTGGATTCGGCGGATTCCGCAAAAGCAGCTGCAACATCGGGTCCAACAGCGACTGACCCTGTATATGTAACCTTGTTAAAGGGTGCTAGCAAAGAGTTAACAATTAATGGTAAAACCTATATTATTGAAAATACTTCATCCTCAAACAATTCTATTAATTGGTATACAAAAGGTGAGCAAGTATTTATTGTTGCAAATTATGTAAAGATTACCGCCGCAGAAGGTAACACCGACTTGGCGGACAATATAAAAATTGATGGCAACAATAATGAAATTAGCATGGGCGCAGGTGACGACGTAATTGAAGTTGAAGGTGATTACAACATGGTTTATGGCGGCGCCGGCAATGACCACCTGAAAGTGCGCGGTTCTGGAAACTCAGCAAACGGCGGTGCTGGCAATGACACAGTCTGGTTTGCTACGCAAAAAGATGTCAATGGTAACTTTGGCGTAGGCAATAATATGGCTCACGGCATGTCGGGTAATGATAATTTCTTTGCCGTTGGTAAAAATAACGTATTTGGCGAAATGAAAAACAAAGGTGACGATGGCTGGTATTATAAAGATATCAGTGCAAACGGCGGTCAAGGCAACATTGACATGAACATAGAAAAAGAAATAACCGATGCCGATGCTATTAAGAAATTTGAAGATTGGGCAAATGGCGTAGAATCCGGACCTCCGTATACTAAGCCGCCAGAAACTCCGGATGGACACTTGGTTGAAGCATTTAAAGATAATTCAGGTCAATATTATGACAAGTGGGAAGAAACACCTTTCTACTACGCAGAATACAGAGACGTAGCATACCGTGAACTTGATGCAAAAACATCGTTGAATAAAATTACCAATGAAGCTACGATTGTAAAATACGATGAAAACAACCAAGAAACTCTCAATATCGCGTTTGATTCAAATGGTAATGCAACTGTTACTCAAAATGGCTCAACGATAAACATTTCTGCAGCAGCCATATTATATATCGATAATGAAGGAAATCCGGTTGCTAACCCAGGTAGCTTTGCAGACATCCTGGAAGGTCTCGCTCGCGGTAAATTGGTAATTTGCGAGATACACGGAACCGGTGCACTTTATTGGCCAAAACCCTGCGAAACTATATTTCTCCCCGAAGAAACGGCAGACCCCGAACCCGCTGGTAAAACTGATGAACCAGGCAAAACCGAAGGAACCGCAGATGCCGAAGGTGCAGGCAAAACCGATGAACCAGGTAAAACCGAAGGAACCGCAGACCCCGAAGGTGCAGGTAAAACTGATGGAACTGCGCCAGCCGCTCAACTACCAACCGCAGCCGAAATAACGACCTTGGTGAACGACTTAAGTGCCGCTCTCGAGAACGCGGTAAAAACTGCCGAAGATAAATATACAGAAGGCGTAAGTGATAAAAACGCAGATGGTTCATTTAATACATCAAATGATGCGGCAGTAGGTCAAGAGTACAACGCAACAATCAACAAGTTGAATACTAAGAGAAGCGTTGTGATGGATACCGGGCTTCCATTGGTAAGTACAGCAATAAATCTTTACAACTCCGCGGATGTAAAAACAGACGATTACTATACAAAACTGTATGAACTTGTAATGAAAACTCTCGCCGCTAACAAAGCGTACTTCGCAAATCAAGATGATGAAGAAGAAGCGTCACTAAAGGCAGAAGCCGAAAAAGCAAATGCAGAGTTGCAAGAACTGGTTAACAGTAAAAAATAGCAAAGTCTGAAAATAAATAAATGCAGGGCTAAAACATTAGCCCTGTTTTTTTATGTTAAATGTTAATTTTTGTAACAAAATCAACAATCCCGCGCAATTTTTTATCTTGCATATACTTTATATATATGTAAGCGATAAATAATAATCACAGATTTCCAAATAAATTTCACACTAACTAACTTCCTAACCTTCCCTTCCTATTAAAAGCATTGCTCCTATAAAAGGAGCTTTTTTTTGCGTAATTTAATAGCCGTTAGTCAAAGTCTACTCTTACGTTTGGTTTGCTAGCACCAGACCATTTCTTAATCGGATAATCTTCCGGAAACTTCCAGTCGTTGCTTTGAAGCAAGCACGCACATCCGGCAGTATTCTACCATTTGCTCTATAGACCCATGTTCACTTTTTGCCATAGTTATCGCGTTTGATAAAATTGAAAATGCTACTTTTGCACCAGTTTCCGCTTGCAATTTTCTATAACGGCTTATCAGGTTAGGTATAGTCATCGCGGCAATTATTCCAATAATTCCCAGCGTAATCAAAACTTCCGCAAGCGTAAAACCATGCTTTTTGTTTTTAGCTAAAAACCTGGAAACACTTGTGGCAGTAGGGGG
>CAZVBZ010000020.1:0-29761 GCA_964626145.1 uncultured Muribaculaceae bacterium | reverse complement strand
TTTCAGGAATTTCGCATTTCATCCGCCATCTTGCATTTGTCCTGTCAAAATACAGCAATTTTCATCAACCAATAACAGGGCGGAAACGCACTAAAAAAGAGTCCTTTCGGACTCTTTTTTAATGGAGGAGGAGGTGGGATTCGAACCCACGGTACGCTCATCACGTACGACAGTTTTCAAGACTGCTCCAATCAACCGCTCTGGCACTCCTCCAGTGTGTGCCCTTTTGGCGCATGGACTAATATTATAATATTAAGAACATGATAAATTGTAAAGAGGGTGTAATTAATTTTTACATTTTTATTTTTCCCTTCATTGTGTTAATGTTTCACAATTTTGTCCGGGCGCTTTCCCCTTTTCTCTAAAGCTGGAGGTTGGATGTCGGATGTTAAATTCAGTGTGAAAAAATAATAGCCCGATACGATTAAAGCAAAAGGCGACGACGTTAACTCTGCTAAAGCTTATTCTTTATATATTAATGGAGAAATAATGCATTTAGTTAATAAACGCCGCAAAAATTTACAGAGGGAAGAACTTATCGTCCTTGCACAGCAGGACGATTATGGGGCGCTGGAGGAACTTATTAAGCGGGAACAAAAAAATGCGTTTGCGTCGTTCTATTATTTGGCTCCAGATAAAGAAGATATATCAGACCTTACTCAGGAGGCGCTTTTTCGTATGGCAAAAAATATAAAAAAATTACGTGACCCTAAAAAGTTTCCTGGTTGGTTTAATCAAATTATTACCAATCTTTTTTATGATGAAATGCGAAAAAAATATAAAAAACCACAAACTTTATCAATTGATGCTACACCAGATGATAATTCTAATGTTGTGAGTATTGCTGAAATCAGAGACAAAAAAAAGCCTCCGCAAGAAATTACATTAGCTGGAGAACTTAATACTAAAATTATAAATGCAATACATAGCCTGCCGGAACCATTTAGGGTTGCGATTGTCTTAAGGGCGTTGCATGGGCTTAGCTATGAAGATATTGCTGATATTACACATGTATCTCTTGGTACAATAAAATCTCGTATTGCAAGAGCTAGAGCGAAATTGCAAGAGGATTTGCGACCATATTTAATTCAATAGGAAATAGGAACTCAAATGACACAAAGCACAATTTGCGAAAAAGTAACCGCGTTACTCGCTTTATATATAGACAACAAACTTGATATTGAGTCAAAAAACTTTGTAGCTCAACATCTTGAAGTTTGTCCAGACTGCTATAAAAAGTTTGTTATGCTCCAGCAACTCATTGGAGAATTGAGGAGTGCTTATAAAGAGCTACTTAATGATTCAAAATTGCATGAAAATAAGATACAATTTAGCATAAAGGAGTACGAAAACTTTCACACAAATCTTTCGGCTTATTTTGATAACGAGCTTCCTCTAAACGAAAGCGTTAACATGAAAAAGTACATGATAAAATTCCCCAACGCAAGGAAAAGTCTCGAAGAATTGTATAAGTTGCATAAAATTATAAATACATCGGTTATTTCTGTGAAAAAAACATTTAATGGAGATTTTTCAAAGATAATTTGCTACCGTATTCAAGGGAAAGCTCTGGACTTAAAAAAACAATTCTGGCTTAAAATTGCATCTTACGCATGCTTGCTGGTAGTTATTGCAGCGCTAATAGGAAGTTCTTTGCCCGTAAGTAGAACAGTAATTGAGCGTGGAATGAAGTTTTTTAAAAAAACTATATATGTTCAAACCTTACGGCATAACGAGATAGCGTCAGATATAGAGCTGATTAATGAGTAAAGTTACTAACTAACCAGCCCCAGAATGTTTCTCTTTCGGCTGGGCGGTCGTCTAGTATTAGTTCACCAATGTTGTATGCTTGTTTTAAACTAGCCGCAGAGCGTTCTTTTTCTGTCTTGTATTCGTTTCTCATAGCTTCAAGTTCTTTGTAATCAAAGAATTTTCCTCCACAAGAAAGGCATTCATCTACTTGAACTTCTCTTTTGACTGATGTGTAAGTTTTTCTGAGTTTAGTGCCGCAAATAGGGCAATAACGGTCATATTCTTGATTTACTTGCTTGTATACTTTGTTCGTGTAAGCAGCAAGAATTTCGTCAATATTTTCATTCGCTTCGTCGTAAAATTTGTCTTCGTTTGAATCGAACCAAATTCCCCCACAACCCTCTGTACAAATATCTACATTTGTTTGTGTTTCTGTTATAAAAACTTTTTTCATAACTTCTCCGCATGCTGGGCAGAGTAATTCTTTTTTTGTATCTGGCATTTATATTTTTGCTCCTACTAAAATAACAGTTTTCTTAAAAACGACAAGAAGGAGTTGTCGTTTTGTGACTTTAATTGTTCCAATTCAATATCTTGCTTGGATAAAGTTGCTCCGGCAACTTTTGTTAGTATAAGATTAACAGCTTCAATGCGTTCTTTTTCAGTTTTATACTGGTTTCTCATTGATGTTAATTCGCCTCTGTCAAAGAACTTTCCTCCGCAGTTATAGCATTCGTCGATTTCAATTTCTTGTTTTGTAGAGCAATAATTTTTAATAAGTTTGGAGGCACAAACGGGGCAGTATCGCTCCTCATTGTACAATGTCTTTTTTAAAACTTTTCCATTTAGTGCTTTTTTTATTTCGTCTATTGACTCATGTTGTTCATCGAATTGCAATTCTTCGCGGTTATCAAACCAAATGCCGCCGCAGCCATCTGTGCAAACGTCAACAGAAAAACCTGTTCTTGGTATAAAAACTTTTTTCATAAATTCGCCGCAGGCTGGGCAAATCAGGGTATCTTTTGAATCTGTCATATATATTATCTCCGTTCTTTTTTAGTATAGTGAATTGTATATCCTGTGTCAATTTTTAAATATTATTAACGAACAGAGGATAATTTTACAATATCATTAAAGGTTTTGTCTTGCAATAATAGTTCGTCAAAGGTTCCGCAAATAACCTCGTGGTCTGATTTAAAGTAAAAAATGCGATCACATTTTTTTAATGTTGAAAGTCTGTGTGCAATTGCAATGATTGTTTTTTGACCTTTTAACGCGTTTAGGCATTCTGTGATTTTGTTTTCCGTTTCAACATCTAGTGCTGAGGTAACTTCGTCTAGGAATAAAATGTCTGGATTTTTATAAAGGGCGCGAGCAATTCCAAGGCGTTGTTTTTGACCTTGAGAAAGGCTTTGTAAGCTATTTAAGTTCGTATTTATGCCGTTTTCTAGGTTTAAGATGTAGTCTGAAAGCTGTGCTGTATTAATTACAGATTTTATTCTTTCGTAGTCTATTTTGTCAGGTTCGACGCCAAAAGCTATGTTTTGAGCAATAGTAACAGGTAAAGTCGTTATTTCTTGAGGAACGTAGCCTATGGAATTCAGCCATTTTTGAGCAGATTTTTCGCAAAGTCTTTCGTTATCAGCTAGAATTTCACCAGTGTTTGGGGTTAAAAGTCCCATAAGTATGTCAATAAAAGTTGTTTTACCGACACCAGATTTCCCTATTATTCCAATAAATTCGCCTCTTTTTATCTCAAGATTTATATTGGAAAGGATATTTTTGCTGGCGTAAGAAAAGCTGAGGTTTTTAATGATAATTTTGTTTTTTAGGTTAAATTTTTCATCTGTTGTTGCAACAAGTTCGGGTATTTTGCTGTAAATTTTATACGCCTCAAAAAACTCCTGAATAATTGGCTTATTTGCGTTTATGTAGTTCATATTCATCTGAACTTTGTTAACAAGAGGAGCCATGCGAAAAACTGCCGCGGCGAGCAGACCGAATGATGCAACCATTACTTGTGAGTTACCATTTGATGTATAAACGACGCCTAGGCTCATAATAAGAATAGCTGCGATAATGCATATTTCAATAATATTTTGGGGAATTGCGGTGAAAAAATTTGCTAGTATATAAACTTTTGTTATGTCTTTTATGTATATTTTGTACAATTTATAAAAATATTCTTCTTTAGCAAATATTTTTATGTCTTTTATGTTGTGGAGAGCGCTTAGTATACTTTTATTTCCGTCGTTCATTAGGAGAATTCGTTTTTTGGTGTATTCTCGTCCTTTTGTTTTAAAAAACTTATTTTGTATAAGCCCGCAAGCAATAAAGAATATGCAGGTCAAAATTGCCCAAAAATTAAATTTCCAGACCAAAAACACAAGAATTACAAAAAGAATTACTGCACTAGAGAAAAGATTAAGCACTTTAGCGATAAAATTGTCGAATACCATTTCACAAAGCTGCGTTACTTGAAATAAAGAAAAATTTGTTGGTAATGATAATTTGCTTTCGTATGATGAAAACAAATACTTTTTAAATATAAGTTGACTTATTTCTCTTTGCCAAGTTTTTAGGACAGAAATTTGAATGTACGAATTTGAAACCATGAAAAGGTTTTTTACAATAAATATTGCAATTATTGATATTCCAATTAGTGATACAGTTGGAATCGTTCCAATTTTTTGCCCAATGTCCGCAATAAAAGGTAAGTTGTAAAGTTGCTCTGGTTTTAAAATTAATATTACAAGCGGGAATATCAGCGCTATTCCCACGAACTCTAGGAAACCAGCAATTACCGACATCATGAACAAAGTCAATAGTTTCGTTTTGTATCCTCGAGAAAATAATTTTAAGAATTTGTAAAAATAGCTAGTAAACATTAGTTTTTATCGTCCGTGAAATATCTTTTTACATAAAAATTTTGAGATTGTTTAAGCTCGTCTTTGATTTCTTTTTCTCCTGCGAGCGTAAATGAGCATGTTACAATTTTAGCAGCTTTTTCATCAATAGTATAGTCTTTAAATTCAATTGCTCGTTTCAACTGGGTGCTTAATTTGGTTGATAATTCGCTGGAAATTTGCAATGGATTACACAAGGGCAAAAGTTCTCCGAGGGCTTCAAATGACCAATACAGATTAAAAAGTCGGACTGTTAAAAAATTTTTTTGCTCTTTATTGGGATTGTCAATGCGTTCAAAAATTTTATCAATTTTGTTGATTAATATTTCTGCCATTTTTTCTCGATGTTTCAAAACTGGTAAAATTTCAATAATAAGCCGGCAAATGTTTGGATTTACGTCGCACACGGCGTTAGCAAAATGTTGGTAAAATTCTAAATTGTCAATTATTTTGTTGCTTTTATCAAGCAATAATTCTCGCAGCTTAATCGCTGTGGCTTCTCTAATTGGACCGTCTTGATTTGTTAAATGAAAAATGAGTTTTCGCGCATATTCAAGATTTGCAATATTTTCAATTTGCAAGATTGCAATTTGTTTTTCTACGTCGTCATGCCCATCTAGAATTTGCTCAATTTCCTGGCTGGTGTGCTGTTTGAGACACAAATTGAAAGCTTTTTCAAATATTTCTTTGTCTAATGTGATTACCTTCATAAAACAAATATAGCATAATTGGGCATTAAAAATCTCATAAAATAGTTTTATTATAGGATATGAATGAGAGAAAAAATATTATAATAATATTATTATTAAGTAAAGGAGCACAAAGTGAGAGAAATACTTGATTTTTTTAAAGATATATTTATGATGAAAGAAGAAAGACTTAATATTGGGTTATCTCAATTTAAAGTAAGGCAAAAAGAAATTGTACAAAACACACACACGCCTAAAAAGAAAAAGGAGCTGAAGTTATCAGATCTGATGCGTGGCGTAAATTAAGCTAGATAGATTGAACAAAAGAGTTAAGGGCAGAAATGAAACTACTTATAATACACGGTCCAAATTTGAATATGCTTGGCGTCAGAGAACCTGAGCAATACGGAAAAGAAAGCTACGAAGAAATTAACAAAAAGCTTTATGAGTATTCACAGAAAGTAAATGTTGACTTGGAAATATTTCAAAGTAACTGTGAAGGTGATATTGTTACAAAGATACAACAGTCGTTGAATAATGTTGACGGAATAATTATTAACCCCGCCGCATACACGCATACAAGTGTTGCAATTCGCGATGCGATAGCTGCGCTCAAGCTTCCTGTAATAGAAGTGCATCTTTCAAACATTTACAATAGAGAAGAATTTCGACAACATTCGTTTGTTGCGCCAGTTTGTATTGGACAGATATCCGGCTTTAAATCAAATAGCTATAAACTTGCCATTGACGCGATGATAGATTATCTTAAATCAAATGAGATGTAGTCGTTACTTTTTAATTTTTACGATTTTATATGCAATTACATTGCAAAATGTGTTTGCGCAGGATTATGACTCGTTAAAAAATCTTTTATTATCTAATTTCCCCCAAACTTTTGCGGGAAAGGAAATTCACCCCGAAACACGCAGAATGGGCATGGCAATTATTTCTCAACTTATTGAGGATTTTTATACAATCGGTTTTGATGAGCGGAAAGCGTATTGGTTGCATGCGACGGATTACGTGCTTTATGATGCAAATTCTGCTAAGCAAATTGGGAATACTTACATGCTTGTTTACAAATCCGAGGATGATAAAGTTATTGGGTCGTATGTAATGAATTGTGAAAATCCTGTAAATAATCGTTTAATGCACACTTCTTACCACATATCAGGTGGTAGTTACAGAATTAAAGAAAAAATTAAGCGTGATGCATTTTCTCACATTGTTTGCAAAAAACAAACTAAGTCTATCCAGCGTTTTTGATTATGTTAAAACAATTTTTTTAAGCTGTGCAAATGTTAATAGAGCCTGATATTCTTTTTTAATTTCGTCTACTGTTTTTAAAAGTCCGAGCCTGGACGCCAGCATAATAGCTTTTTCATAAAGTTTTTTAGCTGAAACAAGCGGTGACGAACCTCCATCATTACCAGCTTTGAACATTTCTATGTGATATTTAGCGTAGAAGTCGTATAATTGTATATTTAGATACTCGAGATTAAACTTTTTAGTAATCAAAAGGGATTTTTCAATATACATCTTTGCGGCTTCAAAATCGCCTTTTAGTAAGTAAATTTCTGCAATCAAGCGTTTGTACATTACTTGAAAATAGTAGGAATTTATTTTCGGATTTTTGGCTACATCTAGCGCGTTTATTGATACTTCGAGTGATTTGTCAACATCTGATACTTTTAAGCACAAATCCGCAATCAAATACCAGGTCAAAAGCGCACCGAGCGCGACGTGTTCTTTGGCAAAATACGTTATCTGGTCGTTATAAATTTCAAAAGCTTTGTTAAAATCGCCTTCATTTTCCAAAACCTTACCCAAAGCGCTTTTTAGCAGGTTTTTACCTAAATAATCACCTGCATTATTTGCAAAAGTAACAGTTTCGTAAAGGTATGATTTTATGTTAGAAAAATCTTTTTTGAAAAATCTAATTAAAACCTGCACAAGATTTATGCGACACAAGAAGTCAGCGTCAAGCGGATTATCAGAATGAGTAGCTAATACTGTTTCTATTAAGCGTTCTGCTTCGTGAACTTCCCCTTTTACAGTTAAGGCAAAGGCTTTTTCTAAGGTTAGGCGGAGTTTGTGGTTCTCTAAATCTACAACATGTGCAGCTAATGCTTCTTCTAATGTTGCGATAACGTCGTAAACTTTGTTGTTGCCTTGAATTATGTATGCTTCAATTAATACCAGGTTAGCCTCTAGCCAGGTTTCAAAAATCTTTGAAATTGGCAGATTATAAACTGTGTAATTTTGAGATAGCGCATCTTCAAGGTGTGGATTTATGTCGTTTTGTATAACATTTATAAGTTGTTCAAAGCAACCGAGGTGAAGCATTGTTTTTATTTTTCGAGCATTAATTAACGCAATTTCCAGCTTGTATTTATCTGGCGGTAGTAATTTTACCACATTGTCAACAATGTCAATAATAGCGTTATAGTTTTTGGCATGATTTGCCGCAATTAAAGCGCTTGCTGCGACATCAATAAAATCTGTAGTGTCCTCTTTGTCTAAATCTATGCCTAAAATTGTAGTAAGGTAATCTAACGCAAGTTCAGGCTCTGTGACGCACAAAAGTTTGCCTAAGCGGAGTTTTATATTTGTATCTATTAAAATTTTATTTTGTAAATCCATTTCTGTATTTAGTTTAAGGCATTGTTTTTGGGAAAGAATGTATAAATTAACATCCCCAATATAAAGCGAGGTGTGTACTACATAGTTCCAATACTCAAACGCGCGAGTGCTTTCCTTTGCACTTTGAGCCATAAGCGGTTTGTATGCAATATTAGACAAGTGCAAAGGCTCGATTGTGTTAAGCATTTCCAATGAGCATTGTGCCCAAATATCGTCTTTTTTGACATAATCAAACAAATATTTCCAAGTAAGCGTATTAGAAAATTTGAACCAATCACCGCCATACGGTTTAATAATTGCGAGCGAGCTTAGTTGTTGTATAAGTTCTTCTAATCCTTGCTGTTCAAGTGCCATAACGGCTTGCAACATAACGATATTAAACTTGACGCCGAGCATTGCAATAAAGACTAGCGCCTTGTAAACTTGCGGTAATTCTGTTTTAATTTTGTCGATTCGTTTGTTAAATATTGCGGCTGTGTCAGATGGCGGAGTAAATGTATTTTCGTCAACAAGGCAGGTCAGATTTTTTCCATCAAAATCGAACATGCCGGCTTCGTTCATATACAGCAGAACTTGTCCTATGTATGAAGGTGAACCTTGAGACTCTTTAATTATTCTCGATTGTAAAGTTGGTGGTATTGGTTCAAAATCATTTAGTATATTTTTTATAAGCACAGCAGCGTTTTCTTCATTAAGTGCGCCCATAAAGAATTTTTCAACTTTTTCCGCGGGCATTTGTGTTAGTTGTATAAATCCATCAACATTTCGCTGATTTTGCGCTGTTACTAAAAGCTTAAAGTTTTCATCAATAATGCCGTCTTTGTAAAGTTCAGCCAATAATTCAAAAGAAGAACCGTCAATTAAATCAAAATCGTCTATTGCAAGGACGACCTCGCCTTGTGCTTTTACGTTTGCAAAAATCTTTTTAATTAAGTTGAATGTTCTGATTTTGTTGTGCAATATTTCTTCATAGTAAGAATTTTTCGTCGGGTAAAGCAAATTAAATAGCAGGCATGCGTCGTCTGATGTCAAAGAAAAATTCTGCTCTATTGCTTTTATAATCTCGTTTTCTCTGTTGCTTGCTTCTACAAAATAATTTGGCAACCCAGACGCACTCAAGAATAAATCTTGAAATACTCCAAATGGCGAAAGTTGAGTGACCGGGGTTGCTTCCATTGAGAGCAAGGTGATTTTAGCGTTAACTATATCTTGTTTTATATAGTCTAGGATGTAGGATTTTCCCCTCCCATCTGGTGCAATCAGCGCACATAGTGGGTTTTCAGAATTGATTAAAGAATTTACAATTAAACTTTTAACTTCAAGTTGTGCTTTTTCGTCTTTAGGAAGTTCGGTCGGAACTTCTTGTTCGGAAAAAGCATGTTCTTCATCCCCACCGGCTTCATCCATTTCCAATGAGTCTTTTGGGTGGGTTTGTGGTGATGAAATGGAGTGCATTGAGGCGCTAAAAGCCACTGGGGCTTCATTTAGACTATTGGGCGTTGTTTGTTGAACCTGTTCTTCGGGTTCTATAATTTCAATTTGAGGTTTTATAACAAGTGAAGCGTTACATTTTCTGCAAGCTGTTGAGGTCGGTAAATTGTAGGCGCCGCATGCCGCACACTTTTTAAGCAGTTCGTGACCACAGTTCGTGCATCTTAGTTCGGTAGCTTTATTTAATGCGCCGCATGAGGGGCACTTTGAGCGTACCTTGACCCCGCATTTTGTGCATCTTATTGCTTTTTCTGGTATTTCCGACTTACACTTAGGACAAAACATTCTTAATACTCGATTACATCTTTTTTGATAATTTTTGTTAGTTCGTAAAGTCGTTTACAAACTTGTGACTGGGATATATCCAAGTCTTGCGCGATTTCGGACTGCTTTTTCAATTCGACGTATCGCTTAATAAAAATATTATAGTACTCTTTTGACTTATCCGCCGCGTCTGCCGCTTTAACGGCAGTGCACACATGCGTCAGCAAATCTTTGTTTGCAACTGTTTCAATAAAGTCCGCCTTAGGGTCTGGAATATTTTCTATTGAAAATAGCGCAGAGTCGCTTGCCGAGGATATCCCATCGTCCAGCTTAAATTGTTCTGCTATTTCATCTAAGGCTACAACCTTAGGTGCAGGCACAAAAGAATTTTTAACTCGTTGTACCCTGCCAGAATTCTTTAAAACCGTTAGAATTGAAGTATTGACGACTTTCTTCAAGTACGGTTCAATAAACGAAATATCATCTATTCCATCGGCGACTGCGCACGAGCGTCTCAATGCTTCGGCAAGAAAGTCCTCGCATAAATCTTCGTTTCCCTGAAATTTGGCATTTGTTTTTATGTATTTAAGTAAGCTGTTATTCATAATTTCCATGTCAAAACTTAATATTTGTACCCTAATTAATTAAATTTTAACATAATTATATAGAAATAACCAAAACAACGTCCTTATTGCTAGTATCCACGGACATTACAGGCGTATTTATATATTTTAACGTTTCCTTAATGCTTTGTAACACAATTTCATCAACTTCCTTGGAACCGCTTGATTCTATTACTTTTATGTTTTTAACGGGCGCGTTATTTTTTACAGTCATAGAGACTTTTATTTTGTCATTGTAGGCAAAATCATTTGAATTTAACAAGTCAGAAGCCAAATTTGTTTTAATTATCTTGCCCGCAATTTGTAGGTATTTACCAAAAACGGCATCATTTGATATTGATGTTGGAACTTGCCATTTCACGTCTTTCAGTATAACCGGCGCTGCAGTTGCCTGAGAGGTTAACGAAGATACAATTCGTGTTTCGTTTGCATCTGCTGATGTATCAGCCGGAACACTTGTTGTGGCGTCAATATCTGTATCGTTTTGAGGTGGTGGAATTGTCAAATTGTCCTCTGGCGGTGCATCTGTATCTAAGGGTAAATCAGACGCTATATCATTATTAGTAGATGAAGTTTTGTTTAGCATGAGTGTTGCTCCGCCGCCCAAGGCAAACAACATTGCAAGTACGGCTGCAACAACAATTACTTTTTTCTTGTTAGGGCGAGCGGAGGACAATTGATTAGATGTCGAGTTTACTATGCTATCACCGGGGAAAGTGTCGTTTGCGGGGATATTTTCTTCTGTATATAAATAATTTAAGTCCTCATTTTCTTCGCTAGGCTCGATTTCACTGATTTCATCCATTTCGTAACTGCTTAAGGCTTGTTGTTGCGATAAATCATCATTTTGCAACTCAACATGTGGCTCAACTTGTGATTCAATTTGTGATTCAACTTGTGGTTCAACTTGTGGTTCAATTTCGTTTGTAGAGTCACTCTCTGGTAATTCATCAGCAGTGGCATGCTCAGTACTTGGTGCAGATTCAATCCCCAGAATTGAGAGCAGCTCGGTTTCGTCAACAATAACATTTTCATCACTTGAATTTTCAAGAAGATTCATGATTTCATCGTTGTTGCTTTGTTCATTAGTAGGTGTTTTTTCTAAACTTTCTAAGTCCTCTAAAGCCGCTATATCAAGCGTTTGAGTGTCTTTTTGTTTTATTTCTGCAACGGTTGGTTCTTCACTGGTTAGGGCATGCTCAGGCATGTCGTTTGGCAGTGTGCTGCTTGTTTCGCGTTCTTCAATTTCTTCAGTTCCATCTGTTTCTTTGGTTTCTTCGCTAACCAGTTCATCTAAAGCCACCAGCGACAATTCTAATTCAGGCTCATCCGTATTGTCAGGCGAAACGCTCTCTTGTTCGTTTTGCGGTTGAAGCGATATATCTTCCGGAGGCTCTGTAGCATGTTCTGTGGTTTTAAGCTGTGCTAACTTTTCTGCCAAACTGAGATTTACGGGAGAGCCTTCTTGCTCAGAGTCTTTTTCGTCCAATTCTTCTAAATCGAGCTCAAAAGAGTCTAGTTCGTCTGTATTTTTGGTTTTCTCAGTAATTGTGTCGGGCGCAACTTCTTCAAAATCCAACTTAAGTTCATTTTCGTTTTCTTCTGGAAGGCTGTTTAAGTTATCTAATGTGTCAAATTCTCCATTTTCTTCAATTATTTCTGGAGTTTCAAGCTCATTTATATCAAAATCATCTTGTAGCTCAAATTCTTCCATTTGAGTATTTTCTTGATTTATTTCTTCTGCAATATCAGCTAAATCGGTTTGTGAAAGTTGTGTATCTTCGTCTGATAAAGCTAAATCATCAAGCGAAAAATCTGTTTCTTCTTGAGTTTCTGTGATTTCGTTAAAGAAATCTTCTGGGAAACAGTCTTGGTTTGTTGCAATGTCGGCGCATAGTTTATCAAATTGAGTAACTTCAAAAAAAGCATGCCTTAGTTCTGCTGAATTGTATAAAAGGCATGCCAGTTCAGAGCTATTTTGCTCGTCAATATTTTCATCCAAAAATTCTGACAACAATTCAAAAAACCTGTCAGAAACATCTTCTAACGACATCTGCGCTTCAAGTGTATCTAGGTCTTTGAGAAGTTCTACATCTTTTAGGGCTGTTGTATCAATCGTGTTGTCTTTAATAATTTTGTCGAAATCTTTGTTCAAGAAGTAGCCAAGAATTTCTGTTTGTTTGATGTCGGGATTGAGTCTCGCGACAATATATCCATGCAAATTTGAATGGATGTCCTCGTTGTCAATTTCAAACAATAATTCATTTGACTCTGGTTTTAAAACTATCAAGTCAAAAGCATTGTTATTTATGTAAAAGTCAAAAATTCCGGAAAACGAGTAGAACTTATGGTTATAAAAAAGTGACTCCTCTGTTTTTATAAAGTTAACAGTGTTTTTTAGTGCAAATAATACTAAAGCCTTTATATACAGTTCTTTTCTACTTCCTATGTAATTGCATGATGCTGATATTGATACAGCCTCTTTGTTCTCTCCCAACTCAAGTAAATTGTTCATATATTTATAGCTCCCTCTTTCTATTATAAGTGACTACAAACATGATTTTTTTATTCCAAATTTATGCTGTATTGTAAACTTTTGTAACAAAATCTTAAAAATTGCCTTAAAAGACGCAACAAAATATAATTACATGCGTTAAGTATGTGTACAAGAAAAAAATATACTATATTTAGGAGGTATTTTAATATGACAATGAATGTGAACGGCGTATCTTTTGGCAGTCAAGATTTCAACACGCTTATTGCGCAACCGCCAGCATCTAGCCCAATGGCGGCGACAGGTATGTATTATGATGAACCGGATACTTTTGAAAAATCATCATCTTCTTTTGGGAAAAAAGTAGCAATTGGTGTAGGTATTGCCGCAGCTGTAGCAGGTGGTCTCGCTTTACTTAGAGGTAAAGTTGGCACTTTTAAAGATATTGATTTGAGTTCAGGTCTTAAAAATCAAGACAGCTTTATGGGCAAAGTAAAATATGGTATTGCTAAAGCTGGTCAAACTGTTATTGATGGCTGTAAGTATGTTCAGTCTTTGTGGTCTAAAGAAGTTAAACGAGAACTTGCATTAGCAAAAAAAGCTAAAATAGAAAATGAAATAAATGCACAAAACAAAGTCATAAACGAGCTTAATGAACAACTTTCCAAAGCGGCAGATGATGCAAAAGAAGGAATTCAAAGTCAAATTAATGATGCAAAGGCTGTTTTAAAAGATAAGGAAACTGCTCTTGGTGAGGTACAGACAAAAATAAACGAATTAAACGCAAAATTAGGTAAAGTTTCTACAGATACCCCCACAGAAGGTTCTAAAAATCCGGATGCTTCAAATGCTCAGAAAACACCAGCAACACCAGAAGCACCAACAACACCAACAACACCAACAACACCTACAACACCTACAACACCTACTGATGCACCTGCAGCATAAGTTCTTAAAAACTACTAAAACAAGAAGCTCCGTTTTATCGGAGCTTTTGTTTTATGATTTTATTGGCGTGTTAAGAAGTGTTGCGAAAGTTGTTAAAATTACCGTAAATTTGCCTTTTTCCTTAATTCTGTCAGATAATATTAGTATCATGACGAATGAGTTTGATTTGGATTTGAATATGCTTTTACAAGAGTGTCAAATTGCCGCCGGCAAGGACAGCAGTCTTGTTATATCCAATCTTATAGGACTGGAGGCACGGCATTCGCTTGAAGAAATGACAACAATTTATAATTATTTCCTTCAAAACGAACATGATCCCGAAGTTTTGCTTTTTATTTTAAAGCGTATTAATAAATATAAACCGCAAAAGTGCCTCGATACCTTGATTGATTTACTGTTGATAAAAGAAAGTTTTAAAGACAATCTTGTTGAGACTGAGAAGTATATAGATTTGCGCGTAAATACTGCAAAGGTAATCTCAAATTACAAAGATAATAAGGCTGTTTTGCCGTTGTTGTATTGCATGAACAACAAAGACGAACATTACAAAATACGTCTGGCATGTGCCGAAGCGCTTGGAAAAATTGGCGATAAATACGCTGTAACACCATTGATAGATATTGTATCTGACGAAGAAGAAAAATCCGTTTATGTCAGAGAGTCCGCAGCTGTTGCGTTGGGGATGATTGGGGATATGCGTGCGGTAGATTCGCTCGTAAATATTCTTGAGGCTAAAAAAACGTTCCTGAGCAAGTTTACTTTTCTGAAAGAGCGTGTAATTGAGGCGTTGGGAAAAATAAACAGTCCGAATGAGAGAGTTTTTAAAGCGCTTAAAAATTCTCTTGATGACGAGTCTCCTCAAATTAGAATTAATGCGATTGAAGCTTTGATGAATAGCGAAGACGAAAGAGCTGTTGAGTTGATAAAAAAAGCTCTTTTTGATACAGATGATGAAGTGGTAGAAAATGCTGTAATTGCACTTTATAACTTGGAGGGCAGTGAAATTTTGCAAGAAATAATTGACAACAGTGATTGTCCTCGTCCGGCAAAAGATAAAGCGCGCAGTATTATTGATGAGTATGAAAATGAAGAATAACGCAATTATTTTACTTTCTGGTGGATTGGATAGCTTGGTTACAATCGCTGTGTTGAAGAAGGAATACAACATCATAAAGGCTTTGCATTTTAATTATGGGCAAAAACCTTTCCTAAAAGAAGTTTCTGCCTGTAAAAAAATATGTGAATATTACAATATAGACCTCGAGGTTGTTAATGTTAGCTGGCTTGGAGAAATATCGCAAAACTCAGCGCTTAACGCCCAAAATGATAGCGTATCGAACATCGGAAAAGATTACTGGATTCCCAATCGCAATGGACTTTTTGTTAATATTGGCGCTTGTTACGCGGAAGCCTTGGAATGCGAATATGTTGCGATTGGTGCCAATTTAGAGGAGGCGCAAGGTTTCAAGGATAATTCTGTAATGTTTGTGGATAGTGCATCTGCACTCTTTTGCTATTCAACGCAAAATAATGTAAAAGTCATTGCACCACTTATAAATATGGACAAAAAACAAATTATACAAACCGCAATAGAGCTGGAAGCGCCGCTAGAATTCGTCTGGAGTTGCTATGCTGATGGTGAAAAGCACTGTGGAAAATGTCCGTCTTGCAAGTTGTTAAAATCTGCGTTGAGCGTACACAAGAAAGACCACTTGCAAAAATTGTTATTTTAAACGAAAATAAGTGAATGAACACAAGATATTTAAAGCAAAAATTAAAATATGATGGAACTCAGTTGGCGCCGCATTTTATTTATAAGAATTTTGGGCTGATGGGGGACTCAATTATTGCGTTTGAAGGCGCATGTGACGTTAAATTGACAGAAATGGTTGATATTGAAGATGTTGTCAACAATGAGCCTATTTTTAGCGAGCACATGTTGCATTTTATTGTTGAAATTTTTAACGCTGATTTAATTCGTGGCGTTTTTACGCAAAGACTTTTAGTTACAACTATAAAAGAACAGCTTGAAATGAAGTATGGAAAAGTGTTGCGTCGCAGTGGAGATGATTTGTTCGTTGGAGATGGCAAGCTTTCGGTTTCAATAGCTACAAAATCTCCGACGTCTGTATTAATTCATACTGCCTTAAACGTAGTGACAGATAATACTCCGGTAAAAACTTCCGGATTAAAAACAGATTTGAATATAGAGAATGTGGAAAATTTTGCCAAAGAAGTGCTAGAAGCTTTTAGTGCAGAAGTTAAAGATATTTATTTGGCGACGACAAAAGTAAGAGGAGTTATTTAATGCCTTCAATTGATAAAAAGAAAAAAAACAGAATGAATAAAATTTTATACATTTTTCTCACAGTATTTTTTGTTGCATTGGTTACCTGGATTTATCTGGCAACCGCGTTTACTCCAGATATAGATGTGGATGTTATTTCTTCAGAAGAAAATAGCGTTGCTGACAATAGACATCAGGACATTGACAGTAGGTTGAAAGATATTCAGCAAGATGAGCTCGCTGTTCCCGGTGTTAAAGAAACTGAAAGCAGTTCGGATATTATTGCACAGTTAAAGAAAATGAAGCAAGAAACTATAGCAAAACAAATGCATGAAAATGAAATTGAAATTCAAGCGGAGACTGAAACACAGAGTGAGCCTGTTACGCAGAAACCTGGTCTTGCGACGCCAGAATATACTCGAGCAACAAAGCAACCGGCACAATCGCAATCGGCTACGTCGCCAGTAGTTGCAACTAAAATGGCAAAAGTATATGTTGGCAGGTACTCTGATTTTGAGCAAGCCGCCAAAGTGCAAGATGTACTTGTCCAATCTTCAATGGCGTCCGCTCCATTTATCAAAAGTTTGAATGGATATTATGTAATTCAAGTTGGCTCTTATTCCAATATGCAAACGGCGCAAAATATTGCCGAAGCTCTTATCCTAAAAGGCTATAGCGCAAGAATGGTAATTGAATAGGCTCATTATCAAGCTCTTTGCATGAACGGTTTGCGTGAATTTTAAGTTTATTCGTTGCGCATAAAAAATGCGGCAATTTCGTTGTGGGAGAATTTCTTACAAATAGGTCTACCATGCGGGCATGTGTAGGGATTTTTGGTTGTTTTCCATTTGGCAATTATTTCTTCCATTTGCCACATGTTTAATTCTTGTCCGGCTTTTACCGCCGCTTTGCAGGACATGCTGGTGATTATATTTTCCCAGAAAGTACGCACTGAGGTGTCTTTTAGCGTTTTTATTATGTCCTCAAATAATTCTCGTACCGAAATATGCGCAACAACTTGTGGAATTTTTTTGAAAATAATTTCTTTTTCACTAACAAAATTTATTTCGTAACCTATTTTTTCAAGTTCCGGTAGCTTTTCTTTTAGCAGTTCAGCCTCATCCGGCTCAATTTTAATAACATCAGAGAGCAAAAGGACTTGCGACTCAGGGTTGGTTTGCTGGGCAAGTTTTTCGAATCTATATCTCTCATCGGCGATATGCTGGTCAACAATCTCTAACCCATCCGGATATTCTATCAAAATATATGTGTTTTTATATTGTCCAATAATTCTGTAATCCTTTTGTTTGGGCGTATTTGCGAGGCTATCAAACTTTTGCTGCACTATTGGGGCAGGCGAATGCTGCGCAGTGTCAGAAGTGTCGTAAATTGATGACAGCGACTCTGGGTCTGAGATGTAGATTACATCGTCATCTTTGTCAATAGCGTTTTTCCCAGAAAATAAATTAATAACTTTTTCGTCCTCTGGAGTTGGTTCAAACTTAAGCGTAGAGGCGATTGCCGCGCTTATTGCACTCATAACAAACTGAAAAACTTGGTTGGGTGCTTTATAGCGAACTTCTTTTTTCTGTGGGTGCGCGTTTATATCAACATCAGCGGTCGGCATTTCAAGATTGACAACGACAAACGGGTATCTTTTCGTTGGAAGCATCGATTTGTATGCGGTTTCAATTGCTTTGGACAAAATTTGACATTTTACCACCCGTCCATTTAAGAACGTAATAATAGATTTTCTAGAAGAACGTGTAAAATCCGGAGTTGCCGCATAACCACTGATTTTTAGCTCCGACAATAAGTCTGTTTTTTCAACTGGTCTGAGTTTGTCTATAAAAGCATTGGTGTAAATTTCGCAAATTGTGGTTTTTAGGTCATTTGCGCCAGATGTCCTAAAGTACTCAGAATTATTATTTTTGAGTGTAATAGAAACGCCTGGATTAGAAAGAGCCATAAGCTGTGCTATTTCTGCAATGTAGCTAAATTCGGTGGATGGGTTTTTTAAAAATTTAAGACGAACAGGCAGATTGAAAAATAAATCTCTGACGTCCATAACTGTTCCGATTGCGCACCCGGTTTGCGATTTTTTTAGCTCAGAATTTTCACACTCGACCTTGTACCCATAATCAAATTCTTTTGTGCGCGAGGTAGCAGTTAGGCGGGATATGGAGATTATACTAGCGAGCGCTTCGCCGCGAAATCCAAGTGAATGAATGTCGTATAAATCTTTGTCGTTTGTGATTTTGCTTGTTGCGTGCTTCACAAAAGCAAGTTCAATATCGTCGGGGTGAATGCCTGTACCGTTGTCTGCAACACGAATATTTCTACAGTCGTTATTTATGGCAATTTCGACTTTTGTTGCGCCTGCGTCAATCGAGTTTTCGACAAGTTCTTTTACGACTGAGGCCGGGCGCTCGATAACTTCACCTGCTGCAATCTGGTTTATTGTATGTTTGTCTAATAAATTTATTCTTTTCATTTTATAAGCTAAAGAAGTGCATTACTACTTCTTTTATTGTGGTGTAATTAACGAGAAGCTGAACGATTATAATTGAAACAGCAAGCCCGATGAATGTTTTGCTCAAGTCTTTTGCTATGTGTTTGTACATTTTTTTAGGCGATTCAAAACGCAACCTGTGGTACATTGCCATTTCTCTACCGGCAAGCAAACCTATAAATACCCAAGTTGTAGACATTGGTACGTTATTAAGAGTTTGGAAATAAAGCAAAATGGCAGTATAAACAAGGTCTATAATTGTTGCTGAACGCATATCTTGAGTATTCGTTTTGATTTTTAAAATGTTTTGAATTTCACCGCCGCGACGGTATGCTATGACACCTAGGAATACTGCAAACGCAAGTATAACAAGCAACAATTGTGAGAAAGTTGCTTTGCGCGGCAAATAAACAAACAGGTTGGCTGCGTCTTGCATAATCCATGATGCCCACAAAAACGCTGTAGCGCACCATTTTGCAATAGTCCATGATTTTACGTGTTTTATTTTTTTAAGTAAGAATATCCGTTCAATTGGGCGGGCAATTATTGCGTACAGGATAAATGATGCAATAAATGCAATCACGTACCCATAAAGGGATTTAGTCAAAATCATGCCAACAACTGCGTTAGATGAAAATACGCTAAGTATCAAGAATGTTGTTGAAACAGGAATTCCAAAGCGTGTTAAAAAGACGAGAATAACCGGCGGAACAACTTGCCACCAATAAAATGTCTCAGGAAATGGAATTCGGTCCAAACGACCAAATGACATGTCGCCGTCATTTACAAACCAACCAACTGTAAGCGTAACGGCTAAAACGATTGTTGAAAAAAGCCATATCATCCATGCCGGTTTGTCTTTATTGGCACTCAAAAAAGTGCCAAGCGTTTGAATAACGTCATTTGATACGCAGGAGTAAAGGGCAACTAGGAACCCTAAAATCATATATATATTGCTTATTGATATATCTAAACTAAGTGTCATACTCTACTTTCCTACACACTTTTAGTTTACCAGAAAAAATATTTTAGTGATATATTTTTTTTATTTAGTAACTTTTTATTAACTATTGTAAAAAAATTTTTTTCAATTCGTTAAAAGATTTTTTGTTCACATTTTAGTACTAGTAAGGAGTGTCAATGGACTTACTCATAAATAATATAAATTTTTCTAATATTAGGTTTGGTCGGCAAAAGAACGTTAATACCAATAGCTCTCCTGGTAATAAAGTCTTACAATCAACAAGTATTTTGCCGTGCCATGCCGTATATTCTGATTTAAGCATTTACAAAGCAAAAAGTGAGTTTGCGGCAGAGAATTTTATGCTTCCGGCTGGCACTAAGCCGGACAAATACCAGCTTTCAGCTGCGAGGTCACTACAAAAGGGTAATAATACGGTTGTTACAGCTCCAACAGGTACCGGCAAGACTGCAATTGCTCATTTTGTAATTAAAAAAAATTTTAATGAAGGGAAAAAAACTTTTTATACAACTCCATTAAAAGCGTTAAGTAATCAAAAATATCTAGATTTAAAAAAACTTTTTGGAGAAGAAAATGTTGGGATTTTAACTGGAGATAGAAAAGAAAACGCAAAAGCCCCAATTGTTGTTATGACGACTGAAATATATCGAAATATGGTTGCTTCTCAGTATTTTAAATCAAAAAACAACTCGACAAATAACCTCAAAACTGTAATATTTGATGAATTTCATTATATGGGGGATGCCGACAGAGGAAATACTTGGGAAGAAAGTATAATGTTTACTCCGGCAGATACGCAAATATTGGCGCTCTCTGCGACGGTTGGAAATAATACCCAAATAGCAGATTGGATTAACACAATAAAAAATAAACCAGTAGATTTGATAGATGTTCCGACAAAAAATAGGCATGTGCCTCTAAAATTTATAATGTACAATCCAAATGAGCGAGAAACCTCGTCTACTGCTAGAAAATCGATTAATTTGGGCGCAATTATAAAAAGATTTTATAGTGGTTCGGACAAAAAAAAGGACAAAGAGGTTCTTAATATTCTTGCGCAAAAAATGGGGTATCCAAAATCTCAAAGGGGAAGAAGCCAAGTTATTAATGCATTTCAAGATAAATTTAAAAATAATATAGTTCCAATTAAAGACATTTTGAAGTTTTTACAAGAAAATTACGGTATAAAGCCTATTCAGGCTCATTATCTTATTTTAAAATTAACAGACAAAAAAGATACGTATTTTTTAAACAAAACAGAACATCTCAAGGTGAATCAAACAAGTTCGCCAAGAAACCCTAAGAACATAATAAATTTGATAAGTAACTTGAAAACGGAAAACAAGCTACCGGCAATAACTTTTGTATTTAACAAGAAGTATTCGGAAGAACTCTTAAATGCGGCGGCTTCTGTTGGTAGAGATTTGAATTCAAATAAGGAAAAAGAAGAAATAATCAATTGTATTAATCAATACAAGGAAAATTATGATTTTTATTCTACAAACTTTAACTTACAAGCACTTCTTAAGGGCTATGCAATTCATTCTGCGGCAATTTTGCCCTTGCAAAAACAGTTGGTAGAAGAATTATTTAACAAAAAACTCATAAAAGTCGTTTTTGCGACAGAAACACTCGCTGCCGGAATTAACATGCCTGCGAGGTCTGTAATTATGACAGATTGCCAAAAACCTGGCGGAAAAAGTGTTAATCAATCTACATCTGGTGATTTTTTGAGACCATTATCAGCAAACGAGTTTCATCAAATGTGCGGGCGTGCCGGAAGGCGCGGTATAGATAAAATTGGGTACGTAATTTTGCTCAATGATTCCCCAGAAAAACAAGAAGGGTTTGAAAACCTTATTACGGCTGAGCCAGATGCTGTTTCAAGCTCTTTAAAAATTGATGCATCTAATGTTACTGGGTTGTTTGAAAATTTAACCAATCCCAAGGATATGGAACGTTTGTTAGGCATTTCATTTAGTATTTTTAATACCCCAACAAATGAAAAATCCTTCAAACTTAAAAATTTAATGACGATATTTCATAGTTATGTTCTTCTTTTGCAAAAATATGGCTTTCTGAAAAAAGTTCCAAACGGATTTAGTACAACTGAACAAGGTGAATTGATAAGTTGCCTTAAGGGAAAACCTCAAATTCCTATCGTAAAAGCAATTTTAGATAAACGGTTTGCGAATGTACCAACGCAAGATTTTGCGGCAATAATTAGTGCTATTGCGGCTAATCAATCCAATGAAACAGAGCTTTTGCCCATTGGGCAAAATTCAGTTTTGCAGATTGAGAAACGTCTTTCGGATATAAATTCTGCAATTGATTGCACGTTATTTGAAGATTTTGATTTTTATCCCAATACGCTGAGCAGTAAAAATACCAATGATGAAATTATTATGGCTATTGAAGGTAAATATGGTGAAATTCTAAAAAAAGACGCTGATAAAATATCAGAGCAGTGTAAATATCTGCAAAAACTTATTTATTGCGAAGAAAAAAATCTCAAAAAAAATCTTATGGATGAAAGTTCAGATTTCGACAAAATCTTTAAACTAAAAAATCAAGTTCAACAACTTAAGGATGAGCAAACTGTTCTCAATCGGATAACCTACATTAAAGATTTGCTGGACGAACGATTAGGACTTTCGTTGCAGGCTCTTTCTGCCGGTGAGTTTTCAAAAAATGATGTTTATAACACGCTGGTGAGGGATTTTGAAGATTATAATTCTAATATAAGTGATTTAAGTACAGATATGGATGAAATAACTTTAAACAAAACAGCTTTTATTCTTGTTGGAAAATGGGCTGAATTAAACAGTTCGTCCGCGGATTATAAATCAAATTGGAAATCTATTTGTACTATGTTGAAAGAAAACGGAGCTATCAAATACGAAGGCGACTTGTTTAATGCAATCTCGCAAACTATTGATTTTACGCATCAAATTGAAACGCTTCTGTTGAAAGCTTTAAAAAATAAGAACTTAAAAAACAATGACAAAGAATATTACGAAAGCCTTTTGTTAAAATGTAATGATGTTGTTTCTCTGTTGAAAAAGCCGCCGTTGTACAATGTAGAAAAGGCTTAAGAGCAAAAACGTAATGCTTTATTGTTGCAAATATTGTTCTTCTTGCATTGCTACGCCAGAAATTTGGTTGGACATAAAAGCTACGCGTTTTATTGGTCCAGTTGTTTCTTTTTCTATCAATTTTGTTGAAACTGGAGATTTTAAATATGACAAGCATTCTTCGTAAAGTGCAAGCGGGTTTTCAACATAGAGAACAAGCGGTGCCGCATTCCCTTTCAAAAAAACTAATACAGAAATTCTTGTTTTTACTTGTGGTTGTTGATATGGTTGGGTCATGATTTTACTCCTTATAAATATTTTTCTAAAGCATCTTTGTCAAAAATTTCAATGCTGTTTTGGCTGTGCATAAACACAAGGCAGCTTAAAAGCGACTTAAACATTGCAAACTCAGGATATGCAAGCTTTTTGCGTAAATCATCAATATTGCTCGCAAGAAATTCTGTAACCAAAACTTTATCTTTAAAAACTAAACTTGAAAAGTAATCCAACCCTTCTCTGGTTGCTATACCTTCAAAATAAATGATGTCTGGCGACTGAAATTCAATGAATCTCATAGCCTTATCAAGATTAAAGCCTATGTTTTCGTTAAGCTCACATTGATTTACGCTCGGCAAGTCATATTTTGTAATGGACTCAATCGTCATAACGTTTTTTGAGCTTTCTCCAATGGCAGACAGTAGCGAGTAGATAAAGTGTGTTTTTCCGCTAAGATTAGAACCGCTGACGAGGATAATACCCGGAACATTAAACGCGTCTTTTAACAGTGCCATTTGTTGCGAGTCGATTGGTAAATTTTCCAGTTTTTGTGGCGGTTTATAGATTTTTATCGCAATTCTTTCCCCTTGGATTATTGGAAACGCTGAAACGCTGGCAACTAATGATAAATCATCAACTTTGAAAGATAGTTTGCCAAGCTGAGGAATTTCTGATACTTGTGGGTCAAGGTTTGAGAGAAATTTAAGCCGCATTATAAAAGGTGAAACGAGCAAATCTGGCACAAAACCTTTCTGAACGACTTCTCCATTTTGTTTGAAATTTACGCCCAGACCGTTTACGCCATGTTCAAAAAATAGTTCGTGAACGTTTTCTAGGATTGCTTGTTTCAGAATAGAACGAATAATTTTTTGGATATGTTCTTCGGAAAGATTTTCGTTATGGATTTCATCTCGCCAATCAAATTTTGGTTGTGAGTCGTCTATAAAAATTTGTCCAACTGTGTGGTCTGTCTTGTAGTATTCTTCGATTTTTTTCATGACAGAATTTTCAGAAGAAATAACTGGCTCAATCTCGAGGTCAACTTTCTCAAGAATTTTTTCTATTGCGAACAAGTCCAGTGGGTCAGCCATTGCGACGGTCAAAACATCTTCGATTTTAAACAATGGTATAATTTTGTACTTTTTGGCATCGTTAAAATTAATAAGGTCAAGACACTTTGTATCCAACGAGTAATCATCTAGATTTACGTAAGGAATGTGTAGCTTTGACTCCAGAAACTTTAGCAGTGTTTGTTCTTTTATAACTCCAAGATTGATAAGAACTTGCCCAAGGTTTATATTTTGCACTGTAGCCAACTCTTGCGCTTTTTCAATAGTTTCATAAGAAACAATGTTGTCGCGGACAAGGTCATATTTTAGTTTTTCGAGTGTTTTGTTACTTAATGATTCCATGCCTATGACTAACCCAAATATTTTTTAACAACTTCCAGAATTTCATCGAGTTCAAACGGTTTTGAAATGTATTCATTTACCCCGGTTTCTTCGCCGATAAGTTTGTCTTGTTCCTGCGAGCGAGCGGTAACCATAATTATAGGAATATCCTTGTATTTATTGTCGTATTTTAAAAGACGTGATATTTTGTAGCCGTTTATTTTGGGCATCATTACATCCAGGATAATCAAATCCGGCATGATTTCTTTTGCTTGATTAAGCCCGTCCTCTCCGTTATACGCGCAAAAACAAGTATATCCTTGTGCTTCGAGTATAAATTTTAGTGTTTCCACTATATCTTGTTCATCATCAACTATTAATATTTTTTTGCTTTCCGGCATGTCAATCCCCTAAAGTTTAATTTCTGTTGTAGTACTGTCTAGTTTTCCAATCAGCGCTTCTATGCTGGTTGCATCTTCTGGATAAAGTGCTGCTGAAAACAATATATCACATTTTTGATATTTAGGCTCTGCGTTAACAAATCCATCAATTTTTTTACCTACAAAGTTTAAGGCGTATCTATCCATCTGCATTACGGTATAATAGAGTATTTTGCGGGAATTTTCTGTCACGCAATATTCCTTAACGTTTGCAGTTTTGCGGATTATATTTATTTCGCTGCTTAAAATGTCCTTTAAAAATGAGGTTTCACCTGCTTTTTCGGAAATTTTTATTACGCCGAGCTTGTAGTTATTTGTTTTTGCGGTTGCAATTTGTTTTTCCAAGTCTGATTTAAAAATTTCAAAATCGCTCAAAATTGGAACAGCAAAAGCGAACGTTGAACCTCTATTTATAACGCTTTCAACCCAGATGCCGCCGCTATGCGCGTCTACAAGCTGTTTTGCAATTGGTAATCCGAGTCCGGTGCCGCCAATTTTACGTGAAAGAGAACTTTCAATTTGTTGGAATTTATCAAAAACTTTTTCAAGATTTTCTTGTTCAATGCCTATCCCTGAGTCTTTCACGGAAACAACAATATAATTTTTATTCAAGGATAGTCCGTGTTGTTGAAGCTCCATGCCGGATTGAATTTTCACATTGACAGAAATTTCACCATTTTCAGGTGTAAATTTTATTGCATTAGAGAGCAAATTTGTCACAACCTGTTCAATCCTAAGTGTATCAATGAAAACTTGTGGCAAGTTATCCTCTATGTTGAGCGAAAAAGCAATGTTCTTTTCTTTAATGAGGTTTTCGAGCGTATTTTTTACAGTTTCGACCGGCGTAAGAATATCCGTCCGCTCAAAGCAAAACTTCATTTTCCCAGCCTCAATTTTAGATAAATCAAGCAAGTCATTTATAATTCCTTTTAGGCGTAAAACATTCCGTTCTGCAAGTCCGAGAAATTTGTCCATAATTGGTGTTGTTTCGCCCGCTGTGCCGCCTTTTAAAATGCCGAGTGAATTTTTTATAGCGGTTAACGGCGTTCTTAATTCATGCGAAACAATTGAAATAAATTCAGATTTCATCCTTTCAAGATTTTCAAGTTTTATGTTTGTTTGCTTGATTTCATCGTACAAAGCAGCGGTTTCTAAAGGGATTGAGACTTGTTTTGAAAGTGTTTGGAAACAAGTTGCATCCTCGCTTTTAAATTCTTCTTCCCGAAAAACTTCTATTACCCCAAAAAACTTTTCTCCAACGGTAATTGGCGCAAACATGTTGTCGTAATTCAATACTGGCAGGTCATATTCAACGTAGGGGTGCTTAATTCTACGTTCAACGCTGATATTGTCCGGATTAATAACGTAGGGCATCTGTTTTTTATCAAAAAGTGACTTGTAAGATATCATTGCCCTGAGTTTAACTGCTTGTTCAAACCGTTCAGAAAGCGGGTGGAGTGAATTTACAATGAGTTTTATATCCTCATTGCTGTTAAAAAGCAGGATGTAAGACATGTTAAAACTCAAACTTTTTTCCAAGCCTTCAATCATAATGTTGATAAGTTTTTCTTTGTCTAAAGAGCCAGAAAATCTTGTGCTAGTGTTGTACAAAACATCAAGCTGGTAAAGGCTTTTTGCTAAATCGGCATTGTTTTTTGCAAGAACGTCCAAAGAATTTTTCATTCTTATATTAGACATAATCGTGGAGACGAGAATTTTTTCATTCAAAGGCTCAATAATGTATGAGAATGCCGTTTTCAGCAAGTCTTGGTTGTCGCATTCTGCCCCTAAAATTAGTGAAAAAATAATATTTTCTGTTTGTGTGTTAATTTTAATTTTTTTTGCAAGAATTCCAATATCCGCTGTATTAAAACATGTGTCGAGCAAAATTAAGTCTGGAAAGAATTCTTGAATTTTATCAAAAACCAGTGCTTCTTCACGGACAACGAGAACTTCCAGCATATTTTTCTGCAAAACAGCCTCTACAGTTGAAATTTTTTTTTCGTCGTTTGAAATAAATAAAACTTTAGCCATACTAATATTTTAACATCAAGTTTTACTCGGGCAGGTTGTTTAAAATTTGTAATATTTGGGTGAGAAATTCTCTGTTTTGCTTCGTCTAAGCTAGGATTATAGTTCTTCGTAAAGGTTGGAGGCAGACTGTGCAGGAACATTTCCGGTTGGAATTTCGAGAACACGGACGGTTACGGTTTTGTTATACTGCTCAATTTTTATAATATCACCGGCTTTGAGTTGTTTCGCAGGTTTTGCCAGCGAGTCGTTTACATATATGCGACCTTGTTCTGCGACGTCGTTTGCAACGGTGCGGCGTTTAATAAGGCGCGAAACTTTTAAAAACTTATCTAATCTCATAAGTTATATTTTATTTCCAAAATCTGCTTGTGCAAGTTTTTCTTCAAGATGTTTTGCAACATGGAAATCTTTTGTGCCAGAGAACTTCTTTCTATACTCAATCATGAGTTTGGGCATTACGTATCCGAGTGCAACGCAGCATATACCCATGTTTGCGAGGATTGCACCAATTTTATAATTTTTCGCTTTTTTCATAAACTTATCTAGTGGCAGTCCGCTGTTTTTGCTTTGCTGTATAAAGTTTTCAAGCATAGTGGCAAAACTTTTTATGTTTTCTGTGTCAATGTATTTTCCTGGGTTAATTTCGCCAGATTTAAACTGTCCAATAAGTCCAGAAAGCTTTGCACCTTTGACGAGAGTAGAGTTTTGATTATTTGCGATGAAATCAAGAATTTCTTTTTGTGATTTAAGATTTTTAAAGCTTGTAATCTCATCTTGCAGCGCTCTTGTGCCGATAGCATTTTTTAGAGTATCAGAGTTGATAAATCTTAAATCCATATCAACCGGCATTTTGAATTTGTTTTTTGAAAGGCTTTCAATCCCTTTTTGTATCCAGCCGCCAGCCATATACATAAAGAACAAGAACGAGCCTTCTTTTATGGCGTATTCGGCAAATTCATGTTTGTTTCTTGCTTTGTGCAGTCTTTCTGAAGTTATGCCGGCGTCAATAATCATGAGGTTTCTGACCGGATTAAACATAAATGATTGGAGAAAACCGCTGCCTTTGAACGAAGGCGTGTTGTTTTTTTGTTTTTCTTTTCCTTTAAACGCCATGTTGTTAAATGTTTCGAACGTTTTTGCTTCTTTAATTTTGTCTGAAAGAAGTTCCTCGTTTGCTTTTTTTGCCATATATTCTTTAATAACAGCTTTTTCGGTTGTTTTTTGTTTGTATTTTGTTAGCGCAAAATATGAAATAAAAGTGAGCAGCGTCGCAAATGCAAATTTTGAATAAAACAGTTTTTTGAATGTCGGTAATTTTTCAACCGCATTGTTGATGGAAGTTAGCATGTTTTTTCCATCGTTATCGCTTGTTTTTGAGAGGATTTTTCTTGCAAAATCTACGTGTTCTTTTGAATTTGCTACTCTAACGTCTACGTCAGGGTTTAGCTTTTTTGCAGCATAAATTGTTTTGTCAGCAATCCATTTAAAAAATGGAATTCCACCGAGCCAGATAGCCTGCGTACCGAATTCGTCGATAAATCTGTCTTTTCCTTCGAGTTTTCCTCCCGCATCAAAAGAAAAATAGGTTAAACCTGAGCTGTTGATTGTATCTTTAATCGCCAGCGGAATTTTTGATTCCGGGTTTCCGAGTGTTGATATTATTGCGTTTGATATTGATGAAACTTGCATTTTATTCTACCTTCCTTTTACCTAAATCACAAGCCCCAAGCCAAGTTCATAAGTTTGGTCAAAGGAGCTTTCGCTTTTCTGAAACCGCAAAGACGACCTTGTCGTCCGCCTGCTTCGGTTACAGATACAGCTGTACGGCGTCGAATATTAATCGTGCCGTCTGGTGTGATATTTAGCTGGCTGATAGTTTTTAGCATGTTTTCCTTTGTCTTTTATTTATATAAAGCTTCTGATGATTTTTTTGTGCGTTTTTTTTATTAAAAATTTGCAATTTGTAACAAAAAAGCCTCCTGATTTTCCAGAAAGCTCCGAATTTAAACAAATAAAACTTCACATTGTCTAAATGCGGACTTTCTTTTTACTTAAGCTACGTCGAAGGCAATTTTTCATATATTAATGTTCCTAATTTGCTACTTTTTTAGTATATCAATTCATATTTGTTTGTCAATATATTTAATATTTGTTGGGTGTTAGGTTTTTCTTCCGTGTTTAGGAATTTTTTTTAGCTCGTATTTTTTGGGGAATTGGTAGCTATTTTCAATAAGCCATTTTGCGCATCCACAGCCGGTATTTACGCCACAAAAAGCGTCGCCGGTGCCTCCTGGCGAGGAAGCAAGGCAGTTATTGCCATGCTGCTGGTATATTTGAATCCCTGGCACTAGTTGTTGGTCATTTTCGTTTATCGAAAATATAAAAACATCACGCCCCATTACAGACCCACCTTTTGAGCCATTTATGTCAACGAGAAATTTTACGCCAGCGGGTGGGTGATTTAGCGCGAGGGGCGCATAAGTGGATATGGCTAGCTGCATTCCGTTTGCAAGTTTAACCATATGTGCTCGATATGGTCCTCCGTATGTCCAACCACCAACTCGCGTGCTGTTTGAGCCGTACCACATTATTGGATAAGTTTTGTCGTGATAGGCAAAGCAGTCACCTTTTTCATTAGTGCATTCACCGGCAATTTTTAAATATGGAGTAATATAGGTTTTTGCAATATGTTTATCTAATTCTACGTGATGATCACCCTCGTATATGCTTTCTTCTAGTCCCCAGGTGTCCAGTGAACCGTTTTCGGCAATTGAGGTGTTTACCGCGTGTTGCAATATAGAATAAGCTGCTTTTACTCCAGATATAATCTGAGCTTCTTCGTATTTTTGGATTAATGTTGGCACTGTCATTGCGGCAACAATTCCGATAATTCCCAGCGTAATCAAAACTTCCGCAAGCGTAAAACCATGTTTTTTGTTTTTAGCTAAAAACCCG
>CAZVBZ010000019.1:0-32131 GCA_964626145.1 uncultured Muribaculaceae bacterium | reverse complement strand
TATTCTTTCGGAATAGCCCCACCGACGATTTTGTTTTCAAATACAAATCCAGCATTTTCTTCTGCGGGAGAAATTCTAACTTTAACGTGTCCGTATTGACCTTTACCACCTGATTGACGGATGAATTTAGAATCTTGCTCAGCGTTTCCGCGGATAGTTTCGCGGTAAGCAACCTGAGGTTTACCAACGTTAGCGTCAACTTTGAATTCTCTCAGCAATCTATCAACGATAATATCAAGGTGAAGTTCGCCCATACCGGAAATGATTGTTTGACCTGTTTCGTTGTCTGATTTAACGCGGAATGACGGATCTTCTTCTGCAAGTTTTTGAAGTGCAATACCCATTTTGTCTTGGTCTGCTTTTGTTTTAGGCTCAATTGCAACCGAGATAACAGGTTCAGGGAAAGTCATTCTTTCAAGGATAATCGGTGCTTTTTCGTCACACAATGTATCCCCTGTAGTTGTGTCTTTCAAACCAACTGCTGCACAAATGTCGCCAGCGTAAACTTCTGAAATTTCGTTTCTTTGATCAGCGTACATTTGAACAAGTCTTGAGATACGTTCTTTTTTACCGTTTGTAGCGTTAAGAACGTATGAACCAGCTGTTAATTTACCGGAGTAAACGCGCAAGAAAGTCAAACGACCAACATAGGGGTCGGTCATAACTTTAAATGCTAGAGCAGAGAATGGTTCATCTTCAGAAGAATGTCTTTCAACTTTTGAGCCATCTTCTAATTCGCCTTCGATAGCTTTAACATCAAGCGGGGAAGGCAAGTATTCAACAACATTGTCTAAAAGCAATTGAACACCTTTGTTTTTAAATGCTGTACCGCAGCACATAGGAACGATTTTGTTTTCGCAAGTTGCTTTTCTGAGAACTTTTTTGAGTTCATCCATGGTAGGTTCTTCACCTTCTAAGAATTTCATCATCAATTCGTCGTCAAATTCAGAAATAGCTTCAACAAGGGCTGCGTGGTATTCATTAGCTTTGTCTACCATATCAGCAGGAATATCTTCAACTTTGATATCTGTACCCAAATCGTTTGTATAGATGTGAGCTTTCATATCAATAAGGTCAACAATACCTGTAAACTGATCTTCTGCACCAATCGGCAATTGAATAGGATGAGCATTTGCGCCGAGTCTGTTTCTCAATTGGTCGAGTACGCGATAGAAGTTTGCACCGGTTCTGTCCATTTTGTTTACGAATACCATTCTTGGTACTTCGTATCTGTTAGCTTGTCTCCAAACTGTTTCAGATTGAGATTGAACACCACCAACTGCACAGAATACAGAAACAACACCATCAAGAACACGCAAAGAGCGTTCAACTTCAATTGTAAAGTCAACGTGACCCGGGGTGTCGATGATATTGAGCTGGTGTCCTTTCCACATAGCTGTAACGGCAGCAGACTGAATAGTGATGCCGCGTTCTCTTTCTTGGTCCATAAAGTCGGTAACAGCAGCGCCGTCGTGAACTTCACCTAATTTGTGAGTTTTACCGGTGTAAAACAAGATACGTTCTGTTGTAGTTGTTTTACCGGCATCGATGTGGGCTGCAATCCCAAAGTTTCTTACCTTTTCTAAAGGGGTTTGTCTTGCCATTTTGTTTTTCCTCTTTTTCTTTTATTTTTATTACTTATTAAACAGCGATAAAGCTATCTGATACAATTTTGACACAAAAATACTGTTTGTAAAATATATGTTAACAATCTATAATTAATAGGAGTAAGTTTTTTGAGTAAAAATAGATATGTTTAAAAAGACACAATACACAGTTGTAGTAACCCTGACGTACATGCTTGGGATTTTTTCTTTTTTTAAGGAGTGTGAAGTTGCTGCGTCTTTAGCTGTATTTTTTGTAACAATATATTTACTTTTTACTAATAAAATTAAGAAATATTATGCGCTAATAATTGCAGTTGTTTTTATTTTTGGGCTTTTATATGCAGATTTTAAAATGAAAGAGGATGACCTTTTAAAATCGCTTGCGCCAGTTAATGTAACGCTTAGTGGGCAAGTGGCTTCAATTCCAACTTCAATGCATAAAGACAAAACGAAATTTTTTCTAAATGTACACCATGCCGATACTGGGTTTGAACAATACGATACAAAAAGTAAAACTTTTGTCACAATTAATGACTCAAAAGAAAATTATAAAATGATAAAAATTGGTGACGAGTTAAAAGTACAAGCAAAGCTTAGAATTCCGCAAGATGCAACAAATCCATCCCAATTTAGTTATAGAAATTATCTCAAAAATTTTAATACTTTTACAACTGCCTATGTTACGCAAAATGGTTGGGAAATAACATCTTCGCCAAAGGATTTTAAGTCAATATTCATACAAAATTTAAATATTTTGCGTCAAAAAATTATAGCGAAACACAATAAAATTATTAAATCTCCAAACATTGAAATCTTGGGCGGAATTGTATTTGGAGATGATGCAATTAGCCCTCCTGAAGATGTAAAAGACTCTTTTATTCATTCAGGTTTGATGCATATTTTAGCGGCATCAGGATTAAACGTTGCATTAATTTTTGGAATTTGGTTTTTTATTTTTTCAAAGCTTAGAATTCACTATAAAACAGGTATTACAATTGGAATTTTTCTGATTTTATTTTATACAATGATGACAGGGCTTGGACCGCCGGTGCTAAGAGCTGCGTTAATGTTAACTTTTGCGCTTATTGGAAAACTTATTGACCGTGACGCCGACAATGTAGCCCTATTGCTTCTTGTTGCGGCGATAATTCTGATTTATAATCCAGCGTACCTTTTTGATGTTGGGTTTCAGCTTTCATTTGTGGTAACGCTAGGGTTGCTAAAATTTTGTCCGTTAATTGCAGAAAAAACCAAAAATATTCCTCAAGCAATTGCGGGTGCTGTTTATGTTCCAATTGTTGCGCAACTTATGGTTGCGCCAATACAAATGTATTATTTTAACACGTTTGCTTTGTATTCGTTGTTTGCAAACATAGTTTCGCTTCCGTTTGTTAGTACAATAAGTTTTCTTGGGTTTGCGAGTTCAATTCTTGCAATGATTCCCAAATTTCCATCAATTATTGTATCCATTTTTGACTATATAATGAATCCTATATTGACCGCACTTGTTGCAATATCGAATTTCTTTGCTAATCTTCCAAATTCACTTTTAACTACTACTCAGTGCAATTTGTTTCAAATTGTAATTTATTATGTTCTTGTTGTTATTTTATATTTGTGGTTGAAAAATGGGTTTACAAAAAAGACAGTAATTGCTTTCATTTCTGTTTTAATTTTTCTTTTGTTTACAACTATTCCCTTTAAAAATGATAATCTAGAAGCAATATTTTTTAATGTAGGTAATGCTGATGCAATTCTTGTTAAAACTCCTGAGAATAAGTATATAGTTATAGACACCGCGCATACTCCGTATCAGGGTGGATTTTCGCAGGCAAAAGCAATCGTTTACGAATATCTTAAGGATAACGGAATAAAAGAGCTAGAATACCTTATAATTACGCACTATGATTCTGACCATGCGGGCGGTGCTGTAGAATTAATGAAATTAATAAAGATAAAAAACATTATTCTTAATTCAGAGAAATATGGCTCTGGGCTTGCGGAAAGAATTGAAATTCAAGCAAAAGAAAAAGGGATAAATATAATTTACGCTAATGCGCCGCTGGTTTATGCTTATAAAGACGGTAACATGCGGGTGTTTAGTAAGCTAAATACAAACGATAGCAACAATTCTTCTATTAACACTATATTTTCAAAAAACGGTAAAACAATGCTTTTTACTGGGGATGCAGAACTCAAAATAACTGAAAAATTTAATCTTCCAGAAAATATTGATGTGTTAAAAATTGCACACCATGGCGCAGAGCATACAACAAGCAAAAAGTTCCTAAATTCAAAGCATGTAAATGTTGCTGTCCTTTCAACTGGTCCAAACAGTTATGGACATCCGGTTTTTGAGACTATTTTTAATCTGCAAAATTCCAATGTAAAAATACTGAGAACAGACACCCATAACGCAATAAAGGCTGTAATTACAGACAATGAAATTAAAACTTTTGCATTCGACAGTAAAACAAAAAAATGGAAAAATGTTAATAAAAAATTGTAGCCATTTTTTTTGACAATGATATAATTGTAACATAGATTAGAGGACTTATTATGAAAAAATGCCCATTTAACAATGCAGAGTGTACTTCGGATTGTGCCTTATTTATCTCGCCTGACGATTTAAATGAGCTTGTCAGCGCAAGGTTGACTTCAATCGGCGTATTTGATAAACAAAATGGCGTGTGTGCCTTGAAAAATATTGCTTTATCAAGCTCCAGATTTATGTTTGAGCGAACTTCATCAATGAATAGAGGTTAAATTATGGCAAAATCAAGAATTTTAATAGTGCAAAATGCTCCGCAAATTAGGTGCAAATCGCAAAATATCAAAGATGTTGAACAAATGCTCAAGGCGCATGAGGGAGAAAGGTTTGACTTGGTTATTTTTCCAGAGCTTTTTGCAGTAGGCTGGCATCCGGATTCTTTTGTTGAAAACGCTGAAACCGCCGAGGATAGTCCAACATTAGAACTATTAAGAGAAACTGCCCAAAAATTTAATTCCAACGTAATCGGCGGAAGTTACGTTCTTAAGGAAAAAGACGGAATCCTCAGAAATGCTTGCCCATTTATAAACAGGCAAGGTGAGGTCGTTGGGCATTACTTTAAAATGCACCTTTTTTCACATTTTGTGTACAACGAGGGCAAAGATCTTACTAGTGGTGAAAATGGGCTGGTTGTAAATTCCGACATTGGAAAAATCGGGATAAGTATATGCTATGATATTCGTTTCCCAGAACTTTTTCGCGCATACGCTTTTCAAGGTGCTGATTTGCTTGTTGAAGTTGCCGCTTGGCCCAAGTATCGCCAAAATCATTGGGAAACCCTCTCTAAAGCTCGCGCAATTGAAAATCAATCGTTTATGATTTCTGTTTCACAAAGTGGGTATATTATGGATGACGAGTGGAATTTGGGACATTCAATGGTTGTTGCGCCTTATGGCGAAGTTGTTTGTGAAACTGGCTTTGAGCCTTGTACTCAAATCGTTGAGATTGATATTGATGAGGCGCGTAAATTAAAGAAAGAATTTACAATATTAAAAGATAGAAAACCGCTTCCGTACAGCGTTAAGGAGATATAGTTTTGAAAAAATTATCACTAATAATGGCGTTATGCCTGGTAATGTTGACACAGGTCGCTTTTGCGAAAAAACTTGACCTGGATAGCACGGTAAAAAACTCAAACCTCAACAAAACAGCTACTATTGCTGTTTCCGTTAAAAATGCCAAAACTGGAGAAGTTGAGTATGAATATAATCAGGATAAGCTTTTGCATCCTGCATCTGTCTTGAAAATGATAACCCTGCCGGTTTCGCTCGATGCCCTTACTCCAGAATATGTTTTCGAAACGAAATTTGCTGTAGATGGAAATAATAACCTTTTTGTAAAACTTTCTGCTGATCCGGCATTGACTTCAACACAACTAAAACAGGCGCTTAGCAGTATTCCGCAAAAGGAATTAAATAATCTCTATATTGATGATAGGGTGCTAGACCGCTATGAGTGGGGAATAGGCTGGATGTGGGATGATGAAACCAATCCGCGGATGGCTAAAATCAGCCCCTACAATCTTAACCAAAATATTCTTAATGTTAAAGTTTTGCCAACGGCGCCGAAGCAGCAGGCTCAAATTACGTCGCTTGCGGTTGGCACTGCAACTGTAATGAACATGGTTACAACTGGCAGTAAAAATGAACTTTTTGTTTATCGACAAAATTCCATTTCTCCAAACATAGTCTACCTTTACGGCACGGTTGCAACGCCACAGCTTGTTAAAATACCGATTGGTAACCCTGAAAGATTTTTTCTGACTAATTTAACAGGACAGTTGAAATCACGTAATATAAGTCATATTCCCCCGCAAATAAATGTCTATCCGTCAGATTTGAAACCGTTTTATACAATTCAAAATAGTATAACAGATGCATTGCCCAAAATCCTTAAGGAAAGCAATAATTTTTATGCAGAAACATTGTTTAAAATAGCTGGCGGTGAAAAAGCAAATGGGCAGGGGACTTTCGATAATTCTTTAAAAATGTTTGAAGATTATTACAAAAAGTTAGGACTGGATGTTAAAAAAGTTGTTCTTGCTGATGGCAGCGGCGTTTCAAGAAATAATCTTTTCAGCGCAGACTGGATTAGCGAAGCCTTTTACAAAATTCAAAAAGACAAAAATTTTGCACTAATCAAAGACAATATGGCATATCCTACTACAGGTACGCTCAAAAATAGGCTAGTAAATTATTCTGATAAATTTAGGGCTAAAACAGGTACGCTCGCAAATACGAGCACAATAGCTGGCTATTTGATTGACAAAAACGGCGAGGAACACATTGTTGCGATATTTGTATCAAACTTTATTGACGCACCTAATGCCGCGCAAGAGCTGCAAGATAAAATTATATCAGAGATTTACAATAAGTAAGTTTACAATAAGTCGCAAAATAGCGCCTTAAAAATTACTTTGTGGTATGCTTTTGTTATAGAATTAGAGACTTTGAGGCAATACAATGGAAACACTTGATTTACAAAATCTGCCTACAGTTTACGACCCGCAGGCAGTCGAAAAAGAAATTTATAGTTACTGGGAACATATACAGGCTTTTAAAGCAGATTCATCTAGCCCTAAAAAGCCGTTTTCAATAGTCATCCCGCCGCCAAACGTAACTGGCGTTTTGCACATGGGGCATGCGATTGATGAAACGTTACAGGATATTCTTGTTCGTTATCATAGAATGTCTGGGTTTGAAACTTTGTGGGTTCCTGGCACCGACCACGCTGGTATTGCGACTCAAAACGTTGTTGAAAAGCAGCTTAGAAACGAAGGTACAAACCGCCACGAACTTGGTCGCGAAAAATTCCTCGATAGAACTTGGGAGTGGGCAAATCAACACAAAAGCCGCATTCTTGACCAATGTAAACGTCTTGGCGCCTCTTTTGACCGCTCCAGAGAACGTTTTACGCTCGACAAAGGCTGTTCAGATGCAGTAAAAGAGGTTTTCGTAAGACTTTATGAAAAAGATTTAATTTACAAAGGTGCTTACATTGTAAACTGGTGTCCTCGTTGCCAAAGCGCAATTTCTGACATCGAGACCGAATATGAAACCGAGCAAGGTCACATGTGGGAAATATCTTATCCACTCAAGGATGAGCATGGCGCAATCCTAATTGCAACAACTCGTCCAGAAACTATGTACGGAGACGTTGCAATTGCTGTCCACCCTGATGATTTTAAATATAAAGATTTAATTGGAAAAACGGTCTGTATCCCGCTTACAGGAAAGGAAATACCGATTATTGCGGATGAATATGTTGACAAATCCTTTGGAACTGGCGCAGTAAAAATTACGCCGGCTCACGACCCGAATGATTATGAAGTCGGCAAGCGCCATAATCTTTCTCCAGTCTGGGTTATAGACGAGGAAGGTAAAATGATTGCCTGTGGCGATGTTCCGCCGGATATTCATGGAAAAGACCGCTACGAAGCTCGCAAATGGACCGTTGACATGCTTAAATATAACAATTCGCTTTTGCGTGTAATTGACCATGAACATAATGTTGGTAAGTGTCAGCGTTGCGGAACCACAATTGAGCCACTTCTTTCCGAACAATGGTTTGTAAGAATGAAACCGCTTGCTGAAAAAGCGATTGAGGCAATTCATACAGGCGAAATCAAATTTATTCCGGAACGTTGGACAAAAAATTACCTCGGTTGGATGGAAAATATTCGCGATTGGTGTATTTCGCGTCAATTGTGGTGGGGACATCAAATTCCAGCCTATTATCATAACGAAACCGGTGAAATGATAGTCGCAAAAGAAAATCCAGACCCAGCAAATTACACACAAGATACAAATGTCCTCGACACTTGGTTTTCATCAGGTTTGTGGCCGTTTTCGACAATGGGGTGGCCGAACACAGATAGTGCGGATTTCAAAAAATTCTATCCGACATCCGTTTTGGTTACTGGTTTTGATATAATTTTCTTCTGGGTTGCAAGAATGATTACAATGGGGTATGAATTTACCGGAAAAGCTCCATTCTCAACGGTTTACATCCATGGACTTATTCGCGATGAACAAGGTCAAAAAATGTCAAAATCTAAAGGCAACACAATCGACCCTGTTGAAATCATTGATCAGTATGGCTGTGACGCACTAAGATTTACGCTTGTTTCGCTCTGTACGTACGGCGGACAGGATATCAAAGTTTCTAATGATAAATTCGAGTATGGGCGGAACTTTGCAAATAAAATTTGGAACGCTTCTCGATTTGTGCTTATGAATCTTGATGGCGTTGATAATAAGCCAATAGATTTTGATAATCTTACTATTGCTGATAAATGGATTTTAAACAAACTTAACGATACGGCAAAAGAAATTAACGAAAACATAAAAACTTACAGAATAGGCGAAACGGCGCATGTTCTCTACGATTTCTTCTGGAATTCATATTGCGATTGGTATGTTGAAATTGCAAAAATTCAACTTCGCAATGAAGCGGAAAAAGCAAATACACAAAGAGTTTTGCGATATGTTCTCGATATGACGTTGAGAATGTTGCATCCTCTTATGCCGCATATAACAGAAAAAATTTGGCAGTTGATACCTATGGAAAAAACGGAAAAAGCAATAATATTGTCCAAATTCCCCATTTACGAGAATGCTTTGTCATTCCCGAAAGAAGCTCGGGAAATGGAGCTTGTTTTTGAGTCGATAAAATCACTGCGAAATGCGCGTCAAAGCTTGAATATACCTGTGTCAACTATAATTAATATAGATATTCATTCTGCAAAAGACGAAAAACCAGTTTTTGAAGCGGTAACGCCTTACCTGCAAAGGCTTGCAAGGATTAATGAAATCACATTTAGTGCCCCTGAGGCTCCAGTTGCAAAACAGTCAGCCTCCGCAGTTGTCGGTAATTCGAAAATCATAATTCCGCTTGCTGGTTTAATCAATCTCGATGAAGAAATTTCGCGTCAAAATAAAAAATTAGACAAATTGTTGAATGAAAAAAAATCGCTAGATGCGAGAATCTCTAATCCGAAATTTGTATCAAACGCGCCAGCAGAATTAATCGAGAGCACGAAGGCGAGAATTGCTGAAATCAACGCTCAAGCGGCAACTATAAACGAACTTATCGACAACTTGAGAGGTTGATTTGGAAAAAAATGTCGGAATCGTGCATACACAGTACCTTCACGTGGAAGAAGCTCTAAACTTAGACAGTGGAAGGGTTTTGCCGGAGTATGATATAGCGTACGAAACTTATGGAACGCTTAATGTCGACAAAAGCAACGCTATACTTGTGTTACATGCCCTTACAGGGGATGCTCATGCCGCTGGAAAACACCATCCTGACGATAAAAAGGTCGGTTGGTGGAACGATATGATAGGACCTGGCAAGGCTTTTGATACAAATAAATATTTTATTATATCGTCAAATATGCTTGGCGGTTGTGCTGGAACTACAGGACCTTCCTCCATAAATCCCGCGACGGGTAAAGAATACGGACTCTCTTTTCCGGTAATTACAGTCGGTGACGCTGTTAAGGTTCAAAAAAAACTTGTCGATTATCTTGGCGTAAAAAAGATTATGGTCGCAGGTGGCTCTATGGGCGGAATGCAGGCGCTTGAATGGGCAACAACCTACAGTGATATGGTCGAAGCCTGCATTATAATTGCCTCAACGAGCAAGTTGTCAACTCAAGCCATTGCATTCAATGCGGTTGGGCGTAACGCAATACTTTCTGACCCTAATTTTAACGACGGAAACTATTATCACGCCGAAAAGCAGCCAGAGCGCGGACTTTCAATTGCGAGAATGGTCGGTCACATTACGTATTTGTGTGAAGAAGCTATGCAAAACAAGTTTGCGCGCCGGTTTCAGGATAAGAACAAGCCTGATTTCGATTTTAGCATTGATTTTGAGGTTGAAAGTTATCTTGAACATCAAGGTAAAATTTTCGTAAATCGATTCGATGCAAATTCGTATCTTTATATAACCAAAGCGGTCGATTATTACGATACGGCGCAGGGTTACGGCTCATTAGAAAATGCTTTTGCAAACTCGCATGCTAAATTTTTGGTAATGTCGTTTACTAGTGATTGGCTTTTCCCGACGTATCAGTCAAAGGAAATCGTAAATGCGCTTGTTAAGGCGCATAAAGATGTTTCATTCTGCGAAATCCAAAGCCCATGCGGGCACGATGCCTTTTTGCTTGAATTCGAAACCCAAACAAAAATCATAAAGAGTTTTTTAAATAAGGTAAATCACTTATGTTAAACCAAAGTAAAGATTACGGCAAAACTAAAGGTTTGAGGCTCAATTACAACATAATATCCGAAATAATTGGCGCAAACTCAAAAGTGTTGGATTTGGGCTGCGGAGATGGAACGCTTTTAAAACAACTGATTGAGGAAAAAAGTGTGCGAGGAATTGGGGTTGAAATTGACCAGCAGTTTGCTATTTCCGCAATTGAAAAAGGGCTTTCTATCATTCAAGGAAATATTGACGATGGGCTAAAAGAGTTTACTGACAAGGAATACGACTGGGTGATACTTAATCAGACGGTGCAGTCTACAGACAAACCTGATTTTGTTATTGAAGAAATGCTCCGTGTTGGTAAAAAAGTTGTGGTTTCTTTTCCCAATTTTGCGTACTGGAAAGTCCGATTATACCTGCTTTTTAAGGGGAAAATGCCAAAGTCAAAAATTCTTCCTTTTGAGTGGTTTAATACTCCCAATATTCACCTTTTGACTATAAATGATTTTTACGAATTCTGTGCTAATCGAGACATAAAAATTTTGAAATCGGTGTACATGACCAGGGCGAAAGTGCGCCGTGGTATGCTTATTCGTGCTATTTCAAACTTTTTTACGGAAGAAGTCATATTTGTAATCTCAAGATAAAAATTTGTTGTTCAGTGTTTTTTGTATAAAGTTTGTGTTGAAATTTATTGAAAAATCTTAAAATAATATTTGCCATAATCTTAAAAATATGCGATAATTGACTATAAATGTTTCGTGTTAGTTGAATAAAGGAGGGTCACATGACCGCATCAACCCGTGATGCCGTTGACTGGAAAAAAGTCGATGGAATTATTGAGTCTTACGAGGCTAAAAAATCAAACCTCATTGCTATTTTGCAGCGAGTGCAGGAGGAGTTTCGCTATCTGCCGGAAGATATCATGACGTATATTGGTACAAAGATAGAAGGGCTTTCTCCGGCAACCGTTTATGGCGTTGCAACATTCTACGCCCAGTTTTCACTGGAACCCAAAGGCAAATACATCGTTAAGTGCTGTGACGGAACGGCTTGCCACGTTAGAGGGTCAATGCCTGTTTACATGTCGCTAAAACAGCGTTTTGGACTAGAGGACGGTACTTTTACATCAAAAGATGGACTGTTTACGGTTGAAACAGTTAGTTGCCTTGGGGCATGCGGGCTTGCTCCAGTTGTTGTCATAAACGATAAGGTTTATCCGCAAATGACAACAGACGCAATGAAAATCATTATAGATACGCTTGTTGCGGAAGAAAGGGGGGAATAGCTTAATGGAAAACACTTTGAATATTGATATTAAAAAGGAACAACAGCGGGCGCTGGATACGATTAAAGCGCAGGGGCTTAGAGTCCTCGTATGTAATGGTACGGGCTGTATTGCTAATGGTTCAAACGATGTAATTGCGCGCTTTAAAGAGCTTGGAGCGAATGTTGCTGTACTTAGCGAAAAAGATAAAATGACAATTGTTCCAACTGGGTGCCATGGTTTTTGCGAACAAGGCGTGTTGGTAATTATTCCAGACCTTGATATTACTTATGTAAAAGTTAAGCCGGATGATGTTGATGAAATTGTAGATAGCCACATAAGAAATGGTAAACCGGTTGAGCGACTTTTGTATACTTCTCCAAAAACAGGGGAGCATGTTTACAAGAATGAAGATATCGAGTTTTATGCCCGCCAGACAAGGACTTCACTTGCAAATTGCGGTAAAATCAATGCAGAATGTATAGACGAGGCTATTGCTCGTCATGCATACGAAGCTTTGGCGAAAGTGCTTGTGCAAAATGACCCTGACGCGGTAATTGCAGAGATTGAAAAATCCGGACTTCGCGGCAGAGGTGGCGGCGGTTTCCCAACTGGGCGAAAATGGCGATTTACGGCTGCAAATAAAGGCGGAAAGTCATACGTAGTCTGCAATGGCGACGAAGGTGACCCGGGCGCATTTATGGACAGAAGTGTTATGGAGGGTGACCCGCACAAATTGCTTGAAGGTATGGCAATTGCTGGGTTTGCAATAGGCGCGGATGAGGCTTATATTTACGTTAGGGCGGAATACCCGCTTGCAATCAAGCGTCTGAAAATCGCTATAAAACAAGCTGAAGAACGGGGCTATCTCGGTAAAAATATTATGGGAACGGGCTTTAATTTTGAAATTCACATCAAAGAAGGCGCCGGTGCGTTTGTTTGTGGTGAAGAAACAGCGCTTATTGCTTCTATAGAAGGTGAAAGAGGTATGCCTCGTCCGAAACCACCATTCCCGGCTAATAAAGGGCTGTTTGGACGACCGACATTGATTAATAACGTCGAAACCCTTGCTAATGTGCCGGTTATTATGCTTAATGGTGCCGACTGGTTCAGTTCTTTTGGTACTGAAACTTCAAAAGGTACAAAAACTTTTGCGCTTACCGGTGAAGTCAATAATACCGGTTTGATTGAGGTGCCAATGGGTACGACGCTTCGTGAAATAGTTTTTGATATTGGCGGCGGAATTCGTAACGGCAAAAAGTTTAAGGCTGTTCAAATAGGCGGTCCATCCGGCGGTTGTTTGACGGAAGAACATCTCGATTTGCCAATGGATTACGATAACCTCATAAAAGCAGGCGCGATGGTTGGTTCCGGCGGGCTTGTTGTTATGAACGAAGATACCTGTATTGTTGAAGTTGCGCGTTTCTTTATGCATTTTACACAAAATGAAAGCTGCGGAAAATGCGTTCCTTGTCGCGAAGGTACAAAAAATATGCTTAAAATTCTTGAAAAAATTGTTCGCGGGCAAGGTGAAATGAAAGATCTAGAAACCCTTGAGGAACTTGCGCTTGCGGTAAAAGAAGGTTCTTTGTGCGGTTTGGGTAAAACCGCGCCAAACCCGGTTTTGTCAACTTTAAAATACTTTAGAGATGAATATATTGCGCATATTAAGGAAAAACGTTGCCCTGCAGGTGTTTGCAGTGCATTAAAGACAATCAGAATTGAAGAATCTGAATGCAAGGGCTGTACTAAATGTGCCAGAACTTGTCCTGTAGGCGCGATTAGCGGCACGGTAAAAAATCCGCACAAAATTGACCAATCAAAATGTATTAAGTGCGGAGCTTGCCTTGCAGCGTGCCCATTTAAGGCAATTAAGCAAGCGTAGAAAGGATTTTAATATGACAAATACTTTATTTATAAACGGAAAAGAATGTGAATATACCAACGAGCCAAACTTGTTGGAGGTAATACGCAAAAATGGTTTTAATGTACCTACTTTCTGTTATCGTCCAGATTTGACGCAGTTTGGCGCTTGCAGAATGTGTGTTGTAGAAATAGAGGGGCGTGGACTCCAGTCCTCATGCACAATGCCGCCTGAACCGGGGCTGAAAATCCACACGAATACAGAAAAAACGAGACGTGTGCGCAAGATTGTTCTTGAACTTCTTTTGGCAAATCACGACCGCGAGTGCACAACCTGTGAAAAGTCTGGAAAGTGTGAATTGCAGCAGTATGCCGAAGAATACGGAATTAAAAATATTCGATTTGCAAAGAAAAAGGAAGAAGAATATCTACCTATAGATGACTCCAATCCCTCGATTGTTCGCGACCCGAATAAGTGTATTCTTTGTGGGGCTTGTGTTAGAGCATGCTCAGAGTTTCAAGGTCACAGCGTGCTGGGTTTTGCAAACCGTGGTTCGAAAACGGTTGTACAACCTATGGCAGGGCGTCATTTATCTGATGTGGATTGTGTTTTCTGCGGTCAGTGTCAGGCTGTTTGCCCGACCGGTGCATTAACCATAAAGTCAGATATTGAAGCTGTTTGGGGCTTGATAACTAACCCTGAAAAGAAAACCGTTGTTCAAATGGCGCCGTCTGTTAGAGTAGCACTGGGAGAAGAATTCGGCTTGAAATCAGGTGAAAACGTTATTGGTAAGCTTAATGCGGCTTTGCGAAAAATCGGTTTTGACCTTGTGTTTGATACAAATTTCGCAGCAGATTTAACTATTATGGAGGAAGCTACAGAGTTTTTGGGGCGGGTTTCAAAAGGCGAAAACCTGCCGCTGTTTACATCTTGCTGTCCTGCGTGGGTTCGGTACCTTGAAACTCAGCATCCAGAGTTATTAAAGCATCTTTCTACTTGTAAATCTCCGCAGGGAATGCTTTCTGCAGTTGTAAAAGAGCTTGTACCAAAGTATTTTGATGGATTTACAAGTGAAAATACTTATGTGGTTTCGATTATGCCTTGTACTGCGAAAAAGGTTGAGGCAAAACGTGCGCAGCTCGCTAAAGACGGTCAACCGGAAACAGATTACGTTTTAACGACGCAAGAAATTGCGAGAATGATAAAAGGTGCAGGATTGAATCTCGCTGAAATAGAGCCAGAGCCAAACGACTCTCCGTTTGGGCAATATACCGGTGCAGCAACCATTTTTGGCGCATCTGGTGGGGTTGCTGAGGCTGCTGCTCGTACCGCGTATGAGTTTGTTACCGGGGAAACACTTGAGAGCCTGGATTTTCAGCCGTTACGCGGTGTAGATGCTAGTTTGCGCACAAAAGATGCTGAAGTTGATATAAACGGTACAGTCGTTAAAGTTCGAGTGGTTTCAACTCTAAAAGAGGCAGAAAAATCGATAAAAGCGCTTCAAGCTGGTACCGCTGATTTCCAACTTCTAGAGGTTATGGCGTGTCCTGGCGGTTGTGTGAATGGTGGCGGGCAACCGAGAAGTTGTGATAACGCCAAAATAAAGGAAGAACGTGCGGATGGACTTTACAAAGAAGATGCTGAACTGCCGTTTAGGAAATCTCACGAAAATCCTGACATTAAAAAGCTTTATGAGGAGTTCTTAGAAAAACCGAATTCGCACAAAGCGCACGAAATGCTCCATACGCATTACAAAAACTTGTTCGAAAATTCGTATAAGGATTTAAAATAAAAGTCAAAAGCCCCATTATGGGGCTTTCTTTTTAGTTGTGAATGAAAATTTTTTAGCAAAATGTAGCTATAAAAAGCCAGAAGTGCTGTTACGTTTGCTTTAGCCTCGTTGTGGGGTTAGTTTGGCTCAATAGCTTTTTCTGCTTTTTCAATTTGGCAAAGTAGTGTGTCAATTTGTTCTTTGCACCAATTCAAGAAAACTTTAATATCAAGGCAATAAGCCCCCGGCCACATAGTATAACTATTCATATAGTACTCCTATTAATCTTCGCATAATTATTATCGAAATAATTTGTGAAAAACTTTATACTTTTGTGATAAATCTTAACTAAAATTAACAAAAAAATAAAATGCCTGAGAAGGGACTCGAACCCTTATGTATTTCTACACACGCACCTGAAACGTGCGCGTCTACCATTTCGCCACTCAGGCATACATTTATTCTAATTCATGCGGCGGTATTAGTCAACAATTTTAAGCCTTACTAATAAAAAGACCGTCGATTGACGGTCTTTAATATAAAGTGTTGTTCAACAAATTAGGCTGATTTATTCAGCATCAACAATAACTTCTTCTTCTGTTGTATCAACGACAGAAGAAACGTTGTCTTTTCTTATTGAGTCAGAATGAGTTTTAGACTTAAGACTTTTTTCTTTATATTTTTGAACTTGTCTTGCTAATTTGTCTGAAACTAAATCAATGCTGGCATACATAGATTCTGCTGTTTCAGCGACTTGAACTTGTTGCCCGGTTGTGAATTTGCAGCTAACTTCTGCGGTGTGATTTTCGGCAACTGATGGGTTCTTGATAACCGACAATACAACGTCTATGCCAGAGATTTGGTCATAGTGTGCTGCTACCTTGCCAAGTTTTTCCTTTGCATAAGCTTTGATTGCATCTGTAATTTCAATGTTGCGTCCGTTTACGTAAATACGCATGTTTGCCTCCATAATATTGATGTACTTTTTTAGTATAAACCATAAACGCTAAAATTTAAAGACTTTTTAGCAAAATGTTTATAATTAGTAATCGCGAGAAGATGAGTCGTCCTCGTCATCTTTTAGCATAGACAAGTCTCCGCTGTAAGCGCCGTCAAAATCATCTGGTAACATATCTGTGTCAGGCCAAACGGTGTCTTCGTCAAAACGGCATGCTGTAAGATTGTCAGCGGTAGATAAATCAGTGTTAGAAAAATCAGTGCCGTTAAAAGTTGCGCCAGCAACATCTGTTTCTGTAAAATTACAATATGAAACCGTTGCATAAGAGAGTTCTGCGCCATTTAACAGGCTGCCAGTAAAATCGCATTCAACTAACGAGCATCTTGTAAAATCAACTGACGTTAAGTCGCAATCTGCAAAAGACACGCATGACAATTCACTGTCTGCAAAACTCGAACCAGAAAAGTCAATGTTTGTCAGATTTATGTCAGAAAGAGTGCAATTGTTAAAATGGGTCTCTGTAAGGTCTAATTCTTCGTCTGTGCTGTTTCTTAGCTCATTGAAGGCTTCTGGGTCTGTCAAAATTAAATCGACTAGTTCTTCTTTTGTGTGTTGTGGCATGATGGCTCCTTTATTTAATTATAATATTTTAATCGGTTAAGTTTAAATGCATGGCGAGTAATGTTGCTTGGGTGCGATTTTTTACTTTTAGTTTTTTAAAAATGTTGTTGAGGTGTGCTTTAACAGTATACTCTTTGACTACAAGTTCTTTTGCTATTGTGTCGTTTTTTGCGCCTTTGGCAACAAGTTTTAGGACTTCTTTTTCCCTTTCGGTAAGTGGTGTAATTTCTTCTGGAATATCAAAAGCTATGTCAGCATTGTTTTTTGCTGCTTCTTCCTGCCATTTTGTCCGGCGAAGTAATGCCTCAATCCTAGCTAAAAGATTTGGGAGAATGAAAGGTTTTGTTATATAATCATCAGCACCTGCGCGAAGTCCTGAAATCTGCTTGCTTTCTTCGTTTACGGCGGTGAGCATTATAACAGAAAGGTGTTTAAGCTTATTGTCCGTACGAATTGCTTTCAGAGTTTGCCATCCATCCATTTTTGGCATCATTACATCTAGTAATACAATATCGAAATTGTTGTTTTTCTTCAAAATTTTTAGAGCCTGCATTCCGTCGGTTGCGACTTCTATATCGTAACCGTACATAGGTAGTGCATCTGCAATGTATTTTGGATTGTCATCAACAACCAGAATATTTCCGATAGTACTCATTTTAAAGTCCTTTTGCCATGTTACTTACATTAAATAATGGTTTTTGTTCTGTGACATCCTATAAATTGAGGGTATTTAATTCTTTTTTTGCTGGTGTGTAGTTTGGATTTAGTTTTAGCGCCTTTTGAAAACTAGTGCTAGCTTCTTGAAATTTTTCGTTGTGTTTGTTTAAAAGTCCTTCTACATAGTAATATTTGTAAGTTTCTTTGTCAGACACGCGGACGGAAAGCAGGTATTTTTCTGCTTGTTCGATATTGTTTTGGAGTATATTTATTTCTGCAAGATTGACCCAAGCTTCACTGTTAAAAGCGTTTAGAGACAGCGATTTGCGCAAATATTCAAGTTGTTTTTCTGGGTAAATTTCAGACATTGTGTAATACAATTCTGAAGAATTTGGATATTTAAGAGCGGCTTCTGCGCAAAGTTCTTTTGCCTTTTCAGCATTGCCTGTAAGGTTCAGCATTTGCACAATTGAAAGTTTCAGACTCAGATTAGATTTGTCAAATTTTTGTGCTTGAGTGTAGTAAGAAAGAGTTTCTTCGTAAGTTCCAGTATTTTTTTCTATGTCGCCAAGTCCTTGAATAGCTGGGGCGTATTTTTTGTTAAAGCCCAAAGCTTTGTTATAAGAGTCTTTTGCCTTTTCGTATTCCCCAATTGATGCCTGAATTTTTCCGGCAAGCGCGAGTGCTTCAAAATTTTTCTTTTTCGCAGATATACTGCTATTAGTTTCTTTGAGCGCACGAGTTGAATCTCCAATAAGGAAAAAGTATTTTGCAAGGTGCAACTTAGATTTTGCTGAATTGTTGAAAGAACTTGCTAGTGTGTATTCTTTTTGGGTTTCGACACCTTTTTTAAAGCGTTCAATTACAAAACCTGAATTAGCTAGTTTATTTAAAATTTTTATTGCATCATCGTAATTTTTAGTTTCGCATAAAATTTTTGCCTTGTATTGCAGATAAAATGGTGAATTTTTCTTTAAATTTAGAGCTTTGTTTATGGCGTTCATTGCTTTATTGTATTCACCTGATTCAAAATACGCTTGCGCCATTATGTAGTTTGCGTAATCAGACTTTTTAAGCAGGTTTGAATTTTTGCCAAGTTCTTTGATGGTTTCTTGCGCCAGGTTGTTGTAATATATGTCTGCGTAAAGCTCTGCTAACAGGATTTCTTCGTCATAAGATAGCGTTATTGATGGGAAAAAGATTTCTTTTATTGAGTTTGTTTGTGCGGAATATAGTTCTGTATCTGCTATTTGATTAATTGCGTGCTGTGAAAGGGTGAAAAACCCGATGTTGGCTAATTTATAGGCGACCAACAACGCTTGAAAATCATTGTTGTTTGATGCGATAACAGCTTTTGTGTAATCGCTGTAAGACGCGGTTATATTGGCTTGCGCAAATTTGTCATCTCCACTTAGAAAATATTTACCAAAACTGTTTTTGTTTAGAGTAATGTCGGAAACACTTTCTGTAGAGGACATTCCGTCAAGTGTTATTAATTTTATTAAGTCGGAATTAATTTTGTTTCTATTAATATTGATTTCAACCGAGGACGCAGAGGCTTTAGGAGATTGCAGATTTAGATGCACTTCTCCGGCTAGCACATGGCAACCAATACTCGTGAGTAGTATCGCTGGTAGTATTAATTTGTGTTTTTTAACCATTAAATTAGTGTCCTGTTGATTTATTTGTGTAGTATTCATTAAATAAGTTAATAAAATTTTGTTGCTCAGGATTTGTTTCTTCAGCGTTTAATGCGTTGTAAAGGTTGTTTATTGTGTATTCCGATAAAATTTCTCTGTGTTCTTCTTTTAATGAAGAATTGTATTCAGTTAAAAACACATCAACCATTTTGTCGCAGTGAATGCACATAAATGCATCAACTATTTTGGGGTCAAAATGTGAGCCAGCGCCTTCTTTTATTATGTTTATAGCATTTAAAATTGGCATTTTATCACGGTAGTGCCGTTTAGAGGTAATTGCATCAAAAACATCGGCAACAGCCAGAATCCTCCCGCCGAGAGGAATTTCTTCGCCCTTAAGTTTTTTAAAATATCCATTTCCGTCAAATTTTTCGTGGTGAGAGGCCGCTATATCCGCAACTTGAGCGTATCTACCGGAAAGATAAATTTTGCTAAGAATTTCATAAGTAATGGTTGCGTGCTGTTGTATGTGTGCATATTCTTCTTGGGTAAGTTTCCCTTCTTTTTGCAAGACAGAATCTCTTATACCAATTTTCCCAATATCGTGAAGTATTGCCGCATGTTTAATTGCGTCTTTTTCTTCTTCTGAAATATTTAAAATTTGGCAAATTAATTCAGAATACATTGTTACACGGCGCGAATGACCTGATGTGATTTTGTCGCGAGCATCTATAGATGCAGCAAGTGTGTCGATAAAACTGGAAAACAAAAGCTTTTGGTCCTCGAGCATTTTTTGTTGATAGTTAAACAATCTAGTATTTTCTAGTGCGATACCTGCGTTTGAACCAAGTGCAATCAGTATATCTTCATCTTCGGATGTAAAGAATCCGTTATTTTTGTTAAGCACCTGAAAAACACCAATTATTTCATGTTTCATGTTCCGAATTGGCATACATAGAATATTTTTAGTTACGTAACCAGTTTTATTATCGATATCTTTGTTAAAGCGATTGTCGTTGTATGCGTCTTGAATATTTATTGTAAGCCCTGTAGTTGCAACATGTCCGGCAAGCCCTTTTGTTGCAGAAAAGCGAATTTCTTCTGAGCCCATCCCTGTAGCGACTTTAGACCAAAGCTCGTTGGTTTGTTTATCAAGCAAAAAAACCGTACATCTGTCAGCGTTTAACGCCTTTGCGGTTTCTGCAGCAAGGGTTTGAAGAAGTGTATCTAAATCAGTTTCTGCGGATATAAGTCGTCCGATTTTTAAAAGGCTTATTAATGGTGAGTTTACGTTGTTGCCAAATTTTTGTTCTATAAATTCAACTTCATTTTTGACTTTTTCTGTTAATTTATTTAAAATAATGCCGCTTTTGTCTTTAATAAATGTGTTTGACGTTTTTTTGTTTAAGTCGGATAGGAGTAATTTTGCTTCATTAAAATTGTTTTCATAAAAGCAAATTATTCCAGTAACGAATCGATAAGTATCTATTGCATCTTTATAAAGTGTTTTTTCGGCTAAAAATTTAGCCTCTTTGATTGTTTTAAGAGTTGTTGCGTAGTCATCTGTTCTGAGAATATAACCGCATAGCGCTTTCCAGGCTAGACAGATAGAGACGCCTTGTGGCAAATGCAGTGTTGAATATTCTTTCTCGGCTTGCTTCAATTTTTTGTGCGCCTCTAAGAAATCAGATTTGTTAATGGCTGTAATAGCCAAATGAAGTGTTGTATCTGCGTTAGATGTATTTGTTGTTGATGAATTTTGCATAAAAGTTTTTTTCCTGTAAAACTTATGTTATATTATATATAATATTACATTATATGATGAGAATTGGCAAAGGTTTTTATGAAAAAAATTAGTATAATTATTCCTGTTTACAATGAAAAAGATACGTTGCGTGATATAATCCAAAAAGTTGAAGAAGCAGCGTTTTGTGGATTAGATAAAGAGTTGATATTTGTTGACGACGCGTCAACTGATGGGTCAAGAGATATTCTTGCCGAATTTGCGCAAAAATACAAGGTTATCAGGCATGAGGCAAACAAAGGCAAGGGTGCTGCGATACGCACTGCGCTGGAAGTTATAAGCGGCGATATTGTCGTTATTCAGGATGCAGACTTGGAATATGACCCGAACGATTACGAGAAACTTTTGCCGTTAATATTGGATAATAAAGCTGATGTTGTTTATGGTTCAAGATTTTTGGAAAATCAAGGTAATGGGTCGTTTATGCTTACGCATTATCTTGGAAACAGGGTTTTAACTTTGATAACAAATCTTTTATATAATGTAACTTTGACGGACATGGAAACGTGTTATAAGGCATTCAAGGCAGAATACATAAAAGGCATAAAAATTGTGTCTGATAAATTTGATTTTGAACCCGAAATTACTGCAAAAGTTATTAAAAGAGGCGCGCGGATTAAGGAAGTTCCGGTGTCGTATTTTGGGCGTTTGCATGCAGAAGGAAAAAAAATAACCTGGAAGGATGGAATAAATGCGATTGAGGCACTTGTTCGTTTCCGCTTTAATGATAATTAATTTTTGCAATACAATATAGCAAAAAAATTTTAATAATTTTAGGCAAAATAAGTGTGATAAAATTTTTGTTTGTATTATTATAAAGATGGATGGAGAGGTGTCCGAGCGGTTTAAGGTGCGGATCTCGAAAGTCCGTGTGCAGCAATGTACCGTGGGTTCGAATCCCACCCTCTCCGCCATACAAGAGAGTCCCTAAGGGACTCTCTTGTAGTTATAACAATTATAGTTTATCAGACAGTAGACAGTAGGGTGCGTATAAACGCACCCTACTATTGCTACTGTGTCAAAAAAAATTAATAATCATTTTCTTCGTATACATTTATTACATTTATTTTTTTATCTTACCTTAATGCTTTCGTCCAAATATTTAATTAGCGGGTAGATAAAGAACTCTATTATTCTTCTTTTTCCTATATTAATTTCGTTAGTTGTCGTCATGCCGGCTTTTATTGACTGTTCTTTACCTTCAACAACCAGAGTTGTGTTTTGCGGTTTGATATAAACCTCGTAAACTGGTCCAAGACGTTCGTCGTCAACACTGTTTGCGCCGATAATGGTAACTTCACCTTTTAAAATACCGTATTTTTGGAAATTGAATGTGTCGACTTTTATTGAAACGTCCATTCCTTTGTCAATAAAGCCGATATCTTGATTCATAACTTTTGCTTTAATGGCAAGTTTTGCATTTTGGGGAACTACGGACATAAGTTCTTGTGCGGGGGTAACGACTCCTCCGATTGTGTGTATTTTAACATTATTTATGTATCCCGAAATCGGTGCTTTTATTGTCTGAATTTGCTTTTCCAATTGTTCTTTCCTATTTGTTAATTCAAAATAAGAAGCTTGAAGTGCATTAAGCTCATGTGATAAAGAATTAACTTGTTCAACTGCTTCATCATAGTTTGCTTTCGGTATTATATCAATGACATCAGTCAATCTAGCTTTTTTATCTCTGGCAATAGCCAATCGGCTTTTTGTTGCTTGGATTTGTTCAAAAACTTTTGCTTGTTCTTCTCTTAAATTATTTAGTTCCAATCCTGGTTCGTGTTCTGCCGGCGAAATTATCGTAAGTATTTGCCCCTCATTAACAAATTCGCCTTCTTTTACCATTATTTGAGAAACGACTCCTTTTTCCAATGATTGAATAACTTTTTGTTCACCGTCAGGAATAATGATTCCTCTAGCGGTAACAACAACATCAATTTTACCGAAATACATCCAGAGCGATGCACAGAAAATAAAAACAATGACTATCCAAAATACAATAGGTCCAAGCGGATTTATTGGACTTTGCTCAATTTCTGCCAATAGTGGTTCAAATTCGTGAGCATCGTTTTCTTTGTATAACAAAAAATTTTTTATTTTTTCAAACAACTTTTTTAACAAAATATTTTCTCCTAATTAGATTGAGCGAGATATAATTTTCGGTAGTATCCGTCTCGGTTTATAAGTTCTGTGTGCGTGCCGATTTCGACAATTCTGCCCTCATCAAAGCATACTATTAAATCACAACTTTGAATGGTGGATAATCTGTGTGCAATGATTAAAGTGGTGCGCCCTCTTGAAATTAATGCCATATTATCTCGTATTATTTTTTCGGATTCATAATCAAGTGCAGAAGTAGCTTCGTCAAATATCAATATTTTAGGGTCAGTAATTAAAGCGCGCGCAATTGCAATTCTTTGTTTTTGTCCGCCAGATAAACTTGAACCTCTTTCTCCGACTTGAGTATCATAACCTTTCGGGAGTTTAGAAATAAAATCGTGCGCTCCAGAAATTCTTGCCACTTGGATTACCGCTTCCATAGGCATATTCGGTCTCGGAAGAACTATATTGTCTTTAATTGTTCCGGAGAATAAATAATTTTCTTGCAAAACAATGCCGATATTAGTTCTTAGCCACATAGGGTTTATGTTTCTTATATCAATGCCGTCAATATAAATAGTACCTTCCGAAGGATAATACAATCTTTGAATAAGCTTGGTCAGTGTAGATTTTCCGCTGCCGCTTCTTCCAACTATACCGACTTTTAGTCCTGGTTTAATATCTAAATTAACTTGATTTAAAACGTTTGGCAATTCAACATTATATTTGAATGACAGATTTTCAAGTCTTATACTTCCCTGAACATTTCTCAACGTAACGGCTGTTTCGTTTTGGACTTCAACGGGACTGTTTAAAATATCTCCGATTCTGTCAACCGCCAACAATGTTTGTTGAAACTCGTTCCAAAGATTTACTAATCTTAAAGTAGGTGCACTGAATTGACCTGCAAACATCTGGAATGCTATTAATTGACCTATAGTCAGCTTGTTTTCAATTACAAGAACTACTCCGGTGTACAAAATTGCGATGGTCATTACTTTTTGCAAGAATTTTGTTAAAGAGCCTGTAAAATTTCCCATTATGGCAAGGTTAAAACTTGATTTTATGTATTTTCCAAGTTTTTCTTCCCATTTTTTAAACATCGAGCCTTCAACGCCTAAAGATTTTACCGTTTGAATTCCAGTAATTGATTCAACCAAATAAGAGTTTGATTGAGCGCCCATTTGGAATTTATCTTCTAACCTTACTCTTAGTTCGGGTGTAACTAGCAAGAAAATAATACCAATGATTGCAACAAAAGTGATTGCAATCATTGTTAATTTAACGCTGTACATAAGCATTATTACAACAAAAACAACGGAAAAGAATAAATCCAAAAGTACGGTAACAGATTTATCGGTTATAAATTCTCGTATTCTGTCTAATTCTCTAACTCTCGCCGCAATATTACCAACTTGTCTATTTTCAAAATAAACATAATATAATCTGAATAGGTGTTTGAATAATTTTGAACCTAATTTAGCATCAATCTTGCTTGTCGTGTGAATAAAAATGTAGTTTCTCGCTAAGTTTAGAAGAAATTCAAAAATGGACACAAATATAAAGGCGAAAGCTAGTACATTTAGGGTTGAAATTGTTCTGTGAACAAGCACTTTATCAAGAATTACCTGCGTAAATAATGGAGTAACGAGTCCGAAAAGCTGGATTACAAATGAACCCAAAAGGACTTGTCCGACAATTTTTTTGTACTTTAAAATTTCAACAAAAAACCACTTGAATCCGAATTTTACTTCGTCATTCATCATTTTATGCTTTAGAACAAGTACGAAATCTTGCAATGTTTCTTGAAATTCAGACAAAGTAACTGCTTTGGGGGCTCTTTCCAGCGGAACTAGTATCATTACTTTATCTTCGTCAGGTTTAATTGCTAGCACTACAACATAATTGTCGTCTTTTTGTCTGACAATTGCCGGTAATGGGTATTTGGGCAAAATATCTTTGAGTCCAAAGTTTTTCTTCTTAATCTTAAACCCTTGATTTTGAGCAATTCTGATTATTTCTTCCGGAGAAATAGCAGCGGTTTGTATGCCGTAATTTCTTACAATAGACTCCATATCAATATCTATTTGGTTAAATCTTGCAACGATTTCTAATGATATTAAACCAGTATTAACATTCTTTTTTTGTTCTTGTTGTTCTTCCATAACTTGCCTTTTGCTACATTGTTAGTGTTTGTATACCTTTTTGGAGTGCTTGTACAGCAATAAAATTCTTTTCGTATTCAATTTGTTGCCTTAAAAGCTCAACTTGTGTTTCATTTAATTCGATGGGTGAGATTATTTTTTTAGCCAACAATCTTTTGAGGGAGTGCTCTTTTTCTTGTAGTTCATTAATTGCGGCTTTATTTACGGCAACTTGTTTTTCTAAATATAAGAGATTACTTCGCATTATAGAAAGCTTATTCATAAGTTCTGCAATAGATTTATCTCTTTCAATAAATTGTTTCTTTAAATCTAATTCGGCTTTTTGAACAGCTGCTGCAGTTTTAAATCCATCAAATACCGGCATGATAACAGATGCCCCCACGGTATAATTTGATGGGGAAATATCTTTCAATGCGTCGCTATAGCTAGAATAATCCGAGCCATATATATAGTATCTCCCGTATGCATTAACTTTTGGAAGATAAGCTTTTTTCGCAACTTTAAGTGCTAACTCCCTTTTTTTTAGTTCTTTTTCTTGTACTTTCCAGATAATACTTTGGGTGTAATCGTATGCTTTCATAGGGTCAAAATCTATTTTTTTGAAATCGGTAACATCTATTTGGGCAAAGTCATACTTTTCACCAGTATAAAAAGAAAGCCAATTCAATGATTCTTCGGCAAGGGCGCTCAATTCAAAAATTTGTTGTTCAATATTTTTCACAAGAGTTTTTTGTTGATTTATTTCCATTTTAGAAATTTCTTTTGCCTTTAATAGACGCTCTTTTATTGCTAAATTTTCTTGTTCAATTTTTAAAATTTTACGATTTATTTCAATTTGTTTTTTTGTAATTAAAAGTTTGCTATAGGTGTCTATTAAGGTTAAATCAAGGTCTTGAAATTTTGATTTAATTAATAATTCTTTTATATCGGCATCTTCTTTTGCTATATCTAAATTGTTTCGTCTGATACCGAAATCGAAAAGGTTGTAACTAAGTGTAATTCCAAATAGCGACTGAAATCTTGTGTACGGGTTAATAAAGCTATCTCCAACAGTTGTAACTACTGTATTGGAGTAATCTCTAAAATTTTTAGTGTATTCTGTGGATGCGACTGCAACAAGTTTAGGAAAATATTCTGAGCGGGCATCTCTAATCCCTTGTTTTGTGATAAGAAAATCAAAATCCGCTAGTTTAATATCATAAGAATGCGCTTGAGCTTTTTGTGAAATTTCATCGAAACTTATTTTCCCGCTAATTAGCTTGGGAGTAGGGTTTTCAATAACAATTGGGTTTGAACTGTTTTCTCTTACAGCAAAAGCGGGGGTAAAACAGGCATAAAGTAAAAATAAAAATAAACAAGTTATAGATATTTTAAAGTGTTTTTTTTTCATTATATAAAATGGTACATTCGCGCTATTCTTATACTAAGAATGTTAGCATGCACAAATGGTTAGTGGTATGCTTTTTAATAAATTTTTACATTACTTTTTGATTAAAGATTTAATATATTCAATATGTTTAGGTAATAAATCTTTTAGGTTGTAGTTTTCGATTATTGTTTGTCGTGCACATTGTCTGATTGGAATCATTTTTTCTTTGTTATCAAGTGCATATTCAATTTTTTGAACTTGTGCATTAATATCATAAAAATCAAACAACAAACCGTTTTTTCCATCTTCAATAAATTCTTCAACAGGCTCTGTCGCTGATGCTACAATCGGACAAGCGCAACTCATTGAATCTAATAATGACCAAGAGGCAACAAACGGATACGTTAAATAAACATGTGCGGAAGAAACTTGCAAAAGTTTAACATATTCGTTGAACGGCAAACTGCCTACAAAATGAATTCTGTTCAAATCCAAATCTAATTTTTTCAACATCATTTTTTTGTAGGTGGTATTTGCAAGCTGTGCTCCGTAACAGACTCGGTCCTCACCGCCGATAATTACCTGTAAGTTTGGTCTTTTCTTTAATAGAATTTCAACAGCTTGCATAAATTCAGGGAAGCCTCTGTAAGCTTCCATTCCGCGCGTTGCGTAAGTTATGACTTCATCATTTCTTGTAAAAGTTATGTTCTTATCTTTTATTGTAAATTCGACTTTTTCGTCAGGGGCACAAAAATCTGTATCAATACCGTCATGCATAACTTTTATTTTATGATGAAATTCTTTTGGGAATTGTTTTAGCTGAAACTTAGTAGGGCAGAGACCGGCATCACAACTGTATAAATCGATTAATAAATGCGCGTTTTTTGCTCGTAACCTTGCACAATCATCAATGGTTGGCTTTTTACCGTCAAAACCGACATCTCCGCCTTTTGCGTTATAGAACCATTCAAAATAGCAAAGCAGTGGAACATCTGGGAAAATATCTTTCATAAACATTGTTTGCCCCCAAGTATGTCCATAAATAACATCCGGCTTAAAGCCTTGTTCCTTTAATTTAATTGCAACTTCTGCAACCGCTTGACCGTGGTTTACACATTCTTCATAAAATCGTAGATAAGCGTGGCAATTATTAGGAACTTCTCTTTTTAATTTGTATTGGATTTTTGCAATATTATTCATTTTGGTTATTTCGTTGTTTGTAATAAAAACAACTTTATTATTCGGATTATTTGCAAGCATTGGTGCAATATGTCGAAATTGTGCGGGAAAATTCCTGTGCAAAAATAATATATTCATGATTTTTCTAGAGCCCCTTGGCATACTATTATTGGTTTGTACGCTTTTTAAAAAGTTTATAAATTCTTTAAATATTCTAACATAAAATAATTTACAAAAAGGTGTATGTGTAATAATATAATAATACAATAGTGGCTTGGTTAAATAATTAGTGTTACTTAAATAAAGGAGATTTTATATGGCAGTTAAAACAAAAGATTTATCAGTAAACGTTGCTGATTTTACAAACGAAGGCGGGGAATTTGACGCAAAAGGCAAAAACGCATTAAAAATCGAAAGTTGGTACGGCGGCTTAGGCAATCTTAATGAAATGTATATTGAAGGCGATAAACTCATTGTTAAACTTACTTCAAGTCAAAAAATTACGATAAAAAATTATCAAAGCCTAAAATATTTAAAAAACGAAGACGACAATTTATTTGATTTTATTGAAGCCGGTACTGTTAAAAACAAAAACGAAATAACTTTTAACTCCAGAAATTTAAGTGCAACAGGAACAATTTATTCCGATACAATTACTGCAAGTAATTATCCTTACACTCCAAAAGGAAATTCCAAAAAAGGGCTTACTATTGACGGCGGGAAAGGAAACGACAGTATATCCGGCACGGATTATAACGACGTAATTAAAGGTGGCGACGGCAATGACGCAATATACGGCGGAGAAGGCAACGACACAATCACCGGTGGAAACGGCAAAAACACAATATCTTACAGAGCGGGTGACGGCAATGACGTTATAAATTTAACAAAAGGTGAAAATTTCACTTTAAGTATTCTTACTGCCGAAAGCGAAAATGATATAAAATTGGAATATGCAAACAAAAACAAAGATGTTCGAGTATATGCCGATAAAGATGACTTAGAAGAATATATCACCCTTAAAAATTTCGGTACAAAAGACATTTTAAATAATGCAACTAAAAATACCCCCGATACAAGTTCTGCAAAAATTCGTTTCAATCCTGACCAGGAGGAGTCATTTGAAAAAAATTTAAAAGAAATGACTATTAAATCACAGGCTACAAGCAACTTTACGGGTACTTGGCTTAATGATGAAATTGACGCAAGCACTTATCAATTAAAAAATAAAAAAGGCGAACAAATTGAAGATTCATCCAAAAAAGGCTTAACCCTAAAAGGCGGAGACGGGGATAACATAATTTACGGCTCTAAATATTCTGATGTCATTTATGCCGGCAATGACGCAGACAGTATTATAGGCGGAAAAGGTAACGACACAATTATTGCAGGTCAAGGCAAAACAACAGTTATTTACGCTTCGGGGCATGAAAATGACGTAATTGATATGTCAAAAGCAAAAGATGTAGAAATTTTAACTAACCTTAGTGACGCTATGCTTGCAAATTTTGATTATGAATACAGTTCTAATCACAAAGATTTAAAGCTTTATTTTGATAAAACAAACAAAAACGAATTTCTTACACTTAAAAATTTCTGCGTAAAAGATAAATTCGGCAATGTTACATTAATATCAGATAATTTATCACAAGATATTGACCTAAAAGATTTGATTATTAGAGAAAACCCAAGCAAAAACTATACGGGTACTTGGTTGCAAGATAGCATAAATGCAGCCGGTTATGAAATTTTCAAAGACAAAGCAAAAACAATAGTTGATGATAACTACGCAAAAAGAGGTTTGCTCATAGATGGTAAAGAAGGTAATGACTACATTAACGGTTCAAACTATTCCGACACCTTATATGGCGGAGCAGGCAATGATGAAATTTACGGCGGAAGCGGTAACGACAAAATCTATGGTGGCGATGGCAATGACATAATCTACGCTTCAGCTTTTTACAGCTTAGAAGAAGATAGCGGAAACAACGTTATCTATGGCGATAAAGGCGACGACAAAATCTATGGCGATGACGGCAACGATAAACTTTACGGCGGGGATGGAAGTGATGAAATCCATGGCGGCAAAGGCAACGACACGATTTATGGCGATAAGGGGCTTATTAATCAATTGTATGGCGACGAAGGCAACGATGTTATCTATGGCGGAAACGATACCCTCGGTATGGACTCCATTGAAGGCGGAAAAGGTAACGACACAATCACAGGCGGTAAAGGCGTAACTTGTGTTACATACAATGACGGCGACGGTAAAGATGTTATCAATATAACAAAAGGTGAAACTTTGCATATAAATGCTAATATAGAAAACACTAAAAATCCTACATTCAGTTATTCTGAAAATAAAAAGGATTTAATTATTTCTTTTGGCTCAGATAATGAAACAATCACATTGAAAAATTTTGTTGCACGAAAAGACGCCAATGCTGTGTCACTTGTAAAAAATTCTTCAAATACATATGAATTATTAAAAAATAATACAGATAGCGCCCCTATAATTGCAACGCTAAATATAGACAAAAATTTCACCGGTACTTGGATGAAAGATCTTATTCTGGCAAATGAAACACTATATAAAAAAGTTGGCAAAAACCTGGTTGCGAAAACCGAAGATGAAAAAGGTTTAACTTTAGACGGCGGAGCAGGTAATGATAGCATTTACGGTTCTAATTGTTCTGATATTATCAAAGGTGGCGACGGTGATGACCTCATTGACGGTGGCAAAGGTAATGACACGTTAACCGGTGGCAAAGGACACAACATATATTTTTATAAAGCAGGTGATGGCTATGACGTTATTAACATAACCAAAGATGAAGAGCTTGAAGTTACTCTAACTGATGCAGGTAATTATGACTTAAATTATGGAAACGGAAATAAAGATTTAATAATTTCTCGTGGTGGTGATCTAAATGGCAGCATTACCTTGAAAAACTTTACTGCAAAAGATATCACTAAATCAGCCACTCTCACAAACCAATATTCAACCTCTGTTGATTTAAAAGCCGCAACCATTACTAAAGTAATAAATAATGAAAAAAGCTTTACCGGCAGTTGGATGAAGGATAAAATTAATGCAAGTTATGCAACTAAAAACCTTACTTTAAGAGGCGGTGACGGTAATGATACTATCTATGGCGGTCAAGGCAACGATAAAATCTATGGAGATAACGGCAATGATAGTATTGAAGGCGGTGCCGGTAACGATGTTATCTACGGTGGCGACGGCGACGACATTATTAAAGGCGGCGAAGGTAACGACACTTTAACCGGCGGAAAAGGACGCAATACGTATGAATATGAAAAAGATGGCAGTATTGACGTCATTAACGTAACAAAAGGTGAAGATGTTGTAATAAAAATCAACGGAACAAATAATTACCACATAAGCTACATAAACGGAAATAAAGATTTAAAAATCCAAGACCAAGGCGATCCTAATGGATATTTTATCTTGAAAAACTTTACCTCAAAAGATATCACAAGCAGTGCAACGCTTTTAAAACAAAGTGGAGGTAACATTGATTTAAAAGAAGCAACCGTATATGCGTCAGGTGTGGATAAAAACTTTACCGGTACTTGGTTAAACGATAGAATTTACGCAAGTTATGCAACTAAAAACCTTACTTTAAGAGGCGGTGACGGTAATGATACTATCTATGGCGGTCAAGGCAACGATAAAATTTACGGTGATAACGGTAATGATAGTATTGAAGGCGGTGCCGGTAACGATACCATAACAGGCGGAAACGGCGAAAACCACATAAAGTATTCGATGAATGACGGCAATGACGTTATTAACCTTACAAAAGGCGAAGATTTCTACTTACATTTTGACGGTGTAACAAATGTGAATAATGCTGAATGGGAATTTAAAGGCAATGACCTTAGAATTTGGGCATACGGCAAAGCAGCCAGCGACCAATTTGTAACGATTAAGAATGCCAATAAGATGATAGATAACACAAACACGGCAAAAATAATCATAAACAACAGTCAACAACTTGATTTAAAAACATTTGATTATAATACAAACAGTTTGATGTCGCAAGTTACGGCTTGGTCTTCATCTTCAGGAACATCAAGTTATAGCATGACGGCAAGCACCGACCCTGCGGCTGACATTGGCACACTTGCAACGGCATTCAGTCCAGAAGATTTTCGAGCGGTAATATAGAAATAAAAAGGGGCTTATTATATGCCCCTTTTATTTTGTTAATATAAAAAAGAAACTACACAAAACGTGTAGTTTCTTTTTTTTGCTTGTTTTCAACTATACTCCTGCAGTTGTTTGCCAGTTGCATTCGCCGAATTTTGCAATCAAGGCTTCGATATCAGCCG
>CAZVBZ010000018.1:0-33787 GCA_964626145.1 uncultured Muribaculaceae bacterium | reverse complement strand
GAATGACGCGGGAAATGGATGCGAGTTTATTAAAAATCCACTTGAAATTCTTATCATTTTTTGATAAAATATAATAATTAGAATTACAAAAGCAATGAAAAAGGATAGAAAATGAACTACGACAATTCTACTTTTAAAAACGCAAAAAACGTTTTTAGCTCGCTTTTAATCCCCCCCCCCCCCTACTGCCACAAGGGTTTCCGGGTTTTTAGAGGATTTTACAATGCGTAAAAAATTTGCTTTTACGCTTGCGGAAGTTTTGATTACGCTGGGAATTATTGGAATAATTGCCGCGATGACAGTTCCGAATTTAGTAAATAAATATCAAAAAAATATGACGGTTTCAAAAGTTCAAAAAGCCTACGCAAACATTAATGTTATGGCTAAAAATATTCAACTAAATTCCGGATGTGATGATGTTGAGTGCTTAGGCTGGCCAACAGGAAAAGGCGGCGGAATTACGGATGAAGACAAATGGGTAGCTGATGAATTTGTACGGCTTGCGGGGCTGAAAAATGCAAAAGTTTATAAGGACACTAACTACTTTCGGCTTGCACCAATTTATGGTCCCAAAGACTATAAAACCGAAAACAAGATGGGTTTTAAAAACATCATTGTTACGCCTGATGGATATGCGTATACGGTAATCTTTTTCGGCAACTACTATTCGCCAGAAGGCGGAACCAAGCCTAACGAAGAAATGGAAAAAAATATAATCGTTGGAGTCGGTACAGAATTTAAAGTCGGTCCAAAAGGGCTTGCCGACAATAAAACCTTATATCAATATACTGCGGGTAGGAACTTTTTTTATTTTGTAATTTATGAGGACTTTAAAGTTTCACCCGGGGTTATAACCAATTATGGTAAAGTATATGGTTTGGATCAACTTCTACGTCATCCTGACTGGATAGCTGGCAAAATGCAAGAAACGCCCTACAAAGAAGCCGAATACAGATGTTTACCTAAGTACAAAAACCCAACGAATGTTGGACTTCCGCAAGGCAGCGGCTGTGCTGCGCTCATGCTACTAGATGGATGGAAGATGAATTACTAAGTTTTCGTCTCCATCGTTAAAAAAACAATAAAACAAAAGAGCCTGCAAAACAGCAGGCTCTAAGTTTATTTTGCAAAAACTAGTTTTTGCTTCTATCGATAATTTTGTTATCTTTAATCCATGAGAAATTAGAACGAAGTTCTTGACCAACTTTTTCAATAAGATGTTCTTCGCCATCTTTGCGCATTTTTTTGAAGTTTGGTGCACCGTTAGCAAACTCGCTCAGCATTTCATTTGCAAAAGTGCCATCTTGAATTTCTTTAAGCACTTTTTTCATTTCTTTTTTAGTTTCATCAGTGATAATTCTAGGACCACGAGTCAAGTCTCCATACTCAGCAGTATTAGAAATAGAATAACGCATATCTGAGATACCGCCTTGAATAATCAAATCAACAATTAATTTCATTTCATGCAAGCATTCAAAGTATGCCATATATGGTGAATAACCAGCTTCAACAAGGGTTTCGAAACCAGCTTTTATTAATGCTGAACAACCGCCACACAAAACAGCTTGCTCACCAAACAAATCAGTTTCGGTTTCTTCTTTGAATGTAGTTTCTATGATACCAGAACGACCAGCACCGATTGCAGAAGCATAAGCCAGAGCAACGTCTTTAGCGTCACCGGTTGCATCTTTTTCTATTGCGATAAGCGATGGCACGCCCCTTCCGAGTTCATATTCGCTACGAACAGTGTGACCAGGACCTTTTGGTGCAACCATAATCACGCTAACACCTTCTGGCGCAACAATTTTGCCAAAGTGGATATTAAATCCATGAGAAAACATTAGGTAGTTACCGGGTTTTAAGTGTGACTTAATATGTTTTTCAAAAACATCTGCTTGAATTTCGTCAGGAATAAGAATTTGAATAATATCAGCCCATTCAGCAGCTTCATCAATTCCCATAACTTTCAAACCATTTGCCTCTGCCCTTTTTGCAGATGGTCCGTCAACTCTAACGCCAACAACAACATCACATCCGCTGTCGCGAAGGTTCATTGCTTGTCCATAACCTTGTGAACCAAAACCAATTACGGCAATTTTTTTATCCATAATGTGTTTTTTGTCAATGTCTTTGTCGAGGTAAATTTTTAATTCATGATTAGACATAATTTTCTCCTTTTTTCTCCAACACTACTTCATATTAACACAAAATAAAAAAGCAAGCCCAATTGTGTAAACTTTTTGGACTAAGCTTAAAAAATTAACATTTCTACGAGTTACAATATGAACTTCAATCAAACTTTGTTGTAAAATAATTATATGAAATTGAGGAATTGTATCGTTAAAGTTCTATCGAGCATACTCGGACTCGTAGTTGTGCTGGATTTGTTGTGGGTTTTCGGCATCGGGCATGCTTTAAACAAGTTTTTGTCGGGTGAAATAATAGAAAAAAAGGTTAACGAAAGAACGCACGTTTCTGCAAACTTTAACAATTTCAAATATAGAGCGTTTCCGGACTTTTCACTTGAAATTTCTGCGTCTAAAATTAATCTCTCGCAAAATAACAAAATTATACTCGCCGCAAACAACCCAAAGATTAGGCTCTACACGCTGCCACTTATTTTTAACAAGCTTTATGTCAATTCAATTTTTGCAGATGATATTAAGCTTAATATTATTCGCGAAGAAAACGGCGAATTTAATATTATTAAGCTTTTTCCGAACAAACTAAGAAATAAGGAAATTTCTAATATAAAAAAATTGCGTGCTAATATAAAAAACTACGAAATTACCTGCCAAGACCCAAATTTAAATTATTTTTTAACAATTAAAGGCAACTATTTTAATATAAAAGAATTTTCGGCTAAGAAAAAAATTAATCTCAACGCTCAAGGAGAAATCAGCTCCTCACAAAGCACAAACTACATTGCAAAATTCACAATCGACATAATTTCAACACTTCCACTTGAAAAAAATTTAACAAAAAGCAATTTTAATTTTAACCTTACACTGCAAAATCTAGATTTAGCAGCTTTTTCTCCCCTCACAAAATACATAAAAAGTTCCAATATTATAGCTCTTGATGGAAAAATTAACGCCGAAATTAAAACGAAACCAGACCCTAAAGGGAAAAAAATTATCGGAAAAATCCAAAGTAACAACTTTAATATTAGCGAAAATCTACCAGAAAACTCAACTTACCTAAAAGAAAAAGCAAATATCGATTTTGATACAAACTTAATTTCAAATACACTTATAATTAACGACTTCCGGCTAAAAACAAGTTACCACGATTTAAAAATAGCCGGTAAAATTGAAAAAATTAACACCAAAAAACCAATACTTGATTTAAAAGTAAAACTATTTAACGACATTAAAAGTATGATTTACACGCTCGTTCCCTCAGAAATTGAGTACGAAAACCGCATGGTTTCCAAAATAAAAAAATACAAACCAAAAGCAACGGTAAACGGTGAAATTACGCTAAAAGGAGACGTGCTAGAACCCGATATCGAGGGCGAATTTTACACAGACAATTTGTTTATAGACTTACCGGTCGCAAATGAAGCCCGCGCAAAGTTAAAATTAGTATTTTTAAAAAACAAACTTCGCATACTCGCAGACGTAGTGCCAAATTCCGGAACATTTGTTACAGTCGACGGAATATTAAATATATATGGCGAAAAAAGCGGCATTTTTGATGTTAAATCAGGTAAAAACGTTAAGTTAACTGTTACAAGAGCTGTTTTAATGCCAATACAAGACACCTTCCGCCTAAACTTCGGCATCCTTAACCACCTTTTTGTTGACAAAGGCGCCGGTGATGCACAGTTACACATAAGTGGAACTCGCAAAAATGCGCTCGTAGATGGCAGATTAAACTTCCATAACGGAACCGCTTTTATGGAGGGAATAAACGCCCAAGTCAATAATGTTAGCGGATATTTGAATTTTAAAGGGAAAAACGCAGATTTTTCCACGACAAATGCAGTAATTAAAAACGACAAAGTAAAAATCTACGGCACTGCGGACTTATTGGGCGCTTATGATATCAAAATAGACTCAAACTCCATAAAAACCGGTACTTTATTAAACATACTTAAAACAAGTCCAATACTTAAACCTTTAGTAGAACAAGTCAAGGAGATTAACTTACTTAAAGACGTAAAAGGTCTATCTCAAGTAAAACTTAATGTAAAAGGCAAAATGGAGGACACAAAAGCACTAGTAGACCTTAGCGCCGCCGACTATAACGGCGAATTGCAAATTAAAAACAACGAAGCTAGTCTTAATGGATTCGCTTTTCCGGTAAAAATGCACACCGCCGACATTACCTTTGCACCTCAAAAAATTGCGCTCAAAACAAATGCACAAATCTTAAATTCTCTGTTAAATCTTGACGCAAAAATCAAAGAAAATACTGTAAACATCAACGCTAACTCAAAAAAAATACCTATCCAAGATTTAATTGTTATTGCGGACAAAAAAGGATTGAGCAAAAAAATTTTTTCAGGAAATTTCCCATCAAATGCTCTGTATGCCACATTTAGCGCCACTTATGCAAACAACACCCGTAAAATTGACCCCAACAAGTTAGTACTTAATGCAAGTGTTTTTTGCAATGCGCCTAAAGCTTACCCGCAAACAACAGCACAAGGCACAGTAATAGTTAAAAACGGAACTGCGGATATAAACAAATTGCACCTGAATTTACTGAATTCGTCAGTTACAATTAACGGGAAAATAAAAAATATTTTTGCAAAAAAACCTGATTATAATTTAGATTTCAATTTAAAAAATGTAGATATTTCTAGCTTAAACAATTTGAGCAAATACAAAATCTTAGACTCTGACATAAAAAAAATTCTAAACGCGTATGAAAATTACAGCGGCAATGTAAGCGGCTGGTTAAAACTACGCAAAACTGGTATTAATGGTAAATTATTTGTCCGGAACATTCGTTTTACACACAAAAAAATGCAAATGCCCCTTGCAATAAGCAACATGGATATGCTTTTTAAAAATAATTCCCTTTTCATAAACTCTATGAATTCCTCAATTGACAATGTACCAGTTTTCATGAAATTAAGAGTTGACAACATAACCCTAACCCCATCTATTCACGGTTATATAACCTCTAATATTTATCCCTCCTTCGTAAACAAGTACATTAACGCCAATTTAGGATATCCGCTTAAACTTAAAGGCGAAATGCGAATAAAATCATACTTTCACGGTAATTTTGACACAATGAAGTCCAGCACAACAATAAACCTTCCTGCCGGCTCAAACCTTTCCTACATGGGTGCAAGTTTTGATGAAGAAGATTTTGAGCGGGAAATAAAGGCCGATATTATTCAAAATAAAAATCAAATAAATATTGTAAATTCTTCGTTTTCAAAATATATTTCGTCGCAAAACGGCACTATGACAAAATATCCCTACATTAATGCCAGCGGGAAAATTAAAATCCACCCCCAACTTGTCACATTCAATAACTTAAAAATTAAAACAAAGGCAAAAACAAGCAGTAAATTTTTTAATATATTGTTTAAAAAATCTGTACTCAAATATGGCGATTTTGAATGCAATCTCAACATCAACGGCACATCTGCCGCACCACAAATACTCGGTTTTATAAAGTTCAGGAACCTCGACATGCCGCTTTATGAAACCGTTGTGAAAGATATTTTTGCAGATTTTACCCCCAACAAAATTGCATTAAAAATTTTAGGCACAGTGTACGACACAAACATAACTGCAATAGCGACACTTGATAATAGATTAAAACCGCCTTATCGAATTAAAAACGCAAATATAAAAGCTGATTACCTTAATCTTGACACAATTTTTGATTCAATGTCAAAGGTTACAATGCACAATCCACAGACTTTTCGAGCTACCACAAATAATGAACTTTTCCCTTACTTTAATCCAAGTGAATTGCTAATTGATAAGGGAGTAATTTCGGCTAAAAAAATCTTCATAAAAGGGTTTCCGGCAACGGATTTGCAGGCAAATTTTAAGCAAACCGCAGATAAAATTCTACATATAGACAACTTTGATTTCACTATTGCAGAAGGAACAATCAGCGCAAACGGTTTCTACAACTTTAAAGACAACGTACTAAGTGGAGATTGTATTGCAAAATCAATTGATGCAAATCAATTTTCCCAAATATTTTTAAACGTAAAAAATCAAATTTATGGAGCACTGAATGGCACCGTAAACTTTACAACACACGGAAAAACCCCAACTGAAAGATTTAAAAACCTTAATGGCACTGTAACATACCAAATTAAAAATGGTAAAATGCCCAAATTAGGCTCACTTGAGTACCTTTTAAGAGCTGGAAACGTTATAAAAAGCGGACTTACCGGCTTTACAATAAACAATATAATCGAACTACTTGTACCTATTAAAACTGGGGAATTTTCCACAATTCAAGGAAATATCCTTGTTAATAACGGTTTTGCTAGTGATATAAATCTTTATACCAGCGGTAAAAATTTGAGCCTTTACATAACCGGTAACAGCGACCTCGTTGGACACAACACCAAAATGATTGTTTATGGACGCTTATCCAAAAAAGTGTCAACTCTTTTGGGTCCAATTGGAAACACATCATTAAATACATTATTTAAGCTTATTCCTGGAGTTAAATTAACCGAATCCGAAAACATAATACTTAAAAATATTAACAAAATCCCAGGACTTGAACTTTCGACTGATGAATATCGGTTTTTCTCCGCAGAAATTGATGGAGATATAAACGGTGAAAACTACGTCAAAAGTTTTAAATGGCTAGAATAAATATTTGTTAATATTGTAAATTCTGAATTTTCGTCAAATCTTTGCGCTTAATTCCACCTTTTTGCTGATAAAGTTTTTCAAAATTACCCTGTATTTGGCGATAACTATTCACCGTCGCTTCAATTGATGCATTCGTAATGATAAATATAGCCGGAAAGCCAAACGCAATAGTTAAAAACACTACAAATGAATGCTTTATAAGTTTTTTAATTCGCAACTGTTCCGGTGAATGCTTTTGCTCCTCAATGTGCTTAAAAAGCAAAGTGTTTACTAATTCTGAACGTCCTTCAGGAGACAACCCATCTAACATTGGAACAGCGTCTGGTTGAATAGCAATTACATATTTTTTTTCGGAAGGAGAAATATCATAATACTTATTAGATGCAAGATTTTCTGTTATGTTGTTTACTTCTTGCGAATAATTTGGCGCACTCGTAAAATCGTCAAAAAAATCCGACTCGCCATCTTCATCTTCCGCCATTTTTTTCATTATTGCACTTTGAATTTCATCAATATTTACAGAGTCCGTTTTTTTTAAATCCACAGAATTACAACTAAAATCCGCACCATTACCAGATATCACATTATCGTTTTGCTTAATGTTTTCATCGTTTGTAAAATTTTCGTCCAAAATTAATTCCTCAATTTGTTTCTTCGTGATAGACTTAATTATAAGCGATTTTGCTTGAATTTTAATCAAACAAATAATGGAGATAAGATTTTGTTTAGCATTGACCGGGATTACATTTTAGAAAATATAGCCAAAATGAAAGAAAAAAAAGTGCTAGTAGTTGGAGATTTGGCTATTGATGAAATGATTTATGGCGACACAGAACGCATTTCGCGAGAAGCGCCAGTTTTAATTTTACTTCACAACCACACTAAAATAATACTCGGCGGCGGCTCCAACGCGGCACACAACATTTCATCATTAAATAATGGCAAAGCCGGCGTTATTGGCGTTATTGGCGACGACTACCATGCACCAATTCTTGAAAACGCTTTTAAAGAAGCTAATATAGACACAAGCGGCTTAGTAATTGACAAAACCCGCCACACAACTGTTAAAACAAGAATTTCCGGAACTTGCTCACAGTCCGTTACCCAGCAAATTGTTCGTATTGACAGACAAAGCACCGCTCCGCTTTCTCCGGAAACCGAAGCTAAAGTTATAAAAAAATTGGAAAAAGCTATTCCGAACTACGACGCGATTATTCTATCAGACTACCATCTTGGAACGCTTACTCAACCAATAATTGACAAAGCTATTGAACTAGCAAAAAAATATAACAAAATTATTACTGTAGATGCGCAAAAAGAATTGAACAAATATCAAGGTGTTACCGCAATGACACCAAACCAGCCAGATACAGAAAAGTTTGTCGGATATTTCATTAAAGACGAAGAATCGCTTGTAAAAGCCGGCAAAGACGTTATATCGGACACAAATGCCGAAATGGTTCTTGTTACCCGAGGCGACCACGGCATGGTTCTTTTTGAAAAAAATGAAAAAGTTACCAGAATTCCTGTCTTTAACAAAAAAGATGTATTTGATGTTACTGGCGCTGGAGATACTGTTATTGCCGCATTCACACTGGCTCTTGCCGCGGGTTTTGAACCGAAATACGCAGCCGTAATCGGAAACATTGCCGCAAGCATTGTTATTAGATACTACGGATGCGCAACAACTACAGTTGAAGAAATTATAGAGAACTTAAAAATTATGGATATGAAAAAGTTTATCATAGGGGGATTAAAATGAAATTAGGATTTAAAAAATTTGATTACATAATAATAGCTGTAATTGCACTTATTTCAATTTTAACTTTAGGAATATTTTTCTTTCAATCAAAAATTGCAAAGACGCCAGTCGTTTCAGAAAATACTGTTGTTTTTCAAGTATTTTTCCGAGGAATAACCTTAAGCGAAAGCGAAAACCCTTTTAAGCTACTTGATGAAAGTTTTATTACAATCAGAAACGTTCCACACAAAAAAGTCACAATCCTAGGCACGCAAAAAGCCCCAAGAATGACACTCATTCCAAATGGCAAAGGGGGAAGCGCGCTTGTACAAGATGTTTCAAACCCATTTATGTATGACATTCTTGTCACGCTTTGTGATGATGCCAAAATTACAGATGACGGAGCCGTTTTAGGCGGTAATAAGCTTAAAATGGGCTTACCCATTGTTTTAGAAGGTAAAAACTACAGATTTTCAGGAACGCTTTCGAATGTAAAAATTCTCACAGAAGCCGAAGCTCAAGAACTCAAAGAGTCGATAAAGTTACAAAAAGAACAACTCAATACGAGTAAAAAGCTGGCTCCGGAAATTCCTGCTGACGCAACAAATAATTAACTACTGGAATAAAGCGAGGAATATATGCAAAGTCTTATTCTGGACAAAATAAACGCTTTGATTGCAAAGCCGCAAGCATTTTTGAGCACTTGGCTCAACAATAGTGTTATTATAAAAAATCTTGATGAAATTACGTTTACATTAGTTACACTATTGCTTATTTTATCAACATTTTGCGAAACGAACATTCTTGGCACAGTCGCAATAGCAACAATTTTTGTTTCAATAATAAAACTTTTTGTTTCTCGCGGTGAAAAAATCGAAATTTCCAATGCCGATGGCGCTCTTATTATATTCTTTTTATTTTTGGTATTTTCAACTCTAAATTCAACCGAACCGGGCTTCAGTCTTGAAGGTTTTGTTAAATACGCGGTTTACATAGGGTACTATTTTTCCATCATGCCCATGCTCCGCAAACGCAAAAGAAAAGTTTTACTAATTGTACTTTTAATAGGCGGACTTTGTACATTAGAAGCTTTTTATGCGCTTTTACAATCTAAAACGGTTATAGCTGGCGCGACTTGGCAGGATATGAGCTACATAAATCCCGAAGATGCCATTTCCAGAATATATGGTTCGCTAAAACCCTACAATCCAAACTTACTCGCGGGCTATCTCACAGCCTGCGTTCCTGCCGTTATCGGGATAACGCTCTTAACAATTGAAAAACGCCACCGTAAATCGTTTTTTATAGCGCTAAGTGCTGTTATAATTTCATTGCTAGCTATATTTCAAACAGGCTGCCGAGGCTCTTATATAGCCCTCATTGCAATATTTTTGGGACTTATTCTTATTTCATACAGAATAGTTTTTCACGATTTCGCAGCTTTCAACCGTTTTAAAAAGTTATGGGTAAACTTTACGTCAGGACTTCTCGGGGGCGGAATACTTGCACTAATGTGCATGCCCAAAATTTTACACAGATTAATGTCTGTATTTCTTTTGCGTGGCGACTCCTCAACATCCTTTAGAATGAATGTTTATCAAGCATCATGGCACATGTTCACCGACAATCCGCTGTTTGGAATTGGTCCCGGCAATCATACATTCCGCGAAATTTATGGATACTATATGCTTACTGGATTTGATGCGCTCGCCGCATACAGCGTTCCCTTAGAAATAGCCGTAGAGACAGGAATTTTTGGATTTTTAAGTTTCTTCTCGTTTATTGGAATTTTATTCTGGAGTTCTGCAAAATACATTTTTCAAGACCAATCAATACGAGGGAAAATTTATGTTTCTATTAGCATCCTCAGTATACTCGGAATGATGGTGCACGGACTTTTTGACACAGTCTTTTTCCGCCCGCAGGTACAGTTCATATTCTGGACTATGGTTGCCCTCTTAAATGGCGTTATTTCCCGCAAAGAAATTTACACAAAAGACAAAATAGAATGCCGCTAATCATTATGCATAAATGTTCAATGACCAAGCCTTTGCCGCCTTGCTGCATTCATTATTATTTGTAACAAAAAAAACGAGGCTAATGCCTCGTTAAATACCTATTCCCGTTCCGTTTATTATAACCTTTCGGTTAAACATCTTTTTTTCAGATTTGTTTCTTATTTGAACTTTATCTGTTTCTTATATATTAATAAAATAAAAATTTTATAATAAATTGCGCGACAAAATAAGGCGCAAAAGCACAAAAACAAGCATGTTTATACATTGAATATATACCGAATAAATACTCGGTATATTAACCATATAAACAAAGTAAACAAAACGAAATTGTAACAATTTTTTAACAATTCTATGAATTTAAATATTCGTCATAATTTTCTATTGAATCTTTTTCAAGTCTATGCAATTCATCTTCCAATTTTTTACGATAAACTTCAAGTCCTTCATCGTCACAATCTTGTGGAACATAAATTGGTTCACCGTACAATGCAATAGATTTCACACCACCACATGGAAAATAAAAGCCATCCCAAGAGTTAAACTTACGAAAACAAAAAGACTTACTAAACCACGCAACAGGCACGATTGGCACTTGCGAAAGTTTAGCAATATTTATTATGCCCTTTTTTACAACTCTATTTGGTCCTTTTGGTCCATCAACAGTTATTGCAATATTTTCACCTTGTTCAAGTTTTTCTATAAGTTTTAGCGTTGCTTCTGCCCCTTTGCGACCTCTAGAGCCACGAATAGTCTTAATCCCAATCGCCTCAGTAGCTTTAGCAACGATTTCACCATCATTAGACTGACTAACCAAAACATTAAGCATGCCGGGGTTTTTCACATTAAACAACACGCACTGATGAGCATGCCACACTGCGACTATAAATTGCGGCACTTCCGGATAATTTACAGCTTTTATTTTCACGACATGGCTCAAAGCTTTAAATAATCCACATGCCAAATAACATAATATTCTTATTTTTAAAGTACGTTGCATTCTTGTATTATATTACAAACATTTTTATTTGTTAAATCTGTAAATTAATGTTATAATAACGTCGTTGCCTAATGTTTGGAGGAATTAATGGAAAAGCTTAAAATTGCAATCGGATGTGACCACGGCGGATTTAATCTAAAGAACACCGTTATTAACTACCTTAAAGACAACGGCTTTGAATACGAAGATTTTGGTATTTATGTTTTAGAGCCGAGCGATTACCCTGAAATGGCAAAACGCGTTGCAGAAGCCGTTGCGGCTAAAAAATTTGACAGAGGGATATTGCTTTGCGGCTCAGGACTGGGCATGTCAATTACGGCGAATAAAGTTAAAGGAATTAGGGCTGTAACAATTTTTGATACTTTCTGCGCAAAAGCCTCTCGCACCCATAATAACGCAAATGTTCTCTGTTTAGGCGAAAGAATAATTGGAGAATACCTTGCTCTTGATATAGTTGATACTTGGCTACATACCGATTTTGAAGGTGGACGACATCAAAAAAGAATTGATATGATTGAATAATTTTTCAAACCAGAAAAGACGCTAAAACCAGCGTCTTTTCTGCTATTTAGCCTTATAGGAAAAATTAAAATGTAAAACTTTGTAACAAATTATTAAAATATTACCCAAAAATAGCAATTAATATTTTTCAGGGATATTTATAAAGTAGTAATATTATAAAATATGATATACAAAATATAAATTACATCTAGATAAGGGGAACGAAATGATTCAACCAGTTAACACAACAATACCACAAGCCTACCAACAAGGTATGTACATGCAGCCTCAAATGCCAATGTATCAACCTGCACCGTATTTTCAACCAGCACAAAACAATGCGGTAAAAATTGATATTATTAATCCACAAGCTGGAACGCAAACACCATTCAATCCGTATGCAATGCCGACTGTTCCACAATATGCAATGCCGCAAGCAAGCACTTATGCGCCAAATGTACAATACCCAATTCCACTTCCTGTAACAACACCAATTCAACCACAAGTACAACCTCAAACAGTACAGGCGCCAGCACAAATGCCAGTACAATCTCAACCACAAGTACAAGCTCCTGTACAAACAGCTGTTCCCGAACCAGCGCCAGCACCAGTAGTTGTTCCAACGCCGGTTGTTATCCCCCAACCTGTTATAAATAACCAACCACAAGTAATCAACGCACCGCAAGTAGAAATGCCAGAACCTCCAAAGGCACAACCTGCGGAAGAAACTCCGGTTGCACCTACTGCACAAACCGCAGCGCCAGCAGAACAAACGAAAACACCTGAAGCGCCACAAGTAGAAGCTCCGGCTACAACACCAATAAATGTTGATTTAAACCAAGTAGTATCAAAATTAAACTCGACAAACCTTGAAGAACAACTTGCCGCAATTGAAAATGTTGCAGAAACAGCTCAATCCGACTCTCCTGCAGCAGCGCAATTGCTTGACACTCAAGTAATGGACGCATTGGGTAATATTATCAAAAAAGATACAACCCAAATGCAAGGTCCAACGCCTGAACAACTTGAGTTAAAACAAAAACTCATTGCCGGAGAAAAATTAACGCCCGAACAAACTGCCTCCGCAACAAAAATTTCAGAAATGGAAGCAGCTGAAAGAAATAAACAATTCGCCCTATACACAATAGCAATCTTGCAAAAACGATTAAGTTCCGAAGTAGAAAAAGCCCAAGGAACAAAATTAGAAATGAAAGATCTACCAATGATAGATGATGTTGTTAAAGTTGCAAAAGCTGACGCAAACCCAATGCTAAGAGCTTCAGCGCTCGCGGCCCTTTCTTACATAGCAAAACCTGAATATAAACCATTACTTAAAATAATGTTTGAACAATCTCAACAAGACGCAGATCCAAACGTTAAAGCTGTTGCAACTGAAGCATTATCAAAACTTTCTCAAATCTAGATGTAACCTTGAGAAAAAAAAGAACATCCGTAATCATTAGATTACGGATGTTTTGTATAGAAACGTAAAAAACTTTTCAAAAATAAAGGTTTGTTGTATATTAATGAAAGAGTAATCTTCGGATAATTTGTTTATCAAAAGAAGAATAAAAAGATATAAAACTAGTTAACCATAAAACCTTGAGTAAATTAGCAGAATTAAAATTGCAAGTTTAGTACTGGTTTAAAACCGGCTAATTAAAACAAAAGCTTGGATGAAACAGCCGCGTGTACAACAATTCAAAGTTTTTTTGGTACAAAAGAAAAAGTTTATGATAAAAATTTTAAAGAAATTCAGAAAGGTTTAACAATGACAAAAAGTATTGTAATTGCAGAACGCGACAATATTGCAGCGGTTATGGAAAATAACCGTGTAATGGAATTTTTCGTTCACAGAGGAGAAATATTACTCGGAGATGTCTATCTTGCAAAAGTTGACAACATACTCCCCAGTATTGACGCCGCGTTTGTAGATGTAGGTTCCGACAAAATGGGCTTTTTGCATGCCGAGGATATTATCGGCAAAGGCGCGCTTAAAGACAAGATAAAGCCTCGCCAAAACCTTATTGTACAAGTTGTCAAAGAGCCAACCGGGCACAAAGGTCCAAGAGTTACTACAATGCTTAGTATTCCAGGGCGTTTTCTTGTCCTTATGCCACAAGAAACAGGCGTTAACGTTTCACGTAAAATTACATCGGCAAAAGAGAGAGCTAGGCTTAAATCCGTAGTAAATCTAATAAAACCAGTTGGAGTCGGCGTAATTGTAAGAACAGAAGCAGAAGGTCAAACCGAAGCCGAAATCCAAGACGATTTGGAAATGTTGCTTGAAAAATGGAACACTATCATTACCGCCGCAGAATCTCACAGCGCCCCATGTATTATTCACAGAGACCAAGATTTGCTCTATCGAGTAATTCGCGAAGCTTGCACTGAAGATGTAACCAAAATCACTGTAGATACAGCGTTTGCGCATCAGCGTGTTACACAACTACTTCAAGCGTGGAATATGAATAAAAATATTACGGTTGAAACTTATAAAGGTTCTCAACCACTTTTAGTTGCATCAGGAATCCACAAAGAAATTAAAGCCGCGCTCCAGGTAAAAGTTAACCTACCATCTGGCGGGTACTTGTTTATTCAGCCGACCGAGGCGCTTACGGTTATCGACGTAAACAGCGGAAAATTCATCAGCTCTGCAACGCAAGATGAAACAATTTTAAAAACCAATATCGAAGCGGTACATGAAATTGCTCGCCAGCTTAAGTTGCGTAACATCGGCGGAATGGTTATCATTGATTTTATCGATATGAATTCAAGAACAGACAAACTAGCAATTATGCAAGAACTTGAACTAGCCCTAGAGGATGACAAATCAAAACCGCAAGTGGGACAACTTTCCGACCTAGGCTTGGTAGAACTCACAAGGCACAGACAGGGACAAAGTTTGTCAGAAGTCTTTACTAAAAAATGCCCACACTGCCAAGGTACAGGTAATTTTATTGAAGAATTTTCTTTTTCTTCCGCAGTCGCTGACGGTGAATATCGAGCAAAAGCGGCGAAAGTAAAACTCCCTGGAGGTCAAAAACCAAACAAAAATAACAAAAACGACAAACGAAAATTTGATAAAAACTTCAATAAAAAACAAAATGAAACCGAAGAACTTTTAGAACCGGAAACACAAAAAGAGATTGCCGTTGCAGAACAAAGCGCTCCTGTTATGGAATCCGCAGCCGTAATAGAAACACCTGCGGAACCAGTAGAGTCTACTGTTATTGAAATTGATTTAACAGAGAAAAAACAAAAAAGGAAACCGTCGCGTGGTAGAAAACAACCGCGTGAGCGAAAAAACAACAAACAGGTAAGCGCAGAAGTTCAGGAGCAAAATGACACTCAGGCAGAAAAAACTGCTATAATAGAAGAAAAGGAACAACCGGTACTTGAAAACGCGGCAATCGACACTAATTCCGCAGAAAAAAAAGGAACCGCGGAAAACGTAGCTCCAAAAACCGGACGAAAACCGCGCAAAGCCACTACCCGGCGGAAAAAAACTACAAAGGAAGAACCTAATAATGTGGAAGAATAATCTTTTTATATTAACTTCAATATTTGCAATAACACTACAGCCGTGCTTTGCAGCTGAAGTGTCTAACGAATTCCTTTTTGCTACAAAAAAATTAATTCTTGCAATGTTTGGAGTAATAATATCTGTAGTTCTTATTTTCGTACTTTTATCCTTGTACAATAAATTTTTTCACAACCCAAAAGTTAACGAAAAAACCACTTATGATGAAAACGAACTAGCACCAGCAAAAGACATAGACAATGCTATTTCAAACTTTTTAAACAGAACTGATGTTTAATTAAACTCACAGTAATTTACAACTCAAATACAATAAAAGGCGCGGTCGGTTTACCGACCGCGCTCTTGTAATTGCTTTAATAAATTTATTATGTATCAATATTAGTTGCATACACCGCATTTTCTTCAATAAAATCACGACGTGGTTCAACTTTATCCCCCATAAGAATATCAAACAACTGGTCACAAAGCATTGCATCTTCTATATTTACCTTTTTGAGCGTTCTTGTTTGTGGGTCCATTGTAGTTTCCCATAGTTGCTGCGGCATCATTTCACCTAACCCTTTAAATCGTTGTAAGGTCAAGCCTTTTTGTCCACGTTCTTCTATAATTTTTTGAATATCATAGAAAGTCTTAATTTCAACAACCTCAACACCTGTATCCATGAATAAAAGTTTTTCTTCTTCAATCAGATAATCTCTTATTAATGGGTAAGCCTCCTTAATGCGTTGATATTCATGAGACTTAATAAGGTTTGAAGAAATCCTAATCGCATCAGAGTGTTCTTCGCCCAAGTCAATCATAATTGAATATTTATTATTTTCTGTATTAAATTTAAGCGACGTAACATACTTGTCAGCCCCGGTTATTCCATAATTTTTACCATGGTCAACAAGATAATGTTGCAAATATTCATTAATTTCATTCATTCTTTCTTGATTCATAAAATCATCTTCTAGAACATTTGCGCGAATCAAGCCTCTGATAATAACACTCGGAATTGGGTTAATAAGCGGGTTATTGAATGAATGATAATAAGCAGACATATTTGCGAGAAGTGCGCTAAGTTCGTCACCTTCAGACGACTTTTCTTTTTTCTTGTCATACAAGGTCAAACCTTTTACGCCACGCTCACGCAACATTTTATCTAAAGCTCTATCATCGTAAAGATATTCTGAATTTTTTCCAATTGTAATTTTGAACAACGGCGGCTGGGCAATATAAACATAACCATTTTCAATAAGTGGTTTTGCATAACGGAAGAAGAAAGTTAAAAGCAGCGTTCTTATGTGTGCTCCGTCTACATCCGCATCGGTCATAATAATAATTTTATGATAACGAAGTTTTTCAAGCTCAACTTCATCTTCGTTTTTACTTATGTTAATACCAAAAGCCTGCACCATGGCTTGAATTTCATTGTTAGCATAGATTTTATCCAAGCGTGCTCTTTCAACGTTTAAAATTTTACCTCTCAATGGCAAAATTGCCTGAAACATCCTGTTTCTGCCTTGTTTTGCCGAACCACCTGCGGAATCACCCTCTACTATGAATATTTCGCACTTATCAGCTTCGCGGCTTGAACAATCGGCAAGTTTTCCTGGTAACGTTGATGTTTCCAAGGCCGTTTTTCTTCTGGTGAGTTCACGCGCGCGTCTTGCTGCTTCACGCGCTCTTTGAGCCTGCAAAGTTTTTTCCAAAACTGTTTTCGCAACTTTCGGATTGAACTCAAGCCATTCCTGAAACTTATCTCTAACAGCATCTTGAACAGCAGTCAATGCCTCAGCATTTCCGAGCTTTTCTTTTGTTTGCCCTTCAAATTCCGGATTACCAATTTTTACAGAAACAATAGCAGTAAGCCCCTCGCGAACGTCATCACCAGAGAGATTTTGTTCGCTATCTTTAAGAATATTATTTTTACGAGCATAATCATTTAAAACACGAGTAATTGCGTTTCTGAAGCCAGTTAAGTGAGTTCCGCCGTGGTGAGTATTAATGTTATTTGCAAAAGAAAGAATACTTTCTGTATAAGCGTCTGTGTATTGCATTGCAATTTCAACCGTCATACCGTCAACAACTTTTTCAATATAAACCGGCTGCTCAAAAATAACCGTTTTATTTTTGTTCAAAAATTCGACATAACTAGCGATTCCGCCTTCGTAATGGAAAGTATGTTCTTCATTTTTCTTTGCGTCAACAAAAATAATTTTCAAGCCCTTGTTGAGAAAAGCCATTTCGCGAAGTCTATTACAAATAACATCTCGGTCAATTTCAGTGGTTTCCGTAAATATCAACGGATCCGGCCAGAACGTCGTTTTTGTTCCTGTTAATTCAGTTTCACGAGTTTTTTCAACTTGAGTAACCGGTTCACCTCTCAAATATTCTTGCCTGTGAACCCAACCCTGACGCGAAACTTCGACGACCATTTTTTCCGAAAGTGCGTTCACGACTGACGCTCCAACCCCGTGAAGCCCGCCAGACACCTTGTAGCCGCCATCTCCAAATTTACCGCCAGCATGAAGCACGGTATGAACGATTTCCAGCGCTGATTTACCCGTTTCGGGCTTAATATCAACCGGAATTCCCCGCCCATTGTCTATTACGGTAACGCTTTCATCTTCATTAACAATCACTTTAATTGTATCGCAATATCCTGCCAATGATTCATCAATTGAATTGTCCACAATTTCGTATATACAATGATGCAAACCACGCTGAGATGTCGAACCGATATACATACCGGGACGCATTCTTACAGCTTCTAGCCCTTCCAAAACTCTAATATTACTAGCTCCATAGCTTTGTTCCGTTTGTGTTGTCATGTTTTCTCCCCAAGAATCCTATTGTATATGAACATAATAGCACAAAAACAGGTAAAGGGCTAATGTTAAGATGGCTATGAGCGCCATATTTGAGCAATATTGTAACAAATTTTAGCAAAAAACGGTGGAACTAAACTTTACCACCGTTTTTTGTTGTTCATCTTAAACTCTATTTTTGGATTAGCGAGACACCTGTCATTTCAGCAGGTTTTTCTATTCCCATAATATCAAGGACAGTAGGTGCAACATCACACAAAGCACCGCCATCACGGAGTTTTGTAACATGCTCATCCCCGATAACAAGGAATGGTACCGGATTTGTTGTATGTGCAGTATGCGGCGCATGCGTTTGCGGATTTTCCATACACTCAGCATTACCGTGGTCTGCCGTTAAAAGCATTACTATGCCTTTGCGCTTACATCTTTCTGCAATTTTACCAACGCACTCGTCAACTTTTTCAACTGCTTTAACTGCTGCATCAAAAACGCCTGTATGCCCTACCATATCTGGGTTTGCGAAGTTTACCAGGATAAATCCGTATTCTTTTTCATTTATTGCACTAAGAACATTGTCGCAAACATCTTCTGCGCTCATTTCTGGTTGCAAGTCGTATGTTGCTACCTTTGGAGAAGCAACAAGATAACGAGTTTCCAACCTATTTGCTTCTTCTACGCCACCATTAAAGAAGAAAGTGACATGAGCATATTTTTCAGTTTCTGCAGTTCTAAATTGCTTAATATTATTAGCATCCAGCACATCGCCAAGAATATTTTTAAGGGTTTGAGGCTTAAATGCAACCGGCATGTTAAAAGTTTCGTCATACTGAGTCATGCAAACATAGTAAAGGTTTTCGAGCTTTTCTATCCGCTCAAATCCGTTAAAATCCTCAAATGTCATAGCCTTTGTTATTTCACGAGCGCGGTCTGGACGATAATTAAAGAAAATAATAGCGTCATTATCCTTTATGCGAGAATGCATATCCGAAGTCATTGTTGGGGCAACAAATTCATCCGTTTTATCTATCGCATACGAATTATCAACTGCTTCAAGAGAATTAGCAGCCTTTGCGCTATAACCTTCTGTCAAGCAGTTATATGCTTTTTCAATTCTATCCCATCGATTATCTCTATCCATAGCCCAATAACGCCCAATTACAGAGGCTATTGGCGGCAAAGAGTATTCCGAAAGTTTATCTTCGACAATTTGCAAATATTTTTTTGCGCTTTTTGGAGGTGTATCGCGTCCATCAAGGAATGCGTGGACATAAACATTTTTAAGTCCTTCTTTAGCGGCAAGTTCAATAAGCGCAAGCAAATGGTCAAGCGAACTATGAACTCCGCCATCAGAAACCAAACCATAAAGGTGCAAGGACGATTGATTTTTCTTAACATGATTTATCGCGTTTAGAAACTCTTCATTTTTAAAGAAATCACCGTCTTTAATTGCCTTATTTATTCGCGAAAGCTCTTGGTACACAATTCTGCCCGCACCAAGGTTAAGGTGTCCAACTTCAGAATTACCCATTTGTCCTGCTGGCAAACCAACATATTCACCATCCGCATGGATTAGCGTATGCGGTTCTTCTGAAATCAACTTATCAAAAGCTGGTGTATTAGCCGATGCTATTGCATCTTTGGGGCAATCTTTATTAATTCCCCAGCCATCCATTATACATAATAAAACTCGTTGCGTCATAATTTTTCTCCCTGTATTTTGTATGTTAATTATAACAAATTAAAGTTTACAAACAAGAATTTTCTAAATTTTTCTTTTAATTTCTTCAAGAATTCTTCTATTAATTGCAAGCAAATCCGAAATGACTGCTAACAAAAGGGTTTGAAAACCAATAATAAGCATAATTGCAGACAAAATCAATGACTGAATATGTCCGGAACCATTACCCATAAAATAATAAAACAAAAAACGTAACCCCAACAAAATGCCGATTGCGCCAATAATACAGCCAATTATTGCAAAAAATCTAAACGGACGATAAACAATAAACATTCGAATTATCGTAATCATTGAGCGCAACGAATACTGAAAAGAATTTTTAAAAAGCCTTGACGGACGCAAATCTTCATTAACTTCGACCGGAACAGACTTAATCCTAAGTCCTTTCACCTTTGACTGAATAATCATTTCTAAGGTATATGTAAAATTGTCGTAAATATTAATTTCACTTGCAGCAGCTGCACTAATCGCACGAAATCCGCTTGGCGCATCTTCTACATCGGTAAAAGAAAACAGACGCACAACTTTTGAGCCTAATTTTTGCAGAATTTTTTTTGTTCGCGAAAAATGTTTTATATCCGAAATCGGGCGCGCGCCTATAACTATATCAGCATCATTTTGCAAAATTGGCTGTATCAACTCTTTTATAAAATCAGCATTATACTGATTATCGGCATCCGTATTAACAATTATATCCGCCCCAAGCTTAACAGCCGTTTTAATTCCCGCCATAAAAGCTTTAGCAAGCCCATAATTTTTTTCCAAATTAATTATATGTGTAACACCGCACCGCGCAGCAACTTCTGCGGTTTTGTCTTGACTTCCGTCATTTATTACCAATGTTTCGATTTCATCTATTCCCTCGATATGCGTTGGCAACGCCGCTAGGGTAATTCCTAGTGTATTTTCTTCGTTATAAGCAGGTATTTGAATAATAAGTTTTGTCATAAATTAGCCCTTTAATAAAACTTATTATATTATAGATTTAAATAAATTAACAGGAGAAAATTTTGAACAAAATAATTAAAAATGCATTTTGTTTAACAATAATATTAATTTTAGGAATTATCCTTCGCATAAATATGCTAGACAAGCCTGATGGGCTATGGAATGACGAATACATGGGGTGGTGGATATCATCGTTTGAATTTGGGCGTCCATTGTTTAACAAAATCCTTTCAAACTGCCACATGCCTCTTTATTATTTGTACTTAAAACTATGGACGACATTATTTGGAAACGAAGATATCGTTTTGAGGTTATCTAGTGTTTTTATCGGTTTACTTTGCATAGTTTCAATGTATTTTGTCGGTAAAGAATATAAAGATGAAAAAACTGGATTATACTGTGCTTTATTCAGCGCGTTTAGCAGTTTTTTAATTTATTTTTCTCAAGAAGTTAGACTTTATGGCTTAATTTTCTTAATAAGTGCATGGATTTTTTATTTCTTTATAAAAGCGGTAAGAACGCCATCTCCATTTAGTATTGGAATGTATCTTTTTAGCAACTTTTTGCTACTAATTACACACACAATAGGTTTTGTATTCGTATTTTTTAATTTATTAATATTCTCACTAATTATATTAAGACACAAACCGCAGCTAAAAAGACCGATAATTACCGGTTATATTATTGTTGCACTTGCTTTTATACCGCTCGTTCCATTTTTGTTTCTAGTGCTCACAAGGGAAACTCTTTCGCAAAACTGGGGAATTTTCAACATTTCAAAGATTTTCTTTGTTTTTATTGATTATTTGACTCCGGTTCAAACAAATATAACAAATTCTGCATTAAATCTTGTTACATATTTTCGCGCACACGCAATTTTAGAAAATACAATATTTGTAATTCTTCCATTTACAATTGCAATATATTTTATATTCCGCTCAATAAGGCGCAGAGAGCCTATAATACAAGCACTGGGCATAACCTGCTTACTATATTTTGTTGTAATGATTATTGCTGCACTTTGCGGAAAACTTGTATTATCAACAAAATATTCAGTCGAAATTTATCCCGTTTTAATTCTGCTTATAGTTTGCGGTTTTACAGAAAACGAAACAAAACTTACAAAAAATCTCGCAATTTTGTATTTTGTAACAGTAGCAGCGTTTTTATTTTTTAATCCAACCGCACCACAAAAACTTTCTCGCCCCGAAGGGCACAAAGCGCCTGCTATACTACTTAGCCAGGCAAAGATTACTGACACTGATTATGTAATAAGCCTTTATCATCAATTTTTCCGATACGAAAAATATGTTGAAATTGTCCCCAAAAACATCATTGAAATAGACAAGGGCAATATTTCCAAGTATTTAATTTGCGATAGTTGTGGCGCTGCCGACTTAAAATATCGTGGAAAAGAAAAACTAAAAAATGCATTTTTATTTAAGGATGAGGCGGTGATAAATAAAAAATTTGACAGTTTATACTCGCAAATTCCTTCGGGCAAAAGAATTGCAATCATTATTCCAACACAAGTTGCATTTTTTTCATCAAACGACCTAAAACGAATAGCGGGAAACGAAAAAGAGTACAAACGCAGTGAAATATTATTTTTAGCATTTTCTTACGCAAAAATAAAACTTATATATACAGCTTTCAAATATTGTGAATTTGAGTCCAGAAACGACCGCGGCACCTGGATTGTTTTAACTTTCAAAAAGAGATAGTGGCAAAACATAATTTTTGAGTTATAATAGTATTATAGAACTTTGAAAATAAAATATGGGGACGTTTTGGATTTGACAGGGTGATTCGGTGAAGGCTGATTGCATGTCGCAGAGCTGTTCTGCGTTATCAACGAGCAAACTAAAATAAACGCTAATAACGTTGTAAAAGCTGATTTTTCAAGAGCACAAGCGCTCGCTGCTTAGTATAGCAGTTCAGCACTCTAACCTAGCCAGCTTGCCGCTTTGTTAGGGTCAAGTATGCAAGACGCAGTGCGGGGACGAGAATTAACCGCATCAAGATTTTTCTCAAAGCGCGTATCGCTTAAAACTGCTCTGATTTAGCTAAGGTTTGGCTTTTTCCATGCTAAATCAAAACCAAAAGAGCCTAAACATGTAGACGTTATCGTTTGCCCATTCTGGACGTGAGTTCGAATCTCACCGTCTCCAGTTTAATGAACAAGATAGTCCTTTGGCGAATAAGTCAAAGGGCTTTTTGTAGTCATAGTGTATGTTTCGACCGTCTATTAAAAAGTTCGAGAAGATGTAATTTAACATTTTTTGTTTTTCACACTCATCAAGTTGAATGTATTGTAAATAAAGGTTTTCGAGGAGTTCGAGAAGTTCACTACCCTGTCTCATATAATTTATGTTTGCTTTAGAATGTGCGTCTATTTTTTGCAATATAGCGGCATGCTCTAAAGTCCATTCGTTATTTTTCTCTGCCCAAAAGTCATCAGTAATATTGCCGTCTAATTTATCAAGATATAGTTTAGACATTCTGTTACGCAAGGTCTCAGCTCTCTTATTCAGTTTATCTAATTCCTCTTTATTATATTTCTGTTCGTCCACATGGACGTCCTTTAAAGCGGTTAATATATTCTGCTTGTGTTCCGGAGTGATTTCTATTTTCTTTATAGCCTCGATAAATATGTTATCTAACTCATGCTCTTTTAAATATATCCCCTTATTAGGACAGTGTTTGGTTTTATCAGAGCAATGATAATATATGTATTTACCTTTTTTGATTTCCCCCACGATTGACGAGCCGCAATGGGCGCATGTGAACAATCCGGAATAAGTAAAGTTATGATTTTTTCGGGTGTCCGGTTTACCGTCTTTTTTGAATGCTTTTTGTGCTTTTTGGAACAGTTCAACACTAATTAAAGGCTTATGCCTGCCCTCATACAACACATCTTTGTACAAAAAATTTCCTGTATAAAATGGATTTTTTAATATCTTAGTTAGTTGACCTTTGTAGATACGAGGTTTTAACTCTGTATATACGTAGCCGTCCTCATATAATCGCTTACATAAACTATCAAGTGATACATTTCCCTCGGCATACATATTAAACGCCCTCAGAACGAACTCAGACGTCTTAGGGTCAATTAAAATATCTTTCTTAACTCGATAATATCCATACGGAGGTTTGCTCGGATAATCCCCTTGCTCGCATGCTTGTCTCTGTCCTTTGATAATTTCTTCCGATAAATTATCAATATAATTTTTTGCCATTAAAACTTTAAAGCCATGTACCAATTTTTCATGTGAGCGAGAATTTTCACTAATAACTCCGCCCTCTTTTACAAGATGTATTTCAACGCCCTTAGGCTTACAATTAGGTATAGATGATGAAGAAATTCAGCGCGAAATAGCGGCAATGCGTTCTCCAAACCCCGAACCGGGGAATTACAACATTCCAAAACGCTTTCAAGGAACTATTCACCCAACACCAGAGTACAATGCTTTTGACAAAGTAGAAAAAGCGCTGCAATATGTTGGCGATTTGCCTTTTAAAGCTTGGGGACAAGGTAAAAAAAATATCCGTTCTGGAGAATTGAATTACAAAGAATTATCCGGAAAATAACCGAGCAAGAAAAAGCAGAGCTTTCGGACCTCGAAGGTCGCACTCCATATAATTACGGCGTGCCTGAGCATTACGGAATATTTGATAATAGTGCTTATTTGGCTATTGGCTCTCACCATATACCTAAAAAATTACCATTGGGTATGAGTATACAAACATACGATTTACCCAAAAGAACCAAAAACAGTCTTGTCAATATTGCTGCAGAGGGCGCTGAAAGTATGCCGTTCTCATGGGAAATTGCAAAATCCGGTGGTATTAGCGGTATTGCTGGTGGTGTCGTTGGTGGCGCTGTTGGTGGTGTTGTTGGGCTTACAAAAGGTGGCGTTGGGGTTTTTAATGGCGCGAAAAATGGTGCGCTTTTGGGGGCGCGTCTTTGTGGCGGGGCTGGCGCTGCTAAAAAATCTTACGAGCTTGAAGCCGGTCTCGCCTACGAAGAATTAAAAAATCTGGTTGATGATGACGGCAAACCTATTGACCCTGAACTTGCAAAAAGGCTAGCTATGGGCGTTGGTGTCGTAAATTCAGGTTTAGAAATGATTGGGGCTGTAGCTGAGTTGTCAACCATCCCAGGAGCTGACAAGCTTTTGAAATTTGCAAAGGTTGAAGCAACAAAAAAAATATTAAAAGACAAAGTTCTACAGAACAAACTTCTCGCTGCAGGTTCAAAGGCTCTGGCAAAACATTATGAGCCGGAGGTTGCGCTTGACCCGCTAAAAGAAGCTGCGCAAAAAAACATAAGGAAATATATTTCCAGTGTTGTCACCGAGTCGTCGACAGAAATGTTGCAGGAAACGTCTAATATTTTTGCGTCAGAATGGGCGAAACAAATTGAGGGAAATTATTCTGACGCCTTGTTTAGTGAGGATGGGATAAACAGTAACGTCTTTAAACAGCATTTGGCGCGTGTTGTTGAGGCGGGGGCGGCTGCAATATTGCCGGCAATGACTATGGGGGGGATTGGTACAAGCGCCACTGCCATTAATATTGCGAGAAAAAAGGGGTTAACCCAACAACAAGCGACTGAGTTTGTCGAAAATCTCTCCCAAGATGAAAAGACAGAACTTATTAATAATAACGAGGATACGCTCCTAGCTGTTATGGATGATGAGCTGGTTGAGGAGAAGTACGCCCAAATTGAAGATGATACTTTTAATAAAATGAAAAATGCCGGCATAGACGAAGGGCAAGCATTCTCTGGCGCTAAACTCGTTCGCGAAATGGCGAGAAGTTTTGGCGATGTTAAAAAAGCACAAAAATGGGCGGAAAATATTGAATTCAGGCGTGAAAACCACATTCAAGCTCAAAGCCCTATTTTGCAGGGCGGAGTTGAGATGAATGTAAATCCTGAGAAATTGCAACAATTGCAGCAGAAAACGTTATATCAATCGGCTATGTACAAAAGCCCTAAAAAATCATTTGATGATTTCTATGAGCAAGTACAACAAGATAAAAATCCAAAACAAAAAGCGTATTATACTCAACAAACCAAACAAGGTGTTAATATTGATATTTTTCATGATGTTGTAAGGCATGATGAAAAGAAACATTCTTTGTCAAAAGAAGAATGGAGCGACTTATTTAATTCAATAGATGATAATATTGAAGATAAAATTATTGCAAATAAAAGCTATTACAGGGGAACGCCATTGCTATTAAAAGTAAATGTCAATGGCAATTATTATGGCGTTTCTATGGAAGTATTCCCAGATAGACACATAATAACAACAGCTTTTAAAAGTACAGAAAAAGGAGTTGATACTTGGTTTGAAAAAGATAAAAAGAAGTCTGCCGGAACGACTGCACCCAATCATCAGTCTGGGTCAAGTATTGCAAAAAACAATAACGTTATTTCCGGTCAGACCCTTACTGACATTATAAATGATGTAAAAAGAAATTTCAACCCCAATGTTAAAAGTAATGTATTATTTCAATCAGCTTATCACAGTACTCCGCACAGGTTTGACGAATTTTCAACCGAACATATCGGAACAGGCGAAGGTGCACAAGCAATAAGTTCTTTTGCTAATCAATTCAATCTTTCTATTGAAGAAGCAGAAGAAAAATTTGGGTTTAAAGTTCAATCAATGACAGAAGAAGAAGCAAAAGAACAACAAAAAAAAGATAACGTAAAACCGGAACAAGTATATTATCAACTTATTGGTGAAAAAGGTGCAAATAATTTAGGCGACAAACTTCTTTATCGTGCAAAAAATCTTGAAGCAAACGGTGCAACTCCCGAAGAAATTTATAAAAAATCTGGTTGGTACAGAGGTGCTGACAATAAATGGAGAATGGAAATATCAGACGGTAAAGCAATAGAAAACCCTAAAATTGAAAGGGTTGTTGATGAAGAAACAGGTGAAGTATTTTTTAGGGGAACATTGGAAGATATTTACGATAACCCTGCGTTGTATAAAGCATATCCTCATTTAGCCGATTTAAAAATCAGCATTCAAAATATGCCATTTTCAACACACGGATATTACAACGGTGAGTATCTTGTATTATCAAAATTATTTTTTGAAAGACAAGTCGAAAATAAAACAAAGCAAAGAAGAATTAAAGAACTTGAAAAGACAACCGAATACAAAAAATACGATAAGGTTGTTAAACTTTTTGCAAAAGATAATGAAAAATACGGTGATGACTTATTAAAAGCAGAAGAAGAATTTTTAAACACAGAAATCGGAAAAAAATACGACAACTTAGTTTGGAATACAGAAGATACAATAACAGCTTATGGTTTAAGTGAACAAGGCAAAAGTACACTTGTTCATGAAATTCAGCATGCAATTCAAGATTTTGAACAATTTGCAAAAGGTGGAAATTTAAAAACAAGACAAAAATTCGCTGATGAACTTAACAGATTATATATCAATGCACTTTTGAATCAAGCACATAAAGCAAAAGAAGAATTGATAAAAATTTACGGTTGGGATAAAGCTGATGAAATTATTGATGTTATGTTCAAATATTATGAACCTGCACCATATTCAAATTTATCACAAGATGAGAAAAATAAACTTTATAGTGAATTTTGGGGAAATCAAAGCGATGAAACTTTTGAAACAACAGAAAGAATATGGAAAGAAAATAAAGATACAGAAGCACTTAATAAAATAAATACTTTAGAAAAAGAATACAATTTAAGTGAATACGATTTTTATAAAAATATTTATGGTGAAGTTGAAGCAAGAAACGTGCAAACTCGTGTGAACTTAACAGAAGAACAACGCAAACAATCAATGCCAGAAAATACACAAGATGTTACTAATGATAAGGCAATTCTTGTTTTCAAAAATAGCACCTCGTTTTTAAGCAGAAATAATATAAAAATAACTCCTATTCATATTGAAAATAATGCAGTACCAGAGAAAGAACGTGTTGCAGATGTAAAAGATTGGATAATTGAAAACCTTAATTTGTTAGGTGATATAACCGTGCAATCAAACGGACGTGTTATAAAATTCAGCAAGGGTAATATTAACCGTTCGATGAAAGATATTGGTAGGAATAAAGCAAGAAGAAATTCTTATGCGAAATTAAAAGAATTGGTTGAAACTTCTATTCATGATGATATAGATATTAGACCTGCAGACGAAAAACATAAAAACGTTTTACATCAAGAATTATACTACAATGCCATTAACTACAACGGAAGAACTTACGGTGTAGAAATAAGTGTTGATATTCCAAAATCCGAAAAAACTCCGAATACATACGCAGGGCACAAAGTAAAAATTATAGAAATGGAGCCGTCCGCAATAGGTGTTCACCAAAAAGGCACTACCAGCGGAACCGACTCCACTATTAGTATAAACGATATTAGAACTCTTTTCAACCCTAATATTACAGATTATTATCAGTTCAACATAGAAGAAGAACAAGGCAGTGACGGATTTATTAACCGGCATAATATTGCGGCTATTCATAAGGCGTATAGAGAAGGGCGTTCTGGTAATGATTACCTCGGCTATTTTTACAAAGTAGGCGAAAAAACAATAATCACGGTTATGGACAATGCCAACCCCTCAACTGTTATACATGAACTTGCTCATTGCTTTCTTGAGGCTCTTAAAGATTTCGCATACTCAGACGAACAAGCCGCCCAAAAACTGGAAGCTGTAAAAAAATGGTTTGGCGTTACAGATAACAATTTTACGCGAGACCATCACGAAAAATTTGCCGCAGGGTTTGAGGCGTATGTATACAACAATAGAGCGCCCAACCGCAAACTGCAGGAAGTATTTGACCAGTTTAAAGAATGGCTCAAAGGTATTCATGATTACTGGCTAAACAACAAAGACGGTTTTGTCATGAAACCTGAAATAAAAGAAGTCTTTGACAAACTTTTTGAAGAAAAACCACCAGAAACAAAAAAACAAAAACGCATTAAAAAATATGTTGAAACTGCAAAAAATATAAAGCTTGATGATGATTACCTTTCAGACAGTCAATACAGGCACAAAGAAATCGCGTATGAGATTGTCTCCATTGCTACTGGCAAAAACAAAAAGTATCTTAGGATGATTTTGGAATCAACATCAGAAAGCACCAAAATTTCAAAGCAAAAAGAAGAAATTGCGCGACTCTGTAATGAATGCGACGATAAAATTACTGTAAATGGCTTTATGCCTGAATGGGCTGAATTTTATTCAAATGCAGCATTCTACCAAAACAATGATTACATGCTTGCGGAAGCCGCTTTGTCTGATATTCAAAATAAAAGCTATAGAAACACTTTTACTACTGCGGATTATTTTAACGAATACCAGGCGCAATATGAATATCTCATAAACACATACCGCGAGGACTTGCTTGCACGAGATGAAATTTTTACTGCGGTCTGGTCTTGGCTTGATGATGTCGAAAAACAAGACATGGAGGCTGCCGGTTTCTTTGCAGAAAAATTCATTGATGACATGAAATATATTGAACGTTTCGAAAAATTGAGCAAAATTGAACAAGCAAAAGAAAAAATACTTGCCGCTGTTAAAGCCCTTAAACACGGTGATTACAAAGAAAGAGCCATTGCAGAAAACACCATCAAAGAAGCTGTTAACAGCTTTGAATATGAAACTCTACCCAATCAAGATACGCGTTCTAGTGAACTTGCGGCAGAGATTGCGCAGATGGAACAAAATCTGTCTGATGATGTTAAACGTTTCCGTGACACTGTGCGGAAAATTTTAAATCAGCTAAATTTCTTGACGCCAAAAGACAAAGCCAGAATGTTTGCGAATATCCTTGACGCACCTAATGCGAACTTCCTGGAAGCTACGATTGATAACATTATGGACCTGGCGCAAACAATGAATGAAGTTCAGTTTAGAAAAATCCTTATGAACAAAATTTCAGAAGAACTGCGCGAAACAAAAAATAAAAAACAATCCGGTCACATGGTGGGAAAATACGACTATCGGACAAACAAACTTTTTGAAGAATTGCGCAATATTTCAAAACTTACAAAAGAACAAGCCAACGACAAAAGGCTTGAACGTCTAGAGTTATTGAATGACGCAGAAGATGAAGGGATGACTTTTGAAGATAGAATTCTTAACACCTTTATACAAATTAAAGCCGACGGCAGTGAATATGCAAACACACCACTCATAAAACAGTTTTATGACGATTTACTAAGGTTAAAACTTGCCGGAAAAACCGCAAAAGATGAAAAGGATTTGTCCAGAAAACTCAATAACAGAGCCAGAGCCGAAGAACTTGCCAAAATACTGGAATCTAAAAAAGACGGTAATTTCCTAGAACAACTTTACACAAATACTGTCGCGAACTGGGAAAGTATGGTTAATACATTTTTTAATAAAAAAATGAAAGACAAGTACTTGCTTATCTATGCAGAAACAAAAGCTTCCACTTGGGTGCACAAAGAGAAACAAGCATTTGAAAAAGAAGTGGGTAAAATATATGGATTATCAACTTGGAATTTTGATGCAATAGTTTTGAAAAACCTTTCCGAAGTATATACTTTTATGAAAAATAATCGTGAAACAATTATTGACGCAGACGGAAAAGTTCAACACCCAATTAGGCGTGTAGTTCCTTTTAAAATGAATAAAATGGAGCTAATCCTCACCTACATGTGGGATAAAAATGAAGTGCAGCATGAACGCCTTATAAATATGTTTGGCGAAGAACAGCTCATTGACATGATAGACACGCTTAGCGAGCAGGATAAAAAACTTGGCGATTTGATGATGCGAACAGTCAACAAATACTACCCGCTTGCCAATGAGGTGTATATAAAAAAATATGGGATTGATTTGCCAAAAGTATCTGCATATTTCCCATCAGTTGCAGAACGTGAAGGCAGTTTGTCAGAAATAGACCTCTTTAAAGATTATACGCAAAAAAATAGCACGCCTTCTTTTTCAAAATCAAGAAGTCAGAGTGCCTTTATTCCTCTGAAATTTTCCAACCCTGTGTCTATGCTCTATCACCACATAGACACAATGGGGCGGTTTATCCATATGACAGAACCTATTGATACAATAAATAAAGCCTTCAATACGGCAGATGTAAAAGATTTAATTCGCGCTAAGTATGGCGACAAAGCGCTACAAGAATTTTTACAGCAGATTGTTAATATTTCATATAAACAAAATGCAACTATTAGAACAGAACAAATGAGAATTGTTAACGAAATGGTTGGCGGCTGGACTTCTGGAAATATTATTGGCAAGGCTTCAACTGGTATAAAACAATTGTTTGCTGCGCTAAATTATTCAACAGTAATGCCGGTTGGAGAATGGACGCAAGGCTTTTTGGAAGCACTTGCCAATCCTAAAGAAACGATAGATTACATGTACAATAAAATTGATTATTTACAATATCGTTTTGAAGCCGGCGCGCAAAACGAAGCTCTTAAACAATTTATAAATAACAATGCTGTTGAACGGTGGATATCCGATAAATTTGACCGTTTTGTTAAAAATGAAAAAATTAAAAAAATGCTCACCATGACAAGTATTACGGCACCGCGTAAAGTTAAAGACGTTGCAAGCTTATTTTTACGATTAGGCGATATGGGCGCTATTATCTTTGGCGGAAAACCATACATAGATTACCTTATAAAACAGGGAATGAGTGAAACGGAAGCAATAAAACAATTTGTAATCGAAACCCAGCGCACTCAGCAATCTGCCGAAATATCAACATTAAGCAACTGGCAGGTTGCAGCAAGCAGCAATCCTTTTTCAAAATTGTTTATGAATTACAAAAACGCGCAGGGACAATTTATCAGAAAAATAGCCGACTCTACTATAGACTACAGTCGCGGCGAAATTACCAAAACTCAACTAGCAAAAGACATTTTTATGTATGGCTTTTTCCAGTCATTCTTATTTAAAGCTGCAACCTCGCTGTCACTCCTTACCCTTTTAAACACAGGTAATGCAAAAGATTTATGGGATGACCTTATAACATCTATTTTTGATAACTTTACTTTTTTCCATATATTTGGGGATATTAGCGTTTGGGCAATAAATTTAATATTAACAGGAGATGGGTATATTAGCACATCACCACTGTTTGGTGACATTACAAAAGAAATATTAAAAGTTGCAAAAGACGGTGCAGATATTGAAGATTGGGTACATGCAATGGGATTTGCTATGCAAGCTAAAGAAGGTATTCCGGTAAACGCTTTTGTAAACGAAGCCGGCGGAGTTGGTGATATTTTACAGGGTGATTTTCAAAAAGGAACATTGCGCGTTCTTGGCTGGTCCAAATATCGTGCTCAAATTGCAACCGGAGAAAACCCTAAAAAAGGTAAAAAGAAAAAGCGCAGCAGCAATGCTAAATCATTATATTAAATTAGTTAAAGAAAGGTTTTAAAATGACAGTTGCTAAAAATGAAACCGTCGTCTACAACTGGAATGGAGACGGCAGCAGTACACAGTTTGACTTCGATTTTCCTATTGAGGATGAAAGTCAGTTAATTGTAATGCATACAAATTCTAACGGAAAACAAACAACGCTAACTTACGGTGTGGATTATTCTATTAACGAAATCGGCGCAACTACCGGAAGTTTTATAACCTTCCCACTGGAAAGCAGTGAATATGGAATATTACAGGAAAACGAAGTTATTTCAAATGTTCTGTATTTACCAATTCAGCAGGATACACCGTACAACGAAAGCGACAAACTTGTAAAATCACGTCTTGAACGGAATTTCGATTATTTAACAAGGTTAATCGCTATTCAAAAACGAGAAATTGACAGAAGTGTAAAAATTCAAGAAGGCGCTGAAACAACTCCCGATGAATTAATGACAGCGCTCATGCAGGCTAAAGACGCCGCTATAGAGTCGGCAAATACGGCGTTGAATTATGCGGACTTCGCGCAAACATCCGCCCAGAGCGCTAGCGAGCATTTAGAAGAATTTGAAGCTACCGCCGCAACAGAAAAAGCAGAACTTGAAAGCATAGCTCAAGAAGCTCTTGAGGCACGTAATGAGCTTGTACAAGGAAATATGTACAAGTATCAGCTTTTCGACACAATTCTCAAAGACCACGTTTTGACCTTTGAACAGTCCAAGGGGTGGGCGTTACAGGGCACGTATGTTTACAAAGATGCGGTGGCGGGTTCAAGGTATGGGTATCCGGATTTTTACGCGATGTGCGTTGAGGAAAAAACCGCAGGCACCGCGACCGAGACAGCGCTGGGCGAAAACACCGTTACGCTATACGTTCACGCCAATGGACACGTTTTTTACGACATTGCCAACAAAGCCGAGGTTGACGAGTTCTACAGCGCGTACGGCGCTGCGTGGTTCTACGGCGTTGACACTGAAAACGAGCGGGTTTTCCTGCCGCGCAATGATTGGTTTGAACAGGCGTCCGGCGATAGTTCCCGGGTTGGTAAGTTCGTTGAAGCCGGGCTGCCGAATATTGAGGGGAATTATGCAACAAATTCATCCTTTAGTGCTTCAAGTGGCGCTTTTGCAAATACTAAGGAAGGGGCTTGGCCGAGTGGGTCATCTGGAGGAAGTGCTATTCATGTTTATTTTGATGCGTCTTTATCCAACCCAATTTACGGCAACTCCACCACCGTACAGCC
>CAZVBZ010000017.1:0-34207 GCA_964626145.1 uncultured Muribaculaceae bacterium | reverse complement strand
ACTTTTAAAGACGCAAAAAACGTTTTTAGCTCGCTTTTAATGCCCCCCCCCCCCCACTCTCACAAGGGTTTCCAGGGTTTTAGCTAAAAATAAAAAACATGGTTGGACACTTGCTGAGACGTTAATTACTTTAACAATTATTGGAGTAATTGCGGCTTTAACGTTGCCGAATTTAACCCAAAAATGGAAAAAGCAAGAGCGAATTTCACAACTCCAAGTTGCTTATTCTATTTTACAAAACGCAACAAAATTGGCAGTCGCTGAGCACGGAGATATGAGCAGTTGGGAGTCTGAAAACGCAAAAGTTTACATTGAAAAATATTTTATCCCATACGTTAAAACAAAAGACCAAGTCAAAAGCTTACAAGATTTCACGGCTTCAAATGATTACCATATTTTTAATTTTCTTGCTCCGACATCAGATCTTTCCAGTATTAGACGTTATGCGGGAGCCTATGGCGTAACATTAGACAACGGAATGATTGTTCATCTACTTCGCCACCAGATGCTTTTTATGATTGACGTAAATGGTGTTAACGGTCCAAACATGCTAGGTAATGATATTTTTGAATTTATGCGTGACGCAAACACAAATAAACTTAACCCAAACTACGAGTCTGACGATAACGACTGCATTCAAAACTATTCAGGTTCAGCCGCATATGCAGGTCTTCAATGCGCATACAACATTATCACCAACGGCTGGAAGATACCGGACGACTACCCGATTAAGAAATTCTAAAAAATTCTGGGGCATTCTGAGGAAATTAGCTTTGGGCGCGGAAAAGTAATCTACAACCGCCCACAGGCTAAAGAACGAGGTAGGGAGTAGGTGGTGTGTGTCGCGTAGCCAAAAGAATAACTCGCATTATGTGTGTTTTAATAAACAGCCTGTTTTACTCTACACCATCAATAAACGCCGTAATTTTAGAAATACTTTCCTCAAACTGAGTCATCTGCTTTTCCATGACATCAATTTTTTGTAACAGAAGTTTGTTACTACGTGAATTCTCGTTTGCGGCTGAAACCTGTGACGCAATAAACTCTAATAGTGAGGATATTTCTTCGCTACCTGGTTGAGCAGTAGAGATACTTTCGAGTTTTTTCTCCAAGGATTTAATTTTTAATTCTTGTACATCGAGCTTATCCGAAAGTTTGTCCAAGCCGTATTCTATTTCATACAATGATTTTGAGTAATCTATATCATTTTTCTTGTCTAATTTTATTGTCAATTCTTCAATTGCATTTTTTACTAGTGCAATTTCGTTTGTTTTTTCATAAAAATCATCTGTTTTGTCATATATTTTTGTTAAATCAGATTGCAGATTTGTTATATTTTTCGCATTTTCTTGCACCTGCGAGTCAATCGCATTCATTGTCCTCGCTGAGTCATCAATCCATTCTGCAAGATGCATAAAGGCTTCGTTCAAAATCTTATCCGATTTTAAACTCGACATAACAAGCGCCTTAACATCAACTATATTTTGGTTAATTTGGGTACTGTTAAACCTATTGCAACTACGATTTACACCCTCTAATATCTTTTTAAATTCCGCGATATTTGCTTGAAGATTTTTATTAACATCATCCGAGGTCAATATAAGTTTATTTGTTCGTTTAGAAATACTTGAAATATCATCTCGTATATCATCAATAGTATCAAGGCGCTCGACAACATCAAAGCCATCTTCTTTATTTTTCTTTAGCATATCGCCTATATCACTAATAGCCATACGCATTTTGGCAATATCCGTTTCTACATCAGGCAATGTATAAACGTATTTACTCGACTCATCAGCTGTAGCGCCGGTTGTAATACTTTCTAAAATGTTTTTAAGTTTATCAAACTTTTCATCGACATCTGTATTAGAATTTGAATTTTCAACAATATCTTGTTTAAGCTTAAAAATTTCATCTTTAATTTCACTTACATTATCGTAAATTACATTTTGAATTTCTTCAGATTCTTCAATAAAGGAAATATTTTCAAAAACTCCAGTCAAATTACGAACAAATTGTTCTTTCAACTGTTTCAATTCTTGTCTAATAAAATCTCTCGTATCTTCATCAGCAGAAGCGTTTGCATCAATAGAAGAAAGCTCATTAATTTGTGCTTGGTAAGATTTAATAACATCTTTCAAAGATGCATTTTCATTACGCACAATTTCTGCGACTCCTTCTGTTTTAAGATTTACAGAGTTTATTGCTTCCTTAATTTCATCAAAATTGCCCGAAATTTCTTCATTATCCGGCATTTCAGAAAGAATAATGTTTCTAAGCAGTTCAAGACGTTTATTTATGATACCGGTTGAAGAATTAATTTTTTCTTTAATACCAGAAGAAACTTCATTTAGATTATTTTGTCCGCTTAATTCATCTATTCTATTTTTTAAAATCTGTATTTGTTCTTGTACAAATTGTTTTGTTTCTTCATTGTAGTCTTTTAGGTCAATATCGTTAAGACCTTCAAGTTCTTTTTGATATTTTTCAATTGTAGAAGTTAATTTTTCTGTATTTTCTTCCACCAGATTTTTAAAATCGCTTCCCAAGGTTGTAAGTTTCGTCTCAAAAGACTCAACAAATTCCTCAAACTGCATTGTGACAAGTTCTTTAACTTTATCAACAACGCTATCAACTTCTGACATTTTATACACAACATCTTGAATATCGTATTTAAGTACAGAAATTTTATCCTCGATAGTTTCGGTGATTGTTTTTACATTTTCTGCAAAAGTTACATTCAAATCATTAGAAACTTCATTAAGCATATCACGCGAAATGTTTTCTATTTTTTCAGATATGCGTTGAATTTCGGGCAGAACTTCTACTGGAGCATTATCTGAACCCAGGTTTTTAAAATCTTCTTTCAACATTGAAATTTGCATAAGAATATCATTGCAATTACTTTTTGCTAATTCCTCAAATGTATTTTTATTTTGTTCAATGTATGCAAAAATTTCATCCAATTTATCTTGCAGCGGAATAGCGCTGATTGTTATATTTTGGTTTATTTCTTCTTTAAGCGCTGCAACGTTTATTTCTGAAAGGCTTTTTGTTATCTCAGATTTTATATCCGAATGTTGTCTTTCAATTATTTCTTCAATTTCTGTATAATCTCTATCAATATTTTCTGCAATTAGGGCTTTTATTTCACCCGTTTTAGCAGTTTGATTATCGACTTTATCATTCAAAACATTAAATGACTTTTGAAGCTCATACAACAACTCGGCACGCATTGAAGAATTATCTTCATCAACTTTTAAAAGTCTATCGGTGATTTCATTTACTGCTTTTTTGAGTTCGCATGTAATACTTTCTTTAAATTCATCATCGCTAATTTGGTTTTGAGAATACGCATTAAAAAGATTAGTAAATGAATTATCCAAAAGAGTTTTTACATCTGCAACAAAAGCATCAATTTTTGAGCTATTAGCATCAAGTTTGATTTCAATTTCAGCATTAACCGCATTTACTGCATCAATTAGTTCCAGTTTAGATTGTTTTTCATCACCAGCCAAAACAGAAATATCAGATTTTATTGAAGCAACATAGGATTGAATTTCTGAAATTGCTGCATCTGAATTATTATCAATAATTTCATCTAATTTTGCTGAAATTCCAGTTGACAAACTACTAAGCGCCATATCAACTCTATCAATTTCTGCCGAAATGTCTTCACGCGACAAAAGCTTATTCTCAATATTTACGACATCATTTTTAATTTCGTCTACGCTTGAGTGCAAGTCTTTTATCCCTTGCAAAGTTGCATTATAATCCAACCCATTATTTATAGTTTCATCTTCAATATTTATTAGTATTTGTGCTATTTTATCTTCCAGTTTTTTAGCATTTATACTAATAGACTCCAACAATTCCTGCTTATTATCCAAAGCCAAAACTTCGAAATCAGTTTTTATACCTTCAGTCAAGCTGCTTTGTTGAGATAAAATATTTGTCTCAAAATTATCTTTAAACTGCGCAAAAGACTCTTTTAGTTCATTCATGCCCGAAATAATCTCTGTTTTCGTTCCGGTGAAACTCCTATCAAGGTTAAGGCTTACACCTTTAAGATAATTGATTGAATCAGAAATATTCTGTTCAAACGAAATAAATGCCTCTTGAACAGATTGATAAATATAAGTCTTATCCGAATTTTCAAACTCATCAAGTTTATTTTGAAGATTATATGAAAATTCTGTAATCAAGCCGTTGATTTTGTCTATTTGCTCCGCAATAAAAGTTTCTTTTGGAAGTTCATCAACCGCACCATTAAAATAATTTTTCAAATCTTCTGTGGAACTTTGCAAATTACTTACTTTTTCTAAAATTTCTTGTTTATCATAATTATTTGCTCCAACATTATTTGATAACAATTCCAGTTTTTGCACAACTGTACTGAATTTTTCAGTAAAATCTTCAGAAAGTTCACTTTTAACAGTCACCAAATCTGATTTTATAGTTTGCATAGCAGAACCAACTTCGGTGGCACTAGCAGACTCTATACTTTGTAAGCCTTCGGATATTTGATTAATTTTATTTTCGAGATTGCGTGAATTGTTTTCGAGCGTATTAACAACCTCGCATTTGCTATCCGTCAAAACCGTCTCAACACTGTTTTTTAGTTGTTCTTGCAAAGTATTAACGGTTTCTTTAATATCATTTATTTGTGCCAAAATGTGATTTTTATTTTCACAGCTATCCGCCTGCATATCAAAAGACAAGCGTGAAAAGTTTTCGTTTATTTTTTCGAGCGCCGAATTCAGACTTTCTTCAACGTTAGTTTTTACATTTCCCGCACAAGAAAGTATTAAATCAATATTTTCGAGCATTTTGTCAAAACTAAGTTTTATTTCATTCATTATTGTTTTGACATCACGTGCAACATCCTGATTCTTTTCAGAAAAACTATTTAAAACACTGATGAGAGACTCATTACTAAAGGTATTTATTTGTTGTTTTATATCAGAAAGTTGTTCTCTCAACGTATCATCGAAATTTATATTTTCAATTCGTAATTGAATTTCTTTTGTTTTTTCTTCAATTACATCAATTTTCTGTATTATTTCTGTTTGGGGAGTAGAATTTATATTTTCTAATTCCTCTTTTAAAATCGTCATTTGTTGCGACAAATTACTTGAAATTTCAGAAAATCCAGCATTAAAACGTTCAAGCATATTTTGTGTAAACTCTTGCGATTGATTTAAAATAAGTATTACGTCAGAAATATCTTGTTTTAGACCTTTAGTTAAATCCTTAATTCCATCATATTGTTGAAGGCTTAAATCTTTATTTTCCAAAATTATATTTTTTAAAGAGTCCGTTTTTTCTGTAGCATTCTCTAAAATTGCCGCGAGAATTTGCTTACTTGCCTGATTTTCATTAACCTCCTGCAAAATCGACTTTATTTCACTCGTAACTGATTGAATATCTGAAATTTCGTGAACAAGACTTTCCTTATTTTCGGATAATTCAGTATTTAAATTTATTTTTATTTCATCAATTCTTGAGGCAACATCAAATATTTTTTGATTAATAGTTTCTATTATCTCAGCCTTATTGCCAAGTGAAACAGCCCTTCCATCAGAAATATTTATATACAGGTCTTTTATACTATTATTAATTGCATCGATTAAATCCGCTTGATTGCTAATTGCGCCAGCAACCTGCATATTAGAAGAAATTATTTCATTTTTGCTATCAGACAAAGTGGTTTCAACTGCCGAAATCTTTTCAACCAAAATATCAAATGAAGTTTTATCCTCTAATATATTTTTAAATGCATCAACAATGACTTTTAAGGAATTTATTCCGTCTAAAATTTCTGTTTTATTTTCTACATTTGATTCTGCATATAAATTTTTTAATTCGTTAATTTTTTCATTTAAAATATCATATCTATCGTTTACAACTTGTTTTACGCTATCTGCCTGCGAAATTATTTTATCATTCAGGTCAGCAATTGTTTCAACTAACTTTTGAGAAAAGTCTTTTAATTGTTCAATATCTTCTGAAAGACTACTTCTTAAACTTTCCTTTATTTCTGATTGCGCAGAAATTACCACTGTTTCGATATTTTTTATTTGCTCAGTAATACTAGAAGAAAACTCTGGTAACTTAAGGGCTAAATCTGATATAGAGTCGCTTGTTGCAATCGATATTTTTTCACTAGCCTCTGATACATATCTGGACAAAGTAGAAATTTCTTCTTTAATCTTAATAGCATTTTGCGAAGATTGTTCTTGCAATTTTGGCAAAATTTCATTTATCAACTCCCCAATATTGCCAATAGATTCCCTAAAATTATTAATTTTGTCATTGATTAATTCTGTATTTTGGACTAATTTTTCGCTCCAATTTAAAGTAAGTGCATCAATCGCTTGAACAGCTTTTTGGGTAAGTTCGCTTATATTTTCTTTTGTTGAAAGAGAAGAAATAAGGGGAATAAGATTTTTTACGTCATCATTTCCCGCCGAAACAAGCGCTTGAATATTATTTGCACCAGAATCAAGACTAATTTGTATAGCTTTTAGCTTTTCGTCTATCACCGCGCTTTCATCTTTTGAAACAAGTGTCGAAATAAGATTGCTTAAATCTCCAAAACAAGACTTAATAGTATTTTTATTTTCATCATTACAAACTGCCGAAAAATCTTTTAACTCAGAAACTTTTCCTATCGCAACGTTTAACCTTTCATTTAACGCTTCAATATCTGATTTATTAACAAGAACCCTAAGCGTTTCTTTTAAAATCTGCATTTCTGTAACAATAGCCGAGACATCCAGTTTAATATCCTGAATATCAGTAGTCAAAGCAAGATTGGAAATACTTTGAATAAGTTCTCCATGCTTTCCATTCATTGCAATAATGCTATTAACAATATCATTTAATCCTTTTTGCACAACAGAAATATCGCCGGAAAGCGCAAGTATGGCTTGCGAAGGCGTATTATCTTCTATTGAAGTTTTTATTAAATTAAAACCAGAATTAACTTCTTCAACAAAATTTTTTAAATTATTTTTGTAATTTGCAATTTCTTCTTTTACTTGTTTAGTTTGCTCATTAAACGCTTGCTCAATATCGATATTGCCAATTTTTGTTTGAATATCTTCTACAGTTGAATTAAAATATCCTGTTTGCGCATTTAAATCTCGCGAAAAACCAAGAACAGAGTCTGAGAGCCTTGTAAAAACATCTGTAATTTCAGAACTTTTGAGAGAGTCATTTAAATTAGCTTGAACAACATTGAGTTGATTTTGCAAAACATCTAAACGATGCTGAACAAGATTATTTCTATCTTCAAGATTTCTTTTTAACTCATTTGTTAAATAAGTTATTAATTCTTGTGTTTCAAAGTTTGAAATGTAGTCTAATTTATTGTGAATTTTTTCCAAAACATCTTTTGTAAATCCATCAAAAAACACGCCCGACTTTGATTGCTGGGCAACCATTTCCGAAACCGCATCAAGTTTATTTTCTATTATTTCTAAGTATTGATTTTCGCTCATAATTTGCTCTCTAATTACAATAGTCCTATTGTAATATTGTAGCAAAACAACGCCCCAATGTGTATATTATTACGATACTTTAAGCGCATTTAACAGGAATTAACCTTCTTCAATAAAATTTTTTATTTTATATAAATCTTCTCGCGTTAAATATCTGGGGGAACCTTTGTCTATAGAATGATTTCTAAGAAGATAAGACGGATGAAAAATCGCCATTGCCTTTATTTCTCCAAACAAATCAAGCCATTGACCACGAATTTGAGAAATTTTACAATCTTCTTTAATAAATGATTTTAACGCTGTTGCCCCGCATAAAATAATAACTTTCGGCTTAACAATATTAATCTGTGCAGAAAGATAATCACTACAGCAGCTTTTTTCAAAATCAGTTGGAACACGATTACTTGGCGGTCGGCATTTAACCGTATTTACAATGTAAAAATCCTTTTGTCTATCGAAACCGACATCCGTAAGAATTTGCGTTAACAACTTTCCCGCCCTACCCACAAATGGAATTCCACTTGCATCTTCTTCCGCACCGGGCGCTTCACCAATCAACATTATTTTGGCATTTGGATTTCCATCAGCAAATACTTTATTTTTGCAAGATGCGCCTAAATCACAAGCCTTGCATTGAAATACAACTTTTTTAAGCTCCAAAAGAGCTTTTTGCTTAACTTCTGTACTCAAATATTCATCCTTCCACTTTAAATACCTCATATTAATATGATACAAAATCGAAACTACTTCTACCAGTTTGCAAGAAAAAGTATTTATAAATATTTACATAAACTAATGACAAATTTTATTTTTACAAACGTTAATAACAATAAAAAGGGAAATTATGATTCAGAATAATTATTCTCCGGCTTTTGGTGGCACGCCGGTTGGCACAACCAAAATCAAAAAAATAGTTAATGGAAAAATTTCTACTGTAACTGCTGTAATCGAGCAAATTAGTCGCGAATGTCCAAAAGACGTTAAAATGATAGAAAAAATAGTAGAACATTGGTCTCAAGATAACCCTTTGCCATTGCTGTATTGGTTTAAACGTTCTTTTATGAGTGCAGAAAAAAAATTCACCAATTTTTGGATAAAAGCCCCCAACAAAGATATAATTGGAATTATTCAAACAACCAATCCCCAAACGGTAAAACGCCGAAACTCTTTTGATATAAACTATCTTCTTGCAAAACCTTCTTCTCAAACAAGTAAAGCAAAATATAAAGGAGTCGGCACCGCAGGCATTTTACACGCAGTGCAAACGGCAAAAGAAAATAATTTTAAAGCAATTCATCTTTTTTCACTTGACACAGCAATAAAATTCTATGAAAAATTAGGCTTAAAAAAAAGTAAAAATGTTTTATTTAGATTTTTAAACGGATTTGAATTATCATCAAAAGATTTTTCATCTTTTATTTCAAACCACAGCCTTTAATATTTACATAAAGGAACATTATGATTCAAAACAATTATTCTCCCAATTTTTGCGGAATTCCTATCAGAAAAGTAAACATAACTAAAATAACAAAAAAAGGACCTGCTATTGTTCCTGCTACAATTGAAGAAATTAGCCGCTATTGTCCTGATGACGCAAGAATGATTAAAGAAATTATTGCAACCTGGTCACAAAAACGTGCCCAATTATTATTGCGCTCATTTAACTTCTCTTTTTTCAAACCAACCAAAAATTTATCTTCTTTTTGGCTAAAAGCCCAAAACAGTGAAGTCGTAAGCATTCTGCAAACAACTAATCCCAAAACCGCTCACAATAAAAGAATATTCGAAATTGATTATCTTATATCAAAAGCATTCTGCGACTCCGACCACACAAAATATAAAGGCGCAGGAAAAGCCAGCGTTTTTCACGCTATACAAACAGCAAAAGAACATCATTTTAAGACAATCCGACTTTTTTCAAGCGAAGGCGCAACAAAATTTTATGAAAAATTAGGCTTTATCAAAAATACATCTGACCCACGATTTAAATTTTCAAATTGCCTAGAATTATCCGACCTTGACGCCTTTAATTTAAGCCTCAACCACTAAAATAAATATTTAAATAATTTTACAATAAAATCTGGAGACTTCAATTATTTATAAATTTGTGATATTATTGTGTTTAGCTATCAAAAGGGGGAAAATTGCTAAGATTTGCAAAACCACATGATTTAAAAGGAACATTGATTTGCGTAGAGGGGATTGACGGCTCTGGCAAATCGACTCAGCTTGCAATACTTCGCGATTGGGTTCAATCAATTGGCTTGGATGTAATCTACACTGAATGGAATTCTTCCGAACTTATTTCCCAAACCACAAAGCTTGCCAAAAAGAAAAACTTACTATCACCTCGCACCTTTTCTCTTTTGCATGCCGTAGATTTTGCTGATCGCCTAGAAAAAATCATTATTCCTGCAATGAAAGCCGGTTTCATTGTTCTTGCCGATAGATATGTTTACACCGCTTTTGCTAGAGATGTTGCAAGAGGCGTTGACCCAGAGTGGGTTCGAAATATGTACGGATTTGCCATTCAACCTGATTTAACGGCTTATTTTAGAGTCCCCGCAGAAGTTTCACTTAAACGAATTTGTTCAAACCGCGCACCAAAGTTCTACGAAGCAGGTATGGATTTAAAACTCTCAAACGACCCCTACAAAAGCTATTTGATTTTTCAAAATCGCGTCAACAATGAGTACAAAAAAATGGTTTCGGAATATAATCTTTTTGAAATTGATGCAGAAGAAAGCATTCACACAAAACAAATGAAATTCAGAGCAGAATTTAAAAAAATATTGGCAAAAAAAGGAATTTCAATCTAACGATGAAAAAATACAAAACAAAACATGGATACGAAGGTTTGTTGATTGTAGTAGAAGGCACAGACGGAGCCGGAAAATCAACACAAATTAACATGCTTAAGCGTTGGATTGAAGACCAAAGTTATGGCGCAATGGTAAGCGAATGGAAAACATCTCGATTGATAAGCCAGGTTATAGACGACGCAAAAGAACGCAACCTATTAAACCCAACTACATTCAGCCTGCTTTATGCCGCTGACTTTGCTGACCGGCTAACAAATACTATTATTCCCGCACTCGAAGCTGGTTTTGTAGTGCTTATGGACAGATATAAATATACAGCATTTGTTAGAGATGTTGTAAGAAATCATGATATGGAATGGGTTAAAAAGCTCTACGATTACGCGCCAGAACCTGATTTAGTCTTTTATCTTGATATGCCGGTCGAAACTTTACTAAAAAGAATAATTGGCACAACTGGACTTGATTATTACGAATCTGGCAGAGATATAGGGCTAAGCCGCGACTTTTATAAATCATTTAAGATTTATCAAAGTCAATGTCTTGAAGAATATAACAAAATGAAAGATGAGTACGGCTTTATAACTATTGACGGAACACAATCTCCAGAAGAAATCAATCAAATAATGCGCGATAAAATTCAGAAAATTTTTGATACAGGAATTTTGTATTAAATATTAATTTCAAACTTCATTTTACTAATAAAAATCGGATAAAAATTTTTATCCGATTTTAGATTTTTACTTTTAATTACAACCCTTACTAGTTTACACTATTTAAAGTTTCTGTTTCTTTTTTGCCAAATAATTTTGCAGCAAAAGCGCCTACAGCCGCTATGCCTAAAGCAGCAACTGCGCCCCAACCCCATTTGCCAAGACCTTTTGTTGCCTTTTCTGCTGATGACGTAAGCCTAATTGGTTTCGATGCAATATGTGTTGTACGAACAGTAGCTGGCATCGAAGGCGAATACTTTGTTTTAGGCGCCGTTTTCTTCCTGCGAAAACTTGCCCCTCTAAGTCTTGAACCTGGAGTAATTTCTCTCCTAACCTTAGGATAATTCCTATTAATTTTTGCAACCGTTGCCATCGTTTTCCTTACCTTTCTTTACACTCGTAAAACTTTTTATTAATTATTAAAACCAAAAAAATATTTACTTGCCTAAATTGGGCACAAACTCCTTGTATTATTAGGGATTATACCGCGCCACAACTGGTTAAACAAGATTGTAACAATATTTTTACATTTGCAATTTTTTGCTACTTTGACACATCACATGCCGCAATAAATTAACAATCCGAAACAATAAAATATATTAATTGACCCGCTTACCTTTTTGAAGTACTATGCCATTAGAAATCAGCATTGAGACTGATTTTAAGATTACAAAAAGGGAGAGGCAATATGGCTTCAAAAAAATTTTTATTTACATCTGAATCTGTAACGGAAGGTCACCCTGATAAAGTTTGTGACCAAATTTCCGATGCTATTCTTGACGAATTTCTTACTAAAGACCCCAAATCTCGCGTTGCTGCCGAAACAACCGTAACAACCGGCATGGCGCTCGTTTGCGGAGAAATCACTTCAGACTGCTACGTAGATATACCACAGGTTGTTAGAAATACTATAAAAAATATCGGCTATATTGGACGTGAAGGCGGCGGCTTTGATTACAAAACATGTGCCGTTTTAACAAGCATTGATGAGCAATCCTCAGACATTGCCGGCGGTGTAAACAAAGCATTTGAAACTCGCGACAACAACGCGAATACTTCAAGCTTGGAAACAGAAAATATTGGCGCTGGAGACCAAGGTATTATGTTTGGATTTGCGTGCAATGAAACGCCCGAAATGATGCCACTTCCTATAAGTTTGGCACACAGACTTTCTTTAAAATTAGCTGAAGTTAGGAAAAACGGCACGCTAAGTTACTTAAGACCAGATGGAAAGTCTCAAGTTTCGGTTGAATACGTTGACGGAAAACCCTCTAGAATAGATACTATCTTAATTTCAACACAACATGACCCCGAAATTGACGGCAATACAGATAATAAATATATTCAAGAAAGAATTAAATCCGACTTGATTAAGTACGTAATTGAACCAGTTTTTGCACACGACGCAATAAAACCAGAAACCGACACAAAATATTTAATCAACCCATCCGGTAGGTTTGTAATCGGCGGACCACAAGGCGATGCTGGCTTAACAGGAAGAAAAATCATTGTCGATACGTATGGGGGATACTCTCGCCACGGCGGCGGAGCTTTTTCCGGCAAAGACCCAACAAAAGTTGACCGCTCTGCGGCGTACGCAACTCGCTATGTTGCAAAAAACATTGTAGCTGCTGGCTTGGCAGAAAAATGCGAAATCGAAGTTGCTTACGCAATTGGCGTTGCAGAGCCAGTTTCAGTCATGGTTGATACTTTCGGTACAGGAAAAATTTCAGATGATGAAATTGAAAAACTTGTACTTAAAAACTTTGACCTTAAACCAGCCTCAATTATAAATCAATTCGATTTGCGCGGCTTACCAGCAAAAAATGGCGGTAAGTTTTACCAAAAACTTGCAGCGTATGGACACATGGGTCGTTTAGACATTAACGTTCCTTGGGAAAAAACAGACAAAGCTCAATCGCTTAAACAACAAGCTCAAAGTCTGTTCTGTTCTTGCAAATAAATTATTTAAACCCTCTTTTCAAAAGGAAAGAGGGTTTTTTAATTAGCATAATTTTTTGATATAATTGTCGTATGAAAAAGATTAACAAAGCATTATTTATAAATTTTGGCGGACTTGGCGATGAAGTTCTATTTTTGCCGACATTACAAAGTTTTAAAAATAAATTTCCAACAGCAAATATAACGCTTGCACTAGAGCCTAGAAGTAAATCAATAAAAGACCTAAGCCCATTAATAGATAGCATTTTGCCAATTAATATTAAAAGTAAAAATAAATATTCAGAACTTTTAAAATTAATTTTTGAAGCAAGAAAGGGTCATTTTGATGCCGTTTTTTCATCTGGAGGCAACAAGATGATATCTATTTTGCTTTTTCTAACAGGAATAAAACACCGTTACGGCTTTAACACAGGAAAATTAAGCCAAATGCTTTTAACCGAAGCCGTTCCTCTCATAAAAAATCGTTACGCCGCAAAAATGTACCATGAACTTGTTAAACCACTAACGCTAGACGAAGCCTGCCTGCCAATAATTACCATCCCCCAAGTTGAAAAAGAACCAAATACCGTTGTAATTCACCCAGGCGTAAGCAAAATGAGTATTTCAAAAAATATGGTCAAAACATATTCACCTGAAAAATGGGTCGAACTAATTTCTAAACTACTTGATACCGGCAAAAAAGTTTATCTTGCTGGCGGTCCTGACGACAAAGAATATATTGATGCAATTTATCCTCATTTTAATGAAAAAACTCAAGCCTTTGTTAATTACTATGGCAAAACAAAAAATATCATGGATTTAGCAAAATTAATTGCATCAAAAGAAACGCTTATCTGTTGTGATTCTGCGCCAATGCATATAGGAATTGCCGTTAACACAAAAGTTTTAGCAATTTTTGGTCCAACAGATGAAAAAAAACTTATTCCAGATAATAAAAATTTTGTTGCCATAAAAAATGCAACTTGTTCTTGCCGTCCATGCCTTTGGGATAAAAGAAATACTACATGTGAAAAACTCGACTGCTTAAAAATTGAAACAGCTGAATTTTTAAAATATTTGTAACAAATTTTTAACATTATATAAAAAATATATCAATATTTATTTCTCCAGAGCGTTAGTATATATAGAGAGAATATTAGAGTATATAAATGAGTATTTTTGTAGACGCAATAAACAAAGGCAACGTAAGTTACGGCATGGGTGAACAAGTTATTGACACCTCATACGACCTTGGAGATGGAAATCATACAGTTGAAATAAACGGCTCCAATACCAATATCACAACTGGAGACGGAAATAGCACAATTAAACATTACGGCAGTAATGCCACAATAAAAACTGGTAACGGAAATCAAAAAATAACTTCAATTGGAGACAACAAAACAATTACAACCGGCTCTGGCGATGACGATATTGTTTTTATCGGTGACAATTGTAACTTAGATGCAGGAAATGGTAATAATAGCGTCACTTTCTGGGGTAATAACTGTAACATCAAAACAGGAAACGGAAACGACGACATCACAACCTTTGACCAAGCATACCAAAATGGGCTATATACTTCGTTGACAGATGTCTTTATAGACAAACTACCAACCGATACGTGGGAAAACTGGACAAAAGTTTCATCTACACTAATAGATCACAGAGTTAGTAAAGGATTTTGGCGAACAAAACAAAAATGGGTTTACGAAGAACATTATGACGTTGAAACAATATTCTCACGTTATATTAATGGAGTAAAAAACACTAATATTGACATGGGCGGAGGCACAAATACCGCAAATGTAACGCTAGATAAAAGTTCAAAAATCGGCGGCTCTGGAACAAATAAAATTACCTACAACGAAAAATGGCAAATAGACGAATCTTTAGGACACAGAGACGAAACAAAATTAAGAACACGAAGAAAAACTAGTACTCGCTGGGATCACATTGCACTAACAGCCATAGGCGTGGCGGCAATTATTGACCCCGTAACAACTACAGCTATCGCAGCCCCGGCTGCCCCGGCTGTAAACGGCATTGCTGTCGCTAATTCGGTACATTCAGGATATCATATATTAACTGGTAACGCAACAACATCCGACTGGCTCAATTATTCTGCTGGTCGCTTTATAGGCAGTCCATGTTAAGTTTACAAGCAGAAAAAACGCGCAATACAAATTACCAGAACCAGCAGGCGCAACGACAGCTATTACGCAAATAATGCTCTAACTTTTTCACGGTCATCAAAGTGAATTGTTTTGTCTTTGAGAATTTGGTAATCTTCATGACCTTTTCCGGCAACAAGTACAACGTCATTTTCTTTCGCTATTTTTTTTATCATCGAAATAGCAACGCCCCTATCTGCCTCAACAAAAATTCTTTGCGGATTTATTGACTGAATACCGGTCAAAATATCAGAAATAATCTGCTGCGGATCCTCGCTACGCGGATTGTCTGAAGTCACAATAATTTTATCTGACAATTTATCTGCAATTGCGCCCATTTTAGGTCTTTTTGTTGCATCTCTATCACCACCACAACCAAAAATACAAATTAAATTACCGTCCTGTGGAGTAATTTCACGTGCTGTTTTTAAAACATTTTCTAACCCATCCGGAGTGTGCGCATAATCAACTATAACCATTGGATGGTTGTGCACAATTTCAAACCTTCCTGCTACACCAGCGGTAGATTCTAATGTTTTTACGGATACATCTAAATTTAATCCCGACAAAATCACTGCGGCAAGCGCTGCAAGTGCGTTATACACGCTGAAAATGCCATTCATTTTGAGTTTAATATGTCTTGTTTCATCTTTATATGAAAAATCAAAACTTACACCAAGCGTTGAAAACTCTATATTTGAAGCCCTAACGTCAGCTTTGTTTTTTATCCCATAACTTAACACTCTAACTCCAGCAGGGATTACACTCAAAAACCGTTCATAATATTCATCATCAGCATTAAGAACTGCAAAATCGCCACTGACAAGGTTTTTAAACAAAATTGCTTTTGCCTCAAAATAATTTTCCATAGTAATATGATAGTCTAAGTGGTCTTGCGTAAGGTTTGTCAAAACCGCACCATTAAATAGACATTGACCGGTTCTATTTTGTTCCAACGCATGAGAACTAACTTCCATAACCGTATTTTCTACCGCATTATCTACAATTTTTTTCAGCGTAGCTTGAAGCTCTGGTGCTTGCGGAGTTGTATGTTTTGCATCATGATAAGTATCATCACAAGACATTTTGTGTCCAAGCGTTCCAATCAGCGCACATTTTTGACTATTAGCCTCAAATATTTTTTGTAAAAGGTGCGTAACTGTTGTTTTACCGTTTGTACCAGTAACGCCAATCAAATTAAGTTTTTCAGTTGGGTAATCGTACAACAACGCTGCAACATCAGCAATTTTTTGGCGTGTAGACTCAACAATAAGCTGCGGCAAATCTATATCAAGTTCACGCTCACAAAGCAAAGCTACTGCCCCGCGGTCTTTTGCCATTTTTGCCCAATTATGACCATCAGAATATTCACCACGCAAGCATATAAAAATATCTCCGGCTTTTGTAAGCTGAGAATTGTACGAAATTCCTTTAATATCAATATTTTTATTGTAATTTTTAATTTCATTTGGTTTTACTGTATCTATTATTTTTTCTAATTGCATAATTACCTTCTTACTTTTTTTGAGCTATTTTATCTGGCGGAATATTTAAAATTCGTGCCGTTTGAAGTGCGACTTCTCTAAAAATTGGTGCTGCGACCGTACTACCCCAAATTGCTTCACCAATCGGAGAATCCACCACTACATAAATAATAATCTGCGGGTTTGATGCTGGCAAATAACCAACGATGGAGGTATACATTTTATTTGTATATCCACTGCCATTTTCCTTCGGTTTCAAGGATGTACCTGTTTTTGCCGCAACCGTATAATTATCCAGTTTTGCTGGAGATTTACCGTGTTCTATTGCCTGAGAAAGCAATCTTGTCATTCTTTGCGCAGTTTGATAACTAACAACTTGCTCATGTTTTATTTTTTTCTCCGCATCTTCTTGCGAATACTTTATAACATGCGGCGTAACTTTAATTCCGTCATTAGCAAGAGCCGAAATAGCTGAAATCATCTGTATCGCAGTTACAGAGGCACCGTAGCCATAGCCCATAGAAGCATGCTCTGACACGCCCCAGTTTTTTGGAGAAGGCAAAAGTCCTCGCGATTCTCCCGGCAAATCAATCCCCGTCTTGCTTCCAATTCCAAATTTCTTTAACATATTATGAAATTCTGATGCGCTCATCATTTGCGCAATTCGAACAGACCCAATATTACTTGAATGCTCAAACAAGTAAACTAGATTAATTAGCCCGGGGTGTGGTCTTGTGCTATAATCATAGTTTTTAATTTCATGTCCGCCAATTCGCTCTTTGCCAATATCATTTATTTTTGTAAACTCATTAATTTTGCCCAATTCCATAGCAGAAGCGACTGTAAGAACTTTAAAGGTCGAACCGGGCGGATAAACATCAGTTAAAGACCAGTTTTTTATTTGCTGAGCGGTTGCTTTTTTAAATTCGTTCGGGTTGTAAGTTGGATAAACTGAATAACCAAGAATTTCCCCAGTTTTAGGATTCATTACAATAATTGCACCACGCGGAGCTTTTTTGGACTGAACCATTTTGGTAAGTTCTTCTTCGCAAACATGCTGGATAGCAGTATCTATTGTCAATTTAACTGTTTTTCCATGTAACGGTGCGGTTGTAAGCTCAGGGTTTGTTGAAAGATTGTAAATAATATCCCCATCTGGGGTTTTTTCAAAGTTTATTTCTTTACCAGTATCTTCAAGTTCCTTTTTTGCAGTAAATTCAACGCCTCCGGCAACATCTGCATCCATATTGTAATATCCGAGCACATGCGCAGCAAGTGTTCCTTGTGGATAAATTCGTTCTGCTTTACGGTCGGTGCTAATTTCTCTATAACCTAATTTACGAACTTGCTCTGCCGTCTTTCTATCAACATCTTTTTTAAGGGAAATAATTGTATAATTTTTTGAAAGATTAGTTTTTAATGTTCCGTATGGAATATTTAAAATCGGCGAGAGTGTTTGAGCAAGCTCCTCCGGAGTATGGTCATAATCACGCGGATGCGCCCAAATATCATAAACGACTTTGTCCGAAGCAAGTTTTATTCCATTAATATCAACTATTGTACCTCTCATAACCGAACCACTTGCACTTCTTTGGCGTTTTGCCTTTTGGCGGTAATGTTTGAGGTCAACAATTTGTACCATAAAAAGGTGAATAATAAGCCCAATGAAAAACACGACAGCAAGTATCTGCCAAATTCTAAGTCTATTATCAAAGAGCCTAAAACGCTCTAATAAGTCTTTGTTTTTAAGTTGCATATCCCAATTCCAGTGTTATTAATAGCCTAAAGACCATTTAAAAGATTGCTTTTCATTAACTAAATCTACAGCAAGATTTGCTGCGTTGGAATTAGTTTCTTGAACTTCAATAACATCTTTTGCCTTGTGTAAAAGATTTTTACTTTTCATTGTTTTATCAACATTGTAATAAGATTTTAAATTATCAAGTTTGTTTTGCAAATCCGTATTTTCATCATTTAAAGCTATCGTTTCTTTTCTTAGCTTGTTGAGAGTCATCTCGTTTGCCGTAACAAAATAGTAACTAATCAACGAGAATAGTACAAAGAAACCTAATATTATACATAAACTTTTATTTACTTTAGAAATGGCCATTTCCTCGTATGTCTTGTATTGTGGAAAGTACCCTTTTATTATAGGACTGGTTTTAAATTTCCAGTATTCTCTATTTATATGATTTTTTTTAGATTTGTGTGTTTCAGGTTTATCTAAAATCGGTAAATTATTCAATTTATGTCCCCCGAAGCGTTCCCAGCGCTTTATTTTGATATTTGGATTATAATTTTAATTTGTTTTTGAATTAAAATTACACCTTACCTTTTAACTCTCATACAACCAAAAAACTATCAATTAGTCATATGGGCGGTTTAAATCCTCTCTGCAACCCGCAATTTTGCTGAGCGCGAAGGCGGATTTTCCCTAATTTCTTCTTCACTTGCACAAATTGGCTTTTTAGTAACTATTTTTAAGCTAGGCGGCGGGCAATCACAAATCGCTTTATTCGGCGGGCAATTACACTTTGACGCCATTTTCTTAAAAAAGTTTTTCACCAATCTATCTTCCAACGAGTGAAAACTTATGACACTAATTATAGCACCAACGGAGAGTAAAGGCATAACATCTTCGAGTATATTTTTTACATTATTTAACTCTTGGTTTACTTCTATCCTAATCGCTTGAAAGACGCGGGTTGCGGGGTGAATTTTTTGTTTTATTTTGGGTGTTGAATTAACAATTAAATTCGCCAATTCCAAAGTTGTTTGCAGGGGCTTATTTTGCCGAACTTCAACTATTTTTTTGGCAATTCGTTTCGAAAATCTTTCTTCTCCATACTCAGAAAAAATACGCACAAGCTCGTTTTCAGAATAAGAATTAACAACATTATATGCAGAAAAATTCGAGTCCTGATTAAATCTCATATCAAGCGGTGCATCTTTAGAAAAGCTGAAACCTCGTTCCTGCTTAGTTAACTGGTGATACGACGCACCCAAATCAAGAAGAATTCCGCCAGTAATTTTTTCAATTCCAATATTTTGTAAAACTTTCTTAATATTTGTGTAAGAGTCTTTAACAATTGTTAAGTTTTTGTAATCTTTTAGTCTCGCTGATGCCGCATTTATCGCATCATCGTCAACATCAAAAGAAATTAAGCGCCCATCAGGTTGAATTTTACTCAAAATCAATCTGCTATGCCCACCGCCGCCAAGCGTGCAATCTACATATATCTTGCCATTTTCGCACTTCAACGCATCAACGGCTTCATTTAACATTACGGTATAGTGTTTAAAGTTTTCCATACTTTTATTATATAAAAAACACTATTAATTTGTATTTTTTCACAATATAAACTACAATGGACAAAAAACCAAAAGGGAAAATATGGAAAAAGAAATTCTTGCAATAGTTGTTCCTTGTTACAACGAAGAAGCAATCTTAAAACTAACATACAATAAACTTTTAAACATTATAAACGAATTAATTAAAAAAGAATTAATCTCAGACAAAAGTTTTATCTACTTTGTAGATGACGGTTCAAAAGACGCCACTTGGGAAATTATCCAAAACGCATCAAAATCCGGAAACGCAAAAGGACTCAAACTTTCTCGCAACTTTGGTCATCAAGCGGCAATTTTTGCGGGTTTAAGTGAAGCGGCTGCCGATATATTTATTACAATTGACGCGGATTTACAAGATGATATAAAAATCATTGAAAACATGGTTTTAAAATATAAAGAAGGTTATGAAATCGTTTACGGAGTAAGAAACTGCCGTGATACTGACAATTTTATTAAAAAATTAACGGCTCTAGGATATTACAAAATAAGCAAATTGTTAGGCGTCTGTGGCATTCCTAATCATGGTGATTTTAGAATGATTTCCAAGAAGATTGTAAATATAATAAGAGAATCAAAAGAGTCAAATCTTTATTTAAGAGGGCTCATTCCTTCTTTAGGATTTAAATCTACACTTCTTTATTACTCAAGACTTTCAAGAATTGGCGGTGAGCCTAAATATACCTATTTAAAACTATTAAATCTTGCTATTGACGGGATAACTTCTTTTTCAGAAAAGCCCTTACGAATAATCTTTTTACTTGGATTGTTAATTTCGACTTTTTCTTTTTTGGGCATTGTTACAATTGTTTTAAACCACATAATTTTCGGCAGTTTACACAAATTATTATTTATAGTTTTTTTAATTTGGTTAACATGCGGAATTAACTTACTTTGCTTGGGCATAGTTGCAGAATATATCGGCAAATTATTTAACCAAACGAAAAAACGACCAAGATATATTGTTGAAGAACGCATCTAACTAATTGATTTCTAAAACTGTTTTATCTTTTGTTCACTCATAATGCACGCAATAAATATCATCATTAAAAACGGATTTAAAAACATGTTAAGACTTATAAAATTAAACCCGTCAGACAAATTCCAGATACAATATGACTTTGAAATCAACAATAAACCAAAAAGAATTGTGTAAACTTTATCTAAGCGTGTATTTTCTTTTTCGTTTATAAACAACCAAATTGGAAACAAGAAAAACAATAGCTTGTAATCATAAACCATAAAAGGTGCCGAATATGCATACAAAGACAACAGCGTTATTTGTTTCCAAAAAATTTTTTCTTTAATAGTTGCATAAATAATAACAATCGACAAAATCGCTATTAAAAAGTTATAAATTATAGCAATTGTTTTTAAATCAACAGCATTTAATATAAAATACAACAAACCTTTTAATGCTCCGAGTATTGAACTGGAAAACCCCATGCCATAATGTGTATTAGACTCAACATAATTAAATTTCACTGCATTAAGATTTTGTAAGAAAATTTCCAATTGTTCAATAATACCGCCTTTAAAAACTGCAAAAGCCATAAAATTAAGTAAAACAGCGCCCAAACAACAAATTAAAATCTCTTTTATCCTTTTTTGTTTCAAAAACAGCAGTAAAAAGACTATAAAATAAGGTTTTATCGCACAAAGAATAGTTAAAAGAATACTGCTTGCTAAAAAGTTTTTATTTTTTACACCGATTTCATCATCATTTTCATACGCTTTTTTCAAAAAAGAAATAAAAGCGGCAAATATAAGAAAAATTAACATATCTGTATTCCCTCTATTTAAAATAAAAAGAAATGGATATGAAAGGCAGCTTATAATAAATATATTAACAAAATTTTTAAACTTTGACAGTTCTTCACAGTATAAAAATTTTGTATTTAATCTTAAATAAAAAATACAAAAAATTAAAACTAGTAAAAGATAGCCTAATCCGTGTGGTTTTATGAGCGAAAAAGGATATAAAATCAAATAAGCAAAAGGAAAATAATTTAGCCAGTCATTGGGTCTATTATATATATTTAAATCACTTATTAACGGCATTAAATCCGTAAAATCAGAAAACGCGCATGATAGAGGCGCGAGAAAAGTATTAAACGGATAACCTAAATGAAGAATATTCCCACAAAACCAAGCCCACAAACATGAAATCATAAAACCTATAAATATAACAATCGCAAGCCCCTTTATTTTTGCAACTTTACTCATTTACACTCTCCAATAAACAAAACCTATAACACTTTTTGCATTATGTAATCATCCATAACATAGCCGCGCCCTATGTCAAAAACCTTAGACTCAATTACCTCAAATCCCCATTTTTTATACGCAATAATTGAACTTTCATTGTATTTATTGACAGTAAGGCGAATATTTTTCAATCCATTACATTTTGCTATCTGCTCAAGATACTTCAACGTTTCTCGTCCAAAACCCTTTCCTCTAAAAGATTTTAAAAAATATAACTTTGACAAAAACAAATAATCTTTTTCTGTCACAAAAACCACATACCCAATGGTTTTTCCTTCACAACTCACAAAATAATATTCATAACCTGTTTCTTGCTGAGTTTTTATAGCATTAAGAGACTGGAATTTTTCCAACATATAGTTTATTTGTTCTGCCGAAAGTAAAAACGGAAAATATTCATGCCATATTTCATCTGCCAGTTTTACAAATTTGTTTATATCATTGTCATTTTTTATTTTTAAATATTTAAGCATAAAGCAATTATAACATACAAAAACAGCTCCGAATAATTTCAGAGCTGTTTTTAAATTTATGTTGTCGGTATTAAGACTATCCGATGATTTTGTCTACAACACCAGCACCAACTGTACGTCCGCCTTCACGAATAGCGAATCTCATACCTTGTTCGATAGCTACAGGAGCAATCAATTCAACGTCCATAACAACGTTGTCACCAGGCATAACCATTTCGCCATCGAATTTGATAGAACCAGTTACGTCAGTTGTTCTGATATAGAACTGAGGTCTGTAACCAGGGAAGAATGGAGTGTGACGTCCGCCTTCTTCTTTTGTCAAAACGTAAACGTTAGCTGTGAATTTTGTGTGAGGTGTGATTGAACCAGGAGCAGCCAATACTTGACCACGTTGGATTTCAGTTTTATCGATACCACGGAGCAACGCACCAATGTTATCACCTGCAAGACCTTCGTCAAGCAATTTTCTGAACATTTCAACACCTGTAACAGTTGTTTTCTTAGTTTCGCCGAAACCAACAAGTTCAACTTCTTGACCAACTTTAACTCTACCTCTTTCAACACGACCAGTAGCAACAGTACCACGACCAGTGATAGAGAATACGTCTTCAACCGGCATCAAGAATGGTTTGTCAAGGTCACGTTCAGGAGTTGGAACGTATGCATCAACTGCATCCATAAGTTCCCAAATTTTGTCAACCCATTTATCTTCGCCTTTTTTGATTGAACCGTTAGCTTGAACAGCTTCAAGAGCTTTCAAAGCAGAACCTCTGATGATAGGAATATTGTCGCCATCGAATTCATAAGAAGACAAGAGTTCTCTTGTTTCCATTTCAACGAGGTCGAGAAGTTCTTCATCATCAACCATATCGCATTTGTTCAAGAATACAACCAATTTAGGTACACCAACTTGTCTTGCGAGCAAGATGTGTTCACGAGTTTGTGGCATCGGACCATCAGTTGCTGCGATAACGAGGATACCGCCATCCATTTGAGCAGCACCTGTAATCATGTTTTTAACATAGTCAGCGTGACCCGGGCAGTCTACGTGAGCGTAGTGTCTTGTTTCTGTTTCGTATTCTACGTGAGCAGTAGAGATGGTAATACCTCTTGCTTTTTCTTCAGGAGCAGCATCGATTTCATCGAATTTTTTAGCTTGTGCTTGTCCAGCAGCTGCCAATACAGATGTGATTGCTGCAGTTAATGTTGTTTTACCGTGGTCAACGTGACCTACAGTACCAATGTTAACGTGCGGTTTGTTACGTTCAAACTTTTCGCGTGCCATTAGAGTAATCTCCTTTTCTAATATACTACTTTTTGTGTTTGATTTGCCTATAATTAGGTTTAGACTATTACAAGTCTTATTATATCATAGTTGCTCATTTTTATTTGTCAATGTTTTTTGAACTAAAAGCATGTAATAACTTTTATTTTTAAGCACATTAAATTAAAAGCGGATAATGTTTTTTGCTACAAAAGTTTTTATAATGCCTTTGATACAAGTAAAAAGGAGTTTTATATGACGAACTTAATGGAACTATACAAGTGTGAAATATGTGGAAACATTATTGAAGTAGTTTATCCCGGATACGGTACACTCGTTTGCTGTTCGCAGCCAATGGTTAACCTAATTGAGCATGGTGACGACGAAACCGCCCAAGAAAAGCATGTTCCAGTATTAACAATTGGTGACGGCGAAAAAATTATTCGGGTAGGCAGTCTACCGCACCCAATGGAACCAGAGCATTACATCATGTTTATAGAAGCCATTTCAGAAAACAAAGTTTGGATGAAAAGAAAATATCTAAAGCCAGGTGACGAACCTTGTTTGAAATTTGGAGATGATGGTGATAAAATGATTACGCGTGAATTATGTAACATACACGGATTATGGAGTAAAAATTATGATTAATGAAAAGTTAGAAAAAGCAATTAATGAACAAATTAACAAAGAAATCTATTCATCATACCTTTATTTGTCAATGGCTGCCTATTTAGCAGATTTAGGCTTAATGGGATTTGCCAACTGGATGAAAATTCAAGTTCAAGAGGAAAATGCCCATGCTATGGGTTTATATGATTATTTAATTGAAAGAGGTGGAACGGTTGAACTTGATGCCATTGAAAAACCTCAAACAACCTGGAAAAATATTCTTCACGTATTTGAAGCGACTCTTGAGCACGAACAATTTGTGACAAAATCATTAAACGAACTTGCTGATGTAGCAGACGAGGTTAAAGACCGCGCAGCAACATCTTTTTTACAATGGTATATTGATGAACAAGTTGAAGAAGAAGCAACAGCAACTGATGTAATAAACAAATTAAAATTAATCAACTCAGACGGAAACGCACTATTTATGCTGGACAAAGACATGTCTGCCAGAACTTTTATTGCACCGGTCATTGGTTAATTTATAAAAATAATAATTTAAAAAGAGGCTTATTTTAAGCCTCTTTTATTTTCATAGTTTACAATGTTCCTTTTTCAGAATAATTAAACTTAGATAACGCAAAACTAAGAATGCTCCCTACAAGTAACATAACAACACCCAACACCACAAATGTTCCTTTTATTCCGACCCAATGCGTCAAAACACCGCACAAATAACTGCTTATTGATGTTGTGCCCATAAAACAAAGGGAATTTATACTCATAACTCGCCCGCGTTTTTCTTCATCAATCATACTTTGCAAAAGTATATTTTGTGGTGCAGTTACAGAAGTTAAGCCAATTCCGGCTAAAAACATCAGCACAATTGTTAAATAAACATCATGAAAAAAGCCCAAAACTACATACGCTAAACATATCAACAAACAACCACAATACAAAATTCTTTTCATACAGCTTACAGTTGTTTTTGCCGATAAAATTAATGACATTAACAAAGAACCAACTCCAACCGCGCCCAAAATATATCCCAGAATATGGGCATTGCTTTTTAAAACTTCAACCGTGTAAATAGGCATTAACATTGGATATGCAAGCATTAACACACAAAAAATTGCCAAATAAATTTGTAACAATAATATTTTTGGATTACTGCAAACATAAACAAGCCCCTCTTTTAAGCCTTTAAAAATGTTTTCATTTTTTATTTCTTCACTTTTAAAATCTGTTATTTTCATTTTTTTTACTAGAAAAATATTTGGCAAAATACACAAAAAATTGACAAAAAAGCAAAAAGTAATATTTGTATACGCAATTAATAATCCACCAATAGCAGGACCAATAAATCTCGCAATATTAAACATCGATGCGTTTAGGGTTATTGCATTTTGCAAATCTTTTTTGTCATCAACCAAAAGAACAAATGTAGATTGTCTTAATGGTGCATCTAACGAAGCAATACAACTTAAAAACACACCACAAAAAATAATATGTTTTAGTTGTATATTTCCAGACATTGTAATGAAAGTTATTAACAAAGCTTGCAATGCAAAAAGTATTTGAACCCAAAACAACAACTTGTGTCTATTAAATTTATCAACAACAACGCCCATAACTGGAGTTAATAAAAACAAAGGAATAGCGCTAAAAAACATTACCGTGCCCATAGTTAGCGGAGATTTTGTAATATCATACACTAGCCAGCTTATTGCAATATTTTGTATCCATATTCCAATTTGACAAATAGCCAACCCAGGGAAAAACAATCTAAAATTTTTATATTTAAATGCTCTAAATATCGCCAACATCTTGTTCATACTTTTACTTCCTTCGGTAAAATTATACAAGAAAAATAGATACACGGTTTTAAATGTTATTTTGTAATTCTATTTTTATTAAAACTGCAAGCCGCCTACTCATTTACATTTACATTTTTCATTTATATCATTTTTGGTATAATGTATTAAAATCACATCACATTCGGAGTATAAATATGAAAAAGATTTTATTACTGCTAATTATCTTATTTTTTTCACCCATTAATATAGCTCATTCTGAAACAATCAGCGGCATAGGTGTATACTTTTTAAAAGAGCCATACAATCATAAAACCATCATATACAATACCGTACCAAACTCGCCCGCCTCAATTATTCCAGTTGGATATGAAATAATAAAAATTAACAACGAACGTACAAAACCATTAACACAGGCTGAAATTTTATCCCGCTTAAAGGGCGAAGAAGGTACTAGCGTAACTTTATTAACCAAAGACACATCTAACAAAAAACACGAATTCATTTTAACAAGGGCAAAAATCACAATTCCAGAAAAAAAAGTAAACAAAAAATTTGAAATACACTGGCAACAAGTTGCTCCGGAAGCTTACCAAAATGTTGTTATTGACCCTTCAAAAATTAGGCGCAAACTGAGTTCTTCATATATGATTAAACAAGGAAGCGCCATGCAATATTGGCTAAATAGAAAAGTTGGTTTCACAAAAGGATATAACGCCTGCTTGTCTTATCCTCAAAATGAGCAAAACAACTGTCTTATGAATCTTGTCAACAGAGAAATAAATTTAACATCCCAAGATAAACAATTACAATATCAAATACAAGCAAATCAAGAACTTAGAGATATAAATTACAATTTGCGCTATCAAAACTATGAAATGCAAAATATGAACTACAGGTGGTATAACCGAAACTCTATATACAACAGGTATTGATTTTTTAGCCCAGCCAAAATTAAAACAATATGAGTTTTTATTTTATGCCATATTTTTTCAATATTTTAAAATAATCTTTTAACGATTTGAAATAGTCAGAAAACTTACGTGTTGAATTTCCAATTTCTGTCCAGCTGGAAACAGGATGCTCATAAAGCCAATTTTTATTGCAACATTCAGGTAAACGGAAAATTCGCGTTAAAAGCTCCTGGTCAAAAAGCCATTTTGAAATAAAAGGTTCTTTTATAACTTTTTTTACAACTTGCAAATCAAAAAACTTTGCCCCACACTGTGTATCAGTAACTTTTGGTGAAAATAAAACTCCGCCCATTTTTGCAATTGTTCTTTGCAAAGCATAAGCGAAAAAAGACCTATCAACCTTATGTCCAGCGAGTCTTGAACGCACGCCTATAACCGTATTTATTTCTTTATTTTTTGTAAAACAATCAAGCATGTTTGGCACTTCCGAGAACTTAACAGCTAAATCTGCATCCAAAAATCCTACATATTTTGCAGCCGGATATTTTTCTATAGCATAATTCATACCCGTCCTCACCGCCTCCGCTTTACCAGCATTTACCGGCTTTTTTATCGCAACAAATCTATCAGAACTATTTCGTTCCAAATTTTTTAAAACCTTAAAAGTATCATCTGGACTTCCATCATCAATAAGTACCACTTTTGATGAAAACTTATCAAGTTCACTTAAATATTGCTCTGTATTAAGCCGTTTTGATTCTTTGTAACACGGCACAACAACAACTGAATCAACCTTCATATTATATCCTCCTGGATGCATTTTATTTTACACAATTTACCACAAATGCGCGAATACTCTAATGTAATACAAAAAAAACAAAACTTTTTCTAGATTATCAAATACAGCACTTTACATAATTTTACATGAATAATTAATATAGATTTACAAATTCTTTTTTTTAATTTAACATATCAAAAAAGGTCTTTAAATAAGCATTTACGGTTCTAAAGTTTAGGTTTTAATAACAAGGTTTTTGCAAAATTAACAAGCTTATTCAGACAAGGGGCAATAATGAAAATATCAAAAATTAAGACTCAAAGTTCCAAAATTTCATTTAAAAGAGCTTTAAACCCTAACGAAATAAACGACTACAAACAAACTTTGTCGGAAGCCAGAAAAGTAACTGGACAAACCGGTAAATCAATATTCATAATGCCAACCTCTTGCCTACCCCAAACAAAAGAACTTAACACTGGTATCGGGCATATTGCTTCACCCAAAGCTCAAGAATTTTTTGAATATATGCACAATTATCTTGGTTTTAATGTTGTAGAGGACTTACCCGCCGGACAAATTCGCCCAGTATACAACTTTTACTGCGCGTACAAAGGTTCTGCTTTAGAGCTTGGAAATCATCAAATTTGCCCAGAGCTTTTGGCAACAGATGAATATCACAATCTTTTAAGTAAAGACGAATTAATCAAAATAGTAAACGGCAATGTCAATGAAAATACTGATGCGTTTGTTAATTTTAAAAACGTCATTGACACTGATGGAATACAAAATAAAGTTTTAAAAAATGCCTTTCAGAGATTTAAAAAACTTGACTCCTCGTTGGATATAAAAAAACGATACTCAAAATTTATTGAAGAAAATCAAGACTGGCTAAATTTCAAAAGAGAAAACGAACCCGACATTGAATTTTTTAAATTTAAACAATTTTTAGCAGAAGAGCATTTAAAAAAAGGAAAAAAAGCATTAAATTCAAAAGGTATAAAACTAGCTGGAGATTGCTTAATAGGATTTTCCCATGACGAAGTAAACGCTTTTCCCAACGCATTTAAAAAAAATCACTTTATAGGCATGCCCGACTGGGGGCTACCTGCACTAAATTACGACACCATTCTTGACGAAACAAGCGACTCTGCAAAACTTTTAAAAAGAAAAATTCAACTCCACGCTCAGCGTTACGACATAATCCGGTTTGATGTCGGCTGGGCTTATGTTACGCCAATTATCACCCCCAAAGGTGAAAAATCCGTGCTGGAAAAAAACCGCAAATACCTAAACGAGGACCTTCTCAACCTTGTCGAAAAATGGGTTAAAGAAGTTAAAGGAGATGACTTTGACCTAAAAAACCTTATTTACGAATTTGAAGCGTCTCCAGACGATTTTCGCGCATTTGATAATAATGGAAATCTAATACCGCCACTAAAAAACAGAGTAAAAATTCACAACAGCACATACATGCACAACTACGGAACGGGCTGGGGGTATAACCAAGCATTTTTAAATCGCGGCTGGTCACCAGATAGTTTTATTATTGGAGTTGGAAACCACGACCAGCAGCCACTCAGACAAATTGCAACCGGAACACCTGAAGAAATAAAAGTTTTTGACGCCACAAAAAATCAATTTACAACAATAAAAGAAACGCACAAAAAACAAGCTATTGCGCCATTATCGGAGGAATTAAAAATAAGCGCAGAAAATCTTCAAAACCCAATCGAATTTGCAAAAGCAAAATTTGCAGAGCCAATGATGGCAAAAAACAATATGTATTTTTACATGGATGTATTTGGACGAGAAGAAAGATTTGACATGCAGGGTTTCAACACAACAATACACCCTGAAAAGAATTACGCCTATAAGGTTCCGGAGAATTATCAAAAAGCCTATCACTCAGCACTTCAAGAAGGTTTTGGCTTCAATATTATGGACAGCTTGGCAAAAGTATTTAAAGCAAAAGGCTACGACAAAACCCACAGCGCGTTGTACCAAAAAATTGAAAAATATCGTGAAATTTTAATTTCGCCAGAAATACAACAAAAAATTGAGCAAACAATAAATCCGAAAAAGCACTATTTAGGCAAAATAGCCACGGCATTATTACTTTTAGTAGGCGGCTGCGGTTTCGCTTACAAACAATATTCCGAAAAAAAACAAAAAACACACCCCAAAAACTTGCAAAACAATTCAAGCTTTTTGCAAGTTTCAAACTACAATCCACAATTCAACAACAAGGTAAATACTAACGCTTTTAGCCTTTTTCAACTAAGTCCAAAAGAAGTTCACCGTAGCTATTAAAAGAACCGTTTGATTCTTCAATTTTGTAGTTAATTTCAGGATTTTTTTCTTTTTCTTTTTTGGCTCTTTCTTGTGCATCTTCTAATTCAGGGAAATCACCAATTTCGTCATAAGAATATGCTCTTGGTTTTCTGATAGACAATTTATACATATAATCCTCCTTTATTAATTAGAACCGGAAATCACGCTCACCGTTTTGGATTTTGGCAAGGTATTCTTCCGTTGTTTCTTTGATTTTAACATTTTGCAACTTCGCAAACTCAGAACAAACAAGCTTTTCGCCAACAGCTTTTGTTTCCGGTGACGCGTAATCCTCTAGATACTCTTTCAAGGTTAAAATAGCGTTCGGCTGACAGAAATTGTGAATTTGCTGTTCCTTGCATATTTCCATAAAACGCTCACCAGTCCTACCGCTACCATAACATGCCGTACAAAAACTTGGCAAATATCCTAATTCCATAAGCCATCTAATAACGTCATCAAGAGGGCGTCTATCGCTAATGTCAAACTGCGCCGAGTCCTCATTTTCCGGCATTGGATTAAAATATCCACCCACACTGGTTTTTGAGCCACCACTCATTTGTGAAACTCCAAGGTGCAAAAGTCGTTTTCTGCATTGTTCGCTTTCACGAGTAGAAACTATCATGCCAGTATATGGAACAGCAATACGGATACAAGCAACTATTTTGGCAAAAGTATCGTCATCAATACCATTGTCAAACTCATCAGGATTTATATCGTCCGCTTTTCGCAAACGTGGAACACTTATGGCATGTGGTCCAACGCCAAAGGCAGCTTCTAAATGCTCCGCATGCATCAACAATGCTGAAAACTCATACCTGTAAAGCTCCAAGCCAAAAAGAACCCCAAGGCTAACGTCATCAATCCCAGCCTCCATAGCTCTATCCATGGCTTCTGTATGGTACGCATAATTATGTTTTGGACCGGTTGGATGAATTTTTTCATAAGTTTCTTTGTTATAAGTTTCTTGAAAAAGTACATAAGTTCCAATTCCGGCATTATGCAACTTTTTGTAATTTTCAACCGATGTTGCTGCGATATTAACATTGATACGTCTAATTGCCCCATTTTTATGTTTTATAGAGTAAATTGTTTTGATAGATTCTAAAATGTACTCAATTGGATTATTAACCGGGTCCTCGCCTGCCTCAATTGCGAGCCTTTTGTGCCCCATATCCTGCAATGCAATTACTTCGTTTTTTATTTCTTCCTGAGTAAGTTTTCTACGCGGAATGGTTTTATTTTTTGCATGATACGGGCAATAAATACAACCGTTTACGCAATAATTTGACAAATACAACGGAGCAAAAAGAACAATTCTATTTCCATAATAATCTTTTTTAATTTTTTCTGCGAGAGCAAAAATTTCTTTATTTTTTTCTTCTATTTCACAATCAAGCAATACTGCGGCTTCTCTATGAGAAAGCCCTTTGCCTTTTTTTGCTTTATCAAGAATTTTATCAATTAAAACAGCATTATTTTTATTTTTTTCTGCGAAATCTAACGAAGCAAGAACCTCTGCATGTGCAATAAACTCCTCTGCCTTATGGGATTTAGGATTATACATAATTTGCTCCTTCAAAAACAATCATAACGCCTTGAATAATAAAAGTAAAGTTAAAAAAAGCTCCTGCGGGGAGCTTTTTGTTAAAGATTTTTTGCCGCAGGTTTAAACAAAATCAAGTCTTTTACCCTTGCCGCAAAATACGGTTTTTCTTTATTTTGTTCTTTCAAAAACATATAGAATGTGTTGTTAACGGTCATATTTCTACCGGCTTTTGGTGCTTTCGGCATAAATGACATAAGGCAAATATCAGCCGCCGCCTCACTTTTAAGCTTTACTCCGGATTCATTCAACTCAAAATCAATTGTTTGCAAGGCTTTTGCGAAATAAAGTCTATCCGTATTTTTTATTTCTCTACCGCAAAGTTCATCATAATTTACATCTTTTTTAAACGACAAATAAGGAATTTTAACCTTATCCCCTTCTACAAAATGGTGATTTCCTTTGTATTTTTGAGTTTCTTTATTCATTTTTTTGTACATTTTGTTAAACGGTTTATTTTCATTAGTTCGATAAATATATACCTGGTCATTTGTTTGAGTGCTTAGCGCAATAGCGAAATCCTCCGAGGAATTATAGAACAACACTCTAACATTATCGTACAATTGCTCACGGCTTGTTTCATCAATACCAAAATATTCTGTATAATATGGTCCAAAATCACCTGCTGTTAATTGATTAAACCTATTGAGAAAGAGAAAATCTTTTTTCAACATTGAATAAACAAAGAATGCGCTATTTGGGTTTGTCCAATTAATTTTGTCCAAAATTTCACTTTTTTCGCCAAATTTTTGCATAATATCAGCTTCAATTTGTTTTTTTAATTCAAGCGAAGTCTTGCCATAAGCTTTGTAATACGACTGCTCAGAGAGCATATCGGCAGTAAACTCCTGTTTGTTTAAAGCACGGGCAACGGTCTGGTCTCCAGAAACAAAGCGTATTGGCGATTTCACAACTTTATCCATAACGTCATTCCAAACTAACTGGAATGTACCAACCCAAACGCGATTTTCAGCAAGATTTTTTGCAGAAAAAGTTTCAACAGCTTCAATTTTATCCATTGCAAACACCGCATTAAAACTAAGCAAACACGCCAAAAGTCCAATTATAAATTTTTTCATTTTCACCTCTATCAAACAAAACTAATATTTCTTTTATGATAACATAAAAGACAAAACTCAAAAAAATCAAAAGGGAAAAGTTGCCAATGGAAAAAGAACCACAAAAGCCACAAAAAAAGTCTAAAACTACAAAAAAAATCAAACGCGGAATAAAAAACATGGGGCTAAATATCGACAAAAACGAATACATGGAAATAATCCTTTCCAACTCAAACCATCCAGAAGCCATTTATTCCAATTATAAAAATAATTAGCACAAAATTTTTACACGCTATCGATAATGCGAACTTTTATTCACCGACAAAAATACATTACCCCACCAAATTAGGCAGGGTAAATATTGTAATATTGAAAAATCTATGTTAAGTAGAAAACTTTAGTTGCCTTTCCACTCATCTGCGTACTTCTTTATATTGGATTTAATTGTCTTTTGTCCATTCTTCAAAATTTGTTCTTCAGCATCTGTTAAGGTTTTGCCCAGTAGATATTTATTTACAACAGTCTTAAGCTTTTCATCATTAGCATTCTGCCCTACTACGCTCTCAAACATGGCTGCCTCACCAGAAGCTTTTATCGTTCCGTCTTTGCTACCGTCATTTTCGTCAGCCTTTTTATTAAAGAACGCTAATTCCTCTGGATCAATCTTGCCATTGTCGTTAAAATTAAGGTTTTGAGCAAACAAACTTGCTGTGCGTTTTGCAATAACCTTATCGTTATCGCTTGGGTTTAGTTTTAAATTTTGAGCGTTTAATTTAGCAACGGTTTCGTTATTAGCCTGTTCTTTTTTTGTAAACTCCTCAACTGTAACTGTGCCGTCTTTATTTTCGTCATAATATTCTGAAAGAAGTTTTTTAGCATATTCCATGTACGCCGCTTTCTGTTCGGCATCAGTTTTTGCATCATCTCCATAAATTTTTATTTGTGATTTAAGCACTTTATTTATATCGCTATATTCTTTTAAATTATTCAATGAAATCTTTTTTTCTACTGCAGAATCAATTAGGTTTTTATCTGACTCACCGGTTTCTCCCGCGGGCGGTATTGCTTTCAATTCTTCTTCTAATTTCTTTATCTCTGCATCTTTTGC
>CAZVBZ010000016.1:0-34669 GCA_964626145.1 uncultured Muribaculaceae bacterium | reverse complement strand
CCACAAGGGTTTCCAGGTTTTTAGCTAAAAACAAAAAGCATGGTTGGACTCTTGCTGAGACGTTAATTACTTTAACAATTATTGGAGTAATTGCGGCTTTAACTGTGCCGAATTTAATGAGCAATTTTAGAAAAAGAGAAATTGAAACCGCGTTGCCAATTGCATATAAACTTATTGATGACGCTATGAATCTGGCTACAATCTCCAGCCCCAGTCGAAACATAACCCAAATGATTGAAACCTCCTTTGCTTTAGCGCCAGATTATGTGGCAGTTCATAATTATTTTGCAGAAAACTACCTTGTACCTTATTTAAAAGTTACTAAAACATGTAAATCCGGCGTTGCCAAAGCTAATTGCGACATTTTATCCTCTATAAAATTCATTGACGGCACGGCTTTACCAAATGCAAGGTGGGTCAATGCAAACGAAAAGTACCGAATTCAACTTCAAAATGGTATGCAAATTGGTGTCGGATTTGCCGCAACAACCTTTACTTCTAAAAATATAGGATTTATGGTTGATATTAACGGAAACAAAGCGCCAAACAAATTTGGATACGATGTATTTTTTTTCACAATATCCGCAGAGGCATGCACTCATCCTAATCCATATTATTGTGCAAAACATAATTTTTTATGCCCTCATCCAATTGGTACAAGTAATTATGCGCTCGATAGTACGAACGGTGTTCCGATTTGTGGTTCTCCCAATGGCTCTATGTGCGCGGCTCGAATCTATCTCAACGGCTGGAAGATACCGGACGACTATCCGATAAAGAAGTTCTGAGTTAATTTTTCATTGCTTGTTTAAATATAAAATTATCCATCATTGCAAACACGGGCAGGGCTAAGTATGTACAAAAAGCAATCGCGTAATGTTTTTTTGCTGCTTTTAAAATAGCTTTAGCGTCCGTTAATTTTTGAATCAAAGCTTTATTTGCAGAGTTTTGTTTCAGCTGGGTTTCAACATTTTTAGTATATTTCTTAATATAATCAACACCAATTTTGGAAGCTTTGAACTCTGTAATAAGCTCAGGACTAAACGCAATCAATGGAACCAATGCATTAAACTTATACAAAGTATTTTGAATTTTTCTTACAGGCGTCTGCTCACCCTTTTTATTCGTTGGTTTGCTCCTACCCAGTCCATACAAAACCAACGCCAAAATTGTGGCATTACCACGATTACGTTGGAGAAATTTAAAGACCTTTGACCCATGTTCCTCCACGGCATGTCCGATTTCATGCGGAAGTGAAATTAGTGTATCTTTAGTTACACGAATTACGTTGTTACAGGGGTCAAAATACGCATTTTGCCCAGCTGACTCAATAAATATCCTAAGATTTTTAATGCCTACATTATTTATCTTTTTAGTCTTATCTGCTTTCATATTATTGGCAATATCAACTACCAACGCCTTATTTACGTTAGGATGGTTGGCAAAATAATTAGAAAACAGTTTGCCACTCCACTTTTGCAATGCGCTTCTAATTACAAAGCCCAAACCCAAAACGTAACCAGTATTTTTTGTAGCTTTACCTTCATCCGTATCAAAAAAATCCCTATCTTCCGGCATAACTACATAAACACCAAAAGCAGGTTTCATGCCAGAGACTTTTGACTGTATAGGTTTTGAAGTATTAAAATTATTAATTGTACAAGTACGCAAATTTTACCTTCCTTCTTCATTTAATTTAAAAACAAACATATTATTTTTTTGACATTTTTCGGCAAATGTTTACAATGCGAAACGAGTTTTCTAAATCAAAGTTACGATTTTTGGCTCAAATATTTTAGGAACACAAAAAATTGCCGTTCATTTTAATAACAGAAAGCGAGGTTTTATGGCAAAAGTTATTGAAAATATTGAAGGCGGACGAAGAAAGATACTACTTTCGAGTTATGACATAATTAATGTCGTAAGAAATTACCAGTACATTATCCAAAAAACTAAAAAGTATAAAAAAATTCTTGATATTTTACAACAGGCAAATATTTACTTACCCGAGGACTTTTAAAAAAAATGGTCGCATTTCTGCGACCAACAAGTTTAGTGGGCATAGTTACAGCTATTCTATAATCCAGCTATTCGTTAAATCTACCTTGATTGTTTTTAACGTTTTTACGTTTATAATTTCACCGTTGGTATATTTAACACTCAAACCTTTAAATATTTTTCTCCAAATACTTAAATTTGGGTCAGTTTCTGTCACTCCGTAGAATGAAGCTGCCTGCTCTGCTGGAGTTGTAATAACCTTTGTATTTAATACAAGTTTACCATTCCTAAACAAAATTAAAGCCTTTTTCTTATCAATCAAAAGTCCTTTTACAGTCGAACCTTCTTTAATAAGAAGATATTTTTGCGGTGTAATAAGGTTTTTGGGCACTTTTGCTTCAAAAACATCACTTAGCGAGCTTGTTTGAGAACTCATATTATCTTTGATAACAAGCGGAATAATTGTTCCAGGAGGAATAATACCGACTGTGCCTTTTACAATCGCATCTTCAAGGACAACGCCATCCGCCTCGATTGGCTGCATAACTTCTGCCAGCTTTTTATTTGGCGCAAGTCTAACTTGTTCCATCATATTGAACAGAAATGCAGCGACTTCAGCACGTGTTGCTGGTTTTTCGGCAAATATTTTTGATTCTTTACCAGGAATTGAAACAATAATACCGAGGACTTCTGCCTTACCGGCTTTGATTACGAACCATTCTGGAATTGCATGCGCGTCAATATATTTTGCTTCAAGAATTTTTTTTGCTTGTTCAAGAGATATTTCATCCGTAGTAAGCGAATTAACAACAATTTCAAGGCACTCCGCCCGTGTTACATTATCATCTGGACGGAACTTGTTGTCATTTGTTTCACTAATTAGGTCAAAATGGACAGCGCGCTGAATGCTTGCCCAAGCCCAATGGTCGTTTGCAACATCATCAAAGTTAATCATGTCGGTAAATATAGCATTTTCTTGATGGAGGGCTTTTACAACCATTGATGCAAATTCTGCCCTTGTAATTTTCGCATCGGGCTGATATGAGCCATCTGGATAGCCAACCACAACGTTACTTTTTGCAAGCTCCATAATTTGTGGATATGCCCAATGGTCTTTAGTTAAATCTGTAAACGCCGGCTCAGCAAAGGCTGTTGCCGCCGACAAAGCGATACACATAACAACCGGAACAAACTTTGTAAAAAACTTTTTCATTAATTTTCTCCTCATAATATATAACTATAATAACAGTTTTGAGGGAAAAACTACACAAAATAATAATTAAAGTTAAGAAATGTTATAAATTTTAATAATGCCAATAAATAGAAAAACTGCCGTTTAAAAATAAACGGCAGTAGTAATTTTTTAATTATTTTATTCGGTCTTTTTTTGCGGTGTTTTCTTTTGATTATCCAAATCTTGCATTGCATCTTGTGCACGACCATATAAAGACGATTTTTCAGAATCTAAGCTTGCCAAAGTCTCGTTGGCTTGCGATAATCTATTATTTGCGTCACTCACTTGAGATTGTGCCATATTAAATGTTTCAGTAAGACTTTGTTTTCTCGCTTGAGCGATTTGCAGTTGTTGATTAATGTCTGCTTGTCTTTCTTTTGCCGCGCTAAGTTCTTTTTCTGCTGTTTCCAGATTAGTTTGAGCTTTTTCTAAATATTCTTTGGCACTTTGTTCTTCTTGCTCAGCCTGCTTTAATTCAGCTTCTGCGGCTTGCAGTTGCGCTTGTACTTCTGCAATTTTGCTTGCATTTTCAGAATTGTTTGTCGAATTTAATGTATCCAACTGAGATTTAAGACTTTGTACATTTTCTGCCGCCGCGTCTTTTTTAGCTGTTGCATTACTCAATTCACTCTCAGCGCGTGATACTTCACCGGATTGTGACGCAACCGTATTATTCTTCGTATTTACATCTTCATCTACAGTTGAGATTTGTCCTTCGACTTCTTCAATGTCTTTATCACAAGTATTAAGATTTACTTGCGCTTCGTTTTGAGCCTGAGTATAATCAGCCACATTTTGTTCTATTCCTGATATATCTAGCGCTTGCACTTGTTGCTCATAATTTCCAACAAAAGAATTGTAATCTTTTACGGCATCAAGGTTTTGATATTGGCTGTCATTAATTGTATTAGCACTGCTTGTAGAAGTCGTACCTGTTGATGACGATGTACCCGTTGAACCTGATGATGACGAAGAAGTTGCCGATGTGTTCTTAGATGCATTGGCAGCTGTTGACTTGGTTGAAGTTGTATTATTTATACGAATTTGGTTAAGCGCGTTCGCTAGTTGACTTCCAGCAGAACCAGCGGTTCCTGCACTACCGCCAGAAGATGTTCCGCCCGTTGAACCTGTTGTTGTGGAATTATCACTATTTCCGCCAAACAAACCTTTTAACAAGCTGGAAACGCCACTAATTGCGCCACCCAAAAGTTTCATACAATTGTCGCCGCCAAGTGTTTGCATTGTCATTAAAAATCTATCGTAGTTATCAGGTTTATATGGTTTAATATAAACTCCGCCGGAACCATCGCCCCAAGAGCCGCTAGGAAAATTAATTCCACTACAGCCGCAGCCACCAGAAAAGTTTAAGTTCTTTAATTTTTGATTGAAAATATTTTTACTGCCACCACTATATACGCGCACTGGAATATCGCTATATTGTTTGTTCCAGTATGCATTCCATTTTTCGGGAGCACACGAAGATGGTTTTTTATATATATTTATCTTCGTTTTGCCAGAAGTTGTGATTGTTGTGTCGCCAGTTGTTACAGTTGTCATGCTCTTACTCTCAATTCTCTATATATAAATAAAATAAAAAATATATAAAAAATTGCCTCAAAACCATGCCTAGTCATGCTTTTGGGTGGTTATAACGCGCTAGTATCGCGCGTCATGAGATTGTAACATTTTGTTAAGAATATATATATTATAATCATACTGAAACAAAAAACCCGGCTTTGAACCGGGTTTTGATATTTGTTGTAAAGATTAACGTTTTGAGAACTGGAATCTTTTTCTTGCTCTTTTGCGACCATATTTTTTACGTTCTTTAACACGCGGGTCACGAGTAAGCATGCCTTCTGATTTTAGGACTGCTTTGTGTTCTTCATTAACTTTTAACAAAGCTCTTGAAATAGCGTGTTTGATTGCGCCAGCTTGTGATGAAACGCCACCACCAACTGCTTTTACTCTAACATCGAATTGTTCTTGAGTATCAGTTAAAGCAAGCGGTTTGAAAATCATCATTTCCAAAGTCGGTCTATTACCGATATAATTAGCAAGAGTTTTGCCATTTACAAACACTCTGCCTTTACCTTTAACAAGTTTTACAACTGCAATAGAAGTCTTTCTTCTTCCTGTTGCCATAATTTCTTTATCAGCCATTATTTAACCTCCGGTTTGTATTCAACAGGTTTTTGAGCAGCATGTGGATGTTCTGAACCTGCGTATACTTTCAATTTAGTGAATTGTTCTGCACCAAGTGTGTTGTGAGGCAACATGCCTTTAACAGCTTTCTCGATTGCAAGTGTCGGATCTTTTTCCATTAAAGCTTTGAAGCTAATTTCTTTCAATCCGCCGGGGAATCCGGTATGGTGACGGTAAATTTTGTCAGTTTCTTTTTTACCTGTAACAATAACTTTCTCAGCGTTGATTACGACAACAAAGTCACCAGCGTCAACGTTGGGAGTATATTCAGGTTTTGTTTTTCCTCTAAGCAAGTTGGCAGCAACAGTAGCAAGACGACCGAGCGGCATATCTGTCGCATCGATTACGTACCACTTTCTTTCAACTTCGAGAGGTTTTGCTGAATAAGTTTTCATATTCTTTTATCTCCGTTAATTATTTTGTTTTTTGTCTCTTGGCTCCAATCTTCATAACCAGCTTTCATGAAGGTTAATCCAGTTGGACTGATTGTCGGACCAGCATTTTTTCTATCTTTTGAGTCAAGAATGGTTTTTATATTTTCCGGGTCTAAACCATTTTTTTCCATCATCAAAATTGTTCCGACGATTGTTCTTACCATATTATATAAGAACCTTGTTCCGACGATATCTATAACCACCTCATCACCATTGCGCCACGCATTAGTATAAAGGATATTACAAACATCGCTCGGAGTTCCTGTGCCTGTACTTTTGAATGCCGAAAAATCATGTTCTCCCTCCAAAAGTTTTAGTGCAAGGATTATATTTTCAAGCCGCAGGTCCCTTCTTACAAGAAGTGACAGACCGTCAAATGCCGCCCGCTGGGTTCGGTTTATAATCGAGTATCTGTACCAGCGCCACCTCGCACTTTTTTGAGCATGAAAGTTTTGCGATACCTCAACTAAATTTTTTACGCTAATGTCATTTGGTAAAAGTCCATTCATTGAGTTGATAAACTTTGAAGCAACTAAAGTTTTATCAAAGTCAAAGTGAAGAACTTGACCTCTTGCATTAACGCCGGCATCTGTTCGTCCTGAAAAAATAGTTTTTATATTTTGTTTTGTCAAAGTTCTAAGAGCCGAGTCGATTTCATCTTGAATAGTTTTTACTTCTCCAGACTGTTTCTGGCTCCCTGCATAATTTTGTCCGATATATTCTACTTCTAGTTTATACCGAGTCAAAATGCGTTACACCAATTGAATTAATGCCATTTCAGCAGCATCGCCGCGTCTTGGTGGCATTCTGAGAATTCTAGTGTATCCGCCTTGTCTTGAGGAATATTTTTTACCGATTTCAGCAAACAATTTTCTCAAAACAGTTTCAGCCATAACTTTTTCATTTTCTTTAGCTTCGCTAACAACTTCTTTGGTTTCTGAATTCATCAATCTACCAGTTTTGTTGTCGAAAATAAATTTAGCTGCGTGACGGCGTGAGTGCAAATCGCCTTTTTTCGCCAAAGAAATCAAACCTTCAGCGTAAGGACGAAGCGCTTTTGCTCTAGCCATCGTTGTTTTTATTTCGCCATGTAGAAACAACTCTGTAGCCAAAGAACGCAACAGAGCGTTTCTCTGGTCTTGAGCTTTTCCAAGCGTATGTTTTTTAGTTTGGTGTCTCATTGTTATTATCCTTTTAAATTATGATTCAATTTCTACGCCTTCTGGATTCGGAGCGAGGTCCAAACCAGCAAGTCTGAGTTTTTCAATAACTTCATCGGAGGATTTTTTACCGAAGTTTTTAATGTTGAGCAAATCATGTTCTGATTTTTTCAACAATTCTGCCATTGAGTTAATAGATGCCCTTTTTAAGCAATTATAAGCTCTTACGGACAATTCCAAATCTTCTATTGTAAGGCTTGGTTCAACTTCTTCGATAACTTCTTCAATTTCATCTTCGATAGTCATTGGTGCAATTTGAGGTGCAGTAGCAGTGATTTGACCTGTAATTGCAGCAATTTGCATAAAGTGTTCTATAAGCAGATTTGCAGATTGTGACAATGCAAGGTTTACATCAAGGCTACCATTTGACCAGATTTCAAGTGTTAACTTATCATAGTCAATAACATCTCCGACACGGGTAGGTTCAACGTTGTAGCTTACACGTTTGATAGGCATAAATGTTGCGTCAATCGGAAGCATATCGATAGGCATATTGCCTTTATTTTCCTTAAGAACGTCTATTGCAATATAACCTTTACCTGTTTCAACAGTAATATCTCCGTGAATTGAACCACCGTCAGCCACTGTACAGATTAACCAGTCAGGGTTAACAACTTTAACGCCTGCGGGAAGTTGCAAATCAGAAGCGAGAACTGGTCCCGGTCTATCTATATCCAAGCGGAGATTTTGAGGCTCCGGAGAATCGCATTTTACAACTAAACCTTTAAGGTTAAGCATAATATCGATTACATCTTCAACAATACCTGGGATTGATGTGTATTCATGTGTAATACCTTCAATTCTCAAAGCAGTACACGCAGCACCTTCAAGACTTGAAAGCAAAACTCTCCTCAAAGAGTTACCTATAGTTGCACCAAATCCTCTTTCAAGCGGCTCAATTACGAATTTTCCGTACTGTGAACCATCTGAACTTGTTGTTGTATTTACGCATTTAATTTTTAATTCCATCATTTATTTTCTCCCGGTTAATTATTTAGAGTAGTACTCAATTACGAGGTGTTCTTTGAATTCTGGGTCTAACTCATCGCGCTCAGGAATTCTATCGAAAGTAACTTTCAATGCTGCCTTGTCCTCGGTCATCCAAGCTGGAGCAGAAACTGAGTCAATGCCTTCGATAATTGAATTTATGAATGCGGCACTTGATGATTTAATTGTAATTACGTCACCTGCTTTAACGAGGTATGATGGAATATCAACTCTTTTTCCGTTAACAAGAACGTGACCGTGATTAACAATTTGTCTTGATTGTTTACGGCTGTTAGCAAAACCTGCTCTGAAAATTACGTTGTCAAGTCTTGATTCTAACATTTGCAAAAGAATTGTACCAGTAACGCCTTTTTTCTTAGCTGCGTTAGTGTAATATTTTGCGAATTGTTTTTCGCTAACCAAATAAGTCATTCTAATTTTTTGCTTTTCATTTAAGTGAATAGCATATTCAGAAAGTTTCTTTCTTGCTGCACCGTGCTGACCTGAAGCACTTTGTCTCATTGAAGAAACGAGCTTTCTGTTAGATAAATCTTTTACTCCGTAGTTACGGAATAATTTATTTGAAGGTCCTGTATATCTAGCCACTTTTAGCTCCTTTTATTATACTCTACGTTTTTTCGGTGGACGGCATCCGTTATGAGGAATCGGAGTAACATCCTTGATTAATGTGATTTCCAAGCCGGCAGCTTGAATAGCTCTAATAGCTGTTTCGCGACCTGAACCAGGACCTTTGATATAAACTTCGACTTTTTTCATACCTTGATCCATTGATTTTTTAGCAACAAGTTCTGCTGCTGATTGTGCTGCGAACGGTGTACCTTTTCTTGCACCTTTAAATCCGCAAGCACCTGCTGACACCCACGCAACCGAGTTACCTTGAGTGTCTGTAGAAGTAACGATTGTATTATTGAATGTAGATTGAATATGGACTACACCCTGCAATACGTTCTTTTTTTCTCTTTTTTTAGTTTTTGTTGGTCTTGCCATTTTTATTTTCCTTTTATTATTTGTTTAAAATTCACTATTTCTTTTTACTTACAGGTCCTGAACTTTTACCGCGTCTTGTTTTTGCGTTTGTTTTTGTCCTTTGTCCACGGCATGGAAGTTTTCTTCTATGTCTCATACCTCTGTAAGAGTTAATTTCGGAAAGCCTTTTAATGCTAAGACCTTCTTCCCTTCTCAAATCACCTTCGATAACATAGTGAGCAAGCTCGTCTCTGAGTTTTTTAATGTCATCTTCGGTTAAATCGTCTGTTCTCAAATCAGGTGAAATACCTGTAGCTGAGAGAATTTTTGCTGAACGAGTAGGTCCAATACCAAAAATGTAGGTAAGGGCTATAATCATTCTTTTGTTACGGGGTAAATCTACCCCAGCTAATCTTGCCATTTTGTTTTCCTTTATTATTTGTGATTACTATTTGTTTTGTTAATGCTTTTGCTTTGACGTTCGCTCCTGTGTGTTTAAGCTTTAGCTAGAAAAAAGTTAAGTCCGGCTTTTCGGCTTTTGTCCAATTATTTTCAAAGAAATTGTGCCACACCACCAAACACTTTCACAGGACTTACTGGGCTTGCTTTGCTCACACAGCACACGAACAAAAGCCGTTACCCTTGTCTTTGTTTATGTTTTGGGTGTTTGCAAATCACGGTAACTCTGCCCCGTCTTTTAATTACTTGGCAGTCTTTGCATATCGGTTTTACTGATGCTCTAACTTTCATTATTCTGTCCTTTCGGTTATGTATTATTACTTTAATCTGTATGTAATTCTTCCTCTAGTTAAGTCATACGGAGTCATTTCGACTTTGACTTTATCCCCTGGGAGAATTCTTATGAAATTTTTTCTTATTTTTCCAGAAATATGAGCCAAAATTTCATGTCCATTTTCGAGTTCAACTCGGAACATAGCATTAGGCATTGACTCAAGTATAGTTCCTTCAAATTCAATTACGTCTTTTGCCATTTATTTTTCCTTATTGCGGTGTGATACAACACGCCGTTTTTATATCGTACATGCTAAAAATTCTTTGACAAGCTTTTTTCTTTGCAAATAGTGCATTTGCATGGCTTTTTATCTTCTATTTGCGTTGTTGTTTTTATAAAGTAGGGATATATACAATAGCGACTTGATATGGTTTTTCGCCCTTTTGCAGTGCATTTCAATATGGTATGTAAATTTTTCTTAACATTTAAAAGATTTTAGGGATTATAAAAACAATTTACATAGCAACGAACACATATCATCAAAAATGGATATTCTAGTTTTGTATTTCGCACGTTATTTTCACTATCTTACAAGCAAAACCACGACATATTTTAACAAAACTTAAAATCCAAGTTGACAAATGCAAGTTTTTGCCTCCCAAAATCATTATACTAGTTTTTACAAAATTTTATACTTTGTTCTTCTTTACCGTTTTTCATGTTCCTTATATAATATACTTACTTAATTAGATTAGCGAGAGAAAAAATGAGTAAATATTTATTAGAAATTGGAACAGAAGAATTACCGCACAAGTTTATCCCATCTGCGCAAGAACAGTTAAAAAAAAGTTTTGAAAAATTATTAAATGACAATCAAATTAAATTTGAATTAGTAAAAATATATGCAACGCCTCGTCGTTTGGCGGTGAAAATTGAAGGCTTAAGCGAAAAACAAGCAGATGTTGAAAAAACTCTTAAAGGTCCGATTACACATATTGCTTTTGACGAAAACAAAAAACTTACTCCAGCGGGGTTAGGTTTTGCAAAGAAAAACGGTGTGGCGCCAGAAAGCCTTTACGTTAAAGATAACTATGTTTTTGCAAAAGTTGAGCAAAAAGGTAAACTTACAAAAGATATTTTAAAAGAAAATGTTGAAACAATTGTGCTAAAACTTCAAGGCTCGCACTTTATGCGCTGGGCTGATTTGGATGTCAAGTTCCAACGTCCTATCCGCTGGATTGTATCAATTTTTGATAGCGAAGAACTTCCTGTAGAAATTGCAAAAGTAAAATCTTCAAAATTCTCACGCGGTCATAGATTTAAATCAGACAAAGTCGAAATTAAGTCGCCTGATGACTATATTTCAGCACTTCGGGAAAACAATGTTTACGCTTGTCCAGAAGAACGTAAGGAAATGATTATAAAACTTGCAAAAGAAGCTGCTGCAAAAATCGGGGCTGATGTCGCTCTAGATGCAGATTTAGTTGATGAAGTTTCAAACCTTACAGAATATCCTGTTCCAGCCGTTTGCAGTTTTGATGAAAAGTATTTAAGCATTCCAGAAAAAGTTAATGTTACCGTAATGGCAACACACCAGCGTTATTTCCCGCTGTACAAAGATGGAAAACTTTTAAATAAATTTATTACAATGACCAATTATATTGGCAATGAATTTGAAAACATTAAAGCAGGAAATGAAAGAGTTGTCGTAGCGAGGCTTGAAGATGGATTGTTCTTCTTTGAACAAGACACAAAAACCCCATTAGCGACTAAAGAGCCTGAGCTTAAAGGTGTTACATTCCAAAAAGGCATGGGCACTATGTTTGACAAAACAGAACGCATTGAAAAATTATCAAAATATATTGCTGACGAAATCAATGTTAAATCAGACGACATTTTGAGAACAGCAAAACTTTGCAAATGCGACCTCGTAACTAAGTTGGTTTTTGAATTTACAGAACTTCAAGGCTTTATTGGCTGTGATTATGCGAGGATTAGCGGAGAAAAAGAAAACGTGGCAAAAGGCATTGCAGAACACTATTTCCCACTTGGAACAGACAGCGCGCTTGCCTCAGCAATTGAAGGACAAGTTGTAGGGATTGCAGATAAAATCGATACTGTATGCGCTGTATTTTTAGACGGAAGAAAACCAACTGGTTCAGCAGACCCACTAGGGGTAAGACGCGCCGTTTTAGGAATTTTAAAAACCATAATTGCAAACAATTTGAAAATAAATCTTTCAAAATTGATTAAGTACAGCGTCTCATTGCTACCTAAAAAAGCTGAAAAAGAAGAAGCACTACTTGCTGATATAAATGAATTTTTTACCCAAAGATTGATTATTTTATATTCTGGCGAATATAGTCATGATGTGCTTGAAGCTTGCGTTTCCGGAAAGAATGTACTTGTAGATTTAGCAGATTTTGTTGAACGACTTGAACTAGTAAACGAAATGGTTAAGTCTCCAGATTATGACAAATTCCATGAGGCTGCAAACCGGATAATCAGAATTATCAAAGATAACAAAATTGGCGCAATTGATGAAAAACTATTCAAAGAAAATGCTGAAAAATTGCTGTTCAACGAAGTTTTAACAGTTAAATCCGAAAAATATGAAACTCTTGCAGCAGAGCTTATGTCAATTACTCCAGCCATTGATAAATTCTTTGAAGATGTTCTTGTTATGGACAAAAACGAAACTGTAAAAGCAAACAGAATAAACCTACTTGGCAAAATTAAAGAAAAATTCGAAAGAATCGCGGATTTTTCAAAAATTGTAAAATAATTATTACGAGGAATTAAAATATGAAAAAGAGAAACTGGCTAGCAACAGCACTGCTTTGTTACATGTGTCCAATGGGATTGCACCGCTTTTATACCGGTTATAAAGGAATAGGCTGTTTACAACTTTTAACCGTAGGTGGTTGTCTAATATGGTGGCTAATTGACTTATTCGCAATTAGTTTAGGGAAATTTGAAGACGTTGATGGCAATGAATTAGAAGATTATAACAGAATTGTAGGCTTTATTATTATATTAATAGTAAGTTTACAAATTTACAAAGGGCTTGCTTTTGGACACATGTTAATTAATGAATATAACCACGCGAAAAAAGGTGGTACTAAGGCTTCCCCTTTGACTAACAAATTTTCAAAACGCGCACGCAACAATAAAATCCCAAATGATAAAAAAATAATTTCTGTAGAGAACATAACTATGGGCGATACAACCTGTACAATAACCGTATACAAAAATAAAAAATGGGACAGTTCTTGTAATGGTTCGTTAACCAACGCGCAAAAATCCGAGTTAAAAAATATTGTCGATAATTTTATTGTAAAATAATATGAATTAAAACAGAAAATGCACCTTTGATTTTATTCTTAATTAATTCTCTCATAAACTTACAAAGTTTTAATATAACCGCACATTACTAACCCGATTATATAATAAAAATATTAAAAAATTGCAACAATCTTTTTTCTAGCACAATTACATAACTTACAATGGCGTACACTATTTTTTAATTTCTAAATAGTTTCTCCAGAAATACATTAAGCAAAATAGCCGTTCGGGTAATTTTTTATTTCTAAAAATTTGCTAGACTTTACCTACAGAATTTAAAATAAAAAAGGACAAAAAGTGTATTATCGTTTAATTTTCGGCTTATTACTTATTTTTATACTCGTCGCATACATAGATACAAAAAGTTTAAAAGAATATTTTGATGATACAAAAATTTTACGCGAATATAACAAAGCATCAAAACTTATAGGCATTGGAATTAAAGATAACGACGGAAATGTTACTGTTCAAGATGTAATTTTAAACACGCCCGCACAGCATTCTGGAGTTGAGGTTGGAGACATCGTTATTGATGTTGATGGCAAAAGAGCCGAATCTGCTAAAATGATTAAAGATTACTTAAATTATGTCAAGAAAAATAAAAAAATTGCACTCACTATCCAAAAACCCGATAATTCAATTATAGAAATTACACTTACACCAACTTCTATAAATAATTTCGAATAAATACATTATTTAGACTATACCAAAATTTAAAAATAAGTCTATAATGTCATAGTAGGGAAAACGTCCGTTAAGTGACAATATTAGGGAGAGGATATAGAGTTGCCAGTAACAGCAAAAAAGTATCAGTATAAATCTAATGTAAATGGTAATTTAAGACAACAAGCTTATACAAACCCATATTCAAAAAAAAATAGCATAACGCAACCAGTTAAAAAAAATATTAAAGTGCGACGCTACAAAGTTAAAAAACCGCGCACAAACCCTATTCACTCACTAATTAAATTGAGTACCGCAATTTTGCTTGGGGCTTTCGTTTTGCCTTATTCATACCAACATTTAACCCAAACAGCAATATTTAACCCAATAAAATATAAAAACATAAAAGCAGACTACCAACAAATTTTAGCTCCAACCTTAAATTACATAAGCAACGAGTACTTTCTAAATCAACCACTTCGAGTTTCTGCCGTAACAAAAAAACCGTTAATGCAACCATTATTCGAATCTGCCCGAATGACAATGCTAGAAACTCGTTTGCATCAACTTATGCAAAGTTATAAATCTATCCAGCCGTCAATATATGTTTGGGAATACGAAAATGGAAAATACGCAAACATAAATGCAGATGAAATTTATCCAACGGCAAGTATTATTAAAATCCCTGTTTTAATCGAAATGTTCCGCTCAATAGAAGCAGGACAATTCAAGCTTTACGACAGAATGACAATGAGTGAATTTTATCGTACAGGCGGTTCCGGCTCGCTTCAATTTAAAGCCACAAATTCAGAATACAATATGGATACACTAGCTCGACACATGATTGAAGAATCCGATAACACTTCCACCAATATGATTATGGCAAAAATTGGTGGGAAACATTCAGTAAATCGCTCAATCAAAAATTGGGGCTTGCAAAAAACTCGCATTGAAAACTGGCTCCCCGATTTAGGCGGCGGAAACGTTTCTACTGCTCGCGAAATGTCAATCATGCTATACAACATAAACAATGAATCATTGCTAAACATAAACAGTCGTGAAAGCATTGTTGATTATATGTCACACGTAAAAAATAACAGACTTATTGCAGCTGGTTTGCCAACAAATGCACAATTTATACACAAAACAGGAGATATAGGCTCAATGCTAGGCGACGCGGGAATTGTTTATGCTCCAAACGGAAAACGTTACATCGTAACAATTTTTGCAAAACGCCCATATAACAGTCCACAGGGAAAAGAATTTATAGTTCAAGCCTCAAAAATAATTTATGATTACGTAATAAATGGAAAAGTATAGTTTACTTTTAATTTTGTTTTGTGTAAAATTTTCATGTTGAAAACTAAATATACAATAATATTATGTCGACGTGGCGGAATCGGTATACGCGCACGTTTGAGGGGCGTGTGGGGAAACCCGTGCGGGTTCAAGTCCCGCCGTCGACATTTTTAAAAGTTTTATTTTATTTTTTGTTTTTTTTGAATAATAATTAATACAAATATTATATTCGCATTGCAAGGATTACAATTCGGTACTATAATTTTGTTGATTTGAATTCAAAAGGAACAAATTTATGAAAAAAATATTTTATTCATTATTCATAGCCGCAACTCTTTGTTCTGCAGGTTTTGCAGCAGTAAATTCCTCGCGCAACAATGTAGTGCCTGGCACTTCTTTAACAAATTCAAATCCAACATTGGCAAAAGAAGCTAAAAGTCTTATATATAAACCAATTAGCGCACAAGTTCAAGGATGTCAGAACATTTCAATTACGGACACAAAAATAGTTGGCTCACCTAGTGGTAAAAAAACTGCTAATGAACAAATTTCTACCGCTATATGGGAAGAAAGCTGGGTTGTTAGGGCGTGTTCAAAAACTTTTGATGTGCCAATAAAATTTGATGTCAATTTTAACTCAGACGGAAGCAAGGACAAGGCATCAGTATCAGTCGATTACATTTCTGAAAGGTATAAAAACTCTGAAACAATACCAGGTTATACGTTTACTAAAGTTTATGGAAGACCAAGCGAAATAAGAGCACTCGTCTACAAAAATGTTGGCGCAAAAGCGCCTAATTGCCCAATTATGTCTGTTATAGATACAAAAATCTTAAAAACGCCGTATGATTTAATATACATAAATGGAAATACAGTTGGCGGCAAATGGGAAGAAGTTTGGACTGTCAAAGCATGTTCAAAAATATATGATGTGCCAATAACGCTTATTTACGACGAAAAAAATGGTAGCTCTTGCAACATTCAGACTGAAAACATTTCAGAAAAATAATACAAAATTATAGTATATTCGGCATTGTATCAATTTTATAATGAGTCATAATATACCAATATAAGCCAAAGAGGATTAGACTTATTACAGAAATTATACTAATAGCCGGTATTTTATTGCTTGCCGCAGTTTTATTCAGCAAAATCGGTGGCGAATTTGGCATTCCTTCATTAGTTATATTCATCTTAATTGGAATTTTAGCCGGTTCAGATGGGTTTGGCGGAATATATTTTGATGATTTTAATGTTGCACAGTTTGTCGGAATAATTGCCCTAATTTTCATACTTTTTATGGGCGGCTTGAGCGTGAAAATTAAAGACATCAAGCCGGTTTTCGCAAAAGGACTCTCTCTAGCAACAATCGGGGTTTTTGTTACTGCAATAGTTACAGGCGTTTTAAGTTACTATTTTTTAAAATTACCAATTTTGTATTGTTTTCTACTTGGAGGAATTGTATCTTCTACCGATGCAGCCGCGGTTTTTAGCGTTTTGCGCTCAAAAAATATCAGCCTTAAATATAACCTAAAACCGTTGTTAGAGTTTGAAAGTGGAAGTAATGACCCAATGGCAGTATTTTTGACCGTCGGCACTATTGCACTTATTAGCGGAACTCTTAGTTCACCAATGCTTTTGGTAAGCGAATTTTTTCAACAAATGCTGCTTGGAATTATTTGCGGTTATCTTTTTGCAAGAGCTTCGGTATGGCTAATAAATAAAATCAAACTTGAATACGACGGTTTATATGTCGCAATCACAATAACCACCGTTCTGCTTGGATATTCATTAACATCAGTAGTGGGTGGGAACGGTTTTTTGGCTGTTTACGTGTGTGGTTTGACAATGGCAGCTTTTAATTTTGTTCAAAAAAATACACTTACAAAATTTCACGACGGAATTGCGTGGATAATGCAAATTGCAATGTTTCTAATTTTAGGGTTGCTTGTTTTTGTGAAAGAAGTTATGGTGGTAGCCGTTCCAGGATTAATTGTTGCTTTTATTTTAATTTTTATTGCAAGACCAATTTCAGTTTTTATAGCTTTGTTACCTTTTAAAGTAAGCCTAAGAGAAAAACTTTTTATCTCATGGGTTGGTTTGAGGGGGGCGGCACCAATTGTATTGGCTACTTTCCCATTAAGCAGCGGAATTGAACATTCTCATGCGCTTTTTAATGTGGTATTTTTTGTTGTAATTGCTTCTGTCTTAATACAAGGTACAACTATTCCAGCTATAGCAAAATTATTCAAAGTGGATGCTCCAATTGATAAAAAACATAGCTCCATTCTAGAATATGAGGCAGCACTAACAAACAACAAAATGAGCGAATATATTGTACCTGAAAATTCAATTGCAGTCGGCAAAACATTAATTCAAATTGCGCTACCCAGAAAATGTGTTGTAGCAATGATTTTCAGAAATGACGAATACATAATTCCGGAAGGAACAACTGTCGTACAACCATCTGATGTACTTTTTATACTTATGGATAAAGGGTCTGAAACAGAAGTTAAAAAGAAAATTTGTACAAGGGATAATACCCAACACGGTAATTGATTTCAGCATAAGCAATGATAAACTCTTTTTGTATTATTCAAGCAAAAAGGATTTTAAAATGAAAACAAATTTTAAGAAGTATTTTATGGAATTTATCGGAACGTATTTTTTAATGCTAACAATAGGATGCGTTGTGATTTTAGGCTCTGTAGGCGTAATCCCCGCAATTGCAATAGGCGCAGCCCTAATGTTATTGGTTTATGCGGGGGGATATGTCTCGGGCGGGCACTACAATCCTGCGGTATCGTTTGCTGTAGCTATACGAAAAGCTCTTTCTTGGGCACACATTAGCCAATATTGGCTTTCTCAATTTGCCGGAGCGGCGTGCGCTGCGTTAACAGTAATGTTAATCACAAGAGATATATTACCAGTAACACCTGTTGAACTAGACACCATTGCAGTGTTCTTGGGCGAAACCTTATTTACGTTTCTTCTTGCCTTTGTTGTCTTACACACCGCCACAACAGCAGAAACAGACAGAAATTCTTATTTCGGACTTGCAATTGGTTCAGCGGTAATGGTTGGTATATTTGCAGTTGGCAGTATCTGCGCAGCAGCGTTTAATCCTGCGGTTGCTATTGGTTTGGGGATGCTTGGTTTGATTTCGTGGAAAATTGCCGCTTTTACACTTATTGCAAATTTTGCTGGCGGATTATTTGCGGCATTAGCTTTTTGTGCGACACATACTCACCGCGACATATAGATATAAAGCATAAACATACAAAAAAGGACGAACTAAAAATTCGTCCTTTTTTTACTTTTAACTAATACTATTGGTCAACTTCTTCAGTTGTTTCGGTTTCAGCAACTTCTTCGATTTCTTCTTTAAGAATTTCAGAAGCAATTACTGTAATAGGAAGTTCTGTCTTAACTTTTGAAGTGAGTTTAACAGTCATAACGTATTCACCAATTTTGTTAATAGGCTTGTCTAGAGTAAGTGATTTTTTATCAATTACCATGCCGAGTTTTGCTGTTAATTCTTCTGCTAATTTTTTCGTTGTAATTGTACCAAATAATTTTCCGCTTTCACCAGCTCTTGCAGAGAGTTCCAATTTAACAAGAGCTTGAATTTTTTCTGTGAGAGCCAAAGCTTCTTGGTGCATTTTTTCTTGCTTAGCTTTAATTCTTTCAATATTTTTTTCACGGTTTGCTAAAGCACCTTTAGTAGCAACTTCAGCGAGATTTTGAGGGATGAGAAGGTTTCTTGCATAACCGTCTTTAACGTTTATAACGTCGCCTGCTTCACCCAAATTTTGAACATCTTTTTTGAGTATAACTTGCATTTTTATCTCCTTAAATTATTATAATTATACATTGTTACTCCATGAAATCACAAAGTTATACTTCATGCAAGTTGAATATTAAGAAAATTAAGGGTATGATAAAGAAATGAAAAAGAAAAGTAATAATATTTCAATTTTAAGCGAAGTTTCAGCCGTTGCAAGCGTTTATTTTGCAATGATATATGTATTGATTATAATTCCTAATGTACTTTCTGGGATTGGAATTCCTTACAATGCAGCATTCCTCGCTGTTTGTTTAGCAAGTGCGTTCGGATGTTTTATGTGTGCCGCGTTTGCCCAAAAACCATTTGTCTTTGCCCCATACATTGGCGAAAATTCATTTTTAGCATTTTCTGCTGTAATGATTATGGGATATTCATATCGAGAAGCATTAGGCTGCGCTTTTTGGGCAGCAGTTATAATCCTTTTAATTTCACTTACTGACATAAAAAAATATTTAATTGACAACATTCCAAACTGTATTCGCAGCGCACTTCCAGTTGCAATAGGGTTATTTTTAACTATTTTAGGGCTTTTAGAGATGGGCGTTGTGCAAATTTCTTCACAAAGTCTCATGCTTAAACTCGGAAGCTTAAATACTTTATCTGTTATGATGGGAATGCTTTGTTTGCTAATAATTATAATTTTGCGAGCACTAAATGTACGCCTAAACGTGTTATTTGGAATTGCAATAACGCTCTTAATTGCCGCGTTTAAGGGTTTAATTTCTATTCCCGTTTTTACCATGCCTGAGTTTTCAAATATATTCTTAAATCTAAATATTAAGGGCACTTTGGGGCTAAACTATTTAACCCTTATAATCACTTTCTTTGTATTTTTATTAAATGATATGACCGCTGTTTCGGTTTCAGCATTGAGCAGAACAAAACAAAAAGACGCAACCGACTATCAAGGCACCATGCTTGCTACTGCAATATCATCTTGTATGGCACCAATATTCGGATGTGTTTCTTCTGGAGTGTATCCAGAAAGCATTCTTGCCGTTGAATGCGGTGCAAAGACAAAGTTTGTTCCAATTACACTGGGCATTATGTTTTTGCTGTCAATATTTTTAATACCATTTTTATCAGTAATTCCTAATTATATATGTGCAGCTGTGCTTGTTTACATCGGAATATTACTCACAAGTGAAATCGAGCACAAAGGATTTAGCGCAGATGAATTTTCAGATTACGTACCAGCATTTTTGATGGTTGTACTAACATGCTTTACGGTCAATCTCGCTGTTGGCATTTGCGCAGCTTTTATTATTTACCTTGCATTAAAACTTTGCACAGGAAAACTCGCAGACATAAACCTTGTTTCAATAATGTTTGGGGTTTTATCAGTAGTATTTTTTATGTTTTACCCATATTAGCTTAAAAAATTAATCACTAATCTTTAATATAAAGCCGTTCATCAGTAAGAAGTTTATCAATATTAATAATACTTACAATCCGATTATTTGTATGTAGCTCACTAATTACATATTTAGATTCAAATTTATTGTCAAACTTATTTACTACTTCATTAGGCGTAACTGTTACAATATCAAGAATATTATCAACCATCAACGCCAGTTTAAAATCTTTTAATTCCAACACAATAAGCATATTAGCCTCATCCGAAGTTGAAGTATCATCAATATTTAAAAATTTTTTAAAATCCAAGACAGAGATAAAATCACCACGGAGACTAAATATTCCTTTAATGTACGTATACATTTTGGGAAGATGTACCATAGAAATATTTTTATAATTTACAATTTCTTTTATTTGTTTTATTGGGAGAGAATAAAGATTTTTTTCGAGAGCAAAAATTATGTATTGTTCTTGATCATAGTAAATTTGCTCTATACTTGTTTCAAATTTTTTTATCAGTTCATACTGGCGATTTTCCATCTCTTTTTTGGATGCTTCGTCTTGTGGCAAAAGCTCTGTAACATCTATATTACTCGTTTCAAACTGAGTTTTTTGCATGACATTTTGCACAGAATTTAAATCTACAATAAAAACAAAATTGTTATCAATTCTATACAAATACTGTACAAGGTTTTCCTCACTATGATACGGCAAAGGTTGTATGTTTGAGGGTTTTAGCGGTTTTACATCATTTACACTATCTGCAACAATAGCAAAAATTGATTCTTCTGTCTTAACAAGAATAACGTTAGCATCGAGTGAATATTTTTGGACTTTGTGAGACAACATTGTCCTTAAATCAACAACTTTAACAGAAATATTATTGTAAGTTATTACCCCCAAAATATGTTTCGGCATTTTTTGAGGCACATCAAGTTTTGGTACCTTAATGACTTCTAAAATATTCTCAACGTTTATTCCGTAAAGTTTTTCGTCAAGGCTAAAAATTAAACAGTTATTTTCATTAATATTATTTGAATCAGTTGTAATAATATTTGCCATTATAACAATTCTATCCTGTTTCTACCATTATTTTTTGCCTGATACATTGCTTTGTCCGCTAATCCTATAAACATTTCAAGCGAGTTTATTTTTTGTGCTGTATCAGTAATGCCAATACTTATAGACGTTTTAATTACTTTATCATTGTAAATGAATTCTGTTTCTTCTATTTTTTTCCTGATTTTTTCAAGCGGAATTAATGCTTTTTCTTTTTCTGTTTCTGGCATCAGTGCGAGTACTTCTTCCCCGCCAAACCTAAACAACAAATCACATTTGCGCAAACCTTGTTTAATAATTTGCGTAATTTCTTTGAGCATAAAATCACCGGCTTGGTGTCCATATATATCATTAATTTTTTTGAAAAAGTCTATGTCTATCATCGCAATACTTAACTCTTTTTCGTATCTTTGAGAACGAATAAACTCGCGCTCAATATTTTCCATAAGATACCTACGATTATATAATCCCGTCAAACTGTCTGTAAGAGACAAAAATTTGTTCTGTGCATACAATGCCTGTACTGTTATCAACAGGTCAATTTCTTTTAACAAGACATTAAATAGCTTTTGTTGTTCAATATTTTTATCCGGAGTACAAAAGAAACATATTGCACCTAAAATATCGTCTCTATACTTTATCTGATGTATATAAGGATATTGGGAAATATTTACACTAATTTTTTCTGTTTCATTCCAATTTTCGTAAACAGTTCTAAAATTATACTCGGTATTTTCTCCAAAAATACACTCAACACTTTTTTTTGCGGCTTCTTTTATGGCAGTATTTTCAAAATTCGCACAGCTACTAGCGTATACTTCTTTTTCATTTACTCCTGGAGGATTTATAACAAGAAAAGCCAATTCAAAGTTTAAGATTGACGAAAGCATTTCAAAAAGATTTTTTGCCATTGAATTTTCATCGCCCAAATGCATTGCCAAAAGCCTGAATTCGTTTAGAACAGTCGCTTGCATCAAAGAATTGTCCAAAATTTGATTTAATTCTGTCTGAATTAAGCTTTTAGAGAACGGTTGTTTTTGAATTTTTTCTTTAATTTCGTCACTTAATGGTTTTTCTTGTAAAATTTTATTTACACAATTAATTATATTTTCAAATTCTGTAGATTTAAGCAGAAACATATCTGCACCAGACTTTTTACTCCAAAGTTTATCTATTTTCTGTTCTAGAATAGTTAACAATATAATCGGAATATCTTTTGTCAACGGATTGTCTTTGGCTAATCGACACAATTGATAACCTGTAAGATTTGGCATTAATATATCAGAAATAATTATATCTGGTGCGCACTCAAATATTTTTTGATAACCTTCAATTCCATCACAGGCAATCTCTACATCAAATCCTTCTCGTTTAAAAAGAATTTTCAATGTATTCAATTGTGTTTTACTGTCGTCTATTAAGAGTATTTTTTTGTTCATTATTTTCCAATTTGATATAATACGATATAATTAAATTATACTAAATAACTTTAAATTAATAAATTAATTTAAAGAAATATAGTACTTTTGTAGGACATTAAAGGTGCATTATGAAAAATAACAAAATTAATTTAAATCTTAATCAAAAAATAAGACTAAAAAACGCAACTGAACTTAGTATATTTGTCGTTTTCTTTATAGTTTTGTATATTAGCCCTCATTTTAATATGTCAGAAACTGGTTTTATTATTTTTATACTCATGTTTTTCGCATTTATCGGCTTATCTTTTGTTTCGGAAAGCTGGGTTTTAAATTCTCTAAAAACAAACATCAAAGACGACATTACTGGAGTCAAAAACTCAATTAAATCAGTTATTGATGAAACAAAAAATCAGCGTTCCGTTTTTGCCACACAAACTGACATAGCTACAGAAACAAAAGATTATTTAGCAAAATTAAAAGGTTTATTTAATAAAAATTCAGAAGCAAATAAATTGGCATTTGAAAAAACGAAAGAATCACTTGAATTTTCAAATAAGGAACAAGAATCTGCAAAACGTAATATTGAAAAAATGCTTACTCTAAAACAAAAAATTCAAATTATTGCAGAACTTATTCTTGAACTTTCAGAACAAATTCAACAAATAGGCTCAACCATTGGAGTTGTTGAAGATATTGCAGAGCAAACGAACATGCTAGCTCTCAACGCAGCAGTTGAAGCTGCCCGCGCAGGCGAGCATGGTAAAGGGTTTGCGGTTGTTGCTGGTGAAATTAGAAAGCTTGCGGATGAATCAAAACAAGCAACCGCTAAAATTGCCGTTTTGATTAACAATATTCACCAGTCTACAAATTCAACCGTTATGGCAACCGAAGAAGGCACAAAAGAAATTGAATCAGGCGTAAAACTTGCTCATCATATCGACCAAAATATAAACTTATTAATCCAACTTATTGATGAAATTTCTTCAACTCAGGAAAATATTATGGCTGATTCCGAAGAACAATTTAAATACGTATCAAGCGCTGAAAGTTTAATAGAATCATTAGCAGGTTCTATTAAAAATGCTATTACCAAAGCCGACGACAACATTGAGCTTATGTACCTGTTGTCCTCTTTATCCGATTCTGTTAAATCAAAGATTACTGACTAAAAGGTTTTAAAATGGAGTTTTCTCAGGAAGAATTTGAAGAAATCTTAAGTATTTTCAGCGAAGAAAGTGATGAAATAGTTCATCGCTTAAACAATAATATTCTCACTCTTGAAAAAAATCCCAATAATAAAGATGTCATTACTGAACTTTTCCGCGATGCACACAGTCTCAAAGGTGCTGCAAGAATGATTGGATTCAATGATATCCAGGCAATTGCACACAAAATTGAAGATATCCTGGGTCTGGCAAAAGATGACAAAATTTTTGTTAACTCGGAAGTTACAGATGTTATTTATAAAGCAATTGATTTTGTAAATATGAGCATTCAACTTTCAGTTAAAGCAAAAAAAGAAGTGAAATTAAGTGATTTTGGCAAATTTGTTTCCGCACTTGATGATATTTCAAAATCTACAAATAATACTCCATCAGCTTTATCAAAAATACAAAAAGAAACAGCGGCTAAATCAAGTCAAATAGACAATTCCGAAGAATTTATCAAAATTATTACAACTGAAATTGATGACATAAATGCCCGAATAATCGAAATTTTTTACCTCCTAAATAAAATTCATGAAGAAGCCGATTTAAATTTGGTGCTTGCGCTTATTTATGACGTTGATTCTTTAAGTTTAATATTTACAAAATGTTCAGATACAGAATTGAAAAAAAATATTTCCGATATCCTGATTAAATTAGAATTCGTTTCAAAAAATACAGGGATTTTGAATAAAATTGAAATTGAGGACCTTAAAAATAAATTCAAGATTGTAATTAATAACATAATTAATATTTTGAACAAATATAACCTTACTGTATTGGATTATGAAACACTTGCTATGCAAAAACTCCAGCCCAAACCCCCAATAACAAACGAAATTACAATCTCAAAACCTACCTTTAAATCTGAAACATTAATTGAAAATATTCTAAAACTAGAAAATTCAAATGAAATTGCAGAAGTTATTTTGAAAGATTTAAGCGAGTTGAAACACAACTTTGTAAATACGCAAGCCGAGGAAATTTTTCAAAAAGTATATGATATTTTAACAGTCATAAAAGCTCAAAATATTCGTCCCAATAATGAAGCTTTAAACATCCTTAAACAAAGTGTGCGACTTATAGAAAAACTCGTAAACGACTCGCAAATTGCCGATAAAGAGGACGTGGACTTACTTTTACAAAGTTTAGATATTACTGGACAAATGATTACGCTCAATAAAGATGAAGCGCTTTTTGAAGTTCCTGCAATTAAACCCAATATATCTCAAGACTCCACACAAAAATTACCCAAAATAGGAAATCAGGATGTTTTCCAAATATTTGAATCTACAGCAATAAAAACCTTGCGTGTTGATACTCAAAAACTAGATAAACTTGTTAATCAAATTGGCGAAGTTATCATATCTAAAATTAAAACGCAAAAACATATACTTGAACTTGAAGAAATAAATAACCGTTTGGTAGATTTATACGAATTTGAAGCAAAATCACAAAATTACTTAAAGTATTATGACAGAAAAATTTCACAAATTGAGCAAAACGCGGATATTAATGTTTTTATTAATTTTAACAAACAATTTCTTGTATACTGGGCAGAGGCACAAAACCGTTTACACGACGAAATGAAAGAAATTTATAATCTTCACAAGCGAATGCTTGAAGATGATGCAAAACTTTCACATGTTGTTAATAAACTTGAACAAATGGTCAAGGATATTAGACTTTTGCCTCTCGCAACTGTTTTCCACATGATTCCACGAATGGTTCGCGATATTAGCAAAGAAAAAGATAAAGATATTGAACTATCAATTTCTGGTAGCGAAACTAATGCTGATAAAAAAATCGTTGAAGAAATTAAAACACCACTTATTCACATCATTAGAAACGCTATAGATCACGGGATTGAAACACCTAATGAACGTCTAGCTTTAGGAAAAGAACCCGCAGGCAAAATACAACTGAGCGCTAGACACAGTGAAAATAAAATTATAATAGAAGTCAGCGACGACGGACGGGGAGTTAATCTTGAAAAAATTCGCCAAAAAGCTATCACAAAAGGACTTTTAACATTCGAAGAAATTAATTCTATGTCTGATGAACAAATTATGAACCTCATTTTTTGGCCCGGTTTTTCGACTGAAGAAAAAGTTACAGATATTTCCGGTCGCGGAATAGGACTTGATATTGTTCAAACAAAAATTACTCAGCTCAATGGAAAAGTTAAAGTTCAGTCTATAATCGGTCAAGGAACAAGGGTCATAATTGAATTACCTGTTACTATGGCAACAATGCGTTCATTTGTCATTAAATTAAATTCACAAGTTTTTGCCATCCCGGTTACAGCTATAAAATCTGTAATAAAAATTTCAAATGACGATATTTACACAAAAGATGGCAAAGAAAACATCCTCTACCAAGACATGTCTGTTCCAATTTTTAACCTTTCACATGTTCTTGGGTTTACCTCATCAGAAGAACTCAAAAACAAGCATACAGTGCTTTTAATTGAAGCAGAAAACGATATTGTAGGTTTTATTGTAGAAGAACTTGTTGGAGACCAGGAAATTCTTACAAAAGAATTAGCTCCGCCGTTATTTAAACTCAAAAATATTTCTGGCATAACCACATTGATAAATGGAGAAATATGTTTAATTATAAACGTTGCCGAAATTTTAAAAACAATTATGGCAAATGACTTTAAACAGATTCCTACTTCAAAACTTTTACAAAATACTCAAAATGAAGAAATAATTCCCGCCGAAATAGATGTTCTCGTTGTTGACGATTTTATGACAACAAGAATCATGCTAAAAAACATTCTCAGCGCAAAAGGCTACAATGTAGATGTTGCAAATGACGCTATTGAAGCATTAGAAATGTTTACCCACAAAAAATACAATATAATTATCTCAGATATTGAAATGACCAAAATGAATGGGTATGAATTAGCCGAAAAAATCAAATCTCAAACGACAAACACCCCTCCCATCATATTAATATCTTCATTGCCCGCAAAAGAAGGAAAAACAAAAGCCCAAGATGCTGGCGCAGATTTATTTATTAGCAAAAACAATTTCAATCAAGAATACTTTCTACGTTCTATTGAATATTTAATTAAAAAAAGGCTGAACAAAAATGAATAATTTAACCATTCAGCAGTATGTAACAAAATATTATAGAGATTTTTCACATGCCTATGAGGTAAAGAGATTATCGCTAATACTTTTTGATGAGGTAAATAACTCCCTTCAAAAAATACCGTTAAAATATAGAAAATTTCTTGAAACAGCAGCAATTTTACACGATATTGGTTACAGCATAAACTCAAAAAACCACAATAAACACTCCTTTGAACTAATTCAAAAAAACGGAATTGACGGCTTTTACGATGATGAAACAGAATTAGTTGCACATATTGCACGTTACCATAGGGGTTCAATACCCGATAAATCACGGCACAAAGCTTATGGAATGCTAAGTAAAAAAGACCGCAAAACAGTAAAAAGGCTTTCTGCAATTTTAAGACTATGTGATGGACTAGATAGAGCACATTTAAAACTCATAAAGTCACTTAGGACTCATTTCGATGAAGAAAATGATATATTTATTATTTTTCTTGAATCAAATATTCCAGAGCGAACGCCAGATATTTCATCTGCAATAAAGAAAAAAGATTTATTTGAACAAGTTTTTAAAGTACAAGTGGTGTTTAAATTTATTTCATGTTAAATATTTATAAAGTTTTTACCCATTTGGAAAAAACCCCATATAATAATTTATGTGCCTATTGCGCATTAATATGAAAAGGAGGAAGAATGAAAAATTTTTGTCATAAAACTTTATCCGGCAAAAATTATACGGATGCAGATATCAAAAAGATTATAGAAGATGAAAATGTAGTTTTTGTAAAATTACAATTTGTAGATATTAACGGTCAAGTAAAAAATGTCTCCATTCCGGCATGCCATATTGATAAAATTCTAGAAAACGAAATAATGCTTGATGGCTCGTCCATCAAAGGGTTTAGAAGTATAGAAACCTCTGATATGTTTTTATATCCAGATAAAAATACCTTCGTTGTTCTTCCTTGGAAAGAACGAGACTCCGGTAAAGTTGCCCGCTTAATTTGCGACATTTATAATCCAGATGGCACACCGTTTGAAGGCTGCCCGCGCTGTAACCTTAAACGCCTTATTGCCGAAGCGCAACAGCTTGGCTATGAAATGAATATGGGTCCAGAATGCGAATTTTTCTTGTTTGAAAAAGGCGAAGATGGCAGTATTACAACCATAACCCACGATAAAGCCGGTTATTATGATGTGGGTCCAGATGATTTTGGCGAAAATATTCGCGGCGAAATTGTACTAACCCTCCAAAAAATGGGCTTTGATATTGAAGCCTCTCACCATGAAGTTGCAGACGGACAAAACGAAATCGGTTTTAAATACGCTGATATTTTGACAACTGCGGATAACGTTGCAACGTTTAGGGTTACAGTTAAAGCAATCGCGGCAAAATACGGTCTACACGCAACGTTTATGCCAAAACCAATATTTGGAATAAACGGTTCTGGTATGCACTGCAATATCTCACTATTTAAAAACGGTAAAAACGCTTTCTATGATAAATCTACAGAAACACAACTATCAGAAGAAGCTATATACTCAATTGGCGGGTTATTAAAACATGTAAAAGAAATTACTGCAATATGTAACCCAACAGTTAACAGTTACAAACGACTAGTTCCAGGCTACGAAGCCCCAGTTTATCTCGCATGGTCACTAGCAAATAGAAGCGCCCTGCTCCGCGTTCCAGCAAAACGAGGAAACGCAACTAGAGTCGAACTTCGCTCACCTGACCCAGCGTGCAATCCATATCTTGCGTTCGCCGCTATTTTAGAGGCTTGTTTGGACGGTTTGAGAAATAAAATCCAACCACCAGAAGCAGTAGAAGCCAATATTTACCACCTTTCTGAACGAGAAAAGAAAAGACAAAAGATTGACTCTCTCCCCGGGTCTCTCGCAGAAGCTCTTGACTACATGGACAAAAGCATGGTTGCAAAACGAGCACTTGGAGAACATATTTACAATGAATTTATGCAAGCAAAACGACAGGAGTGGGATTCATTCAGAACTTTTGTATCCCAATGGGAGTTGGATAAATATTTAGCTAGGTATTAAACTTAACTTTACAACTTCATAATTTTGCAATTGTTTTTTAACATGAATCATCGTTAATTGTAAACATTTGTAACAAAAAATATATACTGTGAAATTTCAAGAGTATATATTTTTTTATATATATGTAAGCAATGAACGAAAGGTCAAACAATGGCAGTCACACCTAATAATGAACTCGATAAAAAATTAGCATCTATGTATGCGCAAAAAGTTACCGTAAACCTTGACATGACTTCAGCATTGTCTCCTGACGATTTTTGGAAAACAATGACTTTCATTGCCGTGACAAATAAAGCCCTCATTAATTTAAAGATTAATAAAGATTAACATTTATATAAAGTAATACAGCGAAAACGAATTATTCGATATTGTGGACTATGATTAATTAAATTAGTAGAAAATAGAAATACCTATTCCTATTTATCTATGGAGATTAATGGAGTATATTTTTTTGTGTTAATTTTTAAACCCGCAGGCTACGCGGGTTTTATTTTTGGCATATTAATGTTAAAAGTTCACCCTCATTAAGTGCTATAAAGGAAGGTGCTTTCTCAAGTTTTTGACCAGTTGAATCAGAAACCCAAATTTTGTTAAACCCTTGTGGTTTAAGAATTTCCAGTTTTTCTGTTTTCTTTGAAACATTTACTAACCTAATAAGAATTCTATTTTCTGCAATTAATTTTATTGCTTGAACCAAAACATTTTTATTTTTAGTTAGAAAAAATTCATCTTTATTTACACTACCAAAGAAAGGAATTACACAACCATAAAAACTTTCTGCAACTTGATATAGATTTTGAGGAATATCAGTAAAAACAAGACAAAACTCAGCAGTATTTTTACCAATACATTGCAAATCCTCACACATCAACGGAGGTCCAGCAGGCGTTCCTCGAGAAGGATTGCTCGGTTCTGATATTTTATTTGTAGCGCGCAAAATTGTAACACTAAGTTTGTTTTTAAAAACCTCGTATTCGTTTAACCCTTTTGTAACAATACCTGTTCCTTGCGTCCAGACAAATCTCTGCATCGGAGCAGTATTTGTCTTAAGCTCAACACCTCGCGGGGCTGGAATAAATTTGTAGATATTATAATCTGGGTCAAATTCGCGTTCAACAATACCAATAGCATCTTCGCTTAAAGTCTTAACAACCGGTTTTTCAAAATTAAAATCCACCTGCATTATATGGTTTTTGGCTTTGTTTTCCCAAGAAAAATTAAATTCCAGATAATTTTGCAAATTTGAAAGAGAAACATCTACGCAAATTCTATGTTTTACAAGAATTTTACTTCTTTTTAATTTTTTTACATCAGATGTTTTTGGAATCTTTATTTCAAAAACTAATCTTAACGTACTTTTAACAGCTCCATTTGTCAAAATTTTAGATTTAACAAACTTTGCCTTTATTGGTTTATCACCCTTCAAAGGTCCAAAATTGTAACTATCACCCACATCTGCACGATTAGTAATCTCTATAAAATTATTGTAAATCTTATTTTTTGTTTTATCTCGCAGTGTTATTTTTTTATTTTTGATTTCCAGAGCAATAAAACTATTTTCAATAGAATTTTCTGTAATTTTGTTAGTACGTTTTTTGTAAACACTCCCCTGAGAAATTGAAAATGGTTTTAAATTTTGAATTTCAACCAAATATTTTCTAATGGTTGTAACATCCTCTGTTACAGGGATTTCGTCTGGATAAAATAATTTTTTATCAGGAAATGCTTTTCTGCTTGAAATAAGCTGGGCATTATATTTTTCGCTTAATCTTTTTTCTGTTTCGATTTCAACAGTTCCGCAAAAATTGAAATTTGACATATTTATAAAGCTTAATTTCGTTGCATTTGCAACACTCAAATCTCTTATTAATCGTTTCTGTATTCCATTTGAAACTTGCAACGTTCTCGAAAAACGTTTTTCTACATCTTTATGCACCGCATCAATTGAACATCCGTAAATACTGTCATGGGCGTGGTTTTTAATCATATTTTTATACGCGTAATCTATTTCATTTTGCCAATTTTTTGACAATCCATAAGTATAACAAAGCGTAGCTGCAGGTTCCGTAATTCTTGATAAAAGCCACTGACAATTTGCGTTTTGCTGTTTTTGGTAAATTCTCGAAGAATAAACACCTTTTAAAAGAAAATTTTTACTCCGGTCTAAAAATTCGCCTTTATATGTTTTAGTATAATTGTTTTTGACTAAATCCAAATATTCAAAAGGGTTTGAAAGCTTTAATCTGTATCTTTTTAGTCTTTTGTTCAATTCGTTTATCTGATTTTTAAGATTATCCGGAGTTTTTAAATGGTCAGCTCCGCATGGCAACAAAATATTTTCAGAGGAACGTATTGCAATTTTATCAATAAACTTTTCCAACAATTCGGCTTTTTTATCAAAACCTACCTTTAAGGAAAATATATCCTGAAAATACCCCTGAATAAGGTAAGTTACTTCAATATTTTTCCATTTAAACTCAGAAGGAAAAGTTCCCAAGCCTCGCCAGAGAAAAGCCTTTTCAATATTACAACTTTTTAAAATTTCTGGCATAGAAGCACTGTGCCCAAAAGTATCCGAAAGATACCCCAAAAACTCATTGCAGCCGAATTCTCTAGAAAACTGAATTCCTATACATAAATTTCTTATCATAAATTCTGCTGAGACAAGAAAACTATCCGCAGAACAATAAAACGGACCAATAAAAAGTTTCTTTTGCGCAATAAGTGTTTTAACAATATCGCGTTTTTCAGGATATATAGCCAAATAATCCTCTAACGCCGCCGTTTGTCCATCAAAATAAAAGCACGGAAACTCATTAGCTTGTAATTTACAAATTACATCATCAACAACCTCAATAAGCCGCAGACGAAATTCTTCAAATTCTCTATACCACTCTCTATCCCAGTGGCTATGAACATATAAAAAAACATTTTTCATAATAATAGTTTACACACAAAATAAAAAAGTTACAAAATTTTAACAATTCACACATTTTAGGTCAAAAATTTTTATAATGTTTTTTTAATGTTATAGTTATATAGTGTAGATAAGTCTCAACAAGGAGTGCGCATGCCTAGAAGTTATAAGAAAAAATCAAACAGCGTCGAAGATAAATTTCCCCGCATTAAAGTAAGTATACTCCCACTTTCAAAGCCAGATTTTAGAAAAACATGCGGCTCAAAAGATGAGATAATTAAAAACTGGCTAAAAGACTGGATTTCCAAAAGTCTTGAAAAAGGAACAATAAAAGAAAACAACCTTTTGCCGCTAAAAGCCGACCTAGCGTATTATTTTGGAGTAAGCGCTGGAACAGTTCAGAGCGCCATTCGCAAGATGGAAGACGAAGGCGTTGTCGTATCAAAACAACGAATAGGAACATTAATCGCCTCCGCACAAGAACAAAGCATGAACAAACTCACATCAAAACGTGATAAAGTTATTTTAAAAATAAAAGCATACATTTTTAATAATGGACTACAAAAAGGCAAAAATTTACCCGAAATGACTGAACTAGAAAGTATTCTCGGCGCGAAACGAAATACAATCCGCTCAGCAATTGATTATTTGTGCCTAAACAACTATTTAAAACCTGTTAAAGAAAAGGACGAAAACAGAATCTGGGAAATCCTCAAAAACATTACCAAAGATGAAATAATAAAAAATACGGATATTATTGAAACTGAAACACTTTCCCAAAAAATTTCAAAGCAAATAGAAGATTATATAGCGAACAACTGTAAAATTGGAGACAAACTTCCACCCATAAATCATTTTGCAAAAAAATACAATGTTAGCGACAAAACAGCGTATGATGCATTGCAACTTCTTCTCAATCAAGAAGTTGTTAAAACCCGCAGAGGGCGTTATGGCACGATTGTCGTCAAAATACCTACACAAAGTGTCTTTCAACCTGCGAAAGAAAATTCGATTTTTCTTCCCGCCGCAGAAGCAGCCGTATACAGCTATAAACGAATTGAAAATTTAATTCGCAACAAAATTAAACAAGAATATACAATTGGTCAAAAAATGCCATCCATGAAAAAATTATCAGAATTAATGGACGTATCAACAAATACTATTCGCAAAGCTGTTCTTACCCTCGCAGATGAGGGCTACTTAAGCCTTTCTCGAGGAAGGTTTGGAGGAATTTATGTTATAGACATTCCTGAAGAGGGCACAACTTCCGCCTTCAAATGGCTTGCGGTTAATCCTCAATACGTAAAATCATACAGATAAAGGCATTAAAAAATTTATGGTTAGCATTTTACCAGTTAACATTTCAACTCCACCAAAAAGAAATATTTATCAAAATATTGCGCTTAATTTTGGACCCGCAATAAACGACTCACTCACCGAAGAAATCATCGAAAGAGAGTTTCCCTGGGTAAAAGACAAAAATATTCTTATGGCATTGAATGAGCTTAAACAAATTAGATTTGCACAAAATGAAGTTGAATTATTAAAAAAATGCGGTGTAAATCTTCCGTTTAAATCCGGCGCAGAAGCTGTAAGATTTTTAAGAGACTCAAACACAAGAATTTTGTTTGATAATATGCCTGATGAAATTCACGCGCAATATGATTTTTCAAAGAATTTTGTAAAAATCAACAGCCTGTACAAAAACACACAAAATACACCAGAAATTCTTGCAATGGCAGAAGCAATCTTGCATGAGGCAGGACATGCAAAAGATAAAGACAACCAAAGCTCCATTCAAGAAGAAATAAACTGTCTTGGCGCAAACGCACTTGCACATAGAGATTTACAACGCAGATATCCCCACATGTTTGCACACTCAAATTCACTAATTGTTCAAGATGGCGTAAGCGTATACGAACGATTATTTTTTGACCCTGATATAAACAAACAGGCGCTAATTCGGCGGCTTCAATACAAATACGGCTACTTGCCTGCTGGAGACTCCAAACATCCTGCGTCAGAATTTGCAATAAAAGCCAAAGGATTATATTTATAACCACAATCAAGCCCGCAGTGGCGGGCTTGGTTTCTCGAGTCATTATGAAGAATTTAACGTTACAGTTTCCCGAGTCATTCTGAGGGAATTAGCTTTGGGTACGAAAACGCAGTCTGGGATTGGGCTACGACCGAAGAATCTCAGTCGCGGGCTGTCAAGATTTTGCAAATTTTAAGCTGAGACGTCACGCAGATTCTTCGGTCGGTCGAAACCATTGTGTATAGCGCCATTTGGCGCTTTCCCGCAGCCCGCAGTGGCGGGTCTACAACCAGGGCACCCATAGAATTAAAGTCCGCCTGATTAGGATTCACATGTGTCCATAAATTTTTCCGTCATTCTGAGGAATTTTAGCATTAATTGGTGAAATTTAGGCTATAGTTGTTTTCCGCCCGAAGAATCTACGTGACATTTCTGCTAAAAATTAGTAAATTCTCGCTAACATGCAATTGAGATTCTTCGGTCGTTGTTTAACCCCAGACTGCGTTTCGCCAATTAAAGCTTAATCCCTCAGAATTGTATATGTTACGTAATTCGGTGACAGAAATTGTTTTTTCTT
>CAZVBZ010000015.1:0-40143 GCA_964626145.1 uncultured Muribaculaceae bacterium | reverse complement strand
AGACATTAATGGTAAAAGTGGTCCAAATAGGCTGGCGTATGACCAATTTTATTTTATAATATCAGCAGAGTCATGTAGCAATCCTAATAAATATTACTGCGCTAGATATAATTTTATACAGGGTGGGCTTAGTTATCAATGTAGAACTTCTGAGGACCAGTTTGATGCTAGTATAGAGGCTTGTATTAATAGTACTGACGGTGGGGCTCGCTGTGCCGCAGTACTACAGCAAAACGGCTGGAAGATACCGGATAACTACCCGGTGAAAAAGTGGTAAAAATTTTCGGGTTATTCTGAGGAATTAAGCTTTGAGTTGTGCATCCAAATCCGACGGACTTTAACTCTACAGGTGCCCTGGTTGTAAGCCCGCCACTGCGGGGGAAACGCAATCCGGGATTAGTCTGCGACCGAAGAATCTCGTGGAAGGCTAATAAGAATGGACGGCTGGAAAATTTCTAATGATTATCCTTGGTTAAAGTAATTTTATAAATCATTAAAAACAAAAGCGGCGCCCTACGGGCGCCGCTTTTAATTCTATAACCTTACAAACTAGATTTTACCATTGTAAGCATCAATATAGATTTGTTTGATATCGCTCATAAGCGGATATGCAGGGTTGGCACCTGTGCATTGGTCGTCGAATGCGAGTTCTACCATTTCATCAAGTTTTGCGTAGAATTCTTTTTCGTCGATACCCCAAGCTTTCATTGATTTTGGCAGTTCAAGTTTTTCTTTCAAATCTTCAACTGCTTTAATCAACAGTTCAACTTTTTCGTCATCAGTTTTTCCGCCCAATCCTAATTCGTCAGCGATTTGACCGTATTTAGTCTTAGCATTCGGGAATTTGTATTGCGGGAAAATACATTGTTTTTTCGGGCAATCAGTTGAGTTGTATTTGATAACTTGGCTGATTAACAATGCGTTAGCTACACCGTGCGGTACGTGGAACATTGCACCAAGTTTGTGAGCCATTGAGTGGCACAAACCGAGGAATGAGTTTGCAAAAGCCATACCTGCTATAGTAGCGGCATAGTGCATTTTTTCTCTTGCAATCGGGTCTTTTGCACCGTTTTTGTATGAACGTTCAAGGTATCTGAATACCAATTTTGTAGCTTCAAGCGCGTTTGAGTTTGTAAAGTTTGTAGCAAGCGCTGAAACATAAGCTTCGATAGCGTGAACAAGTGCATCAATACCTGATGCAGATGTCAAACCTTTTGGCATTCCATCAACAAAGTTCGGGTCAACGATTGCCATATTCGGTGTCAAAGCGTAGTCTGCAATTGCGTATTTTACGCCTGATTTATCATCAGTAATAATTGCAAACGGTGTAACTTCTGAACCTGTACCTGATGTAGTCGGAATAGCAACCATTGTAGCTTTTTTACCGAGTTCAGGAATTCTACAGATACGTTTTCTTATGTCCATAAATCTCATTGAGATGTCTTCGAAAACTGTATCTGGTTGTTCATACATTAACCACATAATTTTTGCAGCGTCCATCGGAGAACCACCACCAAGTGAAATAATAACATCTGGTTCGAACGGTCTAAGTACTGCCATTGCTTGATTAATAGTTGACAATGTCGGGTCTGGTTTAACATCAAAGAAAATTTGATATTCAATACCGATTTCATCCAAAACGTTAATAATTTTGTTTACTGCACCTGAATTGAACAAGAAGCTATCAGTAACGATGAAAGCACGTTTTTTGCCTTCAAGTTCTCTCAATGCTAAGTCAATAGCGCCTCTTTTGAAGTAAACTTTTGACGGAACTTTGAACCAAAGCATGTTTTCTCTCCTTTCAGCGACAGTTTTGTAGTTCAATAAGTGTTCAACACCAACGTTACCGGAAACAGCGTTTTTACCCCAAGAACCACAACCAAGGGTTAATGATGGTTCTAATTTGAAGTTGTAAAGGTCGCCGATGCCGCCTTGTGAAGAAGGAGAGTTGATTAAAACCCGGCAAGTCGGCATTTTTTCGGCATATTGATTAATTCTTTCTTGTGAACGTGCATCTGTATAAAGAACAGCTGTGTGACCTGCGCCACCTCTTGAAACTAGTTCATAAGCCAAGTTTGCTGCATCTTCAAAGTTTTTAGCTTTATACATTGTAAGGATTGGAGAAAGTTTTTCTCTTGAGAATGGGTCTTCCCAGTCTACAGATGGTCTTTCTGCCAACAGAACTTTTGCTGTTTCTGGCACTTCAAAACCTGACAATTCAGCTATTTTGTGAGCGCTTTGCCCAACAATATCAGGGTGAGCAGTACCGCGTTTCGGGTCGATAAACGGAAGGTCTATCATTTTCTTTTGTTCTGCTTTGCTTACAAAATATGCGCCTCTGTATGCAAATTCTTTTTTAACTTCTTCATAAACACTATCAACAACGATAACTGATTGTTCAGACGCACAAATCATACCGTTATCAAAGGTTTTTGACATCAAAATTGATGAAACTGCTGTTTGGATATCAGCTGTTTCGTCAATAACAGCTGATGTATTACCAGGACCTACGCCCAATGCCGGGTTTCCTGAAGAATAAGCAGCCTTAACCATTCCAGGACCACCTGTAGCCAAAATACAATCAACGGAAGCGTGTGTCATCAAAACATTTGTCAATTCGATTGACGGAACATCAATCCATCCGATAATATCTTCTGGCGCGCCAGCTTCGATTGCAGCTTTAAGAACTAATTTTGCTGCTTCAATTGTACATTTTTTTGCTCTCGGGTGAGGTGAGAAAATGATGCCGTTTCTTGTTTTCAAAGAAATCAATGATTTAAAAATTGCTGTAGATGTCGGGTTTGTTGTAGGTACAACACCAGCGATTACACCAAGAGGTTCAGCAACTATTTTGATACCGTTTTCTTTGTCTTCTCTAACAATACCACAAGTTTTAGCATTTTTATGTTTGTTATAAATGTATTCTGATGCAAAGTGGTTTTTGATGATTTTATCTTCTAAAACGCCCATGCCTGTTTCTTCAACAGCCATTCTAGCAAGAGGAATACGAGCCTTGTCAGCAGCAGTAGCCGCTGCTTTAAAGATTTTGTCTACTTGTTCTTGAGAAAAAGTAGCATAAATTTTTTGTGCTTTTTTTACTCTGGAAATTAAACTTTCCAATTGTTCCACTGTAGAAACTTCACAAGATTGGTTTAATGCCTTTTCCAAACTTTCTACATTCTTTTTGTTTTTTACCACCATTTTTTTCTCCTTTTTGGTTGGCTAATATGTGTAAGTACATTGAGTTTTCTGAACTTTATTTATTCGTGATTTATTTCACAATTATAGTATAGAACATAAATAAAATTTTGCAAGTGTATTCGGTACAATCTTTATTAATTCTTTATCTAAATTTGAAAATCTTTAAAAACATTCTCTGCGTGCGCAAACGGGTTTGTTCTTATTTTTTTAGCCTGAACTTCATTTTGCTCCTTATCATACCTGTAACGAGTAAATAAGTTTGAAATTCCTGCAACAAAAAATCCCATTACACCGATTCCAAACACAAACGGCACGCCCGAAATCAGCGCTTTTTGCGCGGCTAGTTTTTTATACAAAGGTTTAAGGTTTTTTTCACTTTGAGTTTTGCCCATTTTTTTAAGAAGTTTTTTTGCATGATTTTCTATTTCGTCAACTCGTGGAGTACTAAGATTTTGGTCAATCATTTCATTACATTTACCCAATTTTTTTAGGAGTTTTTTAAAACCTCTTTCAAACATTTCACCGCCAGTTATCACATAAAAACCAATAATCGGAACTCGGAATAAAATTTCGAGAAAATTTTGTTTCCCTCTATCTGCTGCCGCGCCCAAATATCCAAGCATCCCAATTAAAACACAGGAGGTTAACTGCCCGCGGCTTAGAGCCAATTTACCGTTTTCGGATGCAAAATCAAGACTAAAATACTTGTTAAAAAAGTTTTTCTTTTTTTCGTTGTTTTTAAAAAGCTTTGAACCAGGAGCAAGAATAAACTCGCTTATATCTCTAAGAAGTTTTGAATTTGCCCCTTTTTTGGCAATTAATGCAGCAGCGCCTACACAACCTGCGTAAGCAGCGAGCGATGCCAAAAGACCACGATATGCGCCTTTTTTAACATTTTCATGAACTTGATTATTTTCTTTTACTGTCTCAAGATTTGCAATATTATTAAAATCTCCTGTTTTAAAAACTTTTAAAGTAAAAAGATTTTTGGCATAGCTTAAAGCAAAAGTTGCAATCGGAATAATCATAGCGGCAAGCGCGATTGCAGCTTTCGCCGGCAAAACTTTTACATTTAGCAGATTTTTTTGTTTTAAAAGCTCCACTGCTGGAGTTGCAACAAGTTTTTTTGCACTATCAGGCAAATTTTTTGAAAAGAGTTTTTTAAATAATTTATCCCCCAAAATCGCTGGTAAAAAATAAATTACAGCACCCTGCGTAAGTTCAAGAAAAGCGTTTTCTGCCAAATCTGCTTTACTGCGTGAAAAAACCGCTTTTGGAACCAGGCACGTTGAAGTATCCTGAATAAAACGTGAAGTAGAAAGCCCGCTTGCTCGTTCTTGATGAGCGATAAATTGAACTGTTGATTTGAGGGGTTGTGCTAACGTATTTATAAAACTTACTGACATTTTCTTTTGAACCTTTATAACTAAAAACCTGTAACAACAATGCGTACAGGCGTTAATTATAAAATTAAAATCTCAAATCACCTGTACAAGACTACAGGCGCCACCAACGATTATTAAGATTTAATTTGTTCAGATTCATCATAATTAAACAATACCGCAAAAATAAAAAACTCTCAATAATAAAAATTGCGCCACAAAAGATAATATATTAAATTTTTTTACATTATCTCAAAATTATTATATAGTTTACACCCCGCAGAGTGTTGACAAAAATTATAAGGCAAATTCTACACAAAAAAAAGCTATGAATTAGGGGTTCATAGCTGTTCAGATTAGGGATATGTGTATCGTTCTCTAAGGAGTATAGTGTTATTATAGCTATTGTTAAGAAATATAAATCATACGATGTTATGAATATAACTTTTTATACTCAATTAAACGTATGATGTATTTAAAAAAGGCTTTAGTAAACTTTAGTTATTTTTAAAAAGGCGCAGTTTTATTCCAGCCCAAATAGTCTCAAAGCCCAAACAATAAAGATTTTTCATCTCAGCAGCCATGCCAAGTCCACAAACCTCGCATAAATTATTTTTTTCTCCAGCACATTTATCCAAACGTGTTCCATCCGGCATAATAAAATTTGTAATCCAACAATAATCAGATTTTTGCGTTTTTTTTAATAATTTTAACCCGCACAATGTATTCATAATTGGATACCCATTTTTTTTCATTTGTATAACTTTATCCAAAATTTCATTTTTTTCCGTTATAAAAAGGGACTCTGTACCTTGATAAGGCATGTGGAAATTAAGTGAAATCGAATGAATATAAGGGTTTTTCGCGGCAAATTTTATTGTATCTTCAACGGAGTTGAAATTAAGTTTATTAATAACCATATTAACCGAAAGCCCTTTTTTACCGGCTTGTCCATACTTTTCAATATTTTCAACAACTTTTTCAAAGGAACCAGCACCACGGATTAAATCATGGTACGAGCCTATTCCATCCAAACTTACCCATATTGAGTCAGCTTTAACCCATTCAAAAGGTTTTTGTGCATTTGTTGTCACAGTTATAGAAAAAAAGCCAATGTCTTTAGCTAACGAAATCAAGTCATTAAGATTTTTTTCTCCTTCATGCCATAAAGTTGGTTCTCCACCCTCAAAATCTACAAATCTGGCTCCTAATTTGTAAGAATACGTTAATTCTTCCTTAATTTGTTCATAACTTTTGACAATTGTTATGCTATCTTTATCAACGCAACAGTGTCTGCACCGCAAATTACACTCATTATTAATAAAAAGTACAGTCTGCAATGGTTTTCGCTGGCGCAAAACTTTAACCTGAAAATACCACCAAACAAGATAAAAAAACTGTTTCATACTAAAAAATAGCTCTTGCCAAATACGCTCCACAAATAATTAAACTGAAAAAGACCATGATATTTCGTGCCAAAAACCAACGAATCATAAACCAGTCAATACCAAGCTCTTTTATACGCTCCCAGCACTCCATATATCCCATCCAAAACTTCGGCACATGATGTTTTTTTATGTTGTACAAAAACTCAATCATAAATTTAATAAGTACAATTGTAAGAGGTAAAGTCAAAAACGTTGCCAATACGACTTTTGGCATTCCATATCTCAAAACGCCTACAACAGCAATCCAATAAGGATAAATTGCAAAAAATAAAAGTACGCACATACGTAAAAAATTATTTGGCAAAATTGTCGCAAGTGTTTTCTTTGAACACGCATTATCAGCTTTCATATCCATCAAAGAATGAACATACAAAATATTTACAACCAAGGCACCGAGCGCAAAAGAAATAAGCAACAATTGCAAACTTACTGTACCTGTTGCGCAGTAGAAAACACCATTCATAAGCAATGGTCCAAACATCAACCCAACAACTATTTCGCCCATTCCATTATAACTAAGTTTCAATGGCGGTGCAGAATAGAAAAACCCTAACACTACAGCCATTAGCGCAATTATTAAAACAGGCATGCCTCTATGTAAAAACAAATATAGACCTGTTAATATAGCGAATACACCCAAAATTGCAGCCGCAAAAAATAATTGCATTGGCGTCGATTTTTCATCGAGAATATATTTACATTTCCCAGAGCGAATAGCGCCTTCCAACTGATTTCTTTTTTCAACACTTCCTGATTTAAAATCAAAATAATCATCAAGTAAATTAACGCTCAAATGTGCAAACAATACACCAAGCACCGCCACCAGAGCATATTTAAGATTAAAATGGCTATATGTTAATGCAATGCAAACAGCCGCAAGCGCAGCCCACAAGCTTTGTACAAGTGCATGATATCTAGCATTTTCCAACCAAAATTTTATAAAACTTAAACTTTTCATTATTTTAAACTCCCATGTTCATCTGTTCCACCAGTGGCTATCAAATTGTATTTCTTTGCCAATCGAGCCACCTTGCTTGCCGAATGAAATTTAATTATACTTCTATGACGTCTATATTGATAAAAAACCTCAAGTCCATCAAGCCCAAAAGCAACAAGCTTTTTGACCAGTTTATTAAGGCTAAATACCCAACAGCAAGCAGGATGCGCTAGCACCGCTATTCCTCCTGCATTATGAATTGCCTTAATAATCTTTTTAGGACTTCTAAACGAAAATAGACGAACAATGTCTGCCTCGGTTCCCGCTTTTGTTTTGGCACAATACGATTGAAGTTCTTTATTATTTACATCAACGCCATAACCTAAAATATGGACTAAGCACCCCATAATCCAACAGTCAAACTCAATTGCCGGAACAACCAATTCATCTTTGAGCGTATTATTCACAAGATACGCCTGCAAAGTATTGTGATCACTTATTGCAATTTTTTTCATTTTTAACTTTTTTGCTTGTTCAAGAATTTGCTCAGGAGTGCATTTTCCATCTGAAAACACAGTATGTATATGAAGATTTACACTTTTTTTAAAATCTTCTTCGTTAAAATTTGACAACATTTCTTTGATATTATTCATAATTGTTTTTAAAAAACCTGAGTTTATTATAAAATATATTATAAATGGAGTAACAAAAAATGGCAAAGAAAAAAGAACCCGCAATAATTGGTGCACTAAAAATATTTTTTGAAGGTACAAAACTATATTTTAAAAACATTGGTAAATTTTCGAAATATATGGCTTTTCCTGTATTGGGGCTGTTTTTAGGAATAATTTTACTTTTCTCAACTGTTCATTTCTTTGTAAACCATATCGAAAAAATTGTAACAATAAACCCAGCGTTTAACAATGTTTCTGTCATGTTTATAATCATGATAGTTTTAACAATTCCATCATTTATGATATTTTTTGCAGCATTTTGGAAATATCTCATCGCAATGGGTGCATTAAACTCAATGGCAAATAATCTTATTTCTTCCGCAAAATTGGAGGACTTAAGCATACATAACGATACCGTAACAAGAAGAATGCCAACATTTTTGTTTTTGCTTTTAATTTTGTCTATCGTTTCATTAATTGGAATGTTTCCGCTTTTATTGGTAGTTTGGTTGATTGTATTGATTTATTTGAGTCTTACTTTCCAAATTTTTGCACTCAATGAAAACCTTAATGCAATTGAAATCATCAAAAAAAGTATCCAGTTAATAAAAGGAAACTTTTTCAAAACAACTCTGGTGTTATTTTTTCTCTGGTTATTTACATTCAACATACTGCCAGCGTTATTCAACTTTGCAATGACAAAATTTAACTTATACTATTATTTGTGTATTCCAGTAGAAACTTTTAGCCAAAATCTACCATTAGAGGAAGTACAAAACACAATACAGACAATACTTTCAGCAGCAAACAACAACCTAAATTATGTTTTGGACATAAAAGAATTTGCTAAAACAATAGTTATGTTTGCAATCATAGCTTGTGTAGTCGGTTTCACCCTTCCACTAAGAAGTATCTGCTGTACGCTGTTATACAAAGATTTAGAAACCAAAAAACTTAAAGAAAAGAAAATAAAAGAGTTGTAATATGTTTAGATGTAGAAGTTGTAAATCTATAGACAAATACGAATTAATTTTCAATCCCGATTATGAGGGAAAACGTGAATTTAGCCAAGAAATTGATAAAAACGGCGACCTAATTTTTCACGTTGACGGGTACACCTTTAAACCCGATTTAGCATTTATGAATAGCCACGCTGTATGCAGATACTGTGGCAACATCTACATTTGGGATTACGAATAAGTCTTAAAACTACTTAACTGCAAAAACTACATTTGCAACAGCTGTAACTTTCTTTTCTACGGTCGAGGTGTCATTTATTCCCCAATCACTCACATCATTAGATGTCGGAGAAGTAATTTGAAAAACTCCCATTTTTACTGATTTTATCTTACCTGGACGATTGTTTGTAGCTTTAAGCATTTGAGTTGCGCGAACTTTCGCATCTTTTGTAGCTTCACCAAGCAGTTTAATTTTTAAATCTGCAAGTTTTGAGTAATTATACTCTGGCGTGTTTGTATTTATGTTAATACCTTTGTCAACAAGCGATTGCGCGTCAATTGAAAGCTTTTTAATCTTTTCAATATCATCAGATTTTATTGAAATAATTTGATTAAAATTATAATACGCGATTTCGTTTGTCATATTTCCCGAAGGAGTGTATTTATTTGTAATATAATTTGTTGGCGCACTTACCGTGATTTCAGACTCCTTTACCCCATTTTCTAATAAATAAGACTTAACCAGAGGAATTTGATTTTTAAGTGCCGTGTATGCCGCCGCCTTGCTAGCATTGCGTGTACTCAAATCGAGTCTTAAAGTAGCGCTATCAGAAGTTACAACTTCATAAGCTGAACCTGTAACAGCAATACCAGATTGCCCAATATTATTTGTAACAATTTTAGCACCCAAAAGCATGCCAACTACAATAATTAACCCCAACAACAAAAGCTGGAAATCTTTTAGCATATTATACATAATCAAAACCTTTCAATTAACCCTTAAATTTAGGGTTTAAGCTAAGTGCACAAATATTACAAAGGACTTCGTATTTTTTACTCATAAGCTCAAGCTGCGCACGAGATTTTTCGTACTCTTTTTTATAATCAATGGCTTGGGCATTATTGTTAGCATTTTTTCGTTGAAAACTTGTTTTTTTGTCACAACAACCACCAAAACGCAATGGCTGAGAATTATTTAATGATGACAAATTCAAACTTACCCGCATATAATACCCTTTCCATAAAAGTCCTGATGTAAATAATTGTATCACATTGAAAAAATTATTTCAAGTCATTAACAAAGTAGTTCATACGAATAATTTTTATAGTAAACTCATGATTATGGACATGCTCGAAATACAAAGAATATGGTCATCTGCCATAGAAAACATAAGGTCAGAAATCCCCGCCTCTAGCTACGAGCCTTGGGTTTTACCTTTATTACCCCATTCTTTTGAAAATGGAAATTTTTCTGTGTTAACAGGTCAGTCTTTTGCTATACAAATTTTAAAAAAATATATGCCAATAATCGAAAAAGCACTAGCACAAGAACTTAACGAACCAGTTGAATTCAATATAATATACGACGAAAAATTAGCACAAAAACACAACAAAAAATTACAAAAATTACTCGCTCGTGAAGAAAACACCGAAAAATCTACAAAAGAAACCACTAGCAAATATGATAACCTTAAAAAAATGCAGTCTGCGCCAAAGCTCAATCTCAAATATAAATTTGAAAATTTTGTTGTTGGCGACAACAACAAGTTTGCGTATGCGGCAAGCATGTCTGTAGCCAAAACCCCTGGCGAAAAACACAACCCGCTTTTTATATACGGCGGCGCAGGACTCGGCAAAACTCACCTTATGCAAGCAATTGGGCATTATGTTTTGTACAATCATCCAGAATTAAAAGTTAAATTTGTTAAGACAGAAGAATTCGTAAATGACTTAATCGCGTCTATCCATAAAGGCATGGACAAATTTGCCAGCATGTCGAATTTTCGCCAAAAATATCGCAACGTTGATGTTCTTTTAATCGACGATATTCAGTTTATCGAAGGGAAAGAACGCACCGTAACAGAGATTTTTAACACGTTTGAGGCACTTCACAACGCAGGAAAACAAATTGTTATAACCTCAGACCGTGAACCAAAATACATACAAAACCTTCCCGATAGGCTAAGAAGTCGGTTTGAATGGGGTTTAATGGCAGACGTTCAGCCGCCAGATTTGGAAACAAGAATGGCAATACTTTGCAACCTTGCGCAAAATGACGGAATAAATCTTCCGCTAGAAGTTACAGAGTTTTTGGCAAAAACATACTCTAAAAATGTAAGAGAACTGGAAGGAGCCTACAATCGGGTTACCGCATACGTCGGAGTTTGCAACATAGATTTAAACATAGATAGCGTAAAGCAAATTTTAAACATTTCAGAAACAGAAAAAAATATTACGCTGGATGATATTTTAAACGTCGTCGCCGACTACTACAAGCTTTCAGTAAAAGATATAAAAGGGCAAGCACGTTCACAAAAGCTTGCAAACGCTCGGCAAGTAGCTATTTTTATTTGTCGTGAAATCACAGACTACAGCTTAAATGAAATAGGCGATTTTTTTGCGCGCAAACATCCGACAATCATTTATTCTTACGAAAAAATTCAAGAAGATATGCAAACAAACTCTGTTTTGAAAAATTGCGTAAATGAAATAATAGAAAAAATTAAAAATAAAATATAATCCTTTTTTAATTTTACCCTTTTGCAGTAATAAAAATTTGTCATAATCCTCCGAGTCCAGCGGAGATGGACACTGGTGAATCCTTACCAAGTACGAAATCACTGCCGAGATGTTCCTGGTTGAAAACCCACTGGACTCGGAGGATATGGTTGTGATTTTTCGGTTCATTCTGAGGAATTTTAGCTTTAATTAGCAAAACGCAAGCTATAATTGCTTTTCGCCCGAAGAATCTCAGTCGCGAGTAAGCAAGAATTTACAAATTTTTGCTAAGACCTCACGCAGATTCTTCGGTCGGTCAAAACCCTTACGTGTAGCACCATTTAGCGCTTTCCCTCAGAATGACGTGGAAAATGAGCGGGAATTCATTTAGACTGCACTTGAACTTCTTATCATTTTTTGATAAAATAGTATAGTTATAGTTTTAAAAGCAATACACGAGGTCAGAATATGCAACAAAAAAATTCTATTTTTAAAAACATCAAAAATGTTTTTAGCTCGCTTTTAATGCCCCCCCCCCCCTACTCTAGCAAGGGTTTCCAGGCTTTTAGCTAAAAACAAAAAACATGGTTTTACGCTTGCTGAAGTTTTGATTACGCTTGCGATTATCGGAATAATTGCTGCAATGGCAGTGCCCAATTTGATAAGCAAAATTGACAAAGAAACCAGATTGTCACAATTTAAAATTGCTTACAAGTTACTTAAAGAGGTTGCCGACCTTTCCTATATGGAAAACGGTTATCCTCCACGCATAACAGAAACCACACTTACTCAAAAAGAGCTTTTTGATATTTATTACCGTCCATATTTAAAAATTGCAAAAGAGTGCGGTTTTAACAAGCAAACCGGTAAAGATAGGTGCTTTGCATCACCAAATGGCGGATTTTACAACCTTCAAGGGAAGGAACCTTCAATGTATTCCGCTTCATCCTTTTACAAAGTTATACTACAAAACGGCATGAGTTTAGGTATTTTACCAACAAATGAAAAAAGCCCCAGTTTCTATTCATCTGCTATTTTTATAATAGATGTTGATGGACCAAGCAAAGGATACTCAAAACTGGGACAAGATGTATTTTATTTTTCTTATGTTGATTCTAGTCACTATGGGGATGCCTGGGACTGTCAAAAAATTCCACACGTTCCTGGCGTACTTCCTGGTGGGTTAAATTGGTATCAATACCCTACATTTTGTCGTGGTAGTGGACGTGCAGATGGAATTGGAAACTGCGCCGCAACGGCATCATCTTCCAATGGTCGCAACTCAGGAACTGAATGTAGCACTGCAATTATAAAAAACGGACTACAGTATCCAAAAGATTACCCCTGGAACGCAATAAACAAACGTCCGGAAGGATTTGTAAAATATAAGTAGGGTTAATATATTGTCGTTACAGGCTCATTCTATCCAGAAAAACGGAAGATTTCTTTTGGTGACTATTCCCTGTCTTTGTGGTAAAATTCTAGCATAAATTTAATCAAATAAGGATTTTTGCCAATGAAAATGTCAAAGTTATTCGTTCAAACACTTAGGGAATTCCCCTCTGACGCAGAAGTAATGAGCCACAAGCTTTTAGTTCGCGCAGGCTATATCCGCCGACTTGCTAGCGGGGTTTACAATTATTTGCCACTTATGTGGCGTACGTTAAAAAAAGTTGAAAACATTGTGCGCGAAGAAATGGACGCCGCTGGCGCACAAGAGCTTTTAATGCCATTTGTACAACCTGAAGAACTCTGGATGGAATCAGGGCGATGGGATGTTTATGGCAAAGAGCTTATGAGGATGAAAGACCGACAAGGGCGCGGGATGTGCCTTGGACCAACGCACGAAGAAGTTATAACATACATTGCTCGTGAAGGAATAAAATCCTACAAACAACTTCCGGTAAATCTTTATCAAATTCAATCAAAGTTCAGAGACGAAGTCCGTCCGCGCTTTGGACTTTTACGCGGCAGGGAATTCATCATGAAAGACGCCTACAGTTTTGATATTGACGAAGCCGGTCTCGACAAAGAATATGAAAACATGGCTCGCGCCTATACAAGAATATTTGAGCGCTGTGGACTTGAAACCAAAATGGTACAATCCGACTCAGGCGCAATCGGTGGAAGCGTTTCGCACGAGTTTATGGTTGTTTGCGACAACGAAAACAACGCTGGCGAAAACGATGTTTTCTATTGTGAAAAATGCGACTACAGCGCAAACTCAAACCACGCAATCTCCATACTACCCAAAGCCACTACCGACGGAGGATTTCACAAGGCTGAAATTATTGACACACCTAATTGCAAAACCATCGAGGATTTAGCAAATTTCTTAAAAATAAGCCCCTCTGTTATTGTTAAAACGCTTGTTTACGTAGCGGACAAAAAATACGTCATGGCGCTTGTTCGCGGAGACAAAACCGTTGAAGAAATCAAACTCCAAAACGCAGTTGGCGCAAACGAAATCCGAATTGCATCTGCCGCTGAAATAAAAGAAATTATGATAAACAACGACAAAACCGGCGAAGCCGGCTACATCAGCCCAATTGGAATAAAAGACATAACAATTATTGCAGACAAAAGCGTAGCCGAACTGAAAAACTTTGTAATTGGCTGCAATGAAACAGGAAAACATCTTGTCGGAGCAAACTGGGGCGCCGAAATTGCACTTCCAGAAAGCATTACCGACATCAGACTCGTTCAAGAAGGCGAAACCTGCGTACAGTGCGGCGCTCCGCTTAAAGTTACACGGGGAATAGAGGTCGGCAACATTTTTAAGCTTGGCACAAAGTACTCAAAAGCAATGAACGCGGTATATATGGCGGAAGATGGCAAGGAAAAGCCATTCATTATGGGCTGTTACGGTATAGGAATTTCCAGAACCGCCGCTGCAGCTGTTGAACGCCACCACGACGAGTTTGGAATAAAGCTCCCGCTTGCGATTGCGCCATATCATGCAATTGTTATTCCGGTGAACTGCAAAGACGAGCTTCAAATGAAAACAGCAGAAGAATTATACAAAAAGCTCCAAAATGCAGGTGTTGAGGTCGTTTTGGATGACCGTGATGAACGCCCTGGCGTAAAGTTCAAAGACGCGGATTTAATTGGGTTCCCATTCAGAATAACCGCTGGAAAAACACTTGCCGATGGGCTTGTAGAGTTCAAAGACCGTGCAACTGGTGAAATGCTACACCTTTCACCCGAGGACTCAATTGAAAAAATTGTGAATGCGGTTAAAGCGTTAAAAAAATAAGATTTTATAGTTTGAATAACAAACAGGGCGGTTAAAACCGCCCTGTTTGTTATTGAATATATTATTAAGAAAATAATAAAGTGTAATAGACATTAAACCACGCGTCGAAAAAGAATTGACTAGTATCTACTTTAGAGACGTTGCTAAAACCAGATTTCACAGTCGCAACTCCTGTCGTTTCGTCTACATCAATTAATCCAGAGCCATCGCAGACTAGTTTCATAAGTTCTGACCAAGATTGATCTTTATAGGCGCCAACTGAACAGAGGTTATGCATTTCAACAAGGTTTCCAGCTGAAATTGTATTAGTTGCGGATGAATCCATCCTGTCTAACAGTTCACATAAGTCAGAGGCGACTCTTATTGCATTAAACTTGTTCGCATCTTTATAATCTGCTTCTGTTACCAAATTATATTTTGTCAAGTTAGCGTTGCCTGGCTTAAGGTCTTCTGGGCTACTTACCCCTAACAAATTCATTGTATATTCGTGATAAGTACCATTATCTGTCAACCTATACGCTGGATCATCTGCTGATAATGTCGTATTTGCCCAGGTTTTAGGAGGATTGGTATTTCCGGTGTTACCGTCGTTACCTGTATCGGTAGGGTTTTCTGTGTTGCCAACATTACCGGCACCACTTAGATTATCCTTATTTCCAACAACGTCACCAATTGTTCCGCCTGATGAACCCCCTGGATTAGTTGCTCCATCAGCGTTTCCAGTACCGTTGTCATTATCCTTGCCGGTTTCACCTACACCATCCCCAGCTCCAGTGCCACCTGCGTCTTCCCCTGCGTCAGTTTTATCACTATCCGTTGGCGTTGCAGGTGTTGCTGGCGGTTGAGTTTGAGTTTCGCCATTTACTTTTTCAATATCAAAGATAAAGTCATTGAAGAAGTTTCCTTCTATACTTGTAGTAAGTTCATCTGCGCCAGCATCTCCATAGATGTAGTTGCCCGTACCAGAAGTAATGGTAATTTTATCATTTCCGACGCTTTGGTCGTAGTTATCACCACTAATAAAGTTGGCATTTCCCTGGATTTCGACCGTATCATTATCGAGACTACCCATATATGTATTGCTATTACCTTTAACAACAACATTTGCATAATCTTTATCATTGTTTTTGTTCAATGCTCCGACAACTTTAATGTTCCAGCCGTTAGACTCAAACACGGTTCTATTTTGGTCATCTTTGTAGTATTTAAGTTTATCTGACGCGCCATAGATGCCGTCTTGCTTTTGATAAACATAATATTTTACACCGTTGAATTCGATTTCTGATGGAGAGTCAGTTACTTCGCCTCCAGGAGGTGTTGGTTCTTCCGGATCAACATCAGGGAACCATGATGGTTTGTTCAAGGTGCGTTCGATGTCGTGTGATTCTGTTACACCATCTTGATACAGACCGTCGCCGAGTTCTCCAGCTGCGAGTTGTCCTTTATGCGGGCTTTCACCGTTGACCACTACGTTATCGCCTTTAGTATAGAACTCGTCATCACCAGTAAAGCCAATACCTATAGTTTTATCACTGCGAATATTAAACAACTGGTCATCGCCTCTCCACAAATCTGAGAAGTTATTTTCGCCTTGGACGTAGACTTTATCATCGCCATCGCCCATGAGTGCGCGGTTGTTATCACCTATTATGCTCAAGATATCATCGCCCATGCCGAGGTCAACTTCGTTACCTGCACCTTGCAACTCGATAACATCTCCTTGCAGCTTACCAGAGATATCTTGAATTCTCAGGTTATCACCTTTCATTTGGATATACACATGTCCATCTTCGCTTTTTACTTCATATGCAAATGGCGTTGAATTATTATCGCCGATGTTTGTAACAAAGTATTCATTTTCGCCTATAGTTATTTTTTGCGGTTCACCTTTTTTAATATTTTTTGTTGCTTTTTCACCGACCAGATCTGTCAACTTCTTGCTATCCACTGTGCCGTAATCTGTAGCAACCGGTTCACTGACATTATATGCTTCGAGGAAATTATTCAAGGCTGTACCAATTTTTTGGCTTTGGTCAGCGGTACAAAGTTCTTGCAATTTTGCAATCATCTCTGCTTCTTTAGCCTGACCTTTTTCATTTACTGTTCCATCCTTGTTATAATCACTCGGATAGAGGAAGGATGTTCCTTCTCTTTGGCGAAGGTATTCAAACAGGAGGGCATAGTCGCCATTTTCTGCGCTCAATCCTGCCAAGTCTGGATAATTCGCTGTATCGCCACTTAGTGACACATCATGCGCACGCATGAGGTCAAAATCTTTCATTCTATTTTTTTGATCGTCCGTCAAGTCATCGTCAGGAACGTATGGACGGACAAAGTTTTCCGGCTCTGTTTTTTTATAACTTTGCATGAATTCATCAAACTCGATAAAGTCTTTTGCGAAAGTTTTATCCGCTTCATCTTGTTCTTTCCACAGTTTAATTAAATCTTCAACGCTTAAATCTTGCGCATCAGCAGACCATTCATCCGAGTATTCCATTGTTTTATAGTACTGCATGGTATTAAAGAGCAACTCGTCATCGCCTGTTTGGTCACCTATTTTAGACGCAACATTATTGCCCATTTGGTCCATGAGGTTCTTATACTCGACACTTCCCGCCGATATCCGCTGAATATTTCTCATGTTTACGCTGAAATCTGTCATTTTCCGTTTCTCCTTAGATTAACTACACTTATATGTTTTACTTATCGGCATTTTTAAACAATAACTTGAGCACATATTTAAAAACTTTTTGCCGCATGTGCTCATGATTGCACAATAGCAAGGAAAAACGCTTGTTTACAAAATTTAATAATTAGTTAAAGACAATAATTCACCATTCTAAATTTTTCCACAACAGCGGATTTCTGACCAAAAATAAAAATAAAGTCGCGGCAAAAACATTGTACCAGCAAGCTTTTATGGAATAATCATACCCTGAACATCTTTTTTTATATTCAAACTTTCTTGAAAGCTATTAAGCAGTTCTGCTGCTGTATTTGCGGAATAAAACTTTCCACTGGTCGCAAGCGCTGCACATTTTAGCTGATTAACAGCTTCTTTATCATTCACGTCCAGAGCGATAACATCTATTTTTACGTCGTTTCGCTGCTTAATAAGCTCTAACGCATACGTACAAGGGCTTTCGTCACAATTTTCACCACCGTCAGAAAGCAATATAATTCGCTTTTTGCCCTTAAAATCTTTAAAGTCTTTATCTACGGCTTGTTTAAGTGAATAAGTAATAGGCGTAGAACCACGTGGAGAAAGCCCATACATTGCTCCACGAATAATATATGCGCCGTTTTGAGATACAGGCGTAATTAAAGATGAAGCGCGACAACTATCAAAATAGGTCATCCCACCGCGATAGCCATACGCTCTAAACCCCACATAAACATCGCTTGGAATTTGACGAAGAATTTTTTCTAATGTAGAAATAGCAATATCAATTTTCCTTTCACCATTAATTTTTTCAACCATGCTATTAGAAAAATCAACAATAAAAAGTATGCGTTCATCAGTGTTGAAAGCGCTTTGCGGATAGTTTTGCGGTTCATAAACATTATAATTCTGCCCGCTGGCAATTGACTGCTTTAAGGTTATAATAAATAATAATAAAAAAATTACTGAAAATATTTTGTTCATAAGGAGACAATAATGGACATTTTTGAAACAATCAACACCAGAAAGACTATAAGAAAGTACAAAACCGACATGCCCTCAATGGAGGATATTAAAAAAATCGTAGACGCAGCAAGGCTCGCGCCAAGTGCAACAAATTCTCAAAACTGGGAATTCATTGTAATAAAAAACAAAGATGTCATGGAAAAAATGAAAAACGCTGTAATAACTGAATATGACAAGCTTTCTCAACTCTACAACAAAGAAGAATTTACAGAAAAAATCAACTATTACAAAAGTTATTCTACATTTTTTGTAAATGCACCGATAGTCATTGCAATTGCGGAAACAAAACGTATTTCCGTCATAACAGAGGTTATGAAAGAATTAAAATTTGAACCTGAAAAACTAAAATACATGCGCCCAGATTCATCACTACTAAGCATGGGGGCAGCGATTGAAAACATGAGCCTTGCCGCGCATGCTCTTGGTTACGGAACATGCTGGATGGCAGCGCCAATAGTTGCAACAGATGAATTCAGCAAAATTTTAAATCTTGATGAAAATTCACACATAATATCACTTTTACCACTAGGTATTCCTTATCGCGATGATTACAAATCTCCTGAAAAGAAAACCCTAGAAGAAGTTATGCGCATAATCGACTAATTCTTAATCTTCCAAAAATCAAAATGAAGCATTGCCAAAAATGGCACAAGTTCAAGTCGTCCAACAAGCATTGTTACTATAAAAATCATTTTTGTAGCAGAATGCAACATGGCAAATGTTTCATATGGACCTATTGCCCCAAATGCCGGTCCTATGTTACCTATAGCCGAAATGCTCCCCGTTAAACCAACCACTATATTTTGCTCAATAATTGACACTGCAAAAGCCGACACCGCAAAAATGAAGAAGTAAAATATAACAAACGATATAATTTGCCTGCCAACTTCTTCTGGAATAATTGTTCTATCAATTTTTATTGGCAAAACAGCATTTGGGTGAAGAATTCTAATTATTTCCGTCTTTAAATACTTAAATACATACAATATTCGAACAATTTTCAACCCGCCAGCTGCCGAACCCGCGCAGGCACCTGTAAACATTGCCAAAAACAGTATTATTTTTGCGGGCAAAATCCATTTTGTATAATCTACCGCCGCAAAGCCCGTTGAAGTCATAAACGAAATTGTTTGAAAAAGAGCATCTCGAACAGCCTTTATCAAAGGATAATGCGCCTCCCCAACAAGTGCGGCAACAATTAATAATGAAATTCCGAGAAATATTCCCAAATACCACTTAAATTCATCGCTTTTAAACACTGCTGAATATTTTCTCTGAACAATCACTCTATATTGGAGAGCAAAGTTTGCGCCTGCAATAAACATAAACAATGTAGTTATCCAAATTATTGCAGATGAATTATATCCCATAATACTACCGGCATTAGGCGAAAAACCGCCAGCCGCAAGAGTAGAAAACGAATTACAAACCGCATCAAAAAGAGGCATGCCTGCAAGTTTGTACAAAATTACCTGCAAACCTGTAAAAAACACGTATACTCCCCACAAAGCAGTTGCAGTGTGCCTTATACGTGGTGTAACTTTTTCTTCTGTCGGACCGGGAGCTTCTGCATAGAACATTTGACGTCCGGCAACGCGAAATTGCGGCAAAATAGCAATAAACAATACGATAATTCCCATACCGCCCAGCCACTGGCTCAAAGAACGCCACAAAAACATAGTCTTTGGATAATCAAAACTGGTTAATATTGTAGCACCTGTTGTTGTTATTCCAGATGTGGCTTCAAATAAAGCATCCAAAGGGGTTAAGCCATAAAACAAATATGGTATTGCAGAAATAATAGAAATTGCAATCCAACTCAAAGATACAGTAAAAAGTGCCTCAGATTTTTTGATATTATTCAAAGAATCTATTGATTCCTGATTTCTACGCAAAATCAATCCCAGAAGAAACGAAACCAGAGACGAGATTACAAAAGGAAATAAAGAATAATAATCTTTATCCATAATCGCTACAACACAAGGTATAAGAAGCATTATAGAAATGTATCTCAAAACTATACCTATTGCGCTGCAAATAAAATTAATTCTCATTTATTACCTTTTGTGAAAATAATCTTTTACCAAATTTGAATTTTCCGCCATAGTAAAGACAATCAAGCTATCTTTTGCGCGAACAAGTGTATCGCCTTTTGGAATAATAACTCTTGAACCACGTCTTATAATTCCAATAATTGCTTTAGCCGGCAGTTTTAAGTCCATAATTTTTGTATCTGAAAAACCTTCGGGAATATAAATATCAATGACTTCGCCCTGACCTTGTTCAACTGTTGCCAAAATATCTATGTCTGTTTCAATCATGACATTGTTAATTTCGTCAATTGCTGCCTCTTTGGGCGACATTGCAACATCAATTCCAACTTTTTCAAAAAGAGCAATGTTACTGGATTTCGAAACTCTTGTAATAACTTTTTGCACACCGAGTTGCTTTGCCAAAAGCGAGCAAAGAAGATTTTTTTCGTCATTGTTTGTAACACAAATAAGTACATCAAACTCGTTAAATTCTTCTGCTTTAAGAAGTTCAAGGTCAGTCCCATCACCATTTAGAACAAGTGTTTTTTTTAGTTTCTCTGTTAAATATTCGCAGCGTTTAAAATCTTTTTCAATAATCTTCGTACGTATATTAGCTCGCTCAAGGTCTTTAGCAAGCATTAGCCCAACATTTCCGCCTCCAATTATTCCGGCTGAACGAACTTTGTCCGCTTCTTTAAACATTGTACCGGCAAGAATGTCCAAAGAAGTCGCCGCACCCATAAAAATAACCTTGTCACCTTCTTCAAAAGTTGTTAATCCAGACGGAATAAACAATTCATTATTACGAGTAATACCAACCACAAGAGTTTCTTCTGGGAAAGAACAATCTTTAATTTGTTTGTTTAGAAGCAAAGAGTCCTCTTTTATCCGATACTCCAAAAGCCGCGCACGCCCATGAGCAAAGTTTTCAACATCTATTGCCGCAGGCACGGTAATAATTCGAAAAATCTCTTGAGTAAGAAGCGCTTCTGGCCAAATAACGGTGTCAATCATAAGTCCTGAATGATATTCTGACCCTTTCATCAGGCTTAGCGATTCAATATATTCTTCTTTGCTTACAAAACATGCCGTTTTAGCCATTGACATACGTTTAACAGTCAAACACGCAACAATATTAGCTTCGTCCATATTCGTACAAGCAATAAAAACATCCGCATCTTTTATATTTATTTTTTCAAGCACATCAATATTTGAGGCATTTCCAAAAATAAACTCAATATCGAGATTTTTAAACTCCTCCAGACGGTTTTCTTCTTTATCTATAACGATAATATCATGGTCTTCAAACAATTCTGTCGCAAGCAAGCAACCGACTTCATTTGCTCCAAATATAACAATTTTCATAAAATACCTTAATTTTTGTTATACTCATTTATACTTTAAAATGGAAAATAATTCAAATTTATTAATTAAAAAATGAATAAACAGCATTATAGAACGTTTTTACATCCGTTTCAGTCGCATTATTTAAATAATCAATAATTTTTTCAATTATTTCTTCTTTATTTCCTAATGTTTCCGTTTTGAAAAAATCCACAATATCTACATCCAACACATTAGCTATTTTACGCAAGGTTTCAAGCGTTGGCACTGTTTGAGCATTTTCCACTCTGACAATACTTCTATGGTTCATCGATACCATTTCGGCAAGCTTTTCTTGCGAAATCTTTTTTTTCTTCCTAATTTGTTTAATTTTTTGACCTATTAATTTTAAATCACGCATAAGCCATCCTGTATGTCATTAGTGTAACGTCTAAAAAAAATAGATTCTATGTATATAGATATACCAATAAATTTGACTTTATGCATATCTATGACATATAATTAAGACCTCAATGTCATTAATTAGAACAAAATAAGGTTAAAATGTCACAAAAAATTAATAAAAATCTCAAAATTGCCATAATTGAGTCGGGTTTTATGGAAGAATATTTAGAAACATTTATTAATTTATGCAAAACTTTTAACATAAAAATTGACTTGCTCACGCACGACAAAAGTAAAATACGCGAAAAAAATATAGATAATGTTTTTTATATTGAAAACGAAATTAATTATAAAAAACCACTCAAAATAATCAAATTAGACAAAGAAATTCGCGAATTAACTAAAAACAAAGAGTACGACTACATTTTAAGTGACACATTTGCATTATCAAACACCGCCAGCGTTTTTCACTCTCCTACCATTAATAAAAAAATGCAACTTTCTCCAAACATATTATACAAATTTTTGCACTTTATTTTGCATTTTGACCGAATTATTTTCAATAAAATATTTTATCGTAATTGTCCCAAAATTTTTACAGTATCTTCATTGTTGGCAGATGATTACAAACAAAATTTCGACCTCCCACGTGAACGGATTAAAGTTGTTTTCCCCAGTTTTCAGTTTAAACAAAACTCAAAAGATACAGCTTTAAAAAAATCTGATAATTTCACTGTCGGAATGAGCGCAAACGGTTTTGTATCCAAAGGCGGATTTATACTTTTAGATGCAATCAAAATATTAAAAAAGAAATATCCAAACATAAAAGCAAGAATTATTTGCACAAGATATAAAACTAATCTCGGAATAAAATTATTTATTAACATTTTTAGACTGAAAAATAACGTTGAGTTTTTAGGATTTCAAAAAGATATGAATGCCTTTTATAATTCTCTGGATTGTGTTGTTTGCCCAAGCCTTTTTGAGCCTTTCGGTAGAGTTGTAACCGAGGCAATGATGTTTAAAATACCAGTAATTATAAGCTCAACAACCGGCGCCAAAGATATCATAAAAAATTATGAAAATGGGTTAATCTTTGAGCGTAAAAATTATTCTGGAAAAGACCTTGCAAATAAAATAGAATACATTATGCAAAATCAAGATAAAATACCGGAACTAACAGATAAAGCTTATAACACTGCTCAAAATATAACTTGGGAAAAATTTGCAAATGATATATTTTTCGAACTTTATCCTGAATTTAATCGGTTGGAAGAACACGATTTAGCGCAGTCCACGCAATATTAAGCAATTTTGTTATTTCTTTTTCCGTAATAATATACGGGGTTAGAAAATACATGCAATTGTGCATAGGACGCAGAATTGCACCAAGTTTCAAGCCTTCTTTATAAATTTTCTTGCCAATTTCATCACTGTAAGCAAAAGCCTCTTTTGTTTCTTTATTTTTAACAAGTTCTATTGCACAAATCATACCGCACTGACGAATATCTCCAACATTTTTGTGAGCGCGAAACTTTTCAAGCTCTTGTGAAAATTTCTTTATTTTAGGTTTTAAATATTCCTCTATATTCATTTCTTTTAAAATCTTAAGGTTTTCACAGGCAATACTAATTGCGAGGGGGTTTCCGGTATAACTATGTCCATGATAAAAGGTTTTTAAGCCGTCCTCATCAACATCATAAAAAGCATTATAAATCTTATCGGTTGTTAAAGTAGCAGAAAGCGGCATGTAACCAGCAGTTATACCCTTTGCAACACAAATAATATCCGGCACTATTCCGGCATGCTCATACGCAAAAAGTTTACCGGTGCGATAAAAACCCATTGCAACTTCATCGTCAATAAAAAGAACATTATATTTGTCACAGAGCTTGCGAAGTTCACTCATATATTCTTTTTTATACATAATCATGCCACCGGCAGCCTGTACTAGCGGTTCAATAATAATTCCGGCTATATTTTGATGATTTTCTTTAAAAATATCTTCAACCGCACTAAGGCATGCCAGTTTACAGGTTTCTTTCTCACAGCCATACGGACAACGGTAACAATAAGGACTCGGAGCTTGAATTATATCAAACAACAACGGCTTGTACACTTTGTGGTATAAATCCACTCCGCCAACTGAAACCGCTCCGATTGTATCACCGTGATATGAATTTTTAAGTGCTACAAATTTTGTTTTTTCAGGCTGTCCTGATTGCGCCCAATACTGATAAGCCATTTTGAGAGCGACCTCAACCGCAGTCGAACCATTATCAGAAAAGAATACATGTTTTAAATCATTATTGCACATTTCAACAAGAGTTTTGGCTAATTTTATAGCTGGTTCATGTGTAAAACCCGCAAAAATAACATGTTCAATAGTTTTTGCCTGCTTATAAAGCGCTTTATTTAGTCTTTTATTCGAATGCCCAAGAGTATTTACCCACCACGAAGAAACAGCGTCAATGTATTTATTTCCGTCAATGTCTTCAATATATATTCCTTTACCCTTTTTGATTATAATCGGCTTTTCTTCGCCCTCATAGGTTTTCATTTGGGTAAAAGGATGCCAAATATATTTCAAATCATCTTCAATTAACTGCTGTTTTTTCTCTTTCATAATTCTCTCTTATTATAAATTATTTTATTAACGCCTGAACTGCCTTAAAGTCAGGGTTTTTAGAAGATTTTAAAAGTTCAAATAAAACAATTTCTACACACGTGATATTTATACCATGCTGACGCATAAGCTCAACTCCGGTTTTAAATTCAAACTTGTTTCTTGACGCCGACGCATCTGCAACCAAAGACACTTCATAACCTTTAGAAATCAAATCCATAGCCGTCTGATAAACACATATATGTGCTTCTATACCACAAATAATTACATGTTTTTTTCCTGTTAATTTAATGCCATTTTCAACCGCCTCCTCTTTTAATGCAGAAAAGGAAGTTTTTTCAAAATATTTCACATTTTCGCCAAGAGCTTCTTTTAGCGGGTCAATGGTTGAACCTAAACCTTTTGGATATTGTTCGGTAACAATTGTATCCACCCCAAGAATTCGTGCCGCATTAGCAAGCGCACAGGATTTTGATACAATTGTATCTTTTTCAAGCATTCTAACAAGTTTTTCTTGAATATCAATAATTAAAAGAACCGAATTTTCTGTATTAAGCATTATAAATCTCCATAAATTAATTTTAAATATTTTATGAAATCATGGTACAGCCTAAAAAAGATTTTAGCAACCTGCTTCTTTACAATACCCTTGATACTCTTTAATAAAGTTTAAAAGAATTTCGCCCAATTTTGTCTCATCCAATTCGTTTAATTCCAAACTAATATGTTCTTTTGGGAGAACCCCTATAAAGCTATGAAAAACATCAATATTTATTTTGGCAAAACCTGGATATGTAATTTTTAGCGTACTTTCTTGCCCTTCTGTTTTAAGGACAAACAAACTTTGATTTTCGTCACAAGATTGTTCTATTGTAGTATTAAACAAACGTTCTTCCCAAACTTGTTGTGCTTGATAAAAAGTTGGAGTAATAACATTTTCCAGCTTTTTCAAGAACGCCGCTTGGAAAAATTTAAAATTCTTCTGTCCAGATTTTTCACTATCAAGCCAATTCATCGGCTCAATGTTTTCCTTAGGGTCATACATTACTATGGTATTTCCCATTTCTAAAGCTTCAGTAATTGATTTTGCAACATTTCTTTCCAAATCGTCAAAAGACAAATTGTCAATTGCACATGCGCCAACACTAATAGAATAACCTTCGTTTAATTCTTTTTTCATGCGTTCATAAACTTTCATTGCGCCCTGCGCGGTTGTACGCGATAAAAGGACATAAAATTTATCATCTCCACAAAAACCAATCATATCCCGCGTTCTTGTAAAATTTTTAATAACAGCCCCTAAAGTTGCAGGCGTAAGTTGATTTTTACACTTAATATCCGCCGAAACAAGCATAAAAACAGCCGATTGCGAATATTTTTGTAAATACGCTATCTCAGTCGAAAAAACTTTCTGCGCATACTCTTTTAAATAAAATCCAGATTCTTCTTGTAATACTTTTAATTCCGTTAATAACTTGTTTTTTGACGCTATTTCACTCAGAAGCTCATTTTTTTGCAAGCATAAAATCACTCGCATTAAAAATTCTCCATAAGAATTTTTAAGCGAAACAAAATCATCCGCGCCTGCATCAAATCCTGCAAGAACAAAATCTTCATTAAGCTTGTCTGTAACCATTAAGACAGGTGTTCTATACTGTTTTGTCGTTTCTCTAATACTTTTGAGGAAAGTAAATATCTCTTTGTTCTCTGCCCTTGCAAATACAATCACAACATCTGGAGTATTACTTTCTATTTCAAAAATTGCATCATTAGTTTTTGAAATTTTTATTGAATCAACTTCGCGCAAGGTCGAAAGCTTGACTCGCAAAGTTTTTCCAATTATTTCATCATCACAAATTATTACAATCCTACTTGATATCATTTCAATAACCTTTTATTATTTGAATTATAACTTTATTTTTAAACCTTGTAAATATGTAAACTCACAAAACCTTTTCCCACAAATAGTTTGAGTGACCTAAGCCCATAAAGCTTGAATTTTTATCTTTTTGTTATATTCTTTATTAAGAAAGTTTAAATTTGTACATTAATTTTAACAAAAATTTTTATGCAAATTCGATTTCACATAAATGAGGATATTTAATGATTAGAAAGTTAATGACATTAATTCTCGGAATGACAATATGTCTATTATCAGCCCAGGCTAATGCAAACACTTCTAACAATGTACCCAAAGTTACTGTAAAAGAATATATTGTTAAACATTCTATGGAAATGGGTGTTGATCCAGCTTTAGCACTGAGCATTGCTAAACTTGAATCCGGTTTCTGTCACGAAAAAAAGAGTCCATACGGTGCAGTCGGCGTCTTTCAATTAATGCCTTCAACTGCAAAGAAATTAGGTTATAATCCGTATTACGTCAGCGAAAATATCAAAGGCGGTTTGATGTATTACAAAATGATGTACCAAAAATTTGGCTCTGTTGAACTGGCGCTTGCAGCTTACAATGCAGGTCCTGGAAATGTAGCAAAATATAAAGGCATGCCCCCATTTAAAGAAACTAAATCATTTGTTGCAAACATTATGAGTGAATACAATAAGCAAAAGGCAAATCCGGATCCAGTTATTCATAGTGTAAAAAACAAAGCCGCACAAACAAAAGCAGTCACTACAGTAAAACCCGTATCACAACAACCTTCAGAGCAATCAAAAACAATCGAACAAACAACTGAAAATAATATACAAAAGGCGCCTGTGCCAAATGATGTACTGTCAATGTCACCAAATCTGGGAAATATAAGCACGAAGTAAAAGATTAAAATGTTTAATTTAACAAAAACACATGAAATTACAGTAGATACAGCCATTTTTACAATACAAAATGACAAATTAAAGGTTTTGCTCGTAAAGCGGGCAAATGAACCGTTCAAAGGCAAGTGGACACTTCCCGGTGGTTACATAAAACTTTCTGAAACATTGGATGACGCGGCATTACGTATTTTGAAAGAAAAAACTAACATACAAAACCTTTATTTAGAGCAGCTTTACGCATTTGGTAATCCGCTTCGTCACCCGAGCGCCCGCGTTATTACTGTTGCATATTTTGCATTAATACGCTCTGACGACATAAAATTATCTTTTGACAAAAATTCAGAAGTTACACAGGTTGAATGGCATGGTGTATATAACTTGCCACCACTAGCTTTCGACCACAAAGAAATTATTGAGTACGCAGTAAAACGTATGCGAGAACGGCTTGAGTTCTGCCCAATTGCTTATCAACTTTTGCCGCAAAAATTTACTCTTACTGAATTACAAAAGTCTTACGAATTAATTCTTGCTCAAAATCTTGATAAAAGAAATTTCCGTAAAAAATTTCTTTCTGCGGATATGCTAAAAGAACTTGACGAATACACAAAATCAAGCTCCAAAAGACCAGCAAGACTTTATGAGTTTAATAAAATTACGATAAACTCCAAACGCGGACACTTTTTCTCTTAACATCTTTTAGCGTTTGACAAAAGGCTTTGCGGTTATTACAATTGTATTAATCTGCCTGTATAATAATTACAAGGAAAAAACATGTACATAGAAATTGATGAAATAAGAAACGCGCCAGAACAAACCTTACGAATAGAATTCAACGACATTATTAAAGAACTTGATGAAAATAATTCTATTGAGGCAGATATAACTTTTAAACTTCTTGGCAACATAATCACTGCAACAGGAAAAATTAAAGGTCAAATTAAAAGTACATGCGTAAGATGCTTAAAAGAATTTAACAGAAAAATTGACATAAATTTAAATGAAAAATACATGCTCGGAAATCTGTTTAACGGCATGGATGGCGAGATTGAGCTTCAAGAAAATAATTTTCTTGAAGAACTTGGCGACAAAAATGAAATCGATATTAAAGATTTAATTTATCAATCTGTAATATTAAACTCCCCAAATCAGATTGTTTGTGATATAAATTGTGTAGGAGACGAAATATTAGAAAAATATGTCAAGAAAGATGTCTCCGACCCAAGATTAGATGTATTTAAAAATATAAAACTAGAAAAGGATAAGTAAAATGGCAGTACCAAAGAAAAGAACGGGCGCATCAGCTCAAGGACACAGAAGATCAAACTGGAAAGCAACTAAACCTGCAACAACGACTTGCCCTAAATGTGGCGCAATCGCTTTAGCTCACACTGTTTGCACAGAATGCGGTTATTACAAAGGTAAACCTGCAAGTATTAAACACGAAGACTACAATGCAGAAGTAGTTGCTGCAAAACCAGCTAAAAAATCAACCACTAAAAAAGAAACAAAAAAAGAACAAGTTGTTGAAGAAGTAAAAGAAGAAACTAAAGCTGAAGTTGAAGTTGAAGCTGAAGAAACAAAATCAGAAGCTGACACTGAAACTACAGAAAAAGACGCTGAATAGATAATATTAATTTCGTATAAAGCGGGGAAACCTGCTTTATACGGTTATTTAAATGAGGGTAGAGTATTTTTATGACAAGAATTGCAATTGACGCGATGGGTGGAGATAACGCACCAAAAGCCACGATAGAAGGAGCAGTTTGGGCTGCTCAAGATTATAATGTTGCTATTGAATTGGTCGGTAAAGAAGACATCATAGAAGAAGAATTACAACGAATTTCCAGAGAAGGCATTAAACAAAACCGCGCTGGATTATTTCAACATAAAATTAAAGTTGACCTTTCAAAATTAGATATAAAAATTACTCAGGCAACCGAAGTTATTGAAATGGGCGAGGCCCCAGGACAAGCTATTCGCAAGAAGAAAAAATCTTCAATCGTTCTTGCGGTAGACGCAGTAGCAACTGGTAGCTCGCAAGCCGTTGTAGCCGCTGGCTCTACCGGTGCCGCAATGGCATCAAGCTTGTTTGGACTTGGTAGATTACCAGGAATTGCAAGACCAGCAATCGCCGCAACATTACCAACAATGAAAAAACCTGTAGTACTTATTGACGCTGGAGCAAACAGTGAATGTAATCCTGAAATGCTTGCACAGTTTGCTATTATGGGCGCAACATTTTCCAAAAGCGTTCTGGGTATTGAAGAACCGCGTATCGGTGTTCTTAACATAGGCGAAGAAGCAAGCAAGGGCAACACTTTAGCATTAAATACATATAAAATGCTTGAAGAAATGGGCGACAAAATAAACTTTATTGGCAACGTTGAAGGTAAAGAGTTGTTCCTCGGAGATTGTAACGTTGTTGTTTGCGATGGCTTTGTTGGAAATGTGGCTCTAAAAATTATTGAAGGCTCTGCGTCAATGTTATTCAAAATGATTCAACAAGAATTCAGACAAGACTTGCTTTCTATGCTTGTAGGATTGCTTGCAAAACCATTTATGAAAAGAATTTACAAAAAAATTAATTACGAAGAATTTGGCGGCGCACTACTTTTAGGCGTTAAAGGCATTACAGTTATTTCACATGGCAGAAGTTCTGCATACGCAATCAAAAATGCCGTACGCGTAGCAAAAGAAGCTGTTGAGTCAGGCGTTAATAAAAAGATATCAGAATTTTACGAAGGATAATTACAATGGCAATACCAACTATGATAGCAGGTGTATCATTTCACGTACCAGAAACCGTTATAACTAACGACGATTTAACGAAAATTCTTGATACCTCTGACGAATGGATTACAACCAGAACTGGAATAAAGCAAAGACACCTTTGCTCCGGCGAAGAAAACGCTAACGACCTTGGTATAGCCGCAGCGAAAAAAGCCATTGCCAATGCAAACATTAACCCCGAGGAAATCGACCTAATCATCGCAGCAGCGTCCGTTTCGCACTATGCTTACCCATCAACTGGTTGCGTAATTCAAGCAGCAATTGGGGCAAAAAACGCTACCGCATTTGATATTACGGCGGCATGCTCCGGACTTCTTTACGGAATGAAAATTGCAAAAGCATTCATCTCCTCTGGAATGTGCAAAACTGTTCTAGTCGTAGCGACTGACGCAAATTCAAAGTTTGTAGATTGGACAAACCGCTCCACCTGCGTACTTTTCGGAGACGGTGCCGGCGCAATGGTTCTTAAAGAATCTGTTGATGGGGTAGAAGATATTATGGAAATTGAAACAGTTTCTGACGGCGAAAAAGGAATGTTTATAAGCATGCCTGTTTCAGGTCAAAACTGCCCGCTCGTTGAACCAAACAAACAAGAACCAATGAAAGTCTTTATGAACGGTAAAGAGGTATACAAATTTGTAGTAACGACCATGCCAGAAGCTATTGCAAAATGTATAGAACGTTCTGGACATACACCAGAAGAAATAGATTACCTAGTGCCACATCAGGCTAATGTGCGCATTATCGACGCAATGGCTGAAAGATTAGGATATAATAGCGATAAAGTTATTGTAAATATAGACAAATACGGCAACACCTCAGCCGCAAGTATTCCAATTGCAATCTGTGAAGCCGTTCAAGAAGGCAAAATAAAACTCCCCTGCAAAGCTATTCTAACAGGATTTGGCGCCGGAATGACTTACGGCACAGCGATTGTTAGACTTCGCGAAGGAATTTGCTAATTATTTTTTAAAATATTCTGGACAATGTTGTTTTAATGCATTTAATTTGCATTTGGCAATGTCTTGTTGCTCAGCGCAACGCGCATAAGCTTTTTGCGCAAGTGCTTCGTTCATTAAGGTTCGAACAGTAGCAACTTTTTCAGAGATTTCACCCTTCTTTAATTGAGCATATATTGCCGAATCCGTCTCACGCTGAATATCATCCCACATGCGCCCTTGCATATCCGCACGGTTAATTGCCTCCGTATACATCTGCGCAAGCGTTTCAACCTCTTTTTTTGATGGGTATGAAACAGCAGCATTATTCGCAGCCTTGTAATTTCCGTTAACTTGATAACTCATTTTTACCTTTCGTTAAGCAACTAAATCTAATTTTTGCCGCTCATTTTCGCTATAATGACCATTATTTTCAAATTTGTTAGACATAGAAAAAATATCTTTCGCACCACGTTTTTCATTTCCTACAATAGTATTATTTTTACTAAATATAGGGGGAATGCCTTTAGCTTTTTTGTCATTATTAGCCTTATCGGCGCCACCACCTGGAGTTAATCCTAATCCTTCTGAAATTGCCGCAAAAACTTTATCTTTAGTTATATCACCAGTAAAATCATCTTCGGTCAGCCCAAATTGCGTTTTCAGTTTTTCTAAATCAACCTCATTACCATCAAACAAAACACTGCTAATATAATTTCGCAACGATGTCGAAGATTGAAGTTTTTCGCACAGCAACGGCTTGACATTTAAACCAACAGTCATTTCCTATTCCTTTCCTTAAACATTTTTAGAGTTGCGTGAAAATCACGCAACACCTTTACCTTTCGACATTAGCCCTTTTAAAGCCGCTTCGGCATCAAAAACAGTTGAACATTTAGCCAAAACGCTATGGTCAAAACCGAATTTTTTAGCAACTTCTGCAAATTTTGATTTATCCAAAGTACCACCCTTACAAATAGAGCCTATCACCTTTGAAAGATTAGCTGCACTGATTGATTGAATTGTCATAAAAATACTCCTTCATAAACTAATTACTTACATATATGTAAAACCACAAAAAACATGAAAATTGCTATTCTATTCTATTCTATTCTATTCTATTCTATTCTATTCTATTAGGGCAGTATAACACTGTATAACTGGGTTTTCAGGATTGTAAAAATTTTGTTACATTTCTATTTTTTCAAAATTTGCGTTAAGTTTAAATTTTTGAGATAATCAAAGAATAAATTTAAAGGAGAAAATTATGGGTAAAATAGCATTTGTATTCCCTGGTCAAGGCTCACAATCTGTTGGCATGGGAAAAGATTTATACGAAAATTCCGCATCTGCAAGAGAAATCTACGATAGAGCCGATGTCGTTTTGGGAAAAAGCATTTCTAAAATGTGCTTTGAAGGACCAGACGAAGAACTAAAACAAACAATCAACACGCAACCGGCTATTTTAACAACATCAATCGCCGCCCTAGAAGCTTTTAAAGAAAAGACTAATATCAAGCCGGATTTTGTTGCCGGACACAGTCTTGGGGAATATTCAGCACTTTATGCCGCATGGGCGCTCGATTTAGACGATGTATTAAAACTTGTTCAAAAGCGCGCAGAACTTATGAACGCCGCTGCAACTGGTTCTATGGCAGCTGTAATCGGCATGCCACAAGAACAAGTTGAAGATTGTGTAAAAAAAGCACAAGACGCCGGAATTGTTTCTATTGCAAACTACAATTCACCTGCGCAAATCGTTATAACTGGCGAAACACAAGCTATTGAAAAAGCATGCGAACTTTTGAAAGCCACTGGCGCAAAAAGAGTTATCCCGCTCGCTGTTTCTGGCGCTTTTCACAGCGCATTGATGAAAAACGCGGCAGAAGAATTTAAAACATACGTTAAAAAATTTGAAGTCAACGACGCAAACTGTACTGTTATAACAAACGCTGACGCAACTGAAACAACGCTAGGCGCTGACTTCAAAAAGAAAATGCCCGAACAAATTTATTCTTCTGTCTATTGGACACAAACCATTAACAAAATGGCTGAAAACGGCGTGGATACTATCATCGAAATCGGACCAGGAAAAGTTCTCAGCGGACTTGTTAAAAAAATTAACCCCGAAATCAAAACATACAATGTTTATGACGTAGAAAGTCTTAATGCAACAGCAGAAACACTAAGTACAGCAACTGCATAATAAACAGTATAATAATAAACGCCCGCGCTACGCGCGGGCGTTTTAACAACTAATCAATCTAGCAAATTAATTCCCATAAATCTTTTTCTGAAAATTATTCAATGCTTCTTGTTGTTTTTTCTTTTGAGCATCTTGTCTTGCTTTCTTTTGTTTTTCGTATGCAGCTTTTTGTTCTGCTTGTTTCTTTTGAAGCTCTGCTTGTTTTTTTGCCGGCGCGTTTTTTACATTGTCAATTTTCTTTTGAACTTCGGCTTTCTTTTTAGCTTGTTCAGCTTTTTGCGCATCTTGTTTAGCTTTTAACGCAGCTTTATTGCTTTCATGTGTGCTTTTTGCTGCGTCAGTATAGCTTTTTTTAGTTTGATTCCAAGCATCTGCAAACGGGTTTGTAGATGTTGCCGCCATTGAAACCCCAGCTGACATCAAAACTGTAGTTGCAAGTAAAGTTAATGCTAATTTTTTCATAGTCTTTGCCTCCTAATTGAATTAACAAAATACATTATATCAATAAACTATAAAAAAGTACAAATTATCATATCTGTGTTATTATTAGTTCAAGACTAATTAGTTTTAAGGAGAAAATTATGACCGATAAAAAAGTTGCACTTGTTACAGGCGCATCAAGAGGAATTGGAAAAGCATGCGCGATTGAACTTGCTAAAGCTGGATACAGCATCGCTGTAAACTTTGCAGGGAACAAAGTCGCTGCAGAAAATACAGTTAACGAAATTAAAACTCTCGGCGTAGACGCAAAAGCATACCAGTTTGACGTTTCATCAAAAGAAGCATGCGAAACCGCTATCGGAAAAATTATGGAAGATTTCGGACAAATTGACGCACTTGTAAACAATGCTGGGATTACCCGCGATGGGCTGTTTGTAAGAATGACTGACGAAGCTTGGGAAGCTGTAATCAACACAAATCTTAACTCGGCGTTCTTTGTAACAAATCCTGTAGCAAAAATTATGATGAAAGCCCGCAAAGGTGCAATTGTAAATATGGCTAGCATTGTCGGAGTTAGTGGAAACGCCGGTCAAACTAACTACGCCGCTGCTAAAGCTGGTTTGATTGGTTTTACCAAAGCCCTAGCAAAAGAAATGGGCTCCAGAGGTATTCGCGTAAACGCCGTTGCTCCAGGCTTTATCCAAACAGATATGACAAAAGATTTAAAACTTGATGAAATCACAAATCATATTCCACTAAGAAGACTCGGTACACCAGAAGACATCGCAAAAACAGTAAAATTCCTTATTGAAGACGGAACTTACATTACTGCGCAAGTCATTGGCGTTGATGGTGGATTAGTAGTGTAAATTATTTTGTAATAATATTTGGCAAAATAATCTTTTATAGTATAATAAAATTGTTAAAAATAGTTATTAATTTAAGTATGAGGAAAACACAATGAGTACATTTGAAAGAGTTAAAAAAGTTGTAGTTGACCAGTTGAGCGTTGAAGAAGCTTTGGTTACACCAGAAGCAAGCTTTACAGCTGACTTGGGCGCTGATTCTTTGGACACTGTAGAATTAGTTATGGCTTTTGAAGAAGAATTCGGATGCGAAATTCCTGATGAAGAAGCTGAAAAAATCGCTACTGTTCAAGACGCAGTAAACTACATCGAAGCTAACTCATAGTCATTATTGACCAATAGTTTTTGCGAGGAGTTTTTAATAAGTTAAATTCTCCTCGTAATTTTAAAAAGCAAGATTATTAAAGGGTATTAAATATGTCAAAAAGAAGAGTCGTCGTAACCGGTATGGGTGCCGTAACTCCTTTTGGAGTAGGCGTTGACAACTTATGGAAAAATATATCCGCAGGAAACAGCGGAATTGATACAATTACTGCAATTGATTTAGAAAAACATAGCGTACACATCGCCGGAGAAGTCAAAAACTACAATCCACTTGATTATTTTGACCCGAAAGAAGCTAAAAAATCCGACAAATTTACGCAGTATGCGCTCGTCGCAGCCGAAGAAGCAATGAAAGACTCTGGGCTTGATATATCGAGCGAAAAAGACCCTTATCGTGTTGGCGTAATTGTTGGCGCGGCAGCAGGCGGTTTTGATACCTTTGAAAAACAACATAAAATTATAATCGACAGAGGTCCGACAAAATGCTCACCGTTTACTATTCCAATGATTATAGTAAACATTCCAGCCGGAAAAATTTCTATGAAATACGGAGCCAAAGGTATAAACAAAGCAATCGTTACAGCATGCGCAACTTCTGCACACTCAATCGGTGACGCATTTAGAGCAATCCAATGGGATGACGCAGATGTTATAATCGCAGGCGGTTGCGAGGCAGTTATTACACACCTCGGAATTGGCGCATTCTCTAGCGCAAGAACCCTTTCCAAGCGCAATGACGAACCGCAAAAAGCCTCACGTCCGTATGACAAAGACAGAGACGGATTTGTTATGGCAGAAGGCGCCGGCATATTAATTCTTGAAGAATACGAACATGCCAAAAAACGTGGTGCAAAAATTTATGCAGAACTTGTTGGATATGGTCAAACAGCAGACGCGTACGATGTTGTCGCCCCTTGTCCTGAAGGCAAAGGCGCGCAACGTTCAATGGAAAACGCAGTTAAAGACGCTGGATTAAAACCCGAAGATGTTGATTACGTAAATACGCATGGTACATCTACTGGATTAGGCGACAAAGCTGAATCACACGCAGTAGCCAGAGTGTTTGGCGATAAAGTTAAAAACCCAAAATTATCTGTTTCTTCAACAAAATCAATGATTGGACACATGCTCGGTGCGTCTGGTGCGGTTGAGTCAATTATTTGTATAAAATCTATCCAAAACGGACTTGTACCACCGACAATCAACCTTGACAATCAAGACGAAGAAGTTGCAAACCTCGATTACACGCCACACAAAGCGAAACAAAAAGAAGTTAACGTTGCTTTGACAAATTCATTTGGATTTGGCGGGCACAATGCATCGTTGGTTTACAAAAGGTTTAAAAACTAAAACTTACGAATACTATCATTTAAAAACCCCTAAAACATTATTGTTCTAGGGGTTTTTGGTTAATTAAAATAGGGTTGTTTATTATATTTCTTCATCTTCATCTTTATCAAGATTTGAGAACAAGCTTTGGGAAGAAATGGTTCCGGCTTTATATTTCGTATACAAATCCGTAGCTTTTATCAGGTCATTTTGATTAATCATATTCTCGTTTTCTTCGATGAATTGATTGTCCTCACCCAGCCAAGGTTCGATTCCTTCAGTTGGTTCTTTATCAAGCAGCATTTGAATCTTGTGGAATTTTTCTTGTGCGAGCAGTTTTTGTTCTGATTGTTGGATAAGGTCGCCCTTGCTGTTGTATGTATTTATTGTAGTGTTTTTGTCATTATATCTGCCGTTTCCATCAATTATTGAAACAGTGTAAGTTCCGTCATCGTTATAGTTTACTTTTACTTCGAAATCAGGAACAACCATCAGCATACCGAGTGATGTTTGTTTCCAAGAAACTATACGTCCTTGTTCGTCACGTTTAACGATAGCACTAGAGCTAAGTTGATATTCATTTAATCCTGCCAATTTTGTTACAAAATCAAGGGAACCAACTTTAGTATCTGAAATATCTACTGCGCCATAACCGAGGTCAGAGGCACCCTCTTTCGGGTTCGTAGTTTTGGAAGTACCAAAAACATTTCCGTTTTCATCATAGCATTTTGTTTCTGTTGTAGCATTTTTGTTCATACCGCCTTCTGCAAGTGTAACAAAGAACTTACCATCAACCCATTGTGCTGTGAATGTAGATGTAGGTTCGTCACAAGGCTGAGGAAAAGGCAGAGTAAATATAATTTTTGTGTTTACACCATAGATGCCAGAGCGTTCATGCACCTGGATTTCATCCGCGCTCACGCCGTACATCTTAGCAAGACCTTCGATAGAGCCTTCTTTTGGTACTGTAATACTGTCAGCAGGCAATTCAATTTTCGGCAATGGCAACGGCATAGGATCTACTGGGTTAATTGGCATTGGTTCAACAGGAACGTTTACATAAATGCCTGAGTTCCAGTCGTATGTCAATTGACCATTATTAATGTCATATCGTTTAGTCGCAATAGCATTTCCAGCATCGTCAAGTGCATAAACTGCAAATTCATCATTTATCCAATCTACGGCATACGATGTTTGCGTGCCATCTCCTTGGTCAACTGTAAATTTCATTCTATAGACACCCTCACCTGCCCAATCTACAATATCGGTAATATTCATTTTATCAGCACTTGTGCCTAATAATTCCGCTAAAGCGTCTACAGATCCCATTGGAGGCACTTCTATTTTATCGCCTACTGGCATGCCGTTACCATCAACACCGCCTGGATTTACTACCGGTTCTGGTTCACTTGGTTCGGTTATAACCTTTATCACCGGCTCCCAAATGATTTCAGTATACACTAATACATTACCATTTTCATCAAGTCGTGGTTCTCCATTTTCATCGGTAACAGGATAGCTTTTCACACTAACCGCTTTATATTCTCCACGAACATTACCGTTCGCGTCATAGACTGTTTTGGTTAAAAGACCATAAATCGAATCTTTTTCAATTACGAATTCACCATTTGCATGGTAGTCTACACTATACTTAGCGTCAGCGGTGTTGAATGAAGTTATATTGCCATCTGCGCCATACTCTACATCTGTCATGTTTTCTATATCAACGCCAGTCAATTTTGCCATATACTCACCTGAACCGACTTCTGGAATATCCACTATTTCACCAGGGTTGATAATTACCGGATCTAGGTCAATTGGTCCTATTTTGATACCTGCAGACCAGCTATGTACCAATTGACCATTAGCGTCATATTGTTTCACGGCAATAGCATTTCCAGCGTCGTCAAGTGCATAAACTGAAAATTCATCATTTATCCAATCTACGGCATACGATGTTTGCATGCCATATCCTTGGTCAACCGTAAATTTCAATCTATAAACACCTTCTTCTGACATATCTACAGTCTCAGTAATGTTCATTTTATCAGGGCTTGTGCCTAATAATTGCGCTAACTCATCTACTGAACCCATTTTCGGCACGTCTATTTTATCGCCTACTGGCATGCCGTTACCATCAACACCGCCTGAGGATACCAGTTCTTCTCCTGGTTCTTTTACTTCTATGTCGCCAACCGGCACCTTCACTATATCAACGTCTTTTATTTCAAAATCACCATAGTTTTTGTAGTAGGCGCTGTATTTGTTGTACGCTGTTTTTGCGCTGTTATTTTCTTTCAAATCTGCGCTAAGTGTATCATAGTTTGCTTTTGCAGCGTCGTATGCTGTTTGTTTTTCTGCTTGAGTTGCTTGTGCTGTTTGCAATTTTTCTTTTTCTGCATTAAGTTTTGCTTGGTAAGTATCAACTTTTTTTTGATATATAGCTTTATTAGCGTCTGTTTTCGCTCTTTCTAGATTTTTTTGTGCTGTTGCTAGACTCCTTTCATAGTTTGATATATTGCGATTTGCTGTTTTCACTGCATTGTTAGCGCTATCCAACTCTTTTTTCAAATTATCTTTCAACGTTTTTGCTTCTTTTTTCTTGGTTACAAGGTCAGGTTTTTCTGCCAAAGCCGTGTCGTAGTTGATTTTTGCGCTATTGATGTCATCAACATTTACTTTCAATTGTTGTTGCAATGATTTTGATGCCAATCCAAAAAGTTTTGCGTCATTTGCGTCAATAGTTCCGTTGCCATCGGCGTCAAGATTATCGTTTGCAGTTATATCGTATCTGCCTTCCATAAAATAGTTTGTTTTGTCGAGTTTTTCTTGCGTTTGTGCTAATGTTTTAAGGTTTGTAAGCCCAAGCGTTTTGTTGAGATTTTTTTGAATTTTTTGCAAGAACGTATCGACTTGATCTTTAGAATTGTAGCTGTCTCTTTCTTCAATCCAATTTGTAAGATTTTCAAGGTCGTTCAAATTAACTTCGCCGTCACCGTTTAAATCAAGATTATTGTCGAGTTGTTCAATCAATGTTTTTTCTTGCTCTTGAAGAAATTTCAATTCTTTTTTTGAAACGTTGCCATCTCCATCGATGTCAAAACCGTTTGAAATCATAATCAAATCGTTCAAATCGACTTTACCGTCACTATTTACGTCAAAAAGCAACTCGTCTTTTTTCAACTCTTTAATTTCTTTATTTGCCGCGGTTCTATCTTTGGTATTAATTTTACCGTCGCCGTTTATATCTGCGGCATTGCGCAGTTCTTCATTGTTCTTTTTAGCTTTTGAGCTTAATTTTTTGTAATCGTTGTACGCGTTTAATTTTTGTTGTGCGTTGAAAAATTTTCCGAAATTGTTGTTAATATCTGACATATTTGTCTCCTTTTCTTAACTATAAAACTACTTATGTTTTTATATTCGGCAATTTTGAAAATAACTTTAGCGGACACACGTGTTCTATTCTATTCTATTCTATTCTATTCTATTCTATTCAGGATTGTAAACCAGTCATAGCGCGGTTTTACAAGATTTAAAATTCGTGTTTACAATTTGTTACACGCGTGTAACAAATTGATTTTTTTACGATATTTCCTTATTGTTTTCTTAAAATCTTAATTTTTATTTTGCGATTTTACACAAGGGTTTGAAACTTTAATTTCATCAATTAAAGTGAAGCCGCAAAATAAATCCTTGCCAGGTGGGCATTAACTCTACACTTGCCCTGGTTGTAAACCGCTGGACGCGGGGGGGGGGAATTCATTTAGACTGTACTTGAAATTCTTATTGTTTTTTGATAAAATTGAATAATACAGGATGATAGAAAA
>CAZVBZ010000014.1:0-42601 GCA_964626145.1 uncultured Muribaculaceae bacterium | reverse complement strand
CATTTTTTGCGGCGTTATTTCATTTGTATATACTTTTTGTTACATTTGGTAATATCCTTAACAAAACAAATACATCTGTGATGTTGTAATAAATAATAAATTAGGGTACAATTTTTTTATTAAACGACTGAAGGTTTGCATGCAAGATACAATAAAAAATTATTTTGACTCAATTCATAATGTTTTGGAAAAGTTTGATAAAAGAGAATTAGAAACATTTATTAATGTGCTTTTTGAAGCGAGAGAAAAAGGCAAGTTTATATATATATTTGGAAATGGCGGCTCTGGACTCGCGGCATCGCACTTTGTTAGTGACATAGGTAAAAGTGCAAGTTATGACAAAGACAAAAAGTTTAAAGTCGTTTGCTTAAATGATAATTTTTCAATGATTACAGCTTATGCGAACGATGTAAGCTATGATGATGTTTTTGTAGAACAGCTTAAGAACTTTCTATCACAAGGCGATGTCGTAATTGGTATTTCTAGTAGCGGAAATTCAAAAAATGTTTTAAAAGCGATAGATTACGCCAACAAAGGGGGGGGCATAACCATTGGATTTACAGGGATGAACGGCGGAAAACTTAAGAATCTAGCCAAACATTCTATCAATGCAAATGTCCATGACATGCAGGTTTCAGAGGATTTTCATTTGATGATTATACATCTTGCGATGCGAATTATCAACCAAAAGGATAAAAATTGATTAATTAGAAAGTTTTTTAAACTTATCTCTCAGAATAATAAGCACGGCACCCAAAATCACCAACACAACGCCAGCAACCTTATTAGCTGTTAAGGTTTCACAAAACACTAACACCCCCAAAAAGATTGCGGTTACAGATTCCAAAGAGCCTAAGATTGCTGTAGTTGTAGAGCCGATAAGCCTAATTGCCACATTAATAGTTTCGATTGAAATTATAGTTGGGAATATAGCCAGCGCAATTGCACAAGCCAAAACTCTCCAATCGTTTATAGCTTGCAAATTCGTACAAAATTTTAAATTCCAAACAAAAACTAACAAACCAAACAACATAACATAAAAGCTCAATTTTTCATATTTCATACGCTTAACTGGCTTTAAATTTTTTACCAACACAATATAAATCGCATAAACCAATGCAGAAGCCAAAACCAAAAGCACACCTCGCAAACTCAAATGTCCATTTAAACCACCATTAAGTATAAAAATACCACTCAACGCTAGAAACATTGCTACAACTGAAATTTTAGTCAATTTTTCTTTAAAAAACATAGTTGACAACAATGCAACAATAATTGGATACACAAAAAGAATTGTACAGGCGATACCGGAATCTAAATATTTAAAAGAGTCAAACAATGTAATCGACGAAAGAGCAAACAATATAGCCATAAAAAATATACAAAAAGCTTCTTTCAAAGATAGCTTTAAACTAACTTTTTTAAATAATTTTATGGATAGACCATACAAAAGCACTGCAAAAAGGTATCTATAGAACAAAACTGAATTTACGTTCATACCCAACTCGTACATAGGCAACGCAAATAATGGGTTCGTACCATAACTCACAGCCGCCAATACACCGTTAATATAACCTTTTATTCTAAATTTTTTCATACAAAAATTATAGTACGAAATTAGGCGCTTACGCTATTTCAAACAAAAATAAAGTCCCGAAACTCGGGACTTGAAACAATAACCAGGGTATGTGAAAAATTAGCTTAGCAAGCCTAAAGCCTGCTCAAGAAGTTGTTTGTTGGTTGAAATAATTTTGTTTGCCATGTCAATTTGGACTTTTGCTTGTTGGAAATACGAAATATTTGCTTTCAAGTCTACGTTTGATTGCTCAATTAAACCGCCTCGGACATCACCGCGCCCGAATACAGGCTTTCCGGAGTCACTCGTTTCAATAAACTCGCCTTCTTTTACTTCGTACAAACCTTCTGGGTTGTGGAAATTCATTACTGCGATTTTGTAGAGTGGAACTACAGTCTTACCGGCGTCCGACTTACCATAAATAATACCGTCATCCTTGATTTCAAATTCTTCGTATTTACCTAGGTATTTTCCGTTGTTCGGGTCAATCCACATTTTTATATTAGTTGTGGGAATATTTATCGCGCCACCTTCCAAAGCAGTATCCTCATAAATATTAGCAGATGCAGGTTTGGCACCTTGCATAATTTCACCTTTATCATTTAGAATAAAGCCTTGCACTTCTGCGCCACCAGGATTTTTATACACGCCTTCACCATCAAATTTAAATTCGCCAAGCCTTGAATAAACAACTTTTCCATCTTTACGGCGCAACATAAAATATCCTTCGCCTTCAAGAAAAACGTTCTCGCTACTTGTTCCAGGGATAGATTTACCTTGTCCAGTATTTTTCATGTAACTATCTGCGATTGTGCCGCTTAAAAAATTTTTAAAAGTTATTGCACTTTCACGATAACCAGGAGTATACATATTTGACATGTTTTGGGTTAGCGCGTTAATCCAGTCATTTGTTGATTTTGTCGCGTTAAGCGAGCTTATAAATGCATCATTCATTACTTTTGACCTCCGTTCTGGTTATTGCGTTGTTTTTTACTGTTATCTTTGTACGGCTTGTACATAATGTCGCCATAATCAATATTTTGTTCATTGAGCCGCTCTTTAAGATAACCAATATTGTTCCGCAAATACTGCTCAACCGCTCTATCTGATGGAATAAATTCAGCTGAAACTTTGCCATCCTTGCTAATTTTTAAAATTACTGAAATATTGTTATCAAAGTCAATACGAGTAGGCTTTTGTGTCTTATAAGCTTCTTCAATAAGATTCATCAACGCTTTTGAGACCTCGGTTTGTTTTGCATTTTGCGTTTCAGCGTCGTTTGCAACTTTTAGTAAATTGAGTTGAAAAGTCGAGGTTTCTCCTGTTTTGCCAATGATATAATCAGTTTTTTCAACTAAATCATTAAAAAAGAGCGCGTCTTCTTTTGAAATAGTTAACGTATCATAATTAAAAGCTGAACGGATTGAACTAAGGCAGTTCGCATAACTCAAAAAATTATCTTTCTCGCACTTTGAGTTATTCATAATCGAAGATAGGAGCGTTTGATCCGTTATCCCCAAATTTATTCCATTTTGAGCGAGCAATAATTTATATTCGTCCGAAAAGGACGTTTTTTCTTCATTTTCACTGAATGCATTCACATTCGTCGAATTTGTTTCATTAATTTTTTCTGTTTGGGTTGTGGAACTAATATTCATTGTGTTCATATCCTTCTGCCTTCGCAAGTTCTTCCAAGTACGCGTCTTCTTCATTTTCTTTCATTTTGCGGAAATGCTTTTGCACCGCGACTTCCGATAGTCTTTTGAGTTCAGCGGCTTTTTCTTCTGCGAGATAAGCTTCTTTCATTTTTTCTTTATGTTTTTCAAGAATTTTTACGTCTTTCTCACGTTCAACAAGAACTTTTTTCTCTTGTTCTAGTTTTGCGAGAGCTTCTTGTCTTTGTACTTCAAGCTGCTCACCGACTTCATACAAATGATGAAGAAAATTGTCATAACTTTCGTACATCATTGGGTCTGCTGTTCGCATATCTTGTCGTGTTTTTATAATTGCTTGTTTGTTCTGTTCAATTAAACCTTCTATGCGTTGGACTTCAGCCTGGGCCTTTATAACTACTTGCAGTTGTTCTTCTTTTTTCCGAATTCTAAATTCTACAACTTTTTGGAGTCTGTACTTGAAAGGCATAATTTACCAGAATCTTACAACTATACAAATTTATTATGACCTAACCTTCAAAGACCCGCTACATCTATTTAGATGAGGTCTTTCTTTTTATTTAATTAATATATTAAAAATGTCAATTTATTTTACAGCACGTATATATAATATGTTCGACTTAATAGAAACATTTTTATTCTCAAGTGCAGCTTGAAGTTCAGCAATATATCTATCTACTTTTAGCTCATCAAAATACATCAAAAACTTTTCTTTCATTGTTTTAGTACCGGGGCTTGGTGGAGTTGTGAGCCAATTTTTAACCATATCTTTTGTAACAACATAATTTGATTCTACCACCTGTTTATCTATTATTCCATCACTAAACCCAGCTGAATCTAAGCCTTTTGCAATAGTATTTTCATCAAAATTTGTCAGAGGGTCACTCATAGATGTCATGCACTCCTCCTCCGCAGCCTTGAAATCATTGTAATCACTCAACATATCTGGTGCAACAAGTTCTGCGCACCTAGTATTTGAACGAATAACTGGTTCAAATGCGGAAAAAACACCCTGCGGCTTTAAAATTCTACAAATTTCAAAAAACACTGCGTCTTTGTCCAAAATATGAACTAATACTGAGCGCATAAGCGCGCGGTTTACCGAATTCGAAGGTAGTTTTATGTCTGCACAATCAGACTGCAAAAATTCAAAATGTTTGTCTGTTTTCAAGGTTTTAGCCAACTCTTTACAACTTTCGAGGCAATCCTCAAACTTATCAGAAAAAATCACCTTTCCAGAATTGTCTATAAAATCTAAAGCACCAAACCCCAAAAGCCCGGTTCCTGTTCCTAAATCAATAACCGTATCCGACGGTCGAATACAAGCGTTATGCAAAACAGCGTTTCTCACACTAATCAACCATTGAAGGGTTTGCTGTTTTTGTTCTTCACTCATATAAGAAAATCTTGATTTTAAAAGCCATTGAGACCAATTTAGAGTTGTATCAGACATTTTTCTAATTCCTCTTGTTATTATTATTTATAACAACGTTTTTTTGGATATTGTTATAGAAGGTTTTTGCAAATATAACGGTTTAACCTCCGCCCAGTGAGGAGTTTCACCTTGATTTAGTTTTTCTAACGTGATTTTCCCTAACAATTCACCTAAATTAACTTGCAAATCCGTATAACAAGTACTTTCTATAGATTTTTCGCGCAAGAATTCTTGCATTACTTTATCCGAAATTATTTTATGAGTTGTATCGCTTATGTTTAAAGTCTCTAATGGCACAAGTTGCGGTGCTTGAAGTTGTTTGCCGTCTTTTGAATATTCCGCAAAATAGCACATTCCTTTTCTTGCATCCATAATAACAATTGACGGCAACCCTGAATTATTAAGCCTGGCAAGTATTTCCAACGAGGGCACTCCAACCAATGGAATTTCCAGCTGCTGTGCTATTACCCTAGCAATCGTAAGACAGGCACGAATTCCGGTAAAACTACCAGGACCTACATTTACGCCAATCGCATTGACATCAGACATCATAAATTTATATTTTTTTAACAAGTTAACTAAATTTTGAATTAAAAAAGCAGAATGATACTTATCATCGTGATTTTCAATAATTTCTGCGGCTAATTCTGTACTGTCATTAAAAAGCGAGATATATGTTTTGTCTAAAGATGTATCAAAAGTCAAAAATAGCATTAGTTTAATTGCTCCAATATAGTTTCTGCATTCTTGCCAAAGGCGCGAAACGTAAATTTGCGCTCAGCTTCTGCAACATAATCAATTTGAATTTCCATTCTTTCAATAGGGATTTCCCCCTGCGAAAATTCCGCCCACTCCGCAAATGTAAGAAATCCAGTTTGCGAATACTCCTCCAATTCATCGAGAATTGTTTTTACACCTTCGTTTTCTAATCTATAAAGATCAAAGTGAAAAATAGGAATTTTCCCATCGTGGTATTCATTAAGAATAACAAAACTCGGACTTGTAACTTTTTCTTGGACATCAAGATGTTTTGCAACGCGTTTTACAAACGCAGTTTTTCCAGCCCCAATATCACCAAACAAGCAAACAAAACATCCATTTTGTTCTACCAAAGCCGCAAACTTTTTTGCTAACTCGTCCGTTTCTTCCAAGCTTTTACAAAGAAATTCTTTCATTAATAGAACTCACCAACTCCGAATGTAAATGCCCCACGCCTGTTGCCGTGACCAACATTTGTAAGCGGATAACCCCAATCTACACTAAGCGGTCCAACTCCAGGCACAAAAACCCTTAGCCCAACACCGACAGAAATTGCTTCGCCAGGACGGTTATACATACGGTCGCTAACGGCATGGTCAAATATCTTACCTGCATCAGCAAAGAAAGCAAGCCTTATATTATCCAAGAATTTAACTTTTTCTATTCGATCTAAAAAGAGGAACGGAGTTAACAACTCGGCTGACGCCATCATAAAGCCATCACCAGTACCGACTTCACTCATACGGAAACCTCTAACAGTATAAGGTCCGCCAAGTCTGTACGCCATAACCTCTGGCATGTCACCATAAAGCCGCCCACCGGCTCTACCCATAATTGAAAAACTTGACTTTTTCATAACAGGGAAGTATTTTTTAATACTTGCAGTAAGTTTGCCATGCGTGTTACTTATTTCATCTAAACCAATGTTTTGGTCAAAACGAATTGATGCCAAAACACCGTTTCTCGGCTTAACCAAGCTATCTCTGGTATCGTAAACAAGACTAGGCGCAATTCCAATAAACAAACCTCCTTCAAGCTGTTTCGCACGTTCAGATATCGGTATGTTATGCATCGAAAACAGCTTACGCACCTCTCCTTCATCACCTTCTCTTACATCAATATTTTCAATTCCTAAGCTAATTTGCCCACGAAGTGTTTTAGTTGAATTAAGTGGTTTTGAAAGAGTGCTTTCCCAGCCATAGCGTCTTTCAATAGCGAGTGGCACCTGATAGCTGGCGAAATCACGGTAGAACACTTTTGAGAGTAAAGAATTTTCCGAATTACGTAGCCGCGGTTCAAAAAAGCTCAATTCCGCCTGAACATTTGCTCTATCAATCATGGAGCGGTCGTTAAGCATAATACCCGTACCGGTCATAACATTAAGCGAAACCCTTTGTCCTAAGCCTCGGAAGTTGTTTTCAGCGAAACCTAATGTCGCAAACATACCGGTAGCAGTATCAACACCACCACCTACAGAGAGCGAACCTGTTCTTTGTTCTTCAACATTTATTGTTATATCGTACAAATCCGAGTCTGAATCTGTTTTTTGAATACTTCTTGTAACATCTTTAAAGGCTTGGGTTCCATAAAGTCGGGTCAAATCAGCTTTTATTTGATTTTCGTTGTAAACTTCACCAGGTTTTGAAAGAATATTTCTTTCGATTACAAAATCTTTAGTTTTCTTATTGCCCTCAATTGCAATTGAGTTGATATGCCCTTCTTCAATTTCAAAGTTAATTATACCATCAGGGTCATCGTAAACAGCCGTAACTCGAGCGAGAATGTAACCTTTAGAAGCATAAAGTTCTTCTATATTTGTTATCGCCTGATTTATCATGACCATATTTTGGGGCTTCCCTTTTATCTCTGATATTGCCGATATTATATCGCCAGAGGTAAGCATCTCATTTCCCTCTACCGTAAAACCGGTAATAGGGATATTTTCTTCAACTGTTATTTTCAGAATAATGTTATTATCATCAATTTTTATCGGTAGCGCCTTAATTTTTTCTGTAAAATATCCAACCTGATAAAGCTGTTTCAAACTTTGTTGAACCATGTCACGATTGTAAACATCACCTGATTGAAGGTTTATCATTTTTGCCATGTCAGAATCTTTTATAAGTTTATTGCCTTCAAACTGAATTTCCTTAATATACACGGCATTTGGATTGTTTTTAATTTGCGCAGCCTCTGCTTTTTCTTGTTCGGTCTGAATATGTTCTGGTTCTTCAAAAACAGCAGGTATTTCCACTTGCGCTGGAGCTTTCTTTTTAAACTTAAAGTTCCATGCTGCATACGCGGGAGCATAGGCTTGCACCAAGAAGCTCAACCCCAAGACTATTCCTATAAACTTTTTATGTTTTATGAGATTAATAATTTTATTCCTCTGTCAGACAGGTAATCTATTAAAATTATACTTCCAAAAGAGAGGTTTTCCAATACTTAACAAATATTAATATTTTACCCGTTAATTTTTACTGCACGCTGAATATCGCGTTTTTGAACTTTTTCTTTTATGGCATCGCGTTTGTCATGAAGCTTTTTACCTTTTGCGAGGGCTATTTCAACTTTTGCCCAACCATTTTGGAAAAAAAGTTCCAACGGTACAACAGCATATCCTTCTTTTTTTATTTTGCCGAGCATTTTTAGAATTTCTTTTTTATGTAGCAAAAGTTTACGAACTCTTTCTGCCTCATGATTATAACGATTTCCTTGCTCGTATGGGCTAATATGACAGTTATAAAGCCAAGCTTCGCCATTATCTATTTTGACGAAACTATCTTTAAGATTTACTCCGCCCTTACGAATAGATTTAATCTCTGTTCCGCATAAAACAATACCAGCCTCATATTTGTCAAAGATATGAAAGTCATGAAAAGCTTTACGGTTTGTAGATATAATCTTTCTGCCCATATTAAAATTATACCATAAAGAATAGTTATTAGTCTAAAATTCTTATACCACAGCCAGAGCCAGAGGCTCTATGCGAGTTATAATACCCAGAGCGAGTTCGTATAGAGCGCATCATTCCACCATTTCCATAAGCTGCACCGTAAGGCACATAAGAATTAAACGCACTGGGAAAACTTGTACCATAGGTACCATGCATTGGAGTAAAGCCGTAAGGCTGATTGTAGCCATAAGGCGCAATTGGTGGAGTGCAGCCGGTAACATAGCCGCCATCAAACATTGACCCAAAAACATTACGCAGCATGCCTTTGACCCTACCTTGTGGTTGTATAGTTGTGATAGTTGTGGTGTCAAACGAGGAAGATGGCAAACTCATATTTGTATAATGATTAGAAGCTGCGAGAATAGTTTGATAGCGCTCATCGAGCTTGCCGCTTTGTGAAGCGCCAAGCATTTGTTGCTCCAATCTCGAAAGACGGCTGTCCAGATTGTCTCTAGCGTAACTTTTCCCTAATACTTTCTTTTCTATCGCTGCAAGTTCTTTTGAAGAAATATTATATAATTGACCCTGGTCTACATGCGACATTATATTATCAACTCGCCAAGAAAGGTCGGACTCAGCAAATACACGCGAACAGGTCCTTTTTTCAAGACGGCGAAGTCTAAGCTCAATGTCCTCATTTTCATAAGTTTTATTAAAAAGAATGCTTTCGAGTTGAGATATTTTGGGATATGAATTATAGCCGGATGGGCTTGTTAATGCAGGTGGCTCGTAAGTTGTAAGTGTATACCCCCAAGCGCTGTTTATGAGCAAAAACAGCATAAAAATTAATGAAACGTAACGCATTAGTCTCTCCCGATTTATTTTCTTATAATATACATCGCGCTTTTGTAAGGTTAAATTGCCACATGTACTAAAAAGAAGCTACCCGCGAGGGAAGCTCCTTTGGGTAATATATTAAGGGTGTATTAATACCGGAAAGCACGCTGCAAATTATTTTGCACCATTTGCTCACATGACTGCTGCTCTGCGTCAATAGCTTTTAATCTTACTTTATATTGAGAAAGCTGCATATCAAGTTTCTTTTCCAAGAGATATAGCCGTTCTTTTCGCTGCTCAAGTTTTTTAACAACAGGTGAATCAGGCTCCAAATCGGTACCTACATTCATAAGATCGGTTACCGTTCTACTCAGATTCATTTTTGCGTCAGCAATCAGTTGGATTTTATATTCCAAATCCAAACGCTGTGCATTCAAATACATCATTCTGATTGTTGCTATCGCGTAACCCATTGGTTTACCACCTATCTAAGCTCGTTTAGTTTATTCCCTTTCAGAAACACGTGCTCATTATTTTGGGCAATTAACTGTTCCATTTGTTTAAGCTTGTACTGTTGATAATTAACCCGATATTGAGCCATTTTGAGTTTTTTCTTTACTGTGAAAATATCTTTGAATACAGATGTAACAGAGGCTTGAATTGCTGCTACTAAATTTTGTCGCCTTAGGAACCCTCTTGCAAAGTTCATAAAGTTTATAAATCTTCTTGTCTGCAACATTACTGCTTGTTGTATCATCTTTACCTTTACTTTCCAATAAAGATAGACTTCATGTTAATAAAAACAGTCTTTCTTTAATTTTTGCCTATTTTTTGACTAAATGTAACGAATCTTTACATATCCCTTTTATTTAGCCGGTAGTAAACCATGATGTTTCCATCACACTAATTATATCGACTCTTTTCTGATTTTCTTTAGTTTAATCTGTCAAAAATAAAGGATATTGCAATAAAAATTTACAATATCCTTTAAAAGTTAACAACGTTTCGGAAATATAAAATTAATGCGTTACATGTTTTGAATTGTTTTACTATCGCCTTCGATAGACTCTTTGAGCATTTTCTTAAGGACGTCGCCTTGTGCATCAAGCATTTTTACAACAGTTTCAATATTCTTAACTTTATTACTCAAAATAGTATCGGCATTTGATGTAATATTGCCCGTAACCCTTTGATAAGCGGCGAGAGCAGAAGAAGATGTACCCTGCATTAAGTTACCGATTACAGTAGCAGGAAGCCCAAAAGCATCCAAGTAAGGAGCAGCTGCCTGCATAATACCGCCCCAGCCTGAGACTACACCTGCAATAGGCAAAATCCAGTTGTTACCGAACCCAAAGCCGGTACTAGCACCAACACCATAAGCGGCGGCATTTAAACCAGTCATTCCCGCAATATCATTTGCTAAACTCATGCCGGCAGCGCCACCGGTTATCACTTCTGACGACGAGCCGAATCCCCACTGAATTGGAGCGGCTCCGCTTGGAAACCCAGGGTAATTTCCCAGATTGCTAACCCCAAAAGCGGAGTTTGCGCCATCCCAAGTTACATTGCCCCCACTCATTGGTGACCAATATGACGTACCTGGTATGTTCATTGATGTGTTACCACCCATTACTGTCATAAAGGAGCTTGGCGCGATAAGTCTTGCTATTTCCCACAAGAAATTTCCGGCTGTACCAAAGCCGCCACCATCCATTGAAGAACCACTGACCGTCAAGTCTCTTAACCTATCGTATGTTTCAAAAAGGTGCGCTTTCGCTGTACTTGACGCTTTTGAAAATTTGTTTGAAATTACTAAGTATGAATCATTTTTGTACGACATTTCTTAACCCTCGTATTTATTTCCTATTTAACTATTTTTATGCAAAAGTTTTAAAAGTTCCTTCTACGTTCTTTTCAATAACTTTTTTGACCGCATCCATTTCTGTTTGAAGCGCCTCTTGTTCTGTATCGAGTTGTTTCAATCTAAGTTCAAGAGAGCGGTCTTGAGCCTGAATTTTTTCAGTTTTTGCGTTTATATCTGCAATTGTTTTTTCATAAACCATTTTTTCGTAGTTATAATCACTCATAGCCTTTTCATAACCGGCATCATCCGATACTTCATCAAGGTCTAACGAATACTGACTACCATCAGGGAGTGTGATATAGCTGAATTTTCCTGTAGAATCTGCAATCAGATTAACTCCATTGTAAGTTGTATCTTGAACTTGTTTAGAGTTGTCTTGTCTATATGCGGACATTTGACCATTGTAACCAGATGCAGTTGCATGAGTAGTAACTTCTGCTTCTGTCATAAAATAATTTGCGCCATCTCGATTATATGAATAATATTTTGTTTCTGCGGGCAAACCTTTTTCTTCAGAAAGCGTCTCGTTCACATTTGGTCCAACAAGTGCATATTCTGTTACACTTGTGCCAAAACGCATATAGTAACTTTTATTACCTGTTGTACTATCTATTTTTTCATACAATGTTTGTGCAATTTGTGTTTGCGGATTTTCATTCAATGTCAAATTCGTATATTTAACTACATCGTATGCTGTTCTTACTGTTACATCATAGGCACCTGGAGAAGTTGCGCTAGATGAATAGTTGATAATCTCGTAAGACTGACCGTTTTGCTCGTAAGTGTAACGCATATTATAGTAGTCTGTAGAGGACGGAGGGACAGGAACCGAAAGCGTTAACATCTGGTTAAACAACCCTGCGCTTTCATTTGACAAAGCGGTACGTTGTTGGTTAACCTGTTGCCCTTCATATTCAACGTTCGTCTTACGTGCTGTAAGCCCGAGGAATCTTGCTTGTGATGCTGCCATTCCCATAGTTATTTATCTCCATGTTGTTCCGATTTTACTTTTACTTGTATATGTATATAATCGGCACAAGCTGGCAGAAACTTTAGCAATTAAGTTTCTATCTTTACTTTTTGTAACATTTAGATAAATAACGTATGACGCAGCTAACATAAGAAAACACCTGCCTTTAACCTTCGCATTAAGTTATTAAGGATATTTTTCATTATGTCAACAAATGAAATATTTTATTGCGTTAAATTTAAGTTTAAATTATACACCGATGACCCCAATTTATTATTTTATACATAATTACGCACCAAACCACAAATGTTAGTTTGGTGCGACTGATGATTAGGCAAATGTTTTGAATGAACCTTCAATGTTTTTCTCAATAACTTTTTTAACAGAATCTATTTCAGTTTGAATAGCTTCTTGTTCTGTATCAAGTTGTTTGAGGTTAAGCTCAAGAGTTTTATCTTGTTGTTGAATAACTTCTGTACGAGTATTTATATCGTCGATTGTTCTATCGTATAACATTTTTTTGTAGTTATATTCTTGCATAGCGTTATCATAACCTTCGTCGTCATGAATTTCTTCGATAGTAAGTTCGACTTCTCGCATGTTAGTAGCCTCACCGGTTGGAGAGTACTTCATTCCAATAAAGCGTCCGGAGTCGTCCGTTTCCATTGTTACCCCAACCAAAGTTACGTATTCAACTGTTTTTTCACCTTTGTAATAAGACTCTTTTGCAGCTTCTTGGTTATCTTTGGTTATAGTAGCAGTTTTTACGCCATCTTTTTCGGTTACACCATATTTTTCGCTTTCTGTGCCAAACATATTGTTAAGGAGTTCTTGCGAAACATAATATGCCCTACCGCCTTTTTGATAAGTGTAACTTGGGATATAATTATCGTTGTTATCTTCTTTTTTAACGCCGTTTACGTCCTTATCTGATAAGGTAAGCTCGTAATTAATCATTTTTCCGCTGCCATCAGGAATACTCATTGTGTAAATCTGATTTCCAGCAGAGTCTTTATCAGCCCCTTTGCTGATAGTTGTACCAACCGTCATCTCTGGAGTTTTAACACCAATATCGTTTCTTGTTTTTTTGATTTCGACATTGTATGCACCCAAAGATGCGTCAGAGCTTGTTCCCCAGTTTACAATTCTACATTCTTCTGTTGCATCGTCGCCAGCGAAAGTATACGCCATACTGTAGAAGTCAGTTGCAGATGGAGGTGTCGGCACCTGCAATGCCAACATCTGATTAAATAACCCTGCGCTTTCGTTTGCTAACGACGTACGCTGTTGGTTAACTTGTTGTCCTTGAAATTCAACGTTGGACTTTCTTGCTGTTAAACCTAGAAATCTTGCTTGTGATGCGGACATTCCCATAATCCGATGCTCCTTATAGTACTTACTTGTAATATAAGTATCGGCATTTGAAAGTCAAACTTTAGGATTTTACGCGTTTTGTTAAATTTTTGTTACAAATACACAAATTTATGTCTTAAGCGTTAAAAACAAAGATTTATAAAATATTCACACATTCTTTTTAATTTTCTTTTTTCCCGCCGAAATAACTCGATAAAAGCAGTTGCAATGCAACTGCTGTCGCAGAAATCAGGACTATTGCTTTAATCTGCGAGGACTTTGCTTTCTTAATAAAATTATCCATTTCTGTCTTTTGCTTTTTTAATAAATCTGTAATTTTCTGAGTCGTTTCAGTTTGTGACGCTGATTTTACAAATTCGTCTAGTTCTTGGTTATTATTGCGAATAGCATCCTCTAATTTGTATCTATCAATATCAGCACAAGAAAAATGCACAAGCGCCGCCGCTATCCCCCCAGCTAGCGCAGCTTTAGACCGGTTACTTATTTGCGCTGTTTGCTCATTCGACTTAAAACTTGGTGCAATTGATGATATAGCCATTATTATCTCCTTTTATTTTGAAAGTGCCATTTAGAATATTAAACACAGCCAAAGTTGTTAACTACTGATTTCTGATTTAACAATAATAACACCAAATGAACAAAACTTATCAATTGTTTAATAAAAATTTACAAAAAAACAAATTGGTCGCCACGCATTTTGACTAATCACAACTAATCTACAGAGAAGATGTCTTTGATGTCGTCCATGGTGAGGGATTTACCGATATTGCGGTCAACCGAAATTACGCTGTCTACAAGGTCACGTTTTCTGGATTTTAATTTCTGTATTTTTTCTTCAACAGAATTTTTAGTGATTAACCTATAAACAAAAACTTTTTTCGTCTGCCCAATACGATATGCACGGTCAGTTGCCTGGTCTTCCACCGCTGGATTCCACCAAGGGTCGTAATGGATTACGTAATCCGCGCCAGTAAGGTTCAACCCTGTACCGCCTGCTTTTAAGCTGATTAAGAAAATTGGTATTGTTGGATTATTGTTGAAGTTTTCAACGGCTTCCTGCCTATTTTTAGTTTTACCCGTTAAGTATTCATGCTTAATCCCCTCGCGCTCTAGCCACGCCTTAATAATATCAAGCATATCAACAAACTGACTGAACAGCAGCACTCTATGTCCTTCACTAATAATTTCTTTAAGCATGTCTTTTAGTTGCTCAAATTTGCCAGATTCGCTTACACCAGTTTGATTACACTTATCATAAAGCCAAGGGTGACAACAAATTTGTCTCAAGCGCAACAATGCAGAGAAAATAGACATTTTAGACTTCTCAAATCCAACCTCCTCAATCGACTTAAAGATTTCTTCCTTAGTTGAATCCAAAACTTCAAGGTAGAAGTCTTTTTGCGCAGGTGTCATTTCGCAGAACGCGACGTTCTCAATCTTGTCTGGCAAGTCCTTTGCAACATCACGCTTCATCCGGCGCAAAATAAACGGATAAATTTGCTGTTTAAGGCGTTTTTCTGTCGTCTTGTCCTCTCGCTCCATAATTGGCGTAACATAGCGGTAGTTAAACTCGTTTTTATCAAACAAAAATCCAGGCATAAGAAAATCAAAAATCGACCACAATTCTTCTAATCTATTTTCAATTGGCGTACCTGAAAGAGCTAGTTTATGATTACATTTCAACTGCTTAACGCTTTGCGCGGTCTGAGAATCCGCGTTTTTAATATTTTGAGATTCATCAAGAATAATATAGCGAAAATCTTTCTTTTTAAGTTTTTCAATATCGCGACGCACTAAGGCGTAACTCGTAATAACTATATCGTAATTTTTAATTTCTTTAAATAAAGTTTTGCGTTCAACTCCGGTAAGTGTAAGACAGGACAAGTCCGGCGCAAATTTTTCAATTTCATTTTCCCAGTTAAAAACAACAGAAGTTGGACAAATAACCAACGATGGCTTTTTACCATTTTTATCTTTAGCTTTTTTCAAAAGCACCAAGGCTTGAAGCGTTTTTCCCAATCCCATATCATCAGCAAGAATTCCGTTTAATCCATACTGATAAAGGAACCAAAGCCAACCAAAACCTTTTAGTTGATATTCTCGCAACTCTGCATTAATGCCTTTTGGAAGTGCTGGTGTATCAGTAATTGAGAAAGTTGAAATCTGCTTCCAAAATTTAGAAAACTTTCGTGACATTTTTAAGGTCAAGCCCAGGTTTTCCATTTCGGAGATAACACCTGCACGGAAAGTCTTTACGATATATTTATTTTCATCATTTTTGTACACATCAAACGTGTTAAATGCGCGCAAAAGAGAATACACATCCTGAGAAGGCACCTCTACAAATCCCGCATTTTTAACGCGATAATACTTATCACCCTCAACGACAATATCGTAAACTTCATTAAACGGAATTTCTTCATCATTCAAAAGTCCGAAAAGCTCGACCTCAAAACTATCTATAGTATCTGGCGAAAAGTCAATTCTTGCGCAAAGTTTAAATTTATTTTTTGCAAGTTTAAAGAATGTCATGTCATCTTTTTCTTCGAATTTCCAACCTTCACCAGCTTGCGCCATATAGTAATTATAAAAATCGACTGCATTTTCTTTTTCTAGCGCAAGGTTGTTTGTCTGCATAGGAGCGAACTTACACGCCAAAAGCATTTGATACGCCATTTGCTCATGCTGAGTATTCCGTTTAACCCAATACAGCAAATCTTCTTTGGGCTTTTTAACGGTTACATAAGGCGTTTTCTCTGTATTTTTAGAATATGGAACTCTAGTACCGTCATATTCAAACTCGAGCGAAGCTTTCAACGCGCCATCGTAATCAAGTCCCATTGTTACAATATTTAATGGCGGACGCTGTTCCAGAGTTAATTTATCAATAACTTCTGAAACTTCAGTCGGCATAAGTGTTCGAAGCTTTGGAAGTTCTTCGTACAGAAATTTTGCCCCATCCGCATCTTTAACATCGGTAAAAGTAGATTTTGTGAGATTTTGTGGAATTGAAGAAACCTCAATATTGGTTGGAAAAATTAAATTTTTGTACCTTCCCCATTTTAGTTGGCGCGAAAAATATCTAACTTCGTCAAATGGGATAACATCCTTGCCATCGCTACGTTTCCAATGCAAAGACAAAAGGACATTGCCTACCATTGAAAAATTTACTGACAAAACTAATTTCCACGGCTCACTTATGAATTTTAGCCGATTTTTAGTTTTTCCGTCAATTACCTCATCTGCCATTGCTAAGACTTGGAAAAAATCATCAAATTTTGCAATTTGAACATCATACCATCCAGCTTTTTTGTCAAGACGCGATTTTTTCAATAAAAGTTGAAAAATAGCAATTTCTATTTTTTGCGAATTATTTAATTGAATTTCCGGATGTTCTTTTTGCTCGGCAATAATTTTTCTAAGAACAGCCTCTAAATCTCTTATAACCTTTCCGGTATTTCTATCCATAACCAGGAGTGAAAAGAAATTTTGACGGCGTTTTGGGTTAAAATGGAAAATATAATCACCGTCCGGTTCTTCAGTTAAATCAGTATTTACATCCGACAAATCCGGTTCAATTCCATGCGTTTTGAGCAAGTAGTTATCGTAAATACCTTCTTCAATAACTTTAAGCCCAACCGCGATAGAATGTTTACACCATTCTTCTTTCAATGGGCAACTACACTGAGCCTTAACTCCTGATTTTGTAAAACTCAAACTCACATCATAGGAGTCTTTAAAGTTGCCTTTAACTTTTGCGTCAACGCCTGCAAGTTTTTGTTCAACAGAAGTAACTATACCTGTTTTCGATGCTTCATAGCCGCGTCTCCAACTTCCAGGTGAGGCTTTCTCTTTTATATACTTGTAATTAAAACTACATACACTCATTTGTTGCGGTTCAACCGATATCCTCATTAGCAGTTTAAACTTAAATATTTAAGCATGCTCAAAGGGCTTTGCATTTATACTTAACTGCTGTAACAATTTTATTATACAAAAAAAAATAAAATTGGCAAGTTTTAAAATAAACTTTTTTATTAGTGCGAATTTGACCGCTCAATAAGGAGCTTTTTATACACCTGAGAGTTCATTTCGCCACCTATAAGCAAAACTATTGACGTATAGTATAGCCAGACCATAAGTATCGCAACCGCACCAATAGTTCCATAAACCCTGTTATAAGTATTGAGATTGTCCAAATAAACCGAAAACATCCACGAGCCGAGCAGCCACGCAACGCTAAAGAACATAGTTCCAGCAAAAATGCTTCTGCGCCTATATTTATTATGTTTTACTATACAAGGTAAGTAATAGTAATTTAGGAATGTCAAAACATACAATGCTATAAAAGCTACCGGCCAGCGTGTTACGAGAATCCAATGTATAATTTCATTCGGCAATATTATGTAATGCAAAATAACAGAAAGGATAACTTTGCCAAACACAATAAGGTTTGTACAAATAAACAGCAGGAATGTATTAATAAAAAGCATAACTACTGACAGAATTCGCGTGTGAATAAAACTTCTGGTCTCTTGCAAGCCGTATGCACGATTCAACCCTTTCATAATTACGGCAAAAATATTTGAAGATAAGCCCAAAACAATTGCGAAACCAATAATCGCCATTAATCCGCCATGCTCAAAAATCATTACTTCACTAAGAACATTCTTAAGTAAATTTATTGCATCACTAGGCGCAACCGCACTGAGCGTATTTAATATTTGAAACAAAATTGTCTTTTTGCCAAGCCAACCATAAACAGACATCAACAAAAGCATAAGAGGAAAAATGCCAATAACAAACATATATGCCATCTCGGAAGCCATGCCTGGAAAATCGTCAGCGATAATACGACGAATCAATGTTGTTATGTAAACTTTCAATGTTTTCTTATTCATTAAGCGCCTTCTTTACTAACTCCAAGAGCTTTTCAACTGCGATTTTAGGCGGCTTTTGGATTGTACAACCTGCTGCAAATCTATGCCCCCCACCACCAAAAGTTTCTGCTATTTTTGCGACATCAATTCTTTTGCTACGCAGGCTTACTTTTGTTGTTTGATTTTCAGCTTCTTTTAAAAGCATGGAAACTTCAGTAGAATTTATTTGCCGTAATGCCTCGGATATACCTTCAGTGTAATCACCTTTGGCATTAAAGTTTTTCATATCGTCTTTGGTAATGATTGTATATGCAATTTTATCATTTTCTTTAAATATCGCATTTTGAATTGCAAAAGCGTTTAAAAGCGCCATGGCTTTGGGTTTTGACTCATAACATTTTTTATAAAGCATAGTTGGATTTGCGCCCGCCTCTGTTAATTCTGCAGCATAGTTAAAAACTTTAGGACTTGTATTTTCAAACCTAAACCCGCCTGTATCCGTCATAATTGCAATATACAAAAGCTCTGCAATTTCTTTGTTTATTTCCCAACTCAGCTCTTTTGCTACACCAAAAACAACTTCACCAGCCGACGAAGCATTTCCGTCAACTATGTTTATAACTCCATAGTTATTATTTGTAATATGATGGTCAAGATTCACATTAATTTTGGCATTAAAATAAATCTCTTGCATGTCAACCATTCTATCTTTTGCAGCAACATCGACCGCTATAGCAAGGTCATATTTCATCAATTTATCAACGTCCGCATTGCTTTTACAATCATCGATAGAATTCAAAAAAGAATAGGTCGCCGGTTTTTTTCCAATAATGACCATGTCGGATTTTTTATTAAAATTAAGTCCAATAAGCTTTGACAAGGCTATCATCGACCCCAGCGTATCTCCATCTGGATTTACATGAGAGAATATAATTATGCTTTTTGCATGTTCTATAGCTTTTTGAAAATCTATTGTGTTCTCCATTTCGTTTCCTAAAATTACTACTCTTTTAATTTTAAAACAATTATGTTACTGTAAAACAAGTTTAACACAAATATCGGGGATAACATGGATTTCGTCTGTCATTCAGTATTTATAGTCATTTTACTAGGATTAATAATATATGATTGCGTATTATTTACAAACTCGGTCGAAAATTGTGGCAAAGAATATAACCTTCAAGATGGAGCAGTTGGCGGGATTTTAGCAGCAATTGGCACCGCATTACCCGAAACGATAGTCCCCTTAGTCGCCATCATTGGTTCATTTATAGCTGGTACAAGTGTTGGCGTTGGAGAAAATGTTGCACTCGGCGCGGTTTTGGGGTCGCCTTTTTTACTTTCAACAGTAGCCCTTTTCGTTACTGGTGTATCTGTAATAATATGCTCTGCGCTGAAAAAACGTGAGTGCAAAATGTGCTCAAATCCAATAATTTTAGTCCGCGACTTAAGGTTTTTTGCGGTTTCATACTCGGTTGCGGTTTTTTGTGCGTTTATCCCATTAAAGCCCGTCAAATACGCCATTGCGGGCATGCTGATTTTATATTATTTGTGGTACGTAAAAAGGACTTTAAATAAAGATTTCGGCAATGATTGCAGTGAAAACGCAATTAACGAACTAATATTTTTAAAACCGTTAAAATTTTGCGGACACGCTAAAAAATTTCTTATCTGGTTGCAAATAGTTGTTTCGCTCGTTTGGCTAGTGGTTTTAGCACACTTGTTTGTTAATGAAATTATTTTCTTTTCAAAAATGTTTCATATTCACCCTATGGTCATGAGCCTGCTTCTTGCGCCAATTGCAACCGAATTGCCTGAATGTTTTAACAGCGCAATATGGATTGGCGAGCAAAAAGACTCTCTTTCCGTCTCAAATATAACCGGGGCACTTGTGTTTCAAAGTTGTATTCCGGCAGCTATCGGCATTTCGCTAACATCATGGGAATTTAACCAACCAGCATTAGTAAGTGTAATTCTTGTTTACACTTCTCTTTCAATGGTTTACATAAACGCAATAAAAAACAAGGGCGTATTAAATCCGCGAACTCTTACTATTTGCGGACTTTTTTACATAATTTATATTATTTATGTTTTAAAAATGTTAATATGATGTGACAAAAACTTTGATTTTAGGACAGACTTTTTGTATAATTTCAGAATAAACGGTTGGAGGAGAAATCAACAGATGAATAACGTAGTATTAGTCGGAAGAACAGGACAAGACCCCGAAATGAAATATTTTGAATCAGGCAAAGTTAAAACAACTTTTTCTGTAGCTGTAAATCGTTGGGACTCAAAAACCAAAGGCGAAGTTACCGACTGGTTCAACGTTGAACTTTGGGATAAAATCGCCGAAGTTGCAGGCGAATACGTAAAAAAAGGTAAATTAGTTGCAATAGACGGACGTCTTGTTTCAAGCAAATGGACAGACCCCTCTGGCGCAACAAAAGAAAGATTTTTTGTAAGAGCTAGCAACCTTCGCTTGTTGGGCGGTAAAAACGACTAATCTGGTTCGGAGTTTTTATGTTTGTTTCAAATAATATCGGTATTATTGCAGATGATTTGACCGGTGCAAACGATACAGCACTTCAATTTCACAATCACGGTTGCAATACACAGATGATACTTGAGCTTAGTGGCGAAATTGCAAACAAGGATTTAATTCAGTGCTGGGCAATTTCAACTGAAAGTCGCAACATACCGTCTTTTGAAGCGTATGATTCAGTTGAGCATGCAACATCTTTTATGAAAAAAGAGCTTAACATTGAACATTTTTACAAAAAAATAGACTCAACTCTCAGAGGAAATATTGCACGCGAAACCCTTGCAATGCTCAACGTTTTAGACTTTGATGCCGCAATAATAGCACCAGCGTTTCCAAACGAAGGACGGATAACAATTGGTGGATATCAGCTTCTTAAGGGAATTCCAATTGAAAGAACAGAACTAGCACGAGACCCACATTCCCCAATTTACGAATCACATATTCCAACAATTCTTGAGCGCCAACTAACTGATGAAGAACGGGAAATTGTTGGTCTTATTGAGCTTAGAACCGTTATTAAAGGTGCTGGTCCAATTTTGATGAAATTAAACGAATTAATCAAATCTGGCAAAAAACTTATTGTAGTCGACGCAGTATCAACCACTGATTTAGAACAAATTATTCTTGCAACAGTAAAAAGCAATTATAATGTATTGCCTTGCGGGGCCGCGGCGCTGGCTCAAGGCTACTCAAAAGTGTGGCTTCCTGACGCTAAATTTCAGCACATACAAAAAACCATTCCTGAATTGCCCAAACTGGTCATCTCAGGCTCTGCTACTGATTTAACAGCGTCTCAAATAAAAAAACTTGAAGAAGATGATGACTTTCTTAATACATATTTTATTTCGCTTAAAATCGAGGATATAATGGGCGGAGTAACAGAAGAAATGGTAGAGCGGATTTGCAAAAACCTAGGAAAATCAAATATTGTAACCGTTCATTCTTCAAATATTGCAATAAACCCTGATGCCAACGACAACGCACTTTTGCTGCAAGGAATTACCAAGGAACGCTTTGTATCAATGATAACAACCTACCTCGCAGCATTAACCAAACGTGTGATTGAAAAATCTGATGTAATATTAATTACCCTTGGGGGCGAAACCTCGTGCAAGTGTTGCAAAGCCATTAATAGCAAAGTATTACACCTAATAGACTCAGTTGTTCCAGCTATTCCGTTGTGCATGGATTACAACGCACAATGGATTGTCACAAAATCAGGAAACCTAGGAAACAGCATGACGCTGGTCGACATTTTAAAGTATTTCGATGTGCACAAGTAATATGAAAAAAATTGTCTTAACTTATGGTGATTTAAATGGAATTGGAGTCGAAATTCTTGTAAAAGCGCTCAATTCACTAGATTTACCTGTTTCGGATGTTATTATCGCTGGCTCAAAAAAAGTTTTCGACTTTTACTCTCAAAAATATGATTTGAGACTAAATAAAAACTATGAAATTTCTGATGTTTATCTTGACGAGCAAGCATTTGAAATCGGAAAAGAAAACCAATTTAGCGGAGAACACTGTTTTTTGTGCTTAAAAAAAGCTTGTGAACTTGTAAAAACAGGCATTGCAAAAAACATTGTGACCGGAACAGTATCAAAACATGTTCTAAATCTTGCTGGACACCATTTTTCCGGTCAAACTGAAATTTTAGAATATTTTTTAGCAAATGATGGTGAAAAATCTGAAATGCTTTTTGCAGCAGGAGATTTCAGGGTTTTCCTTTTAACAAGACATATTCCATTGAGCGCGGTGCCCAACCATATTACCCCCAAAATGCTGAAAAAAAAGATTTTCCGTCTAGCAACATCGCTAAAAACCAATTTTGGAATTAATAATCCCCAAATTGGCATACTAGCGTTAAATCCACATGCCGGAGAAAACGGGTTACTTGGTAGCGAGGAGGAAAGCGTTATAAAACCAGCACTCGAAACGTTGCGCGCGCAAGGCATAAACGTTTCAAATCCATTAGTTGCCGACGCTGAATTTGCAAAACTTGGGAAAAAATACATTTCAGGCGAAAAGCTCGATTATGACTGCTACGTAGCAATGTACCATGACCAAGGACTCATCCCAATGAAGCTACTGGCACAAGATTGCGCCGTTAACACCACCATTGGACTAAAAGCTTTACGCACATCGCCCTCACACGGTACAGCGTTTGATATTGCAGGCAAAGGAGTTGCGCGAGCTGAAAGCATGAAATCCGCAATCGAACTAGCATTAAGCATTAAATAAATTATTACCACATTTTACAACACAAAACTTCTAATGTATTTGTAAGCTAAAACTATTTGTTCTTCATTAAGCTTTGAAACAAGCCCCAAAAGCTCTGTTCTAACATTTTTTTGTGAGTCAAGATGATAAAACTCAAACAGTTCTTTGGGTTCAATTTCTAAAACCTCCGATATTTTGGCAATTACTGTCGACTGAGGCATGTTTTTGCCTAATTCTATTCGACTAAGATGTTTGTCATCAATACCTAGCATTTCAGCTAGCTGAAATTGTGTCAGATTACGTTTTTTACGATATTCTCTTATTCTCTTTCCTAAAAGTTTTTTTATGTCCATATTCAAGTATCCCCTTAAATAATAGATTAATCTCTTAAAATTGAATACTTGACTAATCACGAATATTTGCTATTTATTCTCATTTAATATAGAATACTAGTGAAAATTTATGAGTTATTATGAGAAATTCTTATTTTATGGAGAAAGCAAAATGAAAAAAAAGATGCACGCATTTACACTCGCTGAAATTTTGATTACATTGACAATTATCGGAGTTATAGCCGCGCTAACAATACCCAATTTGATATCGAAAAATAAAGATAGCGAAATTGTAAATGGAGTACTAAAAGGTTATTCTGTTCTAAAAAATGCTTATGGGCTTGCTGTTGCAGAAAATGGCGATATTACCTCGTGGATTACTGACGATGACAGCATAGTTCTTAACAAATTTGCAGACCATTTAAAAGTTGTTAAAAAGTGTAATGATATAAGTGATGGTTGTCTAAAATCCGCAGTAGCTGTATCATTGACAGGTAAAAAAGATTGGTGGAACTCACTGGGGAGTAAAGCACTGGTTCTTCAAGATGGTACAATTATTTCTTATTTGCAACACTCAGGTACTTGCTCGAATACAGGTCATAAAAATGCTAGCGGAAAGGGTATAAATTGTGGAAAATTCTACTACGATATTAATGGGAATAAAAAGCCAAACCAACTTGGTAGAGATATTTTTGTTTTTTATCTTGATGTTGATGGCGTATATGCAGCAGAAGAAATTAATAATCCTAATAGAGTTTTAGATAACGTTTCTGGTGGCAACGCTCCATATACTAACCCGCTAATGCATTGCGACATCTCGGAACCTGGCTCTGATCAATGGAACGGAATTGGATGCACAGACTGGATTTTAAAAACCAAAAATGTTAATTATTTACATTGCTCCGGCTTAAACTACCAAAACCAAAAATGTAAAAAATAAAATCATTTTAAAATCAAATAAAAATCTCCAGTTACTTACGACTGGAGATTTTTGCTATTAAAATATTACAAAGCTTAAACCCTAAACGCATTTATTATAGGAAAATGCCTATCCATTAGCGATTTTTCACTAATTTTTAAGCAATAAGTAAATTGATTGCGCTTAAATTCCATAAGATTTAACTTATTTATGATTCCACAAACAAGCTCACGGTCAAACTTTTTAGATATTTCGTCTATTGTGTCACCACATTCGATTGCTCGATACAAAATTTCATCAAGTACAGCATAATCTGGCAATGAGTCTTGGTCTTTTTGTCCTGGACGCAACTCCGCTGAAGGGGGCTTTATGATTGTATTTTGGGGAATAATCTCTCTTGTGCGATTAACCCATCGAGATAGCGCATAGACTTCTTGCTTGTAAAGGTCAGATATGAGATTTATTCCTCCACAAGTGTCTCCATACAAAGTACAATACCCCATTGCGGCTTCGGATTTGTTTCCAGTTGATACCAAAACCCGATTTTCACGGTTAGAATAGGACATAAGAATATTCCCCCTCAAGCGTGCTTGAAGATTTTCTTCCGCAAGATCGTTATACGACTTGCCTTGTATTTCATTAATAAATGTATCAAAAAGAGGCTTTATCGGTACTGTTTTACACTCCATACCAAGATTTTCCGCTAGCTCATACGAGTCTTTCCAGCTGCCTTCCGTTGAATACTTGCTCGGCATTGTTATTCCCAAAACATTTTGCGCCCCAATAGCATTGCACATAATAACTGCCGTCAAAGCTGAATCAATACCACCAGATAAGCCAATTACGCCCTTTTGAAATCTATTTACCCGACAAAATTCTTTAAATGCAAAGGACAAAGAGTTAAAAATATCTTCTTCCAAACAGTCCTCACTCTCCGGCAAAAACGTTTGAGTACTCGTTTCAACAAAAAGCAATGCTTGCTCTAACTTCGGAGCAATTGCCATATAGCTCCCCTTTTCGTCAGCAGCAAACGAACCACCATTGTAAATACTTTCTTGCGAAAGTCCAGCGTGGTTTACAAATAGAGTTTTTTTACCCGAAAAAGGCTGCACTACGTGTTTTTTCACAAAAGCGGTTGAATTTAATGCGATAATCCAGTCTGCATCCGTGTTTTGAGGAGTGTCAGAGCCTAAAACTACTGAAAATTTTTCATCACCAATTTCAAAAATTTTATTCAAATTTTGCTGTAAAAAATATCTTTGCGCGGCATAAGAAAGATTATTTTCACAAGAAACCTTGTCAACACTACCATTTTGGATTAATACCGCAGAATTTACAAACCCGCTTGATGTTTTTTCTACAAGTCCCACCAGTATTGCGATTTTATAAGAAAGTAACTTTAGGTCATCAAGAATTTCATTTGCTACATTAAAATATTCTGGTGTATAAAGAAGCTCCCACGCCCCTTTAACGGTCGTCGTTTGTTCAGGAAGGACAACAAGTTTTGCGCCATTTTTTATAGACTCATTAACCAGATTAATTATATTTGCTTTGTTGTTACTAAAGTCACCTATTGCCAAAATTGGCTGTGCCAGTGCTATTTTCATACTCTACTCCAGTTTTATGTAATGCGTTTCTTCCCACCTTAAATCAATATATTTTACGGGTTTATCCATTTTTTTAACTTGTTCAATTATTGGGGCAATTTCACCAACTCTTTTGGGCGCAGTACTATTAAGCTCACCAATTCTTAGAGTAGTTGTTTGGAGTTTTACGTAAATATCTTTGGGGTCTCTAAAATCCAAATACGCTATTTTTTCCCCAGAATTAGCCTCAATCATACGTGCAAGCTTTTCTATTCGTGAAACCTTCTTTTCATCCCAATTTCGATAATCATCTCCTCTTGTGCCGTAAGTAAGAACCAAATAAGTTTTGTAAGATGGACTTAGCGGCATGTAGTCTCGACCTATAAGCACCCCGCCTTGAGCGAAAAACGCAATCGGTACAACGTCCTCGCTAGGCGAAATCGTAAGAATTGGAATGCGCTCATCAACCATAACAACTAAGCGCGCCGGCCACCAAAAGCGTCGAATATAAACATCTTTAATTGGGCGCAACTGCTTTACATTTTTTTCAAGCTCGCGCGTATTCAGCATAAAAATAGGAACATGCTCTACGCCTGTTTTCCTAAGCTCATTTAGAATTTTGTAACTCGGCGTAATTTTGTTACCTATAATTTTCAAAGATTTATTTTCTACAGAATTGAATGCATTTGCACTAATATACCACATTTTACAGTGATATAAACGATATCCACCATAAATAAGAAAAGCAATAAGAATTAGCCGCACAAGAACTCTCAACCTGTTCAACTTAATCTTACTCCGACGCACATTCCTCTGCAATTGATTAGCTTTAACTCTGCGCTGAATTGCAGCATCTGGGTTTCTTTGATATTCTTCTGTAAAATCTTCTTCGCTCATCTATTTCTGCAATCCCGCTGAATTTAATATTAATTGTACCAACTGATCATACGAAATACCAATACACTTTGATTGCGCTGGCAAATCGCTCAAATCCGTCATTCCAGGACTCGTATTAATTTCTAGCACATACGGAATACCATCAACTACGTAAAAATCCACACGAGACAAGGAATTACAGCCACAAGCCTTATGCGCTTTTATCGCTAATTCTTTTATTTTTTGCGTTAACTCCGGTGAAAACTTTGCCGGAAGAATAAATTCCGTTAAACCTTTGGTATATTTTGCCTCGTAATCATACCATTCCGTTTTGGTACGAAATTCAAGAATTTCAGTAGCAAAAAGTTCGTCTCCGGACTGCAAAACACCTACGGTTGCGCTTATTCCTGTCAAAAATTCTTCAATCAATATATCTTGATTTAGTTTTGATGCTTCATTATATTTTTCAATGAGTTCTGCTTCGCTGCAAACCTTGTACATACCTATGCTCGAGCCTTCACAAACAGGTTTTATCATCAACGGATATTTTAGTGGTTTTACTTTTTCAAGAAGATTGTCATCTTTTCGCACAAAAACAGAGTTAATGAGCGGAATACCAGCAGATTTAAGCATTTCTTTTGTGTAATACTTATTCATACATAGCGCCGAGGACATAACCCCACAGCCAGTATATTTTATACCCAAAATCTCTAATACACCTTGAATACAACCATCTTCTCCATATTTTCCATGGAGCGCATTGTAAGCGACTTCAATTTTGTTATCTATGAGTTTTTGGGCAATATTTTTGTCAACATCAATTAAAATTGCATTTTTATACCCCAAACGTTGCAATGCCTCCAAGCAATTTTTTCCCGAACGCAAAGAAACTTCCCTTTCGTTTGACATTCCACCAGCAAGAACGGCAATATTTGTATTTGTATCTATTAATTGTTCAAAAACTCGTTCCATATATCTTTTTCAACCTCATTCATTTCGCCGATATACTTTACCTCCGGTATAAGTTTTACGCCGAATTTTTCATTAACTTTATTATACATTTTTTTCATTAATTTGGAAACATTTTCACTCGTTGCATTTCCATAATTTATTATAAAATTTGCGTGATTTTCGTAAACTTTTGCATTACCTTCACTCATATTTTTTGCATCTACAAGCTCAAGCAAGCGTCCAGCAGCGTCATTTTTAGGGTTTTTAAACACGCTGCCGCAATTGGGCTTGCTAAGATTTGGCTGTTTATTTTTGCGAAACTCTTGAATAGCTTGCATTTTAGCCAAAACATTGTCTTGATTGCAGTATTTGAGGGCAAATTCGGCACTTAAAACAATCCATCGTCCTGCTTGGATTTTGGAAGTTCTGTACCCAAACTCCATGTCCTCTTTGGTAAAGGTTTTGACCGTTTTTTCTTCAATGTCAAAAACTTGTGCACTTAAAAAAATATCAGCAATGCATTGTTCGTGCGCGCCCGCATTCATACAAAGAATTCCGCCAATAGTTCCCGGAAAACCGCACATAAACTCCATTCCAGACAAATTATTTTGCGCAGCGGATTTTGAGACAAGCGGACCAACGCAACCCGCGTGTGCAAGAATTTTATTACCATTAATTTCAAATTTATTGAGTTTTTTAGTTAAAATAACGTCGCCATTTATCCCTGCGGATGACACCAAAACATTAGACATACCGCCAAGCACCAATGGACATTCAAGCTTTTTGAGAAGAATAATAATTTCTTCAATCGTTTCGGGAAAGTAAACTTTTTTTGCGTTTCCACCAATTTTAAAGCTTGTATGATTTTTTAATTCAAAATTTTCAAACTCTTGCATCTTTAAGAGACCGCCTCCGAAAGCAATGCAGCAACAGCTTTCCCAAGTTTAGTAACATCTCCTGCGCCCAGCGTTATTGCTACATCACCGCTTTTAAGTTCTTTTGCAACATTAGATGCGATTTCGGCTATTTTTCCACCAATATATACAACGCAATCGGGAGCGAAATCTTTTTGTAAATCTTTTGCGAACTCCTCAGATGTATGCCCGCCAATAGGAGCCTCGCTAGCCGCATAAGTATCCAATACAATGACTTTATCTGCATCTTTAAACGCTTTTAAAAATTCATGATACAGCCCATGCAATCTTGTGTATCTGTGCGGCTGGAATATAGCTACAACGCGGTTTTTCTGATAACAAGTTTTTGCACAATCAAGGGTAGCTTTGATTTCACTCGGGTGATGAGCATAGTCATCTACAATTTTTATACCATTAACTTCTGCAACTGGCTGAAATCGTTGCCCCATTCCAGAAAAGCCCTCAAAAAATCTAGAGACTTCTTTTATATCAATACCGGCTTCGCACAAAGCTGCCGCTACGGCTAAAGCGTTGCAAACATTGTGTTTTCCGTGAATTGACAGCTTAATTTGCGTCAAAATTTCTCCATTTTTACACAAAGTAAAATTAGTCTTATCGCCAGAAAACTCAACATTTTCAGCAGTATAATCTGCATTGCTGAAACCATAAGTAATAAATTTTTTGTCCTGATTTCGGCGCATAAGCTCGACATTTCCAGCACAGTCTTTATTTATCAAAACAGATGACTCAGGCTTCAAGTTTTCAAGAAAAGTCGTGAAGGTTGAAAGTAGTGACTCCATACCATCTTTGTAAAAATCAACGTGATCAACTTCGATATTATTGATTACCGTAACATCTGGTGAATATTTCAAAATTGTTCCATCGGACTCATCTAGCTCTGCGCTAAAATACTTTCCATTTGCAGCTTTCGCATTTGTACCAATATCAAGCACTATTCCCCCAACGACAAAAGATGGCGCTAAACCAGCTTTTTCCATAACATACGCAGAAAGCCCACTAGTAGTAGTTTTTCCATGCGTACCCGAAAACCCTATAAATTTACCTTTTGATTTTTGAAAGTTCTCTGCTATAAATTTTAGCAGGTCTGAGCGATGTAAAACCTTTAGCCCCAAAGATTTTGCCTTTTTCAATTCGGGATTAGTTTCTTTTATAGCTGTACTGGCTACAATTACTGAATTTTCTGGCAAGTTTGACTCATCATGCCCGACAAAGACTCTTGCTCCAAGGTTTTTAACCTGGTTAAAATATTTACTTTCGTTTATGTCTGAACCGCTAACGCTATAACCTTCTTCCAGAAGATATTTTGCCAGTCCGCTCATTCCGACTCCACCTATTGCAATAAAATGAAAATTAGGTTGATTATTTTTATCCATTACAAATTCCCTCTGATATTTATCCTTATTTTAGTACAAACAAATACGAATTTAAGCTACATTAAACAATGTAAAATTATAAAAATTTGCCCCCACCTCTAGCATTATCCACAAATAATGTTATAATAGTAGTATAATGAATGTTACAATGGTCAAAAAAGTTTTCTTAATACTTGTAATAACAGCTCTTACACCTCTTTTTTGTGCTTGCGGACAAAGTGGCGGTTTTGTGACGTCCACTGGAAAACTTGGTCGCCGAGCCGAGGTATACAAACAATATACTGTTCCTCGCAAGAATCCTCCAGAACAAAAAAATGGGGTAATTTACCTAGGTAGAGACTACGAAAACAACAAGTTTGGTCCATCTGCCGTAAAGTTCGTTTTTGAAAAATAATTCAATCAATATAAAATATAAACTAGACTTTTAATATTTTTATCTTATTATATTTGTAATACATAAAACTAAGGAGTTTTTTAATGAGCATAACTCACGGTAGCCTTGAAAATACTATTTTGAATGCAATTTGGTATATAGAAGAAAACAAACTAGCAAAAGATATAACAGTTAGCGACGTTTACGATTTAGTGAAACGCACAAATTCTCCTCGAGCGTATACCACTATAAAAACTGTAATGGATAGACTCGTTGATAAAGGTATTTTAGTAAGGGAAAAAATAGGTAAAAAATTCGCCTACTCTGCGTTACAATCACGAACTGAAACCGCTAAAGCTGCAATATTAAAACTTGCAAACCTTTATTTCAACGACGATTTAGGAATGCTTAATGAGGCAGTAAGCAAAATATGCGGTTCTTCAAAAATATATGCGTAATACTCAGTGAATTTTTGTTTAAAATTCATAAAAAGTCAGTTGAAAAATCTTTAGAAAAAAGAGATTACACTGCAGAGCGCAAATTTGTCGCACAAATAATAATGGACGTTCTTTCTGGCAAGCTAACTGTACGCGAAGGCATATTAAAATTTCCAAAAGATTGCAATGACAACTGCCTAGATGTTGCATGGCATGCTCTTGTCCATTTTGAAGCTGATGAAGATATTTCCAGCGCTGATGACGTTTTTAAGGGTGTTCAAATCGACTTTCTCAAAGGACTATACAATATTTTGATTGAAGGGCACGAGTTACCCCCAAACTTAATAGCCGGCTACAATAAATACCACAAAGGTGTTGATACTTGCCAATGCTCAAGCAAAAAATATTTTTGGCACGAAATGAAAAAAAACATCAGCATCCAAGACTAATCATTAATACGGCTAATTTTCAGGCGTAACATCCGAAGTTATCTTAACTTTCGCCCGTCCAACAGGTAGGACAAAGCGTATTTTGTTATCCAGAATTTTTTTATCAAAAGTCATAGCTTCAATTAAAGCTTCTTTAGTAGCAAATGTCGGCAGAATATATGTAAGCGAATATTTTGTCAGCAGTGCAATTGCCTCACTGTAGTACTCCGGCGTAATTACTCCCCGATTTTTTGCAATATCAAAAGCAAACCGCATGCCGATTGCAACCGCTTCTCCGTGCGTAAAATGCGTATAATTTGTAACCTTTTCTATTGCATGAGCATACGTATGCCCAAAGTTTAAAATAGCGCGCAACCCATTCTCCTGCTCATCCTCATTGACTACTTTTGACTTAATTTCACAACAAATTTTTATTAATCGTTTCATTATTTCATTATCACGATTTTTAATTTTGTCAGAATTATGAGAGAGGAACTCCATAAAATCATAATTGCATTTTGCTGTATTTTCAATAAAGGCATATTTTACAACTTCAGCAAGTCCGGTCTTAAACTGCCTGTTATCCAACGTTTTAAGCAACGAGGTGTCCGCAAGCACGAGTTTAGGCTGATAAAAAGCCCCGACTAAGTTTTTGCCAAAATGAGTATTTATTGCAACTTTACCACCAACAGACGAATCCACTTGTGCAAGCAAGGTTGTCGGCACCTGTATAAAATCTATTCCTCGCAAATACGTTGCTGCACAGAAGCCAGTAATATCCCCAACGACTCCGCCCCCAAAGGCAACTATTGCATCTTTACGTTCAAGCCGCATTGAAAGCGCCTTTTCCATAATAAGTTTGTATGTATCAAAATTTTTATACTGCTCGCCATCTTTTAGGACCAAAATCTCTGCGTTTTGCAGGTTTAATGCCTTTGGATAAAGCCCCATAATTTTTTCATTTGTAACAACAAGAAGTTTTTTAGCTCTAGAATATTTTCGAATATAGTCTTGCGCGCTTTGCAACAAATTTTCACCAATAAAAATTGGATAATCGTATGAAGGTTTAGCACTAATTTTCACATTAACATCTGGGTTGCTAATTTCCATAATTTTTATAAACCTCCATAATTTCTTTAGCAATCTGCTTTGCGGGCTTAGTGGATGTTTCAATCTGGACATCCGCTTTTTCATAAGCAGCAGAACGAATATCGAGAATTTCTTTTATCCGTTTCTCTAGATTATCAGATTTTAAAAGCGGTCTGCTTTTATCATGTTTAAGACGCTCGCAAAGTGTTTTTTCGTCTGTTTTCAGATAAAAACTCAATGCCTTTTCCTTTAAACAGCACCGATTTTCTTCGCTTAAAAAAGCTCCGCCCCCCATTGATATAATCAAATTTTTGTTTTCGCAAAGCTCCTTCAACAAAGCTATTTCCTGATTTCTAAAATACAGTTCGCCCTTTTTAGCAAAAATATCATTAATTGTCATTTCCTCTCGCTGCACAATTATTTCATCCATTTCAATCCTTGTAAAATCAGGCATGAGTGTTGCAAGCTCGTTTGCTACGGTTGTTTTTCCACACCCCATCATACCAGTGAGAGCAATAATTGTTTTCACATTTTGCGTCATCAATGTGCACCTGTTTTTATTTTGTAACTTTCAAAATTGGATTTAATTTCTGATATATTGTCTGCTCCAAACTTTTCAAGGAGAGCATTTGCCAAGACATAAGCACACATTGACTCTGCGACAACACCACATGCGGAAACAGCGCATACATCTGCACGCTCAAAATGCGCCGAAATCGGTTCTTTTGTAAAAAAGTCAACTGATTGAAGCGGGGTTTTCATTGTCGGAATTGGTTTCATTGTAATTGTGAGCACAAGCGGCTCTCCGTTTGTCATTCCACCCTCTAGTCCACCAGCGTTGTTAGTTTTACGCGTAATTTTATCGTCATTAAAAAATATCTCATCGTGAACATCCACTCCAAACTTTTCACCGGATTTTACACCCAATCCGACTTCAACAGCTTTTACAGCAGGAATTGACATTAACGCCTGCGCTAGCAGCCCATCCAAACGCCTATCCCAATGCACGTACGAGCCAAGCCCAATAGGAAGATTTTGAAATACTATTTGAACTTTTCCACCTAAAGTTGTGCCTTTCTCACCAGCAGAAAGGATTTCCCGTTTCATTTTTTCATACGCTTCATCATCTGCACAACGCAAATCTGAATTTTCTGCTTTTTTACAAATTGTTTCATAATCGATACCTGCGACTTGCGCTTTTACGCTGCCGATTTCAACCACGTGAGAAAATCCAAATATTCCAAACTCATTTAATATAATTTTTGAAAGCGCCCCAACTGCAACTCTCGTAGCAGTTTCCCGCGCAGACGAACGTTCTAGGACATTTCTTATATCACTAAAGTTATATTTTACTGCACCGGCAAAATCAGCATGTCCTGGGCGAAGTTTTGTAATTTTTTTATCAGAAATAATTTTAGCGACCGCCTCATCAGAAAGATTTTGGGGTTCTGAATTCATAACAATTTGCCAGTTTTCCCAGTCTTTATTCTGGATTTCGATAGAGATTGGCGACCCAATTGACACCCCGTGCCTAATCCCAGCCTTTATTTCTGCCGTATCACATTCAATAGTCATACGTCCACCGCGACCAAAACCGACCTGGCGGCGCCTTAACTCATTATCAATAAAAGCTTTTTCAATTTTAATACCGGCTGGAACGCCTTCAATGATTGCATTTAGGCACTTCCCGTGCGACTCCCCAGAGGTTAAAAATCTCAATGACATATTATTTTCCTTTTTTATTATCCAGACTTTTTAGGTTTTTTATGCTTGTAAGAACATTCCCTTCTGCTAAAAAGTCTTTAGGCTCAAGGTACATGACAATTTTATCTGCCTCGATAGAGCGAGCTTGTTCTGTAATTTTTGAACGCCCTGTAAACACAACTTCGTTAAGCCGATTCGTTTTTTTGTCAGGAAAAACCGTAGCCTTCGGTCCTACAGCAATATAATCTTTGTAATGCACACGAACATTTCCGCTCGCGATTATGACATTATTTTTACGGTCATATTGTTGATAGTTTGCCCAGACTTGAATTCTGTCCCCCTTCTCTGAAGTCAAGTCTGTGTACGCATTGCCTTCAGAAATTGCGAGCTGATTAGCAGTTGTATAAATGAATTTGTCCGCCATAAGGGTATTTCCTGTCCCTTGAGTTATTTTGGCGTTACCGACAAGCTCCATCCGCTCAAGGTCGCTATTTTTATTGAGCTTTGCCACTGCTTTATCAGAAAAACTTTTTATATCGTCATAGTTTATAATCGCACCACCACTTGCAGTCATAATGTTTGTTTGCGTGTTATATTCTTGCTCGTCCGCAGTGATTACAACTGTGGGTTTTTTAAGGGTTGTTATAATCGTTTGAGAATCTCCTGCCGCAGTTATAACTTTTCGCAAGAGTGAGACTTTAAGTATATTTGATTTTATTTCACTTTTTTTACCGCCTCGAATTTGATACGCATAAGGTTTATCAAAAAATACTGCTTCATCTAGCTGTCCTTTTTCCTGATCAATAGTAGCTTCCGCATACGGGCTTTTGACATGTATATCGTCAATTTGTACTTCTACATTGCCTTCAAATTTGCCCTTATTTTCATCGGCATTAAATGATTGTTTTTCTGAACGAATTGTCAAATCCGCACAATGAGCAACCAGCGCCGCACAAAACACTATCGATAATATAGCTATAATTTTTTTCATAATTTTTTCCCCTCACCGCCAAAAAGTTCAGTTTTAACGTTGCCTTTCATTTTAAAATCTGCAAAATCAGGTGTTAGCGATGCAAAATTACCATGAAGCCTTATTTCGTCTTTCTTTTCCATAATAATATTGCCCTGAGCTGTTATTTCATTTTCTTTACCTTGCCAAGTAACACGGTCAGCCATAATGTACTCCCCACCTTTGTAAACAATCATTGTATTGTCATAAAGTACAACTTTTTGCGTTGTTTCAGTAAGAGTACCTTTGTCCGACTTAAAACTCATGATAACTTCGCCGTCTCTATAAAAATTGCCAAATACATTATTTAGGAGAACAACCTTATCTTTGTTATTGTAGTTCCCTTCTTCAGCATAAATTTCCCAGTATTTTGCATTGTCTTTTGTTTCTGTAACAATAAGCCCATGAACAATTATTTTTTGCTTATCCATCGCGTTTGAAAGAATATCTTTACGGAAATTTTTAGTAATCACTCGGCTCGCAACAAAAGCCCAGATTAAGCCTACTATAACTAAAACCGCCAATGCTATATAAAATTTGTTACGCTTTTTCATTTAAACCTCTACAAATAAATTTTAGCATAAAATTAGGCTAAAGCGTAATTGTAAACAAGTTTTTACAGAAATTAAACCAATGTCAACTGGCTGGCATTTTCGGCATTCAAAATATTTCTCACAAAAAGTTTTCGGTGATATTTTGTTATTCCATACTGTTTTATTGCCACAATATGTTCTTTTGTCAAATAGCCCTTATTAGCCACCCATTTGTATTGCGGAAACTCACTATCTAGGCACCTCATAGCCCTATCGCGTTCTACTTTTGCAAGTATACTTGCAGCCGCAATACTAGCGGATTTAGCATCTCCCTTTATTAAACATTTTTGTTCATAATCAAAATTTTTAATAAGTTTATTCCCATCAACAAAAACCTCAACATCAGTGCTATTTAACTGATTTATAACGTTTGTACAAGCCCGTCGCATTGCATCTAAAGAGGCATTTAGTATGTTTACGGACTCAATTTGCGCAACATCTGAATAGCAAATCGACCATATTGAATTTGACTTAATTTCATCAAAAAGGCTTTCGCGCTTGGTTTCTGAGAGTTTTTTTGAATCATTTAGCTTTTCAAGTAGCGCTGGGTGCGGATTTACAAAACAGACAGCTGCTGCATAAACCGCACCCGCCGCTGGTCCGCGTCCAGCCTCATCCGTTCCTATTAAATACGCTCGTTTCTTATTTTTTTTATCAAACTCAATAAGTTCACTCATCGACATCATCCAACGTAAATTTTCCTGCTTTTCCATCACGAAAGTCTTTTAGCACAAAAGCAGCTGTACGAGTTACATCCGGAGAATTTCCGGATACTAGCCAATTACGAGAAAGCGCAATATTTTCAAGCGTTGCGGCTTGCTCAAAAGAAAGCTTGTAATACTCGTAAAATTTTTCTTTATATTTTTCACAAAGAATTTCAATCAACTCGTTTGCGACTTCCTCGTTTTGATAAGCATTTTCACTTACTGAGTTTACAAAAGCCAACTTCTGCGCAGTTTTCTGGTCATCGAGCTTTAACGGGATAATACCCGGAGTATCCAACAAATCTATTCGCGGATTGACTCTAACCCATTGCTGCATTCGCGTTACTCCAGCCTTTGCGCCAGTTTTTGTTTTTGATTTTTTTATAAGTTTATTAATTATACTCGATTTTCCTACGTTCGGCATGCCAACAACCATAACGCGTACAGGTCTGGGCAAAAGTCCTTTTTGCATAAGCTTTAACATTTTAGGCTTTCCAAGTTCAATAAGTCGATTAATTATTGTAGAATAATCGCCACTCTTATGCGCCGAAGAAGTTAAAACGGCATGCCCATAATCAGTTTCCAATTTTTTCACCCAAAGCTTTGTTTTTGTTTCGTCCGCCAGGTCGGACTTGTTGAGAATTACCAACCTGGGGATTTCTCCCAGTAATTTTTGAATATCCGGATAAACGCTACTCCTTGGGATTCTTGCGTCCAAAACTTCAATTACAACGTCAACAAGGCTGAGTTGTTCTTTTAACTTTCTCTCAGCCTTGGCGATATGTCCTGGATACCAATGTATATGTGACATGTGGTAAAAATCTTCTTATCTTTTTTCGAGTTTTTCTTTAATTCTTGTAGCTTTACCTGAACGTTCTCTCAAGTAGTACAATTTAGCGCGTCTAACTTCACCGCGTCTAAGTACGGCAATTTTTTCAATACGCGGAGAGTAAACAGGGAAAACTCTTTCTACGCCAACACCTTGGAAGATTTTTCTAACAGTAATTGTTTTGCCAACACCTGAACCACGTTTTTTAATAATGGTTCCTTCAAAAGCTTGTGTTCTTTCTTTGTTGCCTTCAACAATTCTTACAAACACTTTAACTGTGTCGCCAGGGTTCAACTCTGGTAATTCTTTATCAAGGTATTGTTTTTCTAAATCTTTAATTATCGGGTTCATTTCTTTTTTCCTTATATAATCGTCTAGGTTACTTAATGCTAAGCAAAACATAAATATATTTCAAGTACTTTTTACTTTTGTTCAAATTATTTAAACGAAATGTTACAATAATACATTTAAGTTTTACATGTGTATAATAGAAGTATGGCATTTGTAAACGAAATTTTAGCAAAAAACTTATCCTTCATAAAAAATTATGATTTAGAGTTGTGTAAGAAATTGGAGGAGCTAGACTCTATTTCTCCTGAAATACAAATGGTTTACACAAGTTTAGGTGAACCAAATTTGGCGATAAATGGAGTGCCTATAAGTTTGCAATCAGGGGCGCAAGCAGAAGCCGAGTCCAAAGTACAGGCGTTTAGCAATAATAATTCCCATTCCATTCACATAATTTTTGGTACCGGATTTGGATATATTTTTAAACATGCAGCCGAAAGTTCAAAAGGAACAGTCATTTTATACGAGCCAAACCTCGACCTTCTGCGCATAATGCTTGAAATGGTCGATTTTACTGATATTTTAGTTTCACCACGAGTTTATATTACAAACACATTAAACATGCTGGAAAAACATTTTTGCGCATCTTTTGTACCCGGAAGCCGTACCACACTTACATTTACCCAATACCATAAAAATTACTTGAAGTCAGAATTTGACGAACTTTTAAAAAAACTTGGCGTATTGCAAGGCATGCTGGAAACAAATGAAAATCAACGCATGAAAATGGGATTTTCTTACGCAAAAGATGTAGCGCGAAATTTGCCTTTACTATCAAAATGCAACAGCATAGGTGTTCTTAAAGATAGCCTAAAAGGCATACCAGCAGTAATTGCAGCGGCTGGTCCAAGTTTAAGCGAAAACCTTGAAGTTATAAAAAGACATCGCAAAAAATTTGTTTTATTTAGCGTCTCAACTTCGTACGCGTCATTGGTTAAAAATGATATAACGCCAGATTTTATCTCAATGATTGAACGTTTTGACGCAACAAACTTTATAAAGGATTATCAGCCTGAAAAGGTGTGCCTAATTGCAGAACCATACGTCAATCAATCTGTTTTAAAATGCAATTTTAAGAATAAGTTTATAACAGCCTCACTTGAAAATACCGCAAATAAAATCTATGAAAAAGCTTGCTGTATTCAAGATGAAGCGTTTGAAACAAAAGGGACAGTTGCATACAATGCGCTATTCGCAGCAAAATTTGCTGGCTGCAATCCGATAATTCTAGTTGGGCAGGATTTAGCCTACGTTGATGGCGAATGCTATAGCAAAAACTCGCCGCTTTCTGATTTTAAATGTCGCAAAACACAATCAGGCTGGGAAGTTTTTGTTGAAAATCGTGAGCGCCTTATAAAAAACTTGTTCGGACACCTTCCACTTTCAGACACATCCAAATATGAAGCAGAAATTGACAGAAAAACGCAAGAACTTAACACGCAACTTTCTATTACCAAAACCGTTACTGGACAAGAATGTGTAACCTCTCTAACTTTTGCATTATTCGCTGAATATTACAAATTATTTAGCAGGGCTTTTTCTTCAAAAGTTGAATTATACACCCTTTCTCAAAAAGGCGCCGACATCGGAAATTTCAAATATTGTCCGCTCGAAAATATTTTATCTAAACATCAAGAACTCGATAAAAGCGTAATTGATGCTGCCTTAAACATAAAGAGCAGACCACAAGTTGATATTGACTTTTTAAAAAAAGAGTTAATTTTACTCACAGACGCGGCTGAGGAAATTCAACTAAACCTTTGCCACTACGAAAAACTTGGAGAGCTACTACAAAAAGGAAAAATTAATGAAGATGTATTGATTTTAATTAAGTCTCTCTTGAGTTGTTACTCAACGATTCGGGAAAAATTTAGTCAAAAGTCATTGATATTTAACGAAATAACAATGACCTCAAAAGCAACAATGACAAACGTTATGGCAAACAAATTGCAACTTGATTTTGCTTCCACGAACTTAATTTATAACGCATTGGGAGACTTCTTTAATATAGACGCTGGGCGAATCCGGTTCTTAAAAGGGGTACTTACTAACACAATAAGGAGCATTGAAAATGAAATTAGTTGTTCAGCGGGTTAAAAAGGCGTCCGTAACAATTGATAACAAGCTTCATAGCCAAATAAAACAAGGGTTTATGGTTCTTTTTGGGGTCGAAAAAGGTGATACAAATGAACAAGCGGACTGGCTGGCAGAAAAGCTATTAAGACTACGAGTTTTTGAGGATGAAAACCTTAAAATGAATCATTCCATACTCGATATAAACGGTGAAATTCTTGTTGTATCGCAATTTACGCTTGCAGGGAACTGCAAAAAGGGAACTAGACCTAGCTTTGACAACGCAGAGACGCCTGAAAAAGCAGAAAAAATTTACAATAACTTTTGCAAAATTTTAGCGGAAAAAACTTCCGTAAAAACGGGCGTATTCGGTGCTATGATGGACGTTTCGCTAGTTAATGACGGTCCGGTTACATTTATTCTTGAAAAATAGACGCCTTGCGAAACAGCATTCTTTCGCGTAAAATATTTTTGTTATGAAGAAACCAGAATTATTAATGCCAGCAGGCAACAAAGAAAAGTTAGAATACGCTATTCAATACGGTGCAGATGCCGTTTATCTCGGTTTGGTTGATTTTAGTCTTCGCTCAATGAGAAAAGGCGAAATTATTACTGCCGAAAACCTTAAATCCTCAATTGAATTGGCGCATGAGCTTGGCGCAAAAGCTTATTTAACATTGAATATTTTTGCATTTAACAATGATATAAAAAATCTTGAAGAAAGTTTTGAAATCATTTCAGACGCAAAGCCAGACGCAATAATATTTTCAGATTTTGGCATTTACAATGTTATAAAAAAATATATGCCAAATGTTGAGTTGCATGTCAGCACACAGACAAATATTTTAAACTACGAAACAGTTAAGTTTTGGCAAGATTTAGGCGCAACAAGAGCAATTCTTGCGAGAGAACTTTCTATCCCAGAAATTGCGGAAATTAAAGAGAAAGTGCCAAACATGGAGCTAGAAGTGTTTGTGCATGGCGCACAATGCGTTTCTTTTTCTGGAAGATGCTTGCTGAGCGATTATATGACGCATGGTGAACGAAAAGCTAATCATGGCGGTTGCGCGCAAGCTTGCAGATGGAGCTATAAACTTGTTGAAAAGACGCGCCCGCTAGAACCATTCGAAATCAACGAAGATGAGCGCGGCACTCATATATTAAGTCCAAAAGATTTAAACTTAATCGAATTTATACCGCAACTTGTTGATGCAGGAGTTGATAGTTTCAAAGTTGAAGGAAGGACCAAGAGCCTTTATTACGTCTCCGCCGTAGCTAGAGCTTACCGAGAAGCAATTGACAGATATTGCGATAAAGGGATAAAAGACTTTACAGACTTATATGAAGAACTTCGAAAAGTCGGAAACAGAGGCTACACGCAAGGTTTTTACGTGGGGAAACCAGATTCTAATGGGTATAGTTATGATATTTCAAAAGGGTTGGCTGGAGCAGATTTTTTATTCGAATTTTGGGACAAAAAAGAAGATAAATATCTTGTAAAAATAAAGAACAAGCTGCTTTTAGGTGATGAAATTGAAATAATTACCCCAAATGAAAAATTTATCACTAAGGTTACATCAATTACCAGTAAAGACGGTGACGAACTTTGCGTTGCAAACACAAATGACGAACTGTATTTAACCTTTTTACGAGCGCCGGAAGCCCATAAATACGCACTTGCTCGCACAATCGGCATAAAAAATGAAAGGTAAAAACGTATGCTTTTAAAACCAGACTATAACTTACTTTCTGTTGAGGATATAAACACAAACGAATTACTATCTCAAGGGGTAAAAGCAATAATTTTTGATTTAGATAGCACGGTTATGGCATCAAAAAGCGGAGTATTTGAGCCTAAAATTCTTGAATTTTTCGACCAACTTTCTCAGAATTTTTGTGTAGCAATATTGAGTAATAACAAGGATAAAGCATATATTTCAAAAGCGCAAAGTCAGTGCAAAATTGATATTCTTGGACATGCAAACAAACCTAACCCAAAGTCACTTCTAGAATATTTAAAAACAAAGAATATCGCCCCCCAAAACGCCGTTATGGTTGGCGACAGACCGCTTACAGATATATTAGCTGGTCAAATTGCAGGAACAAAGACCATTCTAGTGGATTCCATTACGAGAAAAAGCGAGCCAAAACTCACACGCTTTGTAAGATTTTTAGAAAGGCTAACAATTCGACACTAAATAACTCGTTTAGAATTGCTAAACAAAATGGCAAGGAGAACAACTGCAATAGCACCTGTCCTCCACGGTAATTTTGAAGATAAGACACCCAAACGCCGAGTTTTAAACTCGGCGTTTGGGTGTACGAAAAATGAATTACGTTTATTTATTTTTTTCATCTTTTTCATATTTTCTATGCCAGATGTCAGCAACTTCGCTGGATTCACCGTTTGTATTGGTGATAGTTACACCACCTAACATAAGGTCGTTACCTCTACCATCAAAGTTTTTAGTTGTTTGGGTTTCTCTGGAGTCTGAGAAGTTAATTGAGTCTACATCAAACTCTTTAAGAGATTTAACTTCACCATCATAACCAACTTTGGCTCCGAAGCCCCATTTTTCTTCAAGGATAGATATGTCATTAGCATCAAGAGTGAGGTCGTCGCCACCGAGCAACCCTTCTTTTACCCCAAGCGCCCAAAGTGCGTCGAAACCGTTTGTATAGTTGTCAGATACACCATCATTATTGAGGTCAGTATCTTTGCCTAAGAGTTCAAGCCCATCTTCACCTGCAACACCATTGTGATTAGAGTCAATTACAAAAACTGCATTCTCGGTGTTGTTGATTATCTCATTTCCATCTTTACCATCAATATTGAAGGATGTTTTTGCTTCGGTTGTATTGAAGTCGTCATCACCAACAGCAAAGACAAGTGGGTCATAAGTTTCAACATTTTTGGTCACTTTGTATGTATCATCAGTTTTTGAGCCATATACGGTTTTGGTTTCTCCTGTGTCGTTAGGCACCATTTTATTTGATGCGCCTTCATCAT
>CAZVBZ010000013.1:0-48038 GCA_964626145.1 uncultured Muribaculaceae bacterium | reverse complement strand
AATTTGTAAATTCTTGACTACTCGCAACTGAGATTCTTCGGTCGTAGTTCAATCCCAGACTGCGTTTCCGCGGCAAAAGCTAATTCCCTCAGAATGACGCGGAAATTTATGGACACAGGGGAATCCTCGCCCAGTGAGAGGTCTCCGCCGAGATATTCCTGGTTGTAGACCCGCCATTGCGGGTGAAGCCTAGCCCGACGGACTTTAACTCTACAGTGTTCCTGGTTGAAAGCCCGCCACTGCGGGAGGAAGGAAAGCACTAAATGGTGCTATACACAAAGGTTTCGACCGACCGAAGAATCTCAATGGGAAATGGACATAGGTGAAGCCCAATCTGCGTTTTTATCCTCAATGTTTGGTGCCATGCGCGAATTGCAAAATTATGCGTTTGTCATTTTCTCTTTGATTGCGTTTGCTGATTCTTCGTAGCCGGCTCTGCCCATAAGCGCATAAGTGTAGTTTTTTGCCTGCTCAACTCCGGGCTGGTTAAAGGTATTAATTCCATATAACTCACCAGCAATTGCAGTTTGCACTTCGAGCATGTACAACAGTTGTCCTACAGAATAACCGCTTACGCTTGGTAGTGAGATTGTAACGTTTGGACGTTGGTAATCGGTTAAGGCAACTCTTGTTGCGTCAGCTTCGGCGTTAATTAAGTCATTCATTGTTTTTCCACCGAGATATCCAATGCCAGTGTATTCAAAAATCCTTGGGATTTCGAGAGTTGAGTCAAAATGTCCGACTCTTACGAAAGTGATAACTTTGTTGTTTGGACCTTCGTTGTAAAGCTGAATTTGTGAGTGCTGGTCGGTTGCGCCAAGGGCTTTAATTGGTGTCGGTCCAATGTTAACTTTTTCACCTTTGTTGTTAAATTCTTTGCCCAATGATTCTGCCCAAAGCTGTACATACCAGTCGGAGACGTATTTTAGTCTGCTTGAATATGGCATCATAACGGAAAGATTTTTACCTTTTCTTGTATCCATTAAATAGTGAATAAGGGCATTTTGAGCTGCTATATTTTCTCTTATATCGGTATTTTTGAGTGCCAAATCCATGTCTTTAATACCTTGAACAATGTCATCGATATCAATTCCCACAAGCGCAAACGGAAGTAAGCCCACTGCCGAGAATACCGAAAAACGCCCCCCGACATCATCTGGGACAACAAATGTTTTGTAACCTTCTTCACCGGCAATTTGTCTTAAAACGCCGGTTGAACGGTCGGTCGTAACAACAATGTTTTGTCTGTAATCATCGCCCATAAGCTGTTCTAGACGGTCTTTTACAATCATATATTGTGACATTGTTTCCGCAGTAGAACCGGATTTTGTTATAACGTTTACAAGTGTTTTTGTTAAATCAATGCTGTTTAAAAGGGCGCTAACTTGGTCGGGGTCTATGTTGTCAAGAAAAAATATTCGTGGCGCACCTTCTCGTTGCTCTGGTGTTAGCATGTTCCAGTATGGCTTTAACAGGGCTTCACAAACCGCCATGCCGCCTAGCGCAGAGCCGCCTATCCCTAGTACAAGAATATTTTCAAACCTGCCTTGTACCATTGCGGCATATTCTTTGACATACCAAACTGTTTCTTCATTGTAACCCAGATTCATCCATTGAAGCCACTGTTCAGGCTTATCTTTGCGCGAATTTAAATCAACAATAATCTTTTTTATTTGTTCTGCATAGGACGAAAATTCAGAGTCAAGTTCCAGACCATGCTCCTCTCCAATAACGCCGCTTGTAACGCTCCTGTAATCTAACTGAATCATTTGACTCTCCCTATCTTCGCTATATTAGTATAAAACCTGTATATTATTTATTGTATGCGCTCAAAGAAAAATTTACAGAATTTATCTTTTTTATATATAAAGTTGAAACACTTTGTTACAATAAAAACATTAAATTGTAACGATTGCGCCTAATATTTTAAAATTTCTTTTATATAAAACTCGATTAAACTATAATTTTGTTATAAGGAATTTTAAAATGCACAAAAATCTAGAAGAATTAATAAAAACAATAAAAATTTTGCGTAGCCCTGGCGGTTGCCAATGGGATAGAGAGCAGACGCATTCAACTCTTAAAAAAAATATGCTTGAAGAAGCGTATGAAACCGTTGATGCTATTGACGCAAACGACCCTAAACACCTCAAGGAGGAACTTGGCGACGTTTTGCTGCAAGTGATTTTGCATTCGCAAATAGCTAGCGAGGAAGGCTTTTTTAATATTGATGATGTCGCAGATGGTATTAACAAAAAACTCATTCATCGCCACCCGCACGTGTTTGGAGATGTGAAAGTTAATTCTACAAAAGAAATTTTGAGTAATTGGGAAAAGCTTAAAAAGGAAGAAAAGCCACATCGCACATCACTTATGGATGGAATTTCAAAGGCTCAGTCGGCGCTTATGAGCGCCCTGAAAATTAGTAAAAAAGCTGTAAGCGTTGGGTTTGAATGGACTGATGAAAAATCTTTGTATGATTGTGTTTTCTCTGAATTTGATGAGTTTAAAAAAGCTCAAAATGCTGATGAAAAAGAAGATGAATTCGGCGATATTCTTTTTGCGTTGGTTAATCTCGCCCGCTGGAACAAAATTGACCCAGAGCAAGCACTTTTGCGTGCTAATAGAAAGTTTATGACGAGATTTCGAAAAATGGAAGAACTTGCTGAAAAAAATTTAGAAGAATATTCCTTTGAGGAATACGACGCGCTTTGGAAACAGGCAAAATTAGCTCTCGCTAAAGAAAAGGAAAGAATTTAGTGGCAATAATTTCAGATGACGACAATTTTATAGCAGAAAAGCCTATTCGCAAAAATAAAGAAGTCGAAGCGCAAATAAACGAGTTTGATAAATCGTTTGAAAATAATATTCGTCCAAAAACTTTTGATGACTATATTGGGCAAAGTGCATTAAAAGGGAATTTAAAGATTTCTATAGAAGCGGCAAAAAAACGTGGACAAGTTTTGGATCATCTTCTTTTTTATGGACCGCCGGGGCTTGGAAAAACCACGTTGGCTGGAGTTATAGCTGCGGAAATGGATAGTGATATAAAAATAACGTCCGCGCCTGCGTTGGAGCGACCTCGCGATATTATTGGAATTTTAATGTCATTGAAAGGCGGAGAAGTGCTTTTTATTGACGAAATCCATCGGCTAAACAAAGTTGCAGAAGAAATTCTTTATCCGGCGATGGAAGATTTTTATCTTGATATGACAACCGGAAAAGCGCAGAGCGTAAAGACCTTGCGGGTGCCTGTTCCTAAGTTTACGTTAATTGGTGCGACAACAAAAGCCGGTGCGCTTTCTGGTCCGTTGCGTGACCGTTTTGGTATTATACATAGGTTGGAATTCTATAATTGCGCGGAGTTGTGTGAAGTTGTTAAGCGAACTGCAAATATTCTGGATTTTAAGATTAAAGAAGAAGGCGCAAAAGCAATAGCAAAACGTTCTCGCGGGACACCACGTATTGCAAACAGACTTGTGAAAAGAGTTGCGGACTATGCGCTTGTAAAAGCAAACGGTATTATTACGGAAGAAATTGCGAATGAAGCGCTTGATGTGCTAAAAATAGATAGTTCTGGGCTGGACAGCACAGACAGAGCTCTGTTGCGGCTTATAATTGAAAAATATGATGGCGGTCCGGTCGGGTTGGAAACGATTGCGGCAGCGCTTGGAGAAGATTCGAGAACAATTGAGGATGTATACGAGCCGTATTTGCTTCAGGCTGGATTGATTCAACGCACTCCGCGCGGAAGAAAAGTTTCTCCCCAAGGATATCGTCATTTGGGCATCAAAGTGCCTTTAGAGCAGCAATCATTATTTTAGAAATATTAAGTTGTGTTAAGCAATATTTTTGTGCTTTTTAATGTGTTAAGTTTTGTAACGACAAGTTGATTCATGGAAAACATGCACCAGTACATGATTTCGACATGTCGCAAGTATTCAATTGCCTGTTTAGTCAACAAATATTTGTAATAAATAGTTTTTTGTCCTATAATAATTGAGGCAGTTACATGCTGATGTTTTTCAAAAGCAGGGACAAAATGAGCCTTTCATAGAGGGTAAATAATTGAAACATATCATTGAAAAAAACTTGCTTGATGTTAAACAGAAACTCGAACCTTATACACCGAATATAATCGCAGTTACAAAATATTTTGACTATACAGCAATGCAGGATGCTTACAAAGCTGGAATAAGGGATTTTGGCGAAAATCGTGTTTCGGATGCAATTGAAAAAATATCGCAATTGGACGAAGAAATTAGAAAAAATTCAAGGTTTCATCTTATTGGGCATCTTCAAAAAAATAAAGTCAAAAAAGCAGTTGGCGCTTTTGATTTGATACAATCTGTAGATAGCCTTGAGCTTGCGCGTGAAATAGATGTGGTGGCGCAAAAAAAAGAGCTTATTCAGAAAATATTAATTCAAATAAACAACGCTAAAGAACCGCAAAAATCAGGCTTTTACCCAGAAGATATTTTAAGAGATTTTGGGGAAATTATTAAACTTAAAAATATCAAGGTGGAAGGCGTGATGAATATGGCTCCGCTGATTGAAGATAGAGAAAAAATTCTGTTTCTTTTTGAGGATGTTGTGCAATTGAAAAAAGAGCTTGAAACAAAGTTTTTGTATGAGCTTAAGGAAGTTTCAATGGGCATGAGCGGTGATTATGAGCTGGCGGCTCGAGCAGGCGCGACGATGATAAGGTTAGGTAGAAAATTATTTAAAGAAAATTGAAAATATTGGGAGGAAAAACAGTGAGCGTATCACAAGGAATCAAATCAATCGTAGGATTTTTGACACAAGGTTTTGAACAAAAAGAAGATGATATCTTCGATGACATGCAAAACGATTTTGAATATCAAACTCAGGACAACCTGGCATTAGAACCTTTGTATGGATCTAGAGAAAGAGAAACCAAAGAATCAAAAGTTGTTTCTCATCCCAATTTTAGAGGTTACGAAGTTATTGTTTGTGAACCACGCTCGTATGATCAATCAGTAAATATAGTAAAACATTTAAAAGATAAGAAAACAGTTATTTTAAATCTTCATCTTTTGGACAAAGAACAATCTTTGAGAATTGTTGACTTCCTTTGTGGTGCTACTCATGCGCTTAACGGTAACCAACAAAGAATCGGTGATGCCGTATTTATTTTCACTCCGCAAAATATTAATCTTTCTGCGGAAAGTCAAAAAAGTAAAATGATTATCAAAGATGCATTGTGGAATCAAGCTCAATAATTGAGCAATATTGGAGGAGGGCACTATTTTAGTTAGTGCAGTTTGTTAACATTTATTTAAATTTATTTAATTGACCGCTCAAATGCGGTCTTTTTATTATAAATACGTTTTATTTTTAATCGTTTATAAAGTCTTCCAGCGAAATTTTGCCTTTTGATTCTTTTTGGAATGTCCTTGCAATAGCGCTAACGTACCTTCTATATTTTGAGGTTCTTTTTAGTTCTTCTAATGAGTGAGTAACGTCATCTGGATTATATCGAGTTTTTTTGCGTTGTGTTTTTTGCGTTGTGGGGCTTACTTCTTCGTAGCTAAGGATTCTTGCTAGATTTTTTCTGATGTTGCCAATTATTTCGGGGTGTTTAGATACAAATATTGGTATTGGCATATTGCTGCGTAACGTGTTATTGCACTTCGCGCAAGCTATTGCCAGGTTTTCGGTGTCGTTTGAGCCGCCAGCTGTTTTCGGTTTAATGTGTTCTATTGTGGGGGTGCGTTCATAAAAAAGCTGCGCTGCTATTTCACCAGGTGAACGTTTGTAATATTTTACTACGAACGCGCTTTCTGATTCAAAAGAGTGTGGCATTTGTTCTGCATCTTTTAAAATTTGTTTAGTTATTTGTTTATTTCTAAATATTGGTAGATAAAGTATTTGACCAAGTTCATACAAAAATATTTTTCTTTTGAAGTCTCCATATTGATTTTTCCCGGTAATCCATTGTTCAGTTTCTTGAAGAATTGAGTCAAAAAGTGTTTTTTCTGTCTTTGTCGAGAAAGAGTTTTCATATTTTTGGCGGATATTGTTGCAAATATTTAATTGTTCGCTTTCAAGTTCGAGCTTGCAATTGTCAACGAGTCGTCGCATGAGTTCCTGAATATTTTCGTCGGGGTAAGTATTTGCGAGATTCATAATTTCTGTTGCAATATTTTTTTTCCAGCCACTTAAATATTTTTTACTTTTAGTTAATTCGGATATGAGTTTTTCTCCAGTTGCGGCGGCAATTTTTTCAGTGAGTTCGTATTTTAGTGATGGGGTGAGCATTTGCGCGCCGCAGTATATGCAGGTTAGTCCTTTTATTTCTTTTAATGTTGAAAAATTTACTCGCAGCGGTGCAGATTGCGATGCAGTAGAATTTTTTGCATGCTTTTTGCCGCAAAATGTAACAAGCTCAGCGTTTTGCCCTATGAATTTGGTGTTCAGTCCTGGCGCTGGCTCAGCTTTTTTTGTGCTTAAAGAATAGGGTTGAATTATGTTAGTACTAAATATTCTCATACACTTATTTTAAAAGTGAACAAAAAATTATTTGACATTTGAATTCAAGTTTTTTTACAAATATTTATTTTAAATTAGCTTTATTAGATTAAATTAAACCCCGTTTTCAAATATAATACAGAAAGCGGGGTTATGTTGCTTAAATTTATTACTTTATTCTCTAAATGAAATTTCGGCGAAAGACTTTTGTAGTCCTGCTTTAATATTTTGCATTTCTTTTTCGATGGTTTCATCTGTGAGTGTTGCGTTTTCGTCCTGAAACTTAATTCGATAAGCAACGCTTTTGAAACCGTGCTTAACGTGTTCACCCTGATACAGGTCAAAAATTTCAGCACCTTTGAACAATGTGTTTGAGGCAAACTTTTTGATAGTTTTAAGAACGGACTCGTTAGTAACTTCATTGTTTACAATAAAGGCAAAATCACGTTGAACTTCTGGGAACGGTGAAAGTTTTTTATATCTTGCTGTAGAGCTAGAAACATTTGCAAGAATTGTGTCTAAGTCAAGTTCAAAAACGTAAACGTCTTGATTAAACTTTTCTTTGTCGCTAATTAGTGGGTGTACCAGTCCAAAACAGCCGATATTTGGCATTCCCTTGCCCATTAGGGTGAGTTGAGCGGATTTTCCTGGATGAAGATACGTAACGTTTGTGCAAGGTTCAAATTTTACACGATTTTCAAGTCCGAGTAATTCAAATAAACGTTCTAGTACCCCTTTTGCTGTATAAAAATCTGTTTGCGGCTTAGAAATCCATAGGTTTGTATCAATTGACCCGGTTATTACGCCAGAAAGCATTCTTGTCTCTTTTACGCCGCTGTCCTGCGCTGTCGCTTCAGTTTCTTTAAAATATGTTCTGCCAATTTCGTAGAGCCAAATATTTTTTTGTCCGTTAGAAATGTTTGTTTTTATAGATTGCAGCATATTTGGAATTAAGGTTTGACGAAGCGTTGTGTGGTCCTCTGACTGGGCGTTTAAAACTCCGACGGATTTTTCGTCATTAAATTTGAGCATAAACTCGTCCATGAGCGGTTTTCCAACAAGTGAAGATGTAACGCTTTCATAGAAACCAAAGCCAAGGAACAAATCATTAATTTTTTTTATTAATCGTTGTTCAAAAGTTATAACGGGAGCATGTGTTTTGGTTGGCAAAGTCGGTGAAATTTTGTCGTAGCCGTTTATGCGAGCAATTTCTTCAATCAAATCGACTTCTCTTGTTACATCATTTATTCTAAAGCCTGGAACCCTGAATTTTGCGGCAAGTTCATTTTTCCCAAGTAGTTCAAAGTCAAGGTTTTCGAGTATTTCAATGCATTTTGCTGCTGGAATTTCACAGCCGAGTATTCTTTTAATCTGGTTAAACCGAAGTGTTATATCAACTTCTGGGAGTTTGTTTTCGCCTGTTTCGGTAATACCTGCAACTTTTGCGTCTGCGAAGTCAACTAAAAGTTGCATAGCTCTTAGTAAAGCTGGTTTAACAGCGGACATATCGACACCTCTTTCAAAGCGTGCGCAAGCTTCGGAACGATAACCAACACTTCTGGAGGAGCGGCGGTTGCTTGCTGGAGTAAAGTATGCAGACTCGAGCACGATGTTTTTTGTGTTGTTGTCGATTTCACTGTTTGCGCTACCAAACACGCCTGCAATGCAAACACTTTTTTCTTTTGTTGCAATTACAACGGTATCTGTAGTCATTGCGCGTTCAACATCGTCAAGTGTAACAATTTTTTCACCATTTTCAGCACGGCGCACACAAAGGTATCCATCGAGTTTATCTTTGTCAAATGCGTGCAGGGGTTGTCCATACTCAAGAAGGACATAGTTTGTAATGTCGACAACGTTGTTAATTGCGCGAATTCCACAGGATTGCAACCTTGTTTGCATCCAGTCTGGAGAAGGTTTGATAACTATATTTTCTAAAATTCCTGCGCTGTAATATTTACAAACATCTGTATCTTTAATTTCAACCTTAAAACCGCCGTCCGAAAGTTCTTGAGTGTTTTCAACGAAAGAAAATCTAAGTTTCTTGTTAAAAAGAGCCGCAAGCTCGCGAGCGACACCAACGATAGACATTTGGTCTCCGCGGTTTGCAGTTGGTGCTATGTCAAAAACAGTATCTTCTTTTATGTTTAAAACATCTTCCAGTTTTTTCCCGAGTTTAACATCTTGTAAAAATCTGTTTAAAATAAGGATACCATCTTCTTGTTGATAATTTTTGTCACTTAAACCAAGTTCATCAGCAGAGCAGAGCATCCCTTGCGACTCAACGCCTCTAATTACGGCGGGAGTAAGTTCAAATTGTTCGCCAGTTTTGCGGTTCAAAACTTTTGACCCAACGGAAGCGTAGGGGATAATTTGACCTTCTTTGATATTTTGTGCCCCACAAACAACGGTGCGGGTTTCACTTCCTGTGTTTACTGTAACAAGGTGAAGTTTATCGGCATTAGGGTGTTGGTCGATTTTTTCAATTTGAGCTGTAATGATATTGGAGAAGGCGGCACCTGTTTTTTCAATGTTTTCAACTTCAAGTCCGCTCATAGTAAGCTCGTGCGCAATTTGTTCGACACTAATATCTGTTAAATCTACAAAATCTTTTAACCACTCTAATGATACTTTCATTTTTATATCCTTATTTAATTTTTTCCACAAAACGATTTTATTACAAAAAACGGTAAGTATCAAATCTCAACTGAATTTGAATATTTAATTTAAACGTACGATACGATTAAAAACCCACAATAGGGATGGAAATATTTTAAATTGCTGGTAATTCGTCAGGTAAATAAAGGCGAACACAACTTAGCGGCGGAAAAAGCCCAAAAGTTTATCAAGAAAACCTTCGGAATCTTCAGGCGCCATGTCTGAATTTTCTAGTATTTGTAATTTTTTCTTAATAAACTCTGTTTCTTCGCCGATTGGAGCGCGTTCAAGGTACTTTTGCCAAGCCTTTTTGGCATTTTCAGCGTCGCGTACTTTTTCGTAAGCTTGTGCCAAAAGTTTTAAGTTTTGCATATTGCTTTTGTCGCAAACATACAATTTTTCGTAAAAATCAAGCGCAACAAGATTTTCCCCATGTCCAGCGTAGAATTCTGCAAGTTTTTTGAGTGCGAAAGTATTTTTTTCGTCAAGCTTGTGTAATTTTTCACAAAATTCTATTACTGAGTTGTTGTCATTTTGGCGTGTATAAACATTTATCAATGACATAATTGCGCGCTCGTCGTCTGGTTTTGAGTGGTGTGCGAGCAACAATTCATCAACCGTTAAATCCACTTGTCCTTTGAGTTCGTAGCATTTTGCCCAGCACAAATGCGACATATATTCATCGTTTTTTGCTTCGTAAATCATTGCGCGCATTTGGAACAAAACAGGATAATTCGGTGCTACTTTTTCAAGTTCTGCAAGGTTTTCGAGTGCTTTGTCGTATTCTTTGAGGTTGTAATTGTATTCAGCCCAAAGTGAATGATATTTTACGGCGTTTTCTTTGTTAACTTTTGCGTTATTAAGAATTTTTAAGGCTTCATCATTTTCTTGCTTTTCAAGATAAATTTTAGCTTTTGTTAGGTCGTTTTGTGCGTATTTTAGTGCGTTTTGCAAGTCACCTGTTTTGTAATAAAGGTTTGCAATATCTTCTTTAAAAGTGGTTTCTTCAGGAAATTTTTCAATAGCTGTTTCTAAAAGCCCTATTGCATCTTCATCAGATTCAAGCTTATATAATTCAACCAACCGTTGGTAAATATTAAGACTTTCTTCTGTTTCGAGCAATCTAAGGTACTCCTGAATTGCATCAGTGTTTTTTTTCATTGCTTCATACATAACAGCTAGCATAAATCGTGCCTTGGAGGTTGCAGCTTCATTTTCAGCGGTGCTAAGGGCTTTTTTGAAATCATCTGCGGCTTGGGAAATTTTTTGTTCAATAACTTTGATGTGTGCTCGATTCATGTAATATTGGTAGCGGTCTTTATCGTAGTACAAATCGGCAAGTTGGGAATAAGAAATTGTGTCATTTGCGTCAATTGTTTTATATTTTTCCCACCAAAAAATAGCATCGTCAGTTTTTTTTAAAACTTCATAGTCCATTGCAAGATTTTTTACAATCTCTAAATTGTCTCCTACGCTTTGATAAAGCTTTAATAGCTCGTCAACTGCTTTTTCGTATTGTTCATTTTCTTCAAGTGTTTGAATGAAATTTAAAGTTTTTCCGATATTGCCTGCCATTTGATATAAACCTCCGTGTTGGTTTTAATTATAATCTAAACAAATTATAGTCACAATAAGAAATTCGGGTATAATGTAAATATGAAAAGATTATTCACAATTTTAGCAATATTTTTAAGTCTGTCGGGCTGTCATTGTTTTGCAGATGTAATTCCTAGGTATATAGACAATATTCCGCACACAGGAATAGGGGCGTTTAATGTATCAAATGAGTTTACAATTTATGCAGAGCCAAATGAAAATTCCTCTATTATAAAAACTGTTAAGTGGGATAAAAATGGGCTATCGGATGAAAACATGAAAGAGAATGAGCTTTTTGTGGTGTTTATTCCGTCACAGGATATTGCGTATTGCGCAGTCGATGACGAAATTGACGGTTGGGTAAAAATATTTTATTCCCAATCTACAGGAAAAAGCGGCTGGGTAAAAGCCACTCAAAAAAATCGCTATGTTACCTGGCTTGGGTTTTATATGAGTTGGGGAAGAAAAAACGGCGTTTATTTTTTCAATGACATGCCAGAACTTAACAAACGTTTAATGTCGGCACCAGACGCCAAAAGCCAGAAGGTATCTGGTTTTACGTATCCTAAATTTGTTAAATTGACGCTTGTTCGCGGGAACTGGATGATGATTAAATTGCTTGATGTGGGCAATGAAGTTCGTGTCGGCTGGATTCAGTGGCGGGATGAAACTGGAAAGTTTATGATTTTCCCGATTATGAAACGCTGAGTTTACTCGTTAAATATTTTATTTATTTTTTCAGATAAAACCTTGCCAAGCTGAATCATGTACGGCTCAATTTCGTTTTCAAATGTAGTAATGTATTCATTACGCTGTTTATCTTCTTCACTATTATTTACAAGTTTCAAAGGCTTAAGAATATCAATGTTAAACGCCATACATTTACAAGTGTTGTTAAATTCGTTAACGTTTTGTTGAATTGCGTCTTTAGTCATATCTTTACAAGTATTGTGCAGTGTTTCGAAAAAGTCAGTTAAGGGATAGCCTTCTGGGTTTTTTACAGTTTCGCAAATATTTCTGAAATTATTTAGGTAGTTTGAAATAATGCTGTAATCCAGAATTCCTTCATTTTCAAGCGTACTGAGCATTTCGGCATATTTTTCAGCATAATCTAAAAGCATTTGATTATTTTCAATTTTACTGTTAGGTATTGCTTTTATGAATTTTTTATAAGATTGGTTTATCGCATTGAGTCCTTCTGTTTTTTGTTCGATTTTTTTTGCGCGCAATTTTAATTTTAACTTAATATTGTTAGGTTTTAATGATGTAAGCGCGTTTATAACCTCTGTTGTTAGACCGGTTTGCTCAATAAAAAGCATGAGTGTTGAATTGTCGTTAGATGTATCAATAAGCGAGTTTATAATGCTTTCCAGCCCTTTTAGTGATAATGCGTTAAGTTGTTGCCCATTGGAGAGCATAAAGTTTACTTCCCCGCTGCGGATTGCATCACCAACTTTAGTCGCGATACCATTAGAGGCTGCTTTCATAAGTTTATATTCCAGTTTTGCACGGTTGGCTTTTTTGTAAACAACTTTCAAATTATCCATTAAAATTTCAACTGTTTCCTTATGCACAGCTTTGTTTTCTTTAGATACATTTTCGCAGGCTTTTTCTATGGAATAATTCAAAAGTTCTTGTGGTTCGTTTAGAACTTGTTTTGTGCTTAATGCGTCGAGTAAATATTTTGTGTGTTCTGCGACAATCTTTTCATCAAGTCCAGACATTAGAGTTTTAGTCCAGTCATTAAGAAACATCCGTGCTCTAGCTTGATGTTTAGGTAAGAAATTTGCTTCGACAAAGCAGTTTAGGGCTTTTCTAACCGCATCTCTGATTTCAATTTCTTGATTGTAAAGCTGAGGCATATTTTGTTCGCCAAGTGCTTTATTTCTGTCGTCATTTATAGTTTTAATAAAGTTTTTACAGTCGATTGTTTCTAAAGGTGTAGTTTCAACCTTTTTCATAAAACGTTTTATTACGAGTGCTGATTTTTCTTTGTCCTCGGAGGTTTTTACGATATTATAAAGCGTTTCAAGTGTTCGACTCAGTTCTTCTTTTACACCTGAAGCATTTCGTATATTTAAGAGTGTGTTAATTTTATTAACCGTCGATGAATAGAATTGTGCTAACTTTATAAATTTTAATTCTTGTAAACTGTTAGAAATATTTTTTAATTCTTCTTCCAATAGATTTTTGATTTCATTATTGCTAAGAACTACTACTTGTGGAATAGCAGGACGAGCGGAGTAGGCTCTAAAGGCTTCTTCTTTGCTTTCTTTAACGTATTTATTTGCGCCGATTTCGTCAATATCAACCGCAATTGTTCTGTAAACGGTGTTAAATTTTGCCTGAGCGCTACTAACTGGATAAAGTACTGATTTGTTTGCTTTTAATGGAATATGGTTGTCAAAGTAATGTAATCTTGCTTCATCTTCAAATCGTGATTCTTCCAGTGAGTTTCCAGCTTGAATAAGCTTTATAACGTTTTCTGGAGTATCAAATTTGATACCAAAATCTTCAAAACTTACATTTGTTATTAGTTTATTAAATTCTTTTGTTGGGGTATTAAGCAGCGTCAAGACTTTTTCCATTAGTTCTTCATCGTCGCGTGGATTAAATTTATTTTCAATAAATTTAACAATAGCATCACCGTAGTCATTTGTTGTTAAATCGGAAATAGATTCTGGCACCAAAAGGTCATGCAAATCGTCAAGAAGAACATCTATAACGTCTATAGCGTATTCTGGTTCAAGTTTTTTTAGTGTTTTATCTTTTTTTACAACTTTAACAATTTCAGCGGCAAGATTTTCTTCTAACTTGTTTATTGTTCCATCGTAAGGCAGCGAAAACGCTGTTGCAAAAGCGGCAGAAAGGTTTTTGGCTAAGTCTGGAAATTTCCGCCCTGTATCGTCCTCAAATGTAGAAATAATTGCTGGAACTCTTTCGTTTAATTCTTCAATAATGTCATTTTTAGTTTGTGCGTGTAAATTTTTTGCAAAAGCAGCTTTAAGCGTAGCTTTGTACGCTGCAAATTTTTCTTTTTTATATTTTTCAATACTTTCAGCCGTATTTAAATCACGAGCAGTTTCTTCATCAAAATCAGGAAATTGTTTCCGCAGTATGATTTTTTGTATAATAAGTTTGAGTGGGTCATTTTCTGGGAGTTTGTTGAATTCATCTATGCTCATTGCTGGGGTGCCATTATCATCGACCAACCTTTTTAGTTGGGTGTTAATGTCGGCTGAAATTTTGGTATCGGCTTCTTTTAAGCTTTTTAGGTTAACAGAATACTTTGTTGCTTTTAAGGATTTAAAAAGTTGATTAATTAACTCATCGGAATTATTGCATTTGAATATACATTGCATAATTGAGTTTATTTTTGTCTTTGTTCTAAAATCTTCGCCGGGTAGAATAATATCGTTAAAAATCTCATATTTTATAGGCTCTTTTGGCAAGTCGTATTGTGGATTTTCAACAGATTTGTCGTTTCTGCCATAATCGCAAATACCAAAATCGTATTTAAAATTGTCAACGAGCGCGCCTTCAAGCGAGTCGTCAACTACGACAAAACCTTCTTTTCCGCCCATTTTGCCGCTGTAATCCGTGCGTACTACACCGTCTTTTGCAATCCAATAGTGTTCTTTTTCGGCTCGTCCCCAAGTGTTGTCATGCAAGATTACGTCTTTAACTTCTGTTTTACCTGTTTTTTCATCGACAAATTTTATAGGTTTAACATCGGCAACGTATTGGGCATGTCCAGAAAATTCATTGTAGTCGACGTGCGTGCTGGAAACTCCTGAACCGTCACCTCTTTTGATTTGTGCAACTGCCATATCAATATCTTTTTCGATATGATATGGGCGTCCTGTCATTTGTTCAATAATACGCAATTGTTCCGAGGTATACATTCCCGAGTGACCTTCTTCGGATACCCAGAATTGACCTTTTCGTTTTCCAATATTTTCATATAACTTTTCTAGTTCGGATTTTAATTCTCTATTAATCCAATCATAAGACCGGCGAATATCGCGTCTAAATTTAGGTAAAGTAATTTCAAGTCTTTTGAGGTGAAGTTTTTGTTCATCAGAAAATTTAAATATTTCCGGATTTATAACATAATCAATACCTTCTGTTTGTTTTTTCCTGGCGTTCATTTTCTCAAGATAGATGGAATCGAACTTTTGGCTTAATTCTTTAATGACTTTTTCGCTCAATATTTCGCCGCGATTTTCGTATATATGAAGAAGCAGCTCGTTTTCAGATGGCATTCCAATTTTTTGTGCAATTTCTTCTATTTGTGCAATATATTTGTTGAACTTGTCACTTTTATTATTGACAAGCTCAAATATGCTGTTTGCGTCGAAATTTTTAACGCCGTTTAGCATTTTCTTTAATTCTTTAATATTTTGTTCAATTAATAGTTCTCCTATTTTTTGAGTCTTTTCATTAAGAAATGCAATAATATTTTGGTATTGGTTATATTCTCCAAGGCTAGAAAGTGCGGTATCAATTTCGTCGTGAGTTTTAGCTTTTTGAATATTTTCAATAGCTGTCAAAAGTAGGTTTTCAAAACTTTGCGCAGAGGCTGTAATTTTTAACTTTTCTGACACTTTATGCATGTAAGAGTAGTCGCCTGCTCTATGGTTTTCCAAATGTTTTTGGGTTGTTTTCAGAGCAATATCTTTGTAACTCGTTTTAAATGTAACGAGGACGTCATCTATTTTGGAGGGAATTTCGGTTGATAATTCTTTATCGCAATCTTTCAAAAATGCATAAAGTTTTTTGCTACTTAGTCCTGTTTTTTCTTTTAAGCTAACAACAAGCCCGCTATTGCTATCGGGATGTTTTTTTACGAGTTCTTTTAATCGTTTTACGTAATTTTTTATCTGTGTTAGTCTATCTGGCAAACCGAGATTGTTATAGCAGTTTTCTTTGAAGAAACTAAGTCTTAACTGAGAAATGAAAGTTTCTCTTTTTGCAATACCGATTTTAAATAATTTTTCTTTGACAGCAGCTTTTGTCGCGCTAGATTCTCGCATTCCATTTGCTTCTTCGGTTAATTTTATATATGTGATAATTAATGGCTGTAAGTTTTGCAGATTTTTTTCGATTTCTTTTGAATGACTTTCTCCAAGTTTAGAAGTCAAATAATTTTTTATTTGCTGCGTTAGGATTTCTGGATTATTTGCAATGTTAATATTAACTGGTTTTGTTAGTCCTGTAATAATTTCAGAAATTTTTGTGGGGGATAATTCAGAATCAATATTGCGTAAAAGTTTTCCGATTGAAGTTGTAGTATTAAGTGTGTTTTGGGCGTTATAATACTTATCTTTTTGATTTATACTTTTTTTCAAATCAAGTTTGTTAATCATTTTGTCATAAGATTTTATTATGTTTTTTGCACCAATTAATGTGCGTAAAAGCTCATGCGCATAATAATAACGCTCGTCTGTGTTTTTCACAATTCTTGCATCATACATAAAACCATTTTTGGGGGTATCAAATGCCAAGTAATCTTCAACTTGTAAAGTTCCGTCACCTACTGTTCCGGCAACTTTCATCCAGTGTAGCGTTGAGGCATCAATTATCCGATAACCTTTAGCAATTGCGGAATTATAGTTGATATCAGCTTTTTCTACTCGAACTTTTGGTGCGCGTTCTCTGTCGTATTTTTGCGCGTTATTTTTGTATTCGCTTAATCGAGTAATGTCGTATACTTCAAGATAAGGCTTGTCGTTTAATTCTTGAAGCAATACATCTATATATGCTTTTTTGTCCTCGTATAGGAGTGCTTTTCTCGCATTAGATATTGCGGCGCAAGAACCATGTTTGAGTTGATTACAGTCTTTTGAGTTGTAGATATTGGACTCGGGGGTTTTTATTACCAAATCATTAATAATTTCTGAAAATATTTGATATTTTTTATCTTTTAGTTGTTCATGAATTTTGTAATCTGGGCTGAGGAAATAATTAAGCTTTGAGAGAACGTAAATTTTTTCTCTTATTGGGGTTTCTGAGGAGGTTATAAAATAATCAAGATTTTTTAAGGATTTTGACGCATTTTGATTTTTATTGCATAGCGCGTCTGCAAAAGTATCAGACGTAATAATTTTTTCTCTAAAATTAATCAGTTTTCGTTCTTGAGTTGTTAGATTCCTTTTTCCGTTAAAAACTCTGTCACATTCAGCAATAAAGTAGCTGCGACGTGTTTTGGGTAATTTTTTGATGGCTTTTTCAATTGTTTCTTTTAATTCAGTACTCCAGTCATTATTTTCTAATTTGCCAGAAATGCTAGAATTTTCATTCATGTATTTTCTAAGGGCAGAATTAGGCAAAAGCCCATATTTGTTGTTTTCGGCAACGTTTAAAAGGTATTCAATGTTCTTTGCTGTTCCGTCTTTCGACATATTTTTAATCGCGTTGTGCATGTTTCGCGCGCGCGGTGGGGTCATCATCATTTTCCCTTCTTTTAACGCCAAAAGCCTGTTATGGTCTTCCCTTCTTGTTCCAAACGATATTATTTTCAATTTTCTGTCCTTTTAATTTGAATATTCATTTGTTTTAAGTATCAAACAAAGATTTTTTTACCTATTAAACAAAAAAATATTACATTTTTTTACAAAATTAACTTTTTTTGTAATAATAAAGTAGGAGATGTTTATGAAAAAATTTTTATCAATAATTTGTGTAGTTACGTTGTGTTTTTTTCTTAGCGCATGCAAAAATGAAAAGCAAATGAAACCGAGCAAAAAGCCTAAAAACCTTATGGAAAAGGTGCTCAGAGAAGATAAGCTTGTTGTTGGTGTGAAATTTGATGCTCGTCCATTTGGATTTTTGGATAAAAATGGTGAGTTGAAAGGTTTTGACATTGATTTGGCAAAAAAAATAACCAAAAATATTTTGGGAGACGAAAACAAAGTTGAATTTGTGCAGGTAACGCCTTCAAACAGGATACTTACATTGACTTCTGGTAAAGTTGATATGGTTATTGCTACAATGTCAATAACTCCGCAACGGGCGCACGTTGTAGACTTTTCTACTCCTTATTTTGTTGCTGGGCAGGCGCTTATGACTCCTCGAAATTCTTCTATTTCTGGGCTTACAGACTTGAAGGATAAAAAAATTATCGTTGTATTAGGCTCTACAGGCGAAAAAAGCATAAAGTATTTTGCCCCAAATGCAATCGTACAGGGATTTAAGACCAACACGGAAGCCTACAACGCTCTAAAATCAGGTCTTGGCGACGCTATGACAACTGACGATACTATTCTTGCCGGATTTTTGGCACAAGATTCATCTATGAAAATCCTGCCAAAGCGCTATACACAAGAGCCTTACGCGATTGCTTTCCGCCAAGATGAGGATAGCCGCTCCCTGAAAGACAATGTTAATCATATTCTTGAGCACTTAAGAATGTCCGGTGAATTGACACGGTTAAAAAATAAATGGATAAATTTCTAAATTACGATTTTACAAAAGCATCAGACAATTCTTTTTGTATATCCGCAACTTCTACGTGTAAAATCGGTGAGTTTTCGTCTTTTTGCAGGTAAACATCCTTAATTCCAGATTGTACGATAAATCTTTTGCACAAAATGCAAATGAAATTATGTCCATAAATATACATAGTTGCGTCCTGGCAACGGTCTTGTCCTGCTTGGATTATGGCGTTTTGTTCTGCATGGATTGAGCGGCAAGTTTCATAACAAGTTCCTGATGGAATATTATTTTTTATGCGGTAGCATTCGCCCAATTCATAGCAGGAGACGACTTTTGTAGGTGTTCCGTTGTAACCGGTTGCTTTGATTTTTTTGTCTGGTCCGACAATAACCGCTCCAACCTGCGCTCGCAGGCAGTTTGAGCGAGTTGCGCAGGTTTTTGCCATGTCTAAAAAGTATTCAGTCCAAGGTTTAATCATGTTTATTCCTTTATTTTTAATTGTTTAGGCTGTGTATTGGCGCTGGAACTCGCCCCCCGCGCCGAACAAAGCCGGTTGAGGAAAGCTCATTTACTTTAATAATAGGTGCTTCTCCCAATAGTCCACCGTAAACAGCCATGTCACCTACTTTTTTGCCGGGTACTGGAATTACGCGAACTGCGGTGGTTTTCTTGTTAATCATACCAATTGCCATTTCGTCCGAAATTATGCCAGCAATCGTGTCACTAGGCGTATCTCCGGGAATACAAATCATATCTAGCCCGACCGAGCAGACAGAAGTCATTGCTTCAAGCTTGTCAAAGGTCAAAACTCCTTTTTGGGTCGCTTCAATCATTCCAGCATCTTCGGAAACCGGAATAAACGCTCCGCTTAGCCCGCCAACGTGCGAACTTGCCATAATGCCGCCTTTTTTAACCGCGTCATTAAGCATTGCAAGTGCAGCTGTAGTTCCGTGAGCGCCGGCATGTTCAAGCCCCATTGCCTGAAAAATCCCTGCAACGCTATCTCCCGGAGTTGGCGTTGGTGCCAGAGATAAATCAATAACTCCAAACGGAACTCCTAGGCGCTGAGCCATTTCTCGACCGATTAATTCGCCAGTTGTAGTAATTTTAAAAGCAATTTGCTTAATTTTGTTTGCAAGAGTTCCCAAATCCGCATTTTTCGGCAAAGCCGCAACTGCTGCAGCAACTACGCCTGGACCAGAAACGCCAACATTCAAGGCGCATTCCGGCTCGCCAATGCCGTGAAAAGCTCCTGCCATAAACGGGTTATCTTGTGGTGCGTTGCAAAAGCAAACGAGCTTTGCTGCGCCGATTCCGTCAGCGTCAGCGGTTAATCTTGCGGTTTCTTTGACAATTTCTGACATTTTTAAAACCGCATCCATATTAATTCCAGCTTTTGAGGACGCTACATTTATTGAAGAACAAATGCGCTCAGTAACTCTTAGCGCCTCAGGAATGCTTTCTACAAGCGCCAAATCACCGCGAGTAAAGCCTTTTTCCACCATTGCGCCGAACCCGCCAATAAAATTAACGCCGACCTCTTTTGCTGCGTCGTCAAGGACTTTTGCAAGGTAAACATAGTCATAATCTTTACAAGACTCTCCCACCAACGAAATTGGGGTAACCGCAATCCGCCTATTAATGATGGGGATTGAGTATTCAGCCTCTAAATCGTTTGCATAAGAGTTAAGATTTTTTGCATACTTAATAATTTTGTTATGAATATTTTCGCCAACTTTTTTAACATCGCTATCGCAACAATCGCGCAAAGACAGTGCCAGTGTGACTGTGCGGATGTCTAGGTGGTGAAGTTTTATCATATTGATAGTTTCTAAGATAGATTCTGTGTGAAATAGTGTCATTCTTTTTTCCTTAAAATTTTATGGGGATTTAAACTGGTTAACGCATTAAATAGAGTGCATTTTGTCAAAAATATCTTTCTTCTGCACCCAAATTTCCATTTTTAATTTTTCGCCGACGGTGTCAAGGGCTTCTTTTACTTCTTTAAACGAATAAGTTGAGTCTTTCAAGTCACCAAGCAAAAACATTACAAAATAATCCTGCATAATCGTTTGTTTAATGTCTTCAATGTTTACACTGTATTTTGCGAGAGTTGCTGTCAACTCAGCTACAATTCCGACTCTATCAGCGCCCAAAAGGGTTACAACAATTTTTTCTTCTTTCATTTTTATACCTTACTTAAATAATATTCGATTTCTTGCTTTGTATTCATTTCGGTTGCAGTAACCAAAACCCGCGTTTCATCGAGTTTTAGACCCGCTAGAATATTGAATTCTTTCATTTTCTTTAAAAATTTATCACTGTTTTCAACTTCAATAACAAACTCATTGAAAAAGTCTTTATTCAAAACGGTTAATCCTTTTTGCTCTAGCCCTGTCGCAAGCGTGTGTGCGTTTTTCAAGCTCAAATAAGCGACCTCTTTAACACCTTCTTTGCCGAGCACACTCATATAAACAGACGCGCAAAGCACCGCTAGACCTTGATTTGAGCAAATATTGCTTGTTGCTTTTTCGCGGCGTATGTGCTGTTCTCGAGTTTGTAACGTAAGCGTAAAAGCCTGATTTCCGTCTGCGTCAAGGGTTCTGCCGACAATCCGCCCCGCAAGTTGGCGTTTATACTTGTCCAAGCAAGCGATATATCCCGCATAAGGTCCGCCAAAATTAACCGGACTACCAAACGCCTGAATATCTCCCGCAACGATGTCTGCGCCCAACTCAGCCGGCGGTTTCAAAAGTGCTAGTGGCATAACATTTGCGCACACAACGAGAAGTGTTTTTTTACCGGCAAATATTGACTTAAACTCACTGTAGTCAATGATTTCGCCATAAAAATCCGGATTTTGCACGAGAACGCAAGCGAAATCTTCTTCAAGATTTTTCAATTCATCAATATTTTCAAAATATTTAACCGTTAAATTCTGCGCCCAGAGGTAAGTTTCGACCACTTTTTTATACTGCGGATTTATGGAATTTTTTACAAGAACTTTAGGAATATTTGTAATTCTAACCGCCATAAGCAAGGCTTCGGCGCACGCTTCTGCGGCATCGTATACCGATGCGTTTGAAACGTCCATCCCAGTTAAATTACAAATCATCGACTGAAACTCATAAATCATTTGCAGCGTGCCTTGCGAAATCTCCGGCTGATAAGGCGTATACGCGGTATTGAACTCGAAACGCCCTGCAATTTGCGAAACACACGCTGGCACAAAATGCTTTTCTGCTCCGCCGCCTATAAACGATATGTAATCAGTGTTGTTTTTTGCGGCAAGTTTTTTTAGTTCTTTTTGGGCGGACATTTCGTTAACACTTGCAGGAAGGTTTAATCCTTCGATTCTAGCAACAGAAGGAATTCGCGTAAACAAGTCAGAAACGGAGTTTACACCAATATCTTTGAGCATTTGCTCTCTATCGTTTTGCGTGTGTGCGGTAAAATTATTCATTATTCAACTTCTTCTTTGTAATCTTCATATTCAAGTAAATCGCCAGAGTCCAATGTAAAATCACTGCAATCAAGCTTTACAAGCCAGCCTTCGCCAAATGGCTCAGCGTTAAGTGTTTCTGGTGCTTCTATAAGTTTTTCGTTGATTTCAACAACAGTGCCCCCTACGGGTGCATATATTTCTGAAGCAGCTTTTACAGATTCAACAGTTGCAAAAACTTCTCCTTTTGTAAAACTTGCGCCAACTTCGGGCAATTCTACAAAAACTATATCGCCAAGTTGTTCTACAGCGTAATCAGTAAGTCCTACTGTGTAATGAGAACCAGCTTCAACCACGTATTCATGGCTTTTTGTGCATAAAATTCCTTCCGGTGTTGTCATTTAATATTCTCCTTTTCTTACTATACCTTATTTTTCTTTGCCACGAAGGGTTTCTTAACAACTTCCGCATCGTAAAGCTTGTTTCTAATCATAATTTGAATGATTGTACCTATATTTATATTACAGGATGTTTTTACATATGCAAGCCCTATATTTTGCCCCAAAGTTGGAGAAGGCACGCCGCTAGTGACTTTACCCACAATTTCGTCATTGTAATATACTTCATATTCATGGCGAGCTGGGATTTTGCTTAACATTTTGAAACCAATAAGTTTTTTTTCAACGCCGTTTTCTATTTGAGACATAATGACGTCTTTTCCGTTGTAATCATCAGTCTTATTTTTTGGAATTGACCATGCTAACCCAGCTTCAACCGGGGTTGTTGTTGTATCCATATCGTTGCCGTAAAGGTGCAATGCTGCTTCAAGTCGCAAAGTATCGCGTGCGCCAAGTCCGATTGGTTTTATGTCAAACTCTTTGCCTTTTTCAAGGATAAAGTTCCATAAATTATTTGAAAACTCGTTTCGTACAAGGATTTCGAACCCGTCTTCGCCAGTGTAGCCAGTTCTTGAAACCCAAAGGTTTATGCCATTTAGCTCAGCTCTTTGAATTGTAAAGAATGGAGGCTGTTTTTCTTTGCGCAAGCCCATTTTTTCCATTAGTTCAGAAGCTTTTGGTCCTTGAACTGCTAGCATGGAGTAATTGTGAGATTGGTTATCAATATCAACTTCAAAACCAGGTTTGTTGCGAACCATCCAGTTTAAATCATCGTCAATCCTTGCTGCATTGACAATTAAGAAATATTTATTGTATTCAAGTTTATAAATAATTAAATCGTCAATAATTCCGCCATTTTTGTTTGTAAGTTGGCAGTATACGGCTTTGAGCGGGGTTAATTTATCAATATTTTGTGGCACAAGTTTTTGTAAAAAAGGCAAAGCGTCTGTGCCAGTAATAAAGACCTCACCCATGTGCGAAACGTCAAACAATCCTACGTTATTACGTACGCTGTTGTGTTCTTCGATAATATTTGTAAATGAAACAGGCATTTCCCAGCCCGCAAATGGCACCATTCTAGCGCCGAGTTTTACTTGTTCATCGTGTAAAAATGTTTGTTTGTACATTTTAGCCCCAATCTGCTCTATGAGCTTTTCTATTATGCTTGTGACATGCATTCATCTAATGCGCAAATCATTGCGTTTTGGTAACTTTCGCATTTTTCTTTATTTTCAGCCTCAAACCTCAATGTAAATACTGGTTCGGTATTGCTTTGTCTAATGAGTGCGAATCCGTCTTTAAAAATAACTCGCATGCCGTCAAGCGTAACGATTTCAACTATTTTGGACCCAAAAAGGTCTGGATTTTCGTTAACTTTAGCCTTCAATGCTTCCATAACGGGCTTTTTGCGCTCATTTGGACATCTGTAGCGAACTTCCTGCGAAGTATAAACCTTATCAAACGCGCCAAGAAGGCTTTCTAATTTAAAATTTGGGTCTTTTTGTTTGTGTTTTGCAACGACCTCAATTAATCTACATCCAGCGTAAACAGCGTCGTCAAAGCCGTAATAACGGTCTTTAAAGAATGTGTGCCCGGACATTTCGCCGGCAAGAACGGCGCCTGTTTCTTTCATTTTTGACTTAATATAGCCGTGCCCTGTTTTGTACATAATTGCGACTCCGCCGGAGTTGTTAATTGTGTCGTAGAGTGCTTGCGAGCACTTAACTTCAGACACCACAACGGGCTTTTCGCCATGGGGCTTGAGTTGTTCGATAACATCCATTGCGTAAATCAGCAACAATTTGTCGCCAGTAAGGCTTCTTCCTTGTGAATCTATAGCCCCGATTCTATCGGCGTCGCCGTCAAATGCAATCCCAAAATCTGCGCCAGTTTCAACAACTTTTGCTTTAATATCTGCGAGTGTTTTTTCATCGCTGGGGTTTGGGTGGTGGTTTGGAAATGTGCCGTCTGGTTCGGAGTATAATTCAACCACTTCGCAGCCCATATCCCTGTATAACTTAGGGGCAACAACGCCGCCTGTAGCGTTTGCGCTGTCAACTACAATTTTTATTCCTTTGCCAATATTGCAGAAACGTTCCATCATAAAATCTTGATATTGCGAAATAATATCATATTCGCGAACAACGCCGAAACGTCCCGTATTTTCGCGTCCGTCAATAATATCTTGTGTATATTGTTTAACTTCTTTAATTTGTTCTTCGGTCAATGACGCTTTATTATAGGTCATTTTCATTCCATTGTATTCAGAAGGGTTGTGACTAGCGGTGACAATCATTGCGCCGATTATTGGGTCTCCACCAGTAATTTCAGCCGGAACGCCGTTTGCCTCTGAGAAATATCCAATTGGGGTGGGCGCAAGTCCAAGTTTAACAACATTTGCACCCGTTGAAGTAACTCCTTCTGCAACAGCTTTAACAAGCGAGGGCGAATGCGTTCTTGCATCCCAGGTAAGTGTAACCCATATATCATCAGGTTTTTTGCCGCTTTTTTCGGCTAAAAATTTGACAAAACCTTTACCAGTGTAATAAAAAACTTCTTCTGTTACGTCATCTCCATAAATTCCGCGGATGTCGTTTTTGCCGAATGCATCAAGTGTTATTGTTTTTGTCATTTTAGCCCCTTATTTCTTAACATTTATCTTAATTTAACATATAATAAATTGTAACTTAAATAGAGAAATTATGAAAAAATTTTTAGAAAAATGTCTTAATAATGATAAAGTTTCCGCAACATTATTCCTTTTTCCTGCGCTAGCAGGGAGTTTTGTGTTTATTATTATTCCCATATTTTTTTCATTTTATTTAAGTTTTGCAAAGTGGGATTTGCTTTCCCCGATTGAATTTGTTGGGCTAAAGAATTATGTCGCAATTTTTTCTTCACGTGATTTTTACCAAATTCTAATAAATACGGTGATTTTTGCCAGTGCAACAACTGTTTTTGGTGTTTTAATTCCACTTTTGCTTGCTTGTATTTTGAATGAAAAATTAAAATTCTCAGAATTTTTCAAAACAGTTTATTTCCTGCCATTTATAACTCCAATGGTTGTTCTTGCAATTGTTTGGAGTTGGATATTTGATCCAAACATGGGACTTATGAATTATTTTTTGCGCACGCACATAAACTGGCTTTTTGATACACATTACGCAATGCTTGCGCTCATCATTGTATCTGTATGGAAACTTGTTGGATACAACATGGTGATTTTTTTAGCTGGGCTGACGGCGATAAATTCTAGTCTGTATGAAGCGGCGAAAATTGATGGGGCGGGTGCGATTAAGACTTTTTTGCAAATAACAGTACCGCAGCTATCGCCTACAATATTTTTTGTAACAATTATTACAACAATCTCATCATTTCAGGTTTTTGACCTAATTTATTTGATGACGCAGGGCGGTCCTATGGATGCTACGAATGTGCTTGTGTATAAGCTTTACCAGTGCGCGTTTGAATACTTTGACATAGGGCAAGCGAGTGCCATTGCGTACATTTTATTTGTAATAATTTTTGTTTTGACAATTGCGCAATGGAAACTCAAAAAGAAATGGGTTAATGAAGATTAGTGCAGGTTTGTAGCGTTTTGAACTTTTTATTTTAGCCTTAATTTTTAAAATTTTTTAGATTTTCTTGACAAAAAGTTTGGCTCACCTTACAATATAATCATGGAGTTAGGAAAGCCTAACAAGGAGACGGCATGAGCGTACAAAAAATTGTAAATACAAATATTTTAAATAATGGTATAAGTAGGATAAATAAGTCTGTATCTGCGTTTCCACAGGAATTAAAAGTGTTTTTTCATCATATTTACGAATACAAAAAAGGCTTGAGAGACCTTATTTTAACGACGGAAAAAAGCTATAATCGTAAATATATTGAAGATAGGCTAAAAAAAGAAAAAATTGCGTATCAGATTAACGAGGTTACTCCGGAAAAGATTAATGTGTTTTTCGGAGATTCTACGTGTATAAAAGTTGTTGAAGGGTTTGACAAATCGCTGAGCAAGCTCTCACCGGAGGAGGATTTTATACTTGGAACAATGCTAGGTTATAGCAAATTGCAGCAGTGTGAAAGGTATTTAAAGTTGAAAAATAAAATAAAATTATGATTTCCTTTACACGAAACAATGGTAATTATTCACACACCATTTACCTTTTTGTGACTGCCAAATAAGGCAGTTTTTTTTGCGCGTGATAAAATATTATTATGAAAAAAGCAGTTATATTTGACCTTGACGGAACGCTCTTAAACACGCTTGATGGGCTAAAAGACAGTACAAATTATGCTCTTAAAAATTTAGGCTATGCGCCACATTCAGCTGAAAACATTCGCAAGTTTGTTGGAAACGGAGTTTCTAAACTCATTGAGCGCGCTATTCCCGGTGGCAAGAGTAATTCGGATTTTGAGACGTGCTTAAAGCTTTTTAAAACTCACTACAGTGAAACTATGCTTCAAGCTACAAAACCGTATGCGGGGATAATTGAATTACTCAACGAACTAAAGCAAAAAGATATAAAAATTGCAGTACTTTCTAACAAATTTGACGCCGCTGTAAAACTGCTGTGTGAAAAATATTTCAGTGGTTTAATTGGCGTTGCTGTTGGTGAAAGTGAAAAAACACCGCCAAAACCAAATCCGCAAGGCGTATTGTCCATTTTGCAATATTTTAATTTAACGGAGGATGATGTAATTTTTGTTGGTGATTCTGAAGTTGATGTAAGAACCGCAAAAAATGCTGGTGTTAATTGTGTTGGGGTATTGTGGGGATTTCGAGAAAAGGAAATCTTGGAAAAAGAAGGTGCTGACGTGATAATAAATCAGCCCGACGAATTAATAAAACACATAAAAATTTGAGCTGTATGGGCTGAATCCTGGTTTGCATAAAACATATTCACTTTTTAATTCAAACGTACGATTTTATAAAAATACAAAAAAAGTATAATGAAATGGAATTAAAAGTTGGAGATATTGTAAATGGATAATATGCGGGAAAGGCGGAGTGAGTCGAATATATATGTTAGTTTTTTAACACATTTTAATTCGCGAATCAGACCAAAACTTGGTGAAGTTGAAAAAAAGAGAAAAGAGACGCTGCGCAAAGTTGGGATTGGTATAATCTTAGGTTTAGCTTTATTTTTAGTTTCATCTTCTTTTGGGGGAAACAATGAATTTGTGGGCGCTATAATAGGGATACTCCTTTTCCCGATTATCATATATATTTGTGGGGTTATGAGGAGCTATAAATCAAAAGTTAAAGAAAGGCTTTATGATGCGCTTTTCTCATCTCTCGGGAAATTTCAATATATGAAAGAAGGCGCCCGCAGTGGATGCTCTGAATATTGGCGCAATATAAGTATGCTGAGAAAAGATTTTAATGACCCTCCTCTAGTGGATGATTATATCAAAGGCATCTACAAAGAAATGCCTGTTGAAATAGAAGAACTTGAATTAACAAGAACCAAAGGTAGTGGAAGAACCCTTGGTAGTGAAAAAACCAGAAGCACTACAACGATTTTCAAAGGATTAATACTAACTGTTCCACAATTAAAAAAAGTAAAAGCTTCATTAATAGTAAGAGACAAAAAATTTAGCTATACCCAAAACCAAGGTCAGGATGTGCATTTGGAGGATGTTGAGTTTAACAAAATCTTTAAAACAAGCACGGATGACCAAATTGAGGCAAGATATATGCTTACTCCGACATTTATGGAATATTTAAAAAAACTGCACAATAAAAATATAATCGTTACCTGCTGTTTTCAGGACGAAAAAATTTACATAGCTATAAAAACAAACAAAGACATGTTCGAGCCGCCGTTGTTTAAGTCTGCGCTGGATATTCAGCCATATCGGGAAGTAATGGAACAGCTCGAAAGTGTTTTAAAAATAATAGATGTTCTAAAACTAGATAGAAATATTGGTTTATAACACAGATAAAAGGAGAAAAAAATGAATTTTATGTTGGTATTATTAGTATTATTACTGATTGTATCGGGTTTTTTGTATTCCTGCTATGCAAATGTAATTCGCAAAGGCAACGCGCTTGACGAAGCGACTTCGGGGATTGATGTTCAGTTACGCAAGCGTTACGACCTTATTCCAAACGTGCTTACTATTGCAAATAAATTTATGGAACACGAAAGAAACCTTATTACTGAAGTTACAAAACTTCGTTCATTAGCAATGGAAACTGAGCCAGGCAGTGCCGCATCGATGGCTGCAAATGCAAAGCTAGACACGTTGCTTGGTCAATTGAAAGTTTCTATGGAAAATTATCCGCAACTTAAATCAGACGCTACGATGGTTCAGGCAATGCAAACGTACAATGAGGTAGAAGAACACATTGCGGCAGCTAGAAGATTTTATAATGCAGCGCTTGCCGACCTTAAAAATGCTGCTCAAATTTTCCCAGGTTCATTATTCGTGGGCATGGTTGCAGAAAAGCTTACGAGAGCCTACTATGCTACTGATGAAGCGTCAAAAGCTCCTATCAGTGCAAACGATTATTTAAAATAATTTTAACAATCGAAAAGGTAAAGAGAGCCGATTCTCTATGGCTCTCTTTTCTTTTCCCCAATTTTTTAAAACATTGACCTTTTTCTTGCTGCAATGTCTTAGTCTAGTAGCGCTTCCAAAATTTGTGCATTTTTTGTTGCGTACGAGTTTTCGCGAACTTTGTTTCGGTGGATGTATGTTCTCAATGCTTCTCTAATCAACTCGCTGCGCGAACGGTTTTCGTTGTCTGCTACTTCGTCAATGTTTTTTAAAAATGATTCCGGCATTGAAATCAGTACTCTTGCCATGGGTAATTCCTCCAATTATCTAATTTAAATGTGATTTTGTCTTACTCTTATATAAACAATTTTTTGTTCCAAAAGTTGCCTTTTTGGTTTAAATTTTATATACACAATTTATATTTCTTTGATATTGTTGGGTTTTGGGCTTCATAAAACTTAATATATTGATGGGCAGAAAAAATAATTGCCTAGATGACTATTGAAAAATTTTTAAAAATTTGTAAAATTAGATAATAAAAAAGGAGAAAAATATGACTGAAAATTTTAATGAAGAACATCACGAGCAGGAAATAAAACCGCACTGGACAGAAGGTAATAATAAAACTTTAAAGTTTCTTGCTGTTTGCTTGAGTGCCTTTTTGGGGGGATTTCTTGCGGTATTTGCGCTTAGCGGAATTATCGCAATTGCTCATAAAAACGCCCATCCTTTTTATCCGCCCATGCCGCCCATATCAATTAATTTTGATGAGGATAAATTTTTTAGCCGTATGAATGAGGAGTTTGACATTCCAGCTGCGAAACCTGTTCTGCCAGATACTGACAGGGTAAATCGCATTGTAAATATTGAAGAAACGCCAGATAGTTACAAAGTTTATGTTAATTTAAAAAAATTTAATAACGACGAAAAAAATATAGATGTGAAAGTTAAACCGCATTCGATTAAAATATCCGGCAATGCAAAAGTTGATAACAAAAATGAGCAAAGTAGTTTCTCTTATGCTCAGGAGTTGTCCTTAAGCCGAAAAGTTGACGTGGATGATGTTACTAAAAAACGAGTCGGTAATCGTTATGTAATCACCCTTCCGCTGGAAAACGATTAGGCTCAAACTCAGCGCGTAGCGCTTTAAAACGAATTAGAATAATAATTAATTCTATCATGCTTATTGCAAAGAATGAAAATGCAAGCCCTAACCAAAACCCTTTGAGCTGCATTTTCATTCCGTATGCAAGCCAAAAGCCTAGCGGTAGTCCAAAAAGCCAGTAACCGGAAATAATACATGCCGATACGGTTTTTGTCATTTTTAATCCTTTTAAAACCCCACTCAGAGAGGTTTGCAACCCATCTAGCATTTCAAAGCACGCAGCAATTAATAAAACAGGGATTCCTATGGCAAGCACGTTTTTGTCAGGGGTAAATATTGAGAAAATTTGTTTTGGGAAACATAGTAAAATTAATGTGCACAACCCCATAAACACAACGGAAACAGCTATTCCGGTGATAGAATATCGTTTTACTTGCGCAAACATTCGTGCCCCGTTAAAAAATCCGACTTTTATAGCCAATGCATTTGAAAAAGCCAGCGGTACCATGTAGCAGATTGAACCGACCGTGCAAACAATTGTGTGCACTGACGCAAATAAACCAGATTCTCTGCCGACAAGGATTGTAATTAGATTAAAACCTAAAAATTCTAGAAGTAGTGCAAATCCAATTGGATAGCCGACTTTTACTAGTTGCTTTATTAAAACTGGGTCAAAACGCTTTTTAAAATCTATTAATCTGAGGCAATAAATAAACAAAACAAGCCCCATTAAAGTTCGTACTATCAAAGTCGCAATCGCAAGCCCCGCAACTCCTAGCGCTGGAACGCCAAACATTCCAAAAACGAGTATAAAATTTAGTGCAAAATTTAGCACAAGAGCGAGGACAAGCAAAATATTGGGGAAATTTACAATTTCGTGCGCTTGCAAAAACTCTTTTAAGCTTTGATAAACGTACATTCCAAAAATGGAGAATGAGGAAATTAAAATATATTCAGAAATCATTGGTACAAGCTGGTTTTCAAAACCTAGCATTGGAACAATAGGCACAATAGCAATTGTAATTAGCCAGAATATAATTGCAAGCAGTAGTGAAAAGTTAACAATTGAAAATAAGTATTTTTTTGTGGGTTTTCTGTCTCCTCTATAATTGGACAAAACTATTGATATTGCGGACATAAGCCCTATACCGACAATGTAAATACAAAAAACAATTGCGTTTGCTATGCTTATTGCTGCGAGAGTGTCTAGGCTGTTGCGAGATGCAACAAAAACGTCTACGGCGCCAATTAAAATTTGACCAAGGTTGCCTATAATCATAGGCAAAGAAAGGGTAAGTAAATCTTTAAAATATTTGCAATAAGCTAGCATAACTTCTCCAATTTAGGGTTTAGTATATTATAGCCTAAATAAACATTAAAACTAGCGCTGCAATTATTAATGGTGGACCAAAGGGTACGTGAGTAAGACTATCTTGAACTTTTGCAGATTTAATTAAGTTTCTGCAAGCATAAAAAGCGCAACCAGCCATTAATAAAAACGAAATTGCAAAAACAAATAAATTTTCAAGCAAATTGAATTTTTCAAGTAGTTTAAACAATCCAACAGCAATTGCAAAACCGCCAAGGGCGCTTAAAAGTTTGTATTCTTTGTTCTTAAATAATTTTTTTATGAATATTGGGAGAATTATTACGATTTGAACAACAATCCCCCATAAAAGTATGTAAGGAATAGCTTGAACCCTAAAAACTGCACCTAATGCGCCTAAGATGAAAGAATCACCTTCTCCAAAACCTCGTTGCCCAACCAATAGTTTTCCTGCAAAAGCTAAAATTTCCATGGCTAAAGCCCCGGCAAGAATTCCTAGTAGTGCAAATAAAAAACTTTTGTTTAGTGAAAAATTGTGCGCAAATAACGTAAAGTCATAAGTGCCAAGTCCGCTTTTTCCTATATCAAAAAAATTGTAAATTAAACCGATTATACCAAGCGCGTACGCGTGTCCGTCAAAAATAACCTGTTCTTTTATGTCGGTGATAGCAAGCACTACGCAAAGCATTGCGGCAAGGCTCAGAACTACAGAGTTTAAAGAAAGACCAAATTTAAAAAACACTCCGACAAATAATAATCCGACAATAGCTTCGATTATTGGATATTGGATTGAAATTGGTTTTTTGCAAAATCCGCATTTCCCTCTTAAAAATAAATACGAAAGTATTGGGATATTGTGATACCATTTTAGTTTGTTGTGGCAATGAGGGCATTTTGAGGGTGGTAATACAATTGATTCACCCGAAAAAGCTCTTAAAATAACGACATTTGCAAAACTGCCGAGGCAAGCGCCAAATACAAATATTACAAAGATTATGTAATAAAAATCAATGCCACTAAAGTCAAAAATGCTCACTCTGTTTCCTCCCCAGCTTGAATAATTTTAAATAAGTCACTTAGGGCTTTTTTTATTCGTCTCGATGTTTGCATTTTGGAAAGTTTAAGAGTTTCTGAAATTTCAGCCTGACTTATATCATCGAAAAAATGCATTTTTATGAGTTGTTTTTGCTCCGGTTTGAGTTTTAAAATTGCGTTTAAAAGCATCATTCTCATTTCTTGAATATTTTGAGTGTCAGCCTCTTTTGTATCCGCAATTTTGTCATAAAGCGGGTATTGTTCTTCTTCCGAAAGTCCATTTAATTGGTCAAGCGAAACCAGCTGTTTTCTGCGTTCCACGTCAATTACTTCGTGCACTTTTCCTAAATCTAATTGTAATCTTTCTGCAATTTCTACATCGGTTGGTCTTACGCCGTTTTCTTCTTCGAGTTCTTTTGAAATCAAACGAATGCGGTATGCAAGTTCTTGAACTTCTCTTGGCGCTTTAATCATGGCGCATTTGTCTCTGAGGTAATGACGAATTTCGCCAGTTATCATGTGCGTTGCGTAAGCTCTGAAATTTTTACTTTTACTAGAGTCAAAAAGCTTAACCGCTTTTAAAAGTCCGACACTGCCAACTTGAAGTAAATCGTCAATCGGGTCTGTACTTCTTCTTGCAAGTCCGCAGGCAATTTTATTGACAAGCGGCATACAGGCAACAACGATGAGATTTTGCAATTGGCTTTTTACTCGTTCATTGCTGGCGGTTCTGTGGCTATCCAGCCACTTGTATACGTCTGGGTAATTTATATCATCTTCTCTCATAAATCCTCTTAAACAATTATAGCATATTTCTTTAATTTGTGAAAATTTTGTTATATAATGTTCCAATGAACGAATTAAATGAATTGGTAAACAATTTAACACAAAAAGATGAGGCAAAAGCCCTTCAAGCAGCAAAGAGTATCATTGATACAAGGAATTTAGCCGCATTTGAAAAGTTGTGTGAAAAGTCAGAGTTTTTATTTGACTTTGTAAAAAATAATGTCAGAAAAAGGTTTAAAAAAGCTGTAAATGCAAGTAATTACAAAAATCTTACGGCATTTTTTTCTGTTTATTGTGAAGAATATGCGGACACTTTTCTTGAGAGCATGGCTGATTATGCAGATGAGAGCATGTCTGATGAAATGTTCGAAATGCTAGAAAATGGCTCAATTTCCCACAAAAAATATGCGGCAAAGTATTTTGGCTTTATTCCGGATACAATTGCGCTTGAAACGCTTGAAAAATACGCCTTTGGTGAAGATATGCAATTAGCCTTGAATTGCGCTCGTGCTCTTGGCAAAATGAATGATTGTAAAGCTTTTGAAAATGCAATTTTGAAATTGCAATCGGATGATGAATTTGAACGAATTAAAGCCGTTAGATTTTTGTGCGCATTTGGGGATAAATCTGCACTTAAAGAGCTTTTAAAAACGTTAGAAACATCTTCTGCCGCGGAAAATATTGCAGGTGAACTTCCTTATTTGCTTTCATTTTTAGAAATGTTAGAAACTGAGGACAAAGATGGCGCCTTGAATTGTTTTGATTTAATCTTGAGCGGTTTAGGCGAAATTCATCCGCTGGGTGATTTGTTTTTCTTTGGTGTTTTTGAAGTTTTGCAATATTTAATTGAATTGCAAAATGACAACGCAACACAAAGTCAAAGCCATGTCGCGGCAGTTCTTTTGCGTGCTTATGAAAAGTTCTTGTCATTATCGGATTGCGACGAGTACTTGTTTGATGAACCTAAAGACGTTAAAGAAGAAATTAATTATATTTGCAATTTGTTAAAATCTCAGTCAGAACAATTTTGGGATGCTCAAAAAGAGCTTGTGGTAAAGGAATTGGCGTGTGGTAAATTTCGTGCGTTAGCGGCATTGGACGTTATTAGGCTTTTTTCGATTAATTCAGCAAAATCTGGTGTTTTGGAGTTTATTAACTTAACCACGGATGAACAATCTTTGCTTGCGGCGTTGAGTACGGCTAAGGCTATAAATATTCTCGGTGAATTACAGCAAGCAAAACTAGCTGAAAAGATTTCTAATCCAACGTTAAAAGCAGTTTTTGAAAGTTATTTTGTTTAATAAAAGTGCCTTTTGTTTTTTAAGGCGCTTTTACATTAATCTCCAATATAGTTTTTTAAGTTTTTTGAAATTGTTGTATTTCTGCAAAGCTTTTTAAGTTTGCTTATTGCACGATTTTCAATTTGTCTTATGCGTTCTCTTGATACGTTGTAACGTGTTCCAATTTCTTCCAGCGTCTTTTTTACTCCATCATCGTCGAGTCCATAACGCATAATCAAAACGTCGCGTTCTTTTTGGCTTAGTTGATTCAGCATTTTTCTTACGTCAGACAAAAGGCTATCGTTTGTAACTTTTGTGTCTGGCGAAAGTGTAGATTCATCAATGATTAAGTCTCCAAGCTTTGCGTTGTCATCTTTTGCTGTGGTTGGGCTTTCTATGCTGATGGTATCTTGTGCTGATTTTACGAGCGTGGAAAGTTTTGTTACAGAAATTCCAAGCCTTTGTGCAATATCTTCGCGAGTTGGGGGAACTCCATTTTCGGTAGTTAAATCAATGGTAGCTTTTTTAATTTTTCCCAACATTTCAATCATGTGAACAGGGAGTCTTATCATGCGGGATTTGTCGGCGATTGCGCGAGTAATGGCTTGTTGAACCCACCAAGTGGCATAAGTTGAAAATTTGTATCCCTTAGAGTAATCAAATCGTTCTGCGGCTTTCATCAGCCCCATGTTTCCTTCTTGAATTAAGTCAAGGAAAGACAAGCCTCTGCCTATATATTTTTTTGCAATACTTACAACTAGGCGCAAATTTGCATTAATAAGCTTGTTGATTGCGTTTGCATCACCAGTTTCTTTTATTTTTTGGGCAACTTCAAGTTCCTCGTCAGGACTTAGTAGCGGGATTTTTCCGATTTGTTGCAAATAAATTTTTACAGAGTCATCGGTGTTAATGCTAGAAAGGTTTTCACCTGTTTTTACGGGTGCTATATTGAGAATATCTTCGGTTTCATCTTGTTCTAAAGCTTCAACTTCAGGTGCTGCGTCCTCTATCTTTTGATTTTTATTTGTCATATTTTTAATTTTTTGTGTCATGCCAAATCTCCAATTTAATTATATATTAAGATTTGATTTTTTGCATAATTTGCCTTGTCGCTTCATATATCAAAATACTTGCTGCGTTAGATACGTTCAAAGAGTTAAATTCGTTGAACATTGGGATTTTTACAAGAAAATCTGCTTGTTTTATTAATGAGCGAGACACTCCTGCGTGTTCGGCTCCCATTATTATGGCAAAATTCATGTCTGTATAATCAACCTCAAAATAATTATCTTTTCCTGTTGCTTCTGCCGCAATTACCCAGAAGTCTGATTTCTTTAATATCTCAACGGCATTCGAAAGGCTATTAACTTTAATTATATCTATGTAGTTAATAGCGCCCGCCGAAGTTTTTTCAACTGTTGCAGAGCAAAGAACAGAGCGTCTTTGAGAAACTATAACGGCGTCAAAGCCAGCGCAAACGGCAGTTCTGATAATAGCACCGAGATTGTGCGGGTCTTCAACGCCATCAAGGATAACAACTTTTTTATATTTGTTTTTTGCAGGTTTTTCTAGAAATTCGTCAAGTTCGACATAATCTACTGGGGCAACAAATGCGATTACGCCTTGATGATTAAATTCCTTGTATTGAGAAAATTTTTCTTTTGGCAAAAATTGAAAAAGCACGTTGTTTTGCTTTGCCAAATTGATAATTTCGTCAATTTTCGAGTCTTTATTTAGTCCGCGCGAGATGAGTATTTTGTTTACATTTCTTTTTGCTGTTTTTAATAGTTCGAGAACACTGTTTCGTCCGTATATTAAGTTTTGAGAGTCCATAAATATCCTTTAAATGTATTAAGTTTTTTTACTTAGTATGCTTTACAATATATTATTGTATAATAAAGTAAAAGGAAATAGTAGTTGGATAATGTTTAGTAATTTATTTTCAGGAGCTAAAACAAAAGAACACGTTGGTATTTCATTAAATGTCAACGGGCTTTTGGAAGTTATACAAACAAGCAAAAGCAATAATGAAATAACAAAGTATACAAACAGATTTGTTAATTATAATGCAATTACTCGTGAAGTTGAAAGTTATGATATATTTAAGGCAGAGCTTGAAGGCGCTTTTGAGGAACTCAATTTAAATCCTAAAGATTGTTTGGTTACTGTGTCTTTGCCAAATGTGCTTTTTGGCATAAAAGAATTGCCGGCTTTGCTTACAGACGATGAAATTTCTAATGTAATAATTTCAGAAGCCGAAGAATCATATATTTTTAAACGGGTGGAACCTGTTGTAAGCTGGGCTAAAATAGGCAGTGATGAAGATATGGTCGAAATAGCTTATACAGCGTTGCAATCGCAGGCATTAAAAGAAATTAAAAATATTTGTTTAGACTTGGGCTTGACGCTAATTTCTGTTCAAAACACGATATCAGAACTTTTTGCCGGTTTAAATTATTCTGAACTTACAAAAAAAATTATACCGTCCGATAAATCAGCCTGGAATCTTTTGTTGATTTCAGCCAATAGTTACTCAATATTTAATTTTCATGGTGATAAATTAAACGCTTATTACGAAGAACCTTTGGCGGTAAAATCTTTCACAAGTGAAGAAGTATATGGGGCTGTTGGCTCAATGGCTACTACTGCTTTGCAAAGTTATCCCGCTACAAATTTGTTGATTATATCGGAGACGGATGAAATATCTGCCGAAGTTATTTCTTCACAAATAAATTCTTCAAGTATTCCGTTTTACGTAGAACAAAATAAGTTCCAGCAGCAACCTGTTTTAAAAACGAGTTTTAACGTTTTACCTGGTTATATTCCTCAAATTACGATTGCCGCTGTTGGTGCCTCGGTTGATTATTTTGAAAATAGAGCAATAAAATTTAATTACTTAACTAGCGATAAAGCAGGACTGCAAACTGGTGATTTAGTTACAATAGGTGATTACAGCTTTGAAATTACAAAAGAAATTGCCACAAAGCTTACGATTATTGTGATTGTCGCTTTAGTTATAATTTTAGGTGGAGTTGGGCTTATATTAAACTTTGCAATCAAGGGAACTCAGTCTAAAATTTTGCAATTAACAGAAGAAGAAAATACATTAAAAGCGGAACTTAGTTCAGCCAATACAAATAAAGGCTCCACAAATATCGAAGGAACAATAGAGTCGATAACAAAAGGTAATCGAAAGAAAATGCTATATTACGATGCTCTTTCTTATGGGATTCCCGAAAAACTATGGATAGAGTCATTCTACGCTGGTTCAGGTAATGCGATTAGCATATACGGTGTTTCTGCTGATAGCAACGATATCGCTGCATTTTTAAAGGGTATTCGCGAAGTCGCTGGTGAATCAGAAGTTTCGGTTGTAAAATTAAGTGTTACCGGAAGTGATGAGCTTTTTAATTCGAATGAGCCAGAATTTTATTCATTTGTACTTGCGAATAAGGCGTACCAAAGCTTGTTGGAAAGTTCGGTTGAAAATGTTGATAAAAAAGATGACAATGCAAATAATCAAAAACAAACTGCGACGAATAAAAAACAGCAGCCAAAATATAGTGGAAACAACATACCGCCGGTTAATACACAGACTTCAATGCCGCCTGTGATTCCAGCTGAATAATTAGGGAGAAACAACTTGGATAATGCAATAATTAAAAAATATTTTATATACCCAGTTTTTATAATATTGGCTCTTGCGTATGGGTTGTCACAAGATATACCGTTGTTTGGCTCTTATTTTACTGAACATGGCAATTTAAAAGCAAAAAAAAGTGCTGTTGAAAATTTAAGAAGAAAAGTTGAAATTGAAAAACAAAATGCGATGAAAGAAGGGGACGGATTGAGTGAAAATAAAAAGCAAATTTTTGAACCTCAATTTAAATCAGCCGAAACAATGGTGAATTTTAACGAAATGCTGGAAACTATTCTTGAAATGGCAAAACAATCTGGGCTTAAAATTAAAACAATTGAATTTAAAGATATTCCAGAAAGTGACGAAATTAAACAAAAGCATTCTGCAGAGTGCAATGCCGCACTGCTTACTACGAGAATGATTGGTACGTATGCGGAGTTGCAAAATTTCCTTAGAGAAATATACAGGTATCAATATCTTATTGGTATTTATGACCTCAAAGTTGTACCGTATGAAGTTGACAAGAAAATTCTTATTGTAGATTTGTCTTTATCTTTGTATGCAAAAAAATAGAGTGACATATCTCTTTTTTGCGGTAAAATATTGCTTACAGGGGAGAGACTTTTATGAATGAATTAAAAGATAAAGAAGAACAGTATAACGAATACCTTAACTATAAACGAAATAAAACCCAAAATGATAAAATTAGTAACCTGATTTCGGTTGTAGGATTGACATTGATTGGGCTAATTTGTTTTTTTGTGTTTTATAATGTTTTTTGGGGACAATCAGTTGTAAATGAAAAAACTATCAGCGCGTTGCCTTTTGGTGAAAAATTAATACGCAAAGAAAAAAAAGGATTTAATATTCCCGTGTTTAGCAAACGCCAGAATTTATTGATTCTTGGTGTCGATTCAAATGGAAATAATGCGGATAAATTTAAGGGCACTCGTTCTGACACAATTCTTTTGCTCAATATTGACCCGGCAACTCATTCAATAAACGCAATTTCTATTCCTCGTGATAGTAAAGTTTATCTTGCAGATGGCAAGGATGCACAAAAAATTAATCATGCCCATGCGCTGGGAGGTATAGAACTTACTAAAAAGACTGTTGAAGATGTGTTCGGTGTTAAGATTGATAGATATATTGTCATAAGTACTGATGGGGTGCGAAAGTTAGTAGATACAATTGGCGGAATTCCTGTTTATGTTGAAAAACCGCTTAATTACGATGATTATTCCGGTAAACTTCATATTCATCTTGATAAAGGGCTGCATGTGCTAAATGGAGCTGAGGTAGAGGGCTTTTTGCGTTTTCGCCACGATGGACTTGGTGATATAGGACGCACATCTAGACAGCAGTGGTTTTTAAAAAGCCTTTTGGATACAATGCAAAAGCCATCTGTAATTCCACAAATTCCGGAAGCTTTGAAAATAGCAATGACTTATATTAAAACAGATATGACTCTTTATGAGCTTTCGCATTTTGCAGCATTAATGCGAGACATAAATATGGATTCGGTAGAAGTTGCAACATTGCCTGGACAACCGTCCTCAAAGGGAATAATTAGCTACTGGATTTTGGACCCGGAAAAAACTCAGGAGGTTATAGATCGTTTAATTTATCGTGTAAAGCCTGAAAATGTTGAAAAACTTTCTGTTGGAATTATGCATTCTGCCAAAAAAGAAGCTGCGGCAATGGAAATTAAGGAACGGCTTGAAGAATTTGGGTATGATGTTAATTGTACTGGGCGTGGCAAGTTGCCGCATTCTCAAATTATTGCGCATAAGCAGGTTGTAAGTTCTGATATTATTTCAAAATTAAAGCGCAAAATACCTGAAATTAGAAATATGCAGTTTGTCTATAATCCAAACCGTCAATATTGCACACAAAGCGATTTTACAATCATTTTATCAGAGTAAAATTAAAAGGAGTTTTTATGATAAAAGAAATTATTGAACGTTCTAGTATCCGTACATATACAGACAAAAAAATTGCGAATGAAGATATTAAAACGATTTTGGAGGCTGGACGGTTAGCGCCTTCGTGGATGAATGTGCAGCCGTGGCATTTTATAAGTGTTAGCAATCAAGAAACAAAAAATCTTCTTTGTCAGCTTTCTTTTGGGCAAAATCATGTAAAAACAGCATCGCATGTAATTCTTTGTCTCGCAGATACTACAGCATGGGAAGATGTAAAATTCCGTAGAGTACTTAAAGAAAGAGGAACCACTGATGAGCAAATTGACGCTATTTTCCAGAATTCTACGCTTTATCCAAAACTTAAAGGTGCAGACAAAGTTTTGCTTAGAACGGCAGAACAATGTACTTATGCGATGGCGTATATGGGATTGCAGGCGCAAAACCTTGGGATTTCTTCTTGCGTAATAGGGGCATTGGGAAATGAGCTTACTGAAAGTAATCAGGAGCTTTACCTTGAAATCCGTAAAAAATTAAACATTCCAGAAAACGTCTATATTATGGCAATGTTAACCTTGGGGTATAATTCTAAACCTGAAATAGCAGTGAAAAAATTGAGAAAACCTTTTGACGAAATAATTTCAAGCGAAGTTTACGGACAAAAGTTTAATTAAGTTAGGCTGCTTGTTGTGGGTTGATTGTACTTTTGTATTGATTTAGCACATCAACCCAGCTTTCAACAATTTGTACGTCGTCTTTTAACGCTTTGTGCGGCAGCCCGGCGTGATGGATTTTGGGCAGAAGGTAGTTTACGTCAAATTTTATTGGTTCGTCTTTCATATCGTCAGTATCATTGCAGATAAAGACTTCTTGACCATTTTTGTTTTTTTCTATGCCAATAATTGTGATTTCATGTCCGTTTATAATTCGATTATCTTTGTCAGTATTTGTATAGCCGACAATAACGTTTTCTCCTAGTTTTAAGGCTTCTTTTATGTGTTTTAGGGTTTCTGCATGCGTGCATTCATAGCCGGTTATTTTGCCTGTTTCGTCCAGTATTTGGTATGTAACAGATATTTTGTTTTGACCTTCGGCTATAACTTCCGCAATGTTTTTTTCGATATCTGTGAGACCGCGGTTATCAGGGTTGAATGAGCCAGTTCTAATGTCTGTAAGCGAATTATATGTGTGCTGTGAGCCAATGTTCATAAAGGTAGATTGCATTAATACGTCAATAGGACTTCTTTCGCCCGGGTCTCGATATGCAGAGGTTGCTTGAATTCTTGCTCGGACGATTGCATTTCTGTCGGGTTTCATGTCAACGATAATATTTTCCCAATCAAGCTGTTTATGTGGCACTTTAAACTGTTCTAGTAGCCACATTGCGTCAACTGTTCCCGGTGCAACGTCAGATAGTTTTATTTTCTTTTGTACGCTAACTTTTTCGGAACTTAATCCCTCGGCAATTCGTGCGTACTCGGCGGGTTTCTTGTGTGCAAGATTAAATTGAATGCTTGCGGCTACGCATGAGCTAGAAACAACATCCAACATTGGTTTTGTAATGGGTTGATGTTTTGGCATTGAACCGGTTTGTTTTATGGAGTCCAAAAGGTTTGTATAAGCTGTTTCCCGGCTTGCGTAGTCTTTTTGATTGGTGAGAATTTCTTTCGCAATTGGTGCGGGAATGTCTCCGAATTTTTGTGTAATGGCGAATGGGTTGTCTAGCGCGTTTACAATATCTTTCAAGATTGATTTAGCATCTAGTCCTTTAGCGCGTCTTTGTGCAATTACATTGTGTAAATTGTCCAGAGTTGTCGAATTATCGTTCGCATCATTACTTAAAAGCCGTCCGGATTTTAGTAAAGTGTTTAGTTTCTTTCTGGATTTTGTGTCTAGATTTTTAGATACTTCTGTGAATTTTTTTTGTTCTTCCGGGGTGCGTAGAGAGGTGTTTAATGTAACTGGGGTAAAGTTTCCAAATGAGGTGGTGTTTCTTGGCGAATGCTTTACGTGGAGGGAATTTGTTGTTGCGTTAGTTTGTCCAGCAGGCTTGATAGACGCTGCTGAAGTGTCTTGTATGTTATTCTTAAAGTTGTTTAAACTGTTTATCAATTTTCGCCTACATTTAAATTAAGAAACCTACCTACATTTTAATAAAAATATAAAAATTTTAAAATTTGCTCATTTTGCGTTATATTTAAATTAAATATTTACAATTGTTTAACAAAAGGTGTGATTTGAGCCAAGAAAAAATAAAAATAAAACCGATGAATTTGGAAGAACTAAGTCTCGCTATTGATAGATTGACAAGATTTAAGTTCCCAGAAATTAAGTATAATCGAGTTTTTCGAGAAATGATTGCAAAGCATCTTATTATCCCTAAAATAAGTTTTAAGAAGTACGAAAATCTTCCGCTTGGTTATGTTTGTGAGTTGATAGAAAAAATTTTTAATGAGTCTCTTAGTGTACTGATTAAAGATACTGACCAATATCCTTGTGAACTTTACAAAAAAGTTGATGAATTTGAGTCGCATGTGTTTTTTATGAATGAACAGACGTCAGAGCTTTTGCGTGCAAAAGTGCCGTATGAAGCTGTTTTGAGCTTATGCGATGAAAAAAATCTTAGTCCGAATTTAAAATTTTGGCGTGTATTTATGAATTCAACATTGGGCGCGAATGAAATTAGAAAAAAATATAATACAAAATTCCCAATTGAAAAACTTGTTCTTGCGGAGGGGATAACTGAAGAAATTTTGTTGCCAAAGTTTGCAAAAATTTTAGGGTATGACTTTGATAAAAACGGTATCTTGGTTATTCCGGCAGGTGGCAAAAATCAAGTGGCAAAGGATTATCTTAAGTTTAGTCCAAAACTTAAAATTCCGGTAGTTGTTCTTTTGGATGCGGACGCAAAGCCAATTGCAGAAACCATTTTGGCAAAATTAAGAAATATTGACCAGCTTATACTTATTGAAAAAGGCGAATTTGAAGATATTTTGCCTCTTGAACTTGTAGAAAAAGCAATTAATTACAAATTTTTAAACCTTTTTAAAGTTTCGCAAGCAGATTTTTCAAGCGAATTAACCAGAGTCAAAAATCTAGAAGAAATTTATAGAATAAATGCTTTAGGCGAGTTTAAGAAAGCAGAATTTGCACATAATGTTGAAGCTGTGATATCGTCAAAATCAGACACTCTAATTTCGCAAGATATTAAAAACATCGTTGCTAAAATTATATCGGCGTAATCTACGAAAGTGGTGTCGGGCTAAACTTTTGTAACGAGGGATGGCGCAATCTGAATAAATGTGCGCACCATTTCTTTTTCCCATTGAATACCAGCGCCCAGTCTTAAAATTTCGCAAGCTTTTTCAACGCCTAGCCCTTTTCTGTATGGACGGTCGCTTACCAATGCGTGGAATGCGTCTGCAATAGAAACAATGCGTGCCGTGTATGGAATTTCTTCACCTTTAAGGTTGTTGGGGTATCCTGTTCCATCCCAGTGTTCATGGTGGTGTTTAACCATAGGAATAAGGTCATGAAGTGCCTTGTTTGGCATAAGAACTTTTTCTGCACCGATTGTTGGGTGTTGTTTCATAATCGACCATTCTTCGTCACTCAGTTTTGTTGGCTTTCTTAAAATGTTTTCAGGAATACCAATTTTACCCACATCGTGTAGCATTGCACCGAGTTTAATCCGTTCTACTTCTTTTTCGGGAAGGTTTAATGCTCTTGCAAGCGCTTCTGAATATCTGGAAACACAAGCAGAGTGGTCTTTTGTATATTCATCTTTTGCGTCAATTGCTGTAGCCAAGGAGGTTACAACATCAATAAGGTGGTTTTGGTTGATTATTTCTTCGTTATTAAATTTGTTGATGAGTTCTTCTTCGAAATTAACACCTATTGAGGCATGGCGTTTTGTAAGAACTGACGCAAAAGAACTAAGTGCCATATCATCCCAAAAATCGAAATCTTGTGAGGATACAATTGTAGAGATACCGTTTTGATAACCTTTGCTTTTAGAAATATACATTGCTTGTTCTGCCAAGATAAGCAGTTTGTCTTGTTCTAGCGCTGATTGTGGGTAGGTTGCAACCCCAACGGATACTTTAATTGGTCCGACATCATCGACAAGGCAGCAACTTAGTGAGTATGTTAAGTATTCTGCGAGATATTTTGCGTCTTCCGTGTTTGTGTTTGGCAAAATTACTGCAATTTCGTCTCCTCCGTAGCGTCCGGCGATGTCGTTTGTTCTTATATTTTGTTTGATTTTTTCAGCAACAAGTTTGATAATTTCATCACCTTTGCTGTGTCCAAGTTCTTTGTTTATTGTGGAGATATTGTTTACGTCAAATATAAGAATTGCAAGTTCTTGCGCGGTGTTGTCCGCTTTTTCAAGTTCTTTTGATAAATATTCTTGAAATGTTCTGTGATTAAACAAGCCAGTAAGCGTATCTTCGTTACAATTCAAGGACACTTGTTCTGAAAGTTCTTTGTTTAGCATAAACATTGATAAATAAGAAGACAGGAGTTCGTAAAGCGCCTTGTTGCTTTCAAAATCGTTGTCTCCGACGATAAATACGCCAAGTTCTGTATTTTGTGCAAACATAGGTATTACGATGCAGCGAGAATCTGGCAGGTATGGAATATTTAAGAATTTGTTGCTTTCCAAAAATACTGTTTGGTTTGATTGACAAGCAATGTTTACAGGGTTTTCTGAGTTAGAGTGAAAAATTTTGGTTGAATAAGTTGAACCAATTTTATCAATAAGTTTAAGGTTTATACATTTTGATTGCTTGTTAAAATAGCCTAAAGCTGTAAAATACGTGTTAAGCTTGTTTGTAAAAATGTTATGAATTGAATAAAATAATTCGTTTGAGTTGCTTTTTGATTTGATTGAGTCGCTAATCAGGCTTATTAATTCCATATAATCTACAGCAACAGAGGGCTTTTGAAGGTAGTTGTTGTATCCAGCGTATAGTCTATTCGAAACTGTTTTGGATTGAGTTATGGCATTCATTCTCGCAATCTTTCCTGTGCCGGAAAGAGGGTTTGACGACCAACTACTTGCTATTGTTGTTTCTGAATTATTATTTTCTTTGATTATATGCTTATCTGAGTTCACAATGGTCCTTTTGAACTTGTATTTTTAATAATTTAGTATTTTGTTGTATATATAAAACGTGTTAAGAAAATTTTTTGCCGCTACTAAAAAAAATTTTATCGCGAATAATCCTGTAACAATGTAGAGTAAAGCGATTTGGAATTTTTAAGATTCTTTAAGTTCCTTTAATCATCAGCTATACATATAAAATACAACTTTATTAGATTTAACGCAAGGGGGTAAAGCTATTTTGAATGAAAATTTAACAATTTAAATCCGCGTTTGCGTGTTTCTGTTTTGATGTCGGGCAGCTCCCAGCAGTCGTAGCACCTAGCTTCGTATGTTTCGTCTCCGCCAATCATAATGAGTGGTGAATTTTTGTCAACAGGTTTTCCGTTGATAAGTCTTTGTGTACGAGTTGCTGTTTCGGAACCGCATTTTAGGCAAACAGCGCAAAGTTTATCAACTTTATCAGCCATGCACAAAAGTTCGGGCATGTAACCGAATGGGTCTCCTTTAAAATCCAAATCCAACCCAGAGCCGATAACTTTTTTACCTTGCATAATGAGTTTTTTTATTACTGAGATTATTCCTTCGTCAAAAAACTGGAGTTCGTCAATTGCTACAATATCGTCGGAGTCGTCAACGGCATGCAGTATGTCGTACGAGGTTTCAACTTTTATTGCTTCAAGCCACAAACCGTTTCGAGATTCAATGTAATCGCCTTTTGCTCTGGTGTCAAGTGATGGGGTTATAACTTTGACGCGTTTTTTTGCAATGATTGACCGTCGAATTCTTCTCAAAAGTTCTTCTGTTTTACCGCAACCCATAGGTCCTGTTATCATTTCAAATCTAAACACGTTTATTTCCTTTTTTTATCTCGTCCCTAATATTAATTTAATCAATTTTTTTGTTTATCGTCCATACAATTTACGGATGAAATCTTCCCAAATTTTTAGTCTATTTTATCGTAAATATTTACATAATTCCAATAACTTTTAAAAACTTTAAGAATGTAATTTTTTGTTTCTGCGTAAGGTATTTCTTCTACAAACTCGTCAAAGTCTGTGTAATTCAATGTATTGTGCCAATTTTTTACAGCATTATGTCCGCCGTTGTATCCAGCCACGGCAAATAAATATTTTTTTGAAAGTTCAGAGAGGGCATAGTCTATGTACGCACAGCCCAGTTCGATATTGTTTTCGATGTTGTTGTGCTGGGCTGTAGTATAAGGAATTGAATATTTTTTTGCGATAAAGTTTGCTGTATCTGGCATGATTTGCATAAGTCCTCCGGCTCCGACTATACTTTTCGCATTTATATCAAAGTGACTTTCTTCTTTAATAATTGAAAGAACGATATATGGGTCTAAATCATAAATGTGTGAGTATTTATTGATTTCGTTTTCAAAATACACTGGGTATGCGAGTTTATAAATATCGTCGTTGAAGTCGGGCTTGGTTTCAAGGTTTGAAATGAAATTTCTCGCCTGAACAATGGATATAGCTTTATTTCCAGCCTTATAATTTGTCCAGCTTTTAACGATTTCGTTGTCTTTAAGTAAATGTTCAAGTAGTTTCCAATCGCCGGTATCCATCAGTAGGTTTAGGACTGGCAGGTCTTTAGCCTGTATATTGCAGTACGCGAGCGGAAATTTTATATTTTTGTTATTGGTGTTAAGTTTTCTTTTTCCCTTAATAGTCCATGCCGTTTTTCGTCCGTTAAGGAGTAATTTTGCGCGAAACGCGTAGTATTCATCTGGATATTTTTCAAGAATTTGATTGTAATAGTTTCTTGATTTTGTGTAATTTTTGCGTTTTTCTGCTGCTTTTGCGGCGAAAAACAAAGCTTTGGGCGCGGCAATAGTGTTTGGGTATGTTTTATTGTGTGTCTCAGCCATTTTAATTACTTTGTCGTAGTGCCCGAGTTTGTATTGATTTAAAATTAGGTTCCATAGCGCGTCGGAGGCGAATCTTCCCTTTGGATAAGTATCAATAATTTTTAGGTAAAATGGCGTTTTTTCGTTTGCTTGTAAATTTTCAATGTACTTATACAGAGCGTAATCGCCGCCAGTTAGTGCTTTTGGCGTAAGAATATTTACAGCGCTCAAGTAGCCGCTTTTTTTGTTTGCGCTGTAGCTGGCATAAGAATCTATAGCTTGTTGGAGTTCATCTTCTTTGATGTTTGCGGAATATTTGTGCAATCCCTTTTGTAGTAAGAGTTGTGCTTGAGTTGTATCGCCGGTTTTTTGTTCTGTCATTGCAAGATAAAACCAGCTTTTTTCAATCGGAACGAATTCAAAATGAGATTGTGCTTCTTTGTAAAATCCATTTTTATAAAGCGCAACTCCAACCGTAAAGTGTTCATTGCTATTTAGCGGTTTGTTTAATTTTTTTATGCCCGAAATGGAGTCTTTAGAAAATGTTCCATCGGGCGCGGAGTCAAGGTAATTGAGGTAAGCGTTCAAGGCTTTTGTGGGCTTTTTGTTTGAGTATATTTCACCTAAAAAAAAGTTTGCAGCAAGTTTGTAATTTTTATTTGTTGAGGATTTTGCAATTTGTTCAAACAAGCTTTCGGCTTTTTTAAATTCTTTTTGCTCGAAGTATAGTTTTGCGAGGTTGTACTGTGAATTTTCGTCGAATAATGTGCCGCCACAACCGTTCATAACGTCTTTGTACATTAGAATGGCGCTGTTTTTGTCGTATAAATTTTGTGCGGCGAGTGCTGCGCGATATTTTGATGGGCAGTAAAACTCGTTGCCTTTTGTCGCGGAAGAAAAATTGTAATAAGCATTTTGGTAGTCTTTTTTGTTAATAAACTCAAGACCTTGTAAATAGTACCTTTGATTGTTTTTTGACATGCGTTTTCCTATTATTGGATAAACAAGCAAGAATGCCGCAAGCAAAAAAACAAATACCCAAATCAACTTCTTTAATAAATTTTTTATAAAATTCATATTTATGTTCTTTTTGTCAATCTAATATAAGTATCCGATAAACCATATCAAAGGGCAAGGCGTGAAAGCTATTATTAAGCTATATTGTAACCATAGAGAGTGGAGCGTAATATGAAAAAATCAGTGTTTATAGTGGTTGATGAGCGAAAAAGCAAAAGAAATTGCGCAAAAAAATTTACAAATAAATTTTTACATTTTGAAAAAAACTTATCTTGTCCAATTATAAAAAACTATGTATTAGTTGATTATCCACGTAAATTGGTGTAAGCCAATAACCTCTGAATTGCGTTTACAATAACACTTACCACTTTTTCACCGGATAATCGTCCGGTATTTTCCAGCCGTTTTGTTGCAGT
>CAZVBZ010000012.1:0-48535 GCA_964626145.1 uncultured Muribaculaceae bacterium | reverse complement strand
CATTTTTTGCGGCGTTATTTCATTTGTATATACTTTTTGTTACATTTGGTAATATTTTACACAAAGTAGGCAAGAGCTGCCTCACCCCAAAACCTTTTGCCAAAGGCGATATGGATACGCATTAAGTAACAAAATCCATATATATTAAAATTCTTCTGTAATTGTGAAAATTAAGCCCATTGGTTATACAAATGCGGTACATATTGTGTAAAATATATTAGATTAAATACACCTTAATATTTGACGCCCTTTACACCTTTTATTTGTTGTATAATCTAAAAGTTAACAACATAAAAGAAGCATTATACAAGTTTAGTTTAGGAGAAAAAATGAAAGTATTATTATTTAACGGCTCGCCACACAAAGAAGGTTGCACGTTTACAGCTTTAAGCGAAATTCAAAAAACTTTAAAAGAAGAACGCGTTGACTCAGAAATTTATCAGCTTGGCTCGGAACCAATCGCTGCATGCAAAGCTTGCAGAGCCTGTGCCAAACTTGGCAAATGCGTAATTAATGACAAAGTTAACGAGTTCTTGGACTATGCAAGAGAGTTTGACGCGTTTGTTTTTGGTGCGCCGGTTTATTATGCAGCTGCGGCGGGCGGCGCTGTTTCGTTTTTAAATAGAGCATTTTTCGCCGCATTTATGTCGAGACGCGGCGACATCTTTATGCACAAACCAGGAGCGGCAATAGCCAACGCCAGACGCGCAGGAACGACCGCAACGCTTGACCAGCTAAATAAATATTTTACAATTACGCAAATGCCCATAATCTCCGGTAGGTATTGGAACATGACGCATGGGCATACCCCAGAAGATATTCGTCAAGATTTGGAAGGCATGCAAAATTTGCGCATTCTGGCTAGAAACATGGCATACTACCTAAAATGCATAGAGGCTGGTAAAAACGCCGGAATCCAGTTACCGAAACAAGAAGAAACCATTTACACAGACTTTATAAGATAAAAATTTTGCACAAAAACAAAAGCTCTTTGTGATTGGCTTAGCAATTTGAAATAAAACAAATTAAATTATTTATACAAAATAAAAAAAGGGGGGCGAAATACTTTGCCCCTCTTGTGATACAGCTGTATTATAGAATTCAACCTTTTCTAAAGACGATTTCGTCGTTTTCGGTATCTATAATAATATCATCACCCATGGTGAACTCTTGAGCCAAAATCTTTTTAGACAATGGGTTTTCAACCATTTGACGAATTGTCCTTTTCAATGGGCGAGCGCCATAAATGGGGTTAAACCCACGTTGCGCAAGAAGTTCAGCCGCTTCATCTGTAATTTGCACCGTCATATTGCGTTCTGCCAACAGTTGTTTTAGATGCGCTATTTGAATATCAACAATCGGCGCTAACTCAGCCATAGTCAAGGCTTTAAAGAACACAATTTCGTCAATACGATTTAAAAACTCAGGTCTAAAATGCTGTTTCATAAGCTCCATAACCTGCTCTTTCGTTTCCTCGTATTTTGTACCGGAAACCATTGATGAGAGCGTGTTTTCGAGTATAATATTCGACCCGATGTTTGACGTCATAATTATCAATGTGTTTTTAAAATCTACCGTTCTACCCTTGCTATCCGTCAAACGTCCGTCATCAAGGATTTGCAGCATAATGTTAAACACATCTGGATGAGCTTTTTCAATTTCATCGAAAAGTATTACAGAATAGGGTTTTCGCCGTACTGCTTCGGTCAGTTGCCCGCCTTCATCATAGCCAACATACCCAGGAGGCGCCCCCACAAGCCTTGAAACGGTATGTTTTTCCATATATTCAGACATATCAATTCTGATAAGACTATCTTCATCATTGAACAAAAACTCCGCAAGCGCTTTTGCCAGCTCAGTTTTGCCCACACCGGTCGGTCCAAGGAAGATAAAAGAGCCAATCGGACGTTTAGGGTCTTTTAAGCCAGAACGTGCACGACGTATTGCGTCAGAAACAACGTCCACAGCTTCCTCTTGCCCAATTACACGTTTATGCAAATAATCTTCCATACGCAAGAGTTTTTTCATTTCGCTCTCAACTAGCCTGCTGACCTCAATTCCAGTCCATTTTGAAACAATTTCAGCAATATCATCTTCGTCAATTTCTTCTTTCAAAAGATGCGGCTTTCCGTCATGTTCTCGATTTTGTACAGCTTTAAGTCGTTTTTCAAGCTCAATAAGCTTGCCATACTTGAGTTCTGCTGCTTTTTGCAAGTCGGCATTTCTTTCTGCAATTTCTATAGCATGTTTTGTTGCGTCAATATCATCTTTGAGCTTGGCTTCACCTTGAATAACGGCTTTTTCTTCTTCCCATTGGGTTTTAAGCTTGTTAATTTTTTCATTCAAATTATCAATAGTTTTTGTAAGATTTTGAATTTTGTCATTATTTTCATCGCCAAATTCTTTTTTAAGAGCTTCACGCTCAATTTCCAGCTGGATTTTTTGACGCATCATAGAGTCAATTTCTTCTGGCATCGAGTCAATTTCAATTCTCAACTTTGACGCAGCTTCATCAATAAGGTCAATCGCCTTATCTGGCAAAAACCGGTCTGTAATGTATCTATCAGACAACTTTGCAGCTGCTATCAGTGCAGAATCTTTAATTCTTACTCCATGGTGGACTTCGTAGCGCTCATCCAAACCACGCAAAATACTTATTGTATCTTCAACGCTTGGTTCGTCAACATAAACAGGCTGGAAACGACGCTCTAACGCAGGGTCTTTTTCAATATATTTGCGATACTCATTTACTGTAGTGGCACCGACACATCTTAATAAACCACGCGCAAGCATTGGTTTAAGCAGGTTTCCGGCATCCATAGAGCCTTCGGAGCCGCCAGCACCGATAACGGTATGGAGTTCGTCAATAAACATAACGATTTCACCGTTTGAGTTTTCAACCTCTTTCAAAACAGCTTTAAGCCGTTCTTCAAACTCACCACGGAATTTTGCTCCGGCAACAAGTGCGCCCAAATCCAACGAAATAAGTTTTGTATCCTTAAGGCTCTCTGGAACATCTCCACGGACAATCCTTTGTGCTAATCCTTCGATAATCGCGGTTTTACCGACACCTGGTTCACCAATTAAGACAGGATTGTTCTTTGTCCGGCGATTAAGCACCTGGACGACGCGTCTAATTTCTTCATCACGCCCAATTACTGGGTCTAGTTTGCCTTTTCGAGCCAGCGCAGTTAAATCGGTTGAATATTTTTCCAGAGCTTTGTACTGGTCTTCTGCATTTTTTGAATTCACTGATTTATTACCTCTTATTTTCTTCATAGCTTTTAAAACTGTTTCTGTATTAACGCCTGATTTTTTAAGCAAAAGTTGAATTTCAGAATTATCCAGCCGCGTCATTGCTATCAAAATATGTTCAATGGAAATAAACTCGTCCTTAAGTTTATCTGCTTCTTGAGCAGCCATGTCGAGTAACAAGTTTGTTTCATTTGAGAGATAAAGCTGCTGCGACGAACTCATATTTGACACTTTTGGCTGATTTCCCAATATATCAAGCAATTCTGCCTTAAAATTAGATTTATCAAGCCTTAACTCCTGAACAAAATCTTTTGCAACTCCGTCGTTATCCTCCATTATTGCGAGCGCAATATGTTCTGGTGTCATCTGAGAATTGCGAAACCTCGCCATAATCTGCTGTGAGGCATAAATTATTTGCTGTGTGTAATCTGTTAATCTGTTAAAGTCAATCATAATCGACCCTCCTAAATTATTGTTTCATATTGTTATTTTAAGGCTAATTTCAAAAAAATCAGCAAAAATTTATTTTTATTTAATTTTTTGGTATAATTTTATCATTAGGGAATTGGAAGTATTGGAAAATGAAAAAATTTAGCCTTGAAAAAGAAAAAATAGATTTAGTTTACCTTTGGGTTAATGGTAGCGACCCCAAATGGCTTGAAAAAAAATTATTTTGGCAAAAACAGCTGGGATTAGAAGAAAGCGAAAACGCAACTGCCGATTGCCGTTTTCATAACAATGATGAACTAAAATATTCAATTCGTTCTATAGAAAAATTTGCACCTTGGATTAATAAAATTTTTATCGTAACAGACGAGCAAATCCCTGATTGGCTTGATACGAGTAATCCAAAAATCGAAGTGGTTTTTCACAAAGACTTTATAGAAGAAGAATATTTACCTTGTTTTAATTCAATTGCACTGGAGTTTCATTTGCATAAAATTCCGAGCTTATCTGAGTACTTCTTGTTGGCTAATGACGACATGTTTTTAGGTAGAATGGCTAAAAAAACTGATTTCTATACAAAATCCGGCAAAATCATTGAACGCACAACTAATTTGGAATACACAAAAGAACAACTTGCAGACGCACAAAACTTTATAGAAACAATTCCTGTTGCTTTTAACAAATGTGTATTTTGGTCAAATGCACTGATGTACCAGCGTTTTGGAGTTATCCCCAATTTCATAGACATTCATAACATTACAGCATACAAAAAAAGCTTGATAAAAGAATGTTGTGAAATTTTTAAAGACGAAGTCCATAAAACATGCCTGCAAAAATTTCGCGAAGGAAAAGCTGTAGAACGCCTAATTTACTCATATTATGCAGCATACAAAAAAGAACTTATTATATAAAAAATCAAACAGAAACCGAAAGCAAAGAGTTCTTCTTGAACGCTCAAAGTTCAATCCTCTACGCTGGTTTCAAAAGCTTGAATACATAACATTACACATGGGCAAGTCCTACTCGCCATATTCACCTGAATGCATTCTGGAACACAAACCACTATTATTTTGTGTAAATGATACTATTACAACCCAAAATCGCCACCGCGAATTACTTAAAAAAATGTTAAGTAATTATTTTCCGCAAAAATCATCGTTTGAAAAGAAAGAACCAATCCACATCTGTCTATCAACAGACGATAATTTTGCGTTGCACTGTGCATCCGCAATTTTGTCAATCATAAAAAATGCTAACAAAGAGTCTTATTTGGATTTTTACATTCTTAACAAAGAACTTTCAGAAACTAATAAGCAAAAAATTAAAAGTATCGCAAATACAGAAAACTCAAAAGTAACTTTTAGGCAAGTAAATAAAGAAGAATTTCAATCCTGCCCAATTCCGCAAAACACGCATTTTTCTATAGAAACTTATTTCCGGATAAAAATTCCAACGCTTTTCCCCAATATTGATAAAATGCTTTACATTGACTGCGATACCATTACACTGTCAGATATTACACTGCTTTGGAATTTTGACATAAAAGATTACGCCGCAGGTTTTTGTAAAGACACAAGCATAGACATATCCCATCTAACTCCGCTAATTGGTAAACATACTTATTTTAACGCAGGAATAATGCTCATCAACTGTAAAAAATGGCGGGAAGAAAATATCGAAGAAAAATGTTTCGATTTTATAAGAAAACATAGCGAATACATAAAATGGGTTGACCAAGATGTTCTTAATTGTATTCTTGTAAACAAAATCCGGTTCTTTAACGAAACTTGGAATTTCCAATACAATCCAAACTATGATTTAATTAGCTATCTTTACAAAGATAAAGAACTTAATTTAATTCATTACATATCAAAAAACAAACCTTGGAAAACGAATGCAAAATGCAAGTACGCAAAATATTACTACAAATACGCTTTTCAAACTCCTTGGAAACTAAAAACATTAAAAAACTACTTGGGAACTGTAGTTTTAAACAAATTTTCTATGCTCAAAACATTTGTTCAAGACAGACGAATTGCTAAATTACTAGTCTCAGAAGTCCACAACAAACGCGTAGTCTTGTGGGGCGCAAGTATTTACCTAAAAAATCTTATAAAATTTCATAACGTAAATGCACCCGAAATTATCGGCATAATAGACCGCGACCCCGGAAAAACGGGGAAAAAACTCGGCAGATACAAGATTTATCACCCAAATTCATTAGAAAAACTAAACCCAGATATGATTATTTCTTCTGTCGTCAACCATCCAAAAATGGAAGAATTTATTAAAGAAGAATTAAATCAAAGACATTTGAATATAAAAGTTAAGACAGAAGTATTTACAAAATAAGAGGCAAAATGAAATCAGGTAAAGAATATTGGGATTTACATCATAAAGACACCATTGAACTATTTAAAACCCGCCCACAATGGATGAAGAACTACGACAATGATTACCCCTCGGCTGTTTTTATTAGAGGATTAATAGCTGATTTTAAACCGCAAAATATTCTTGAAATCGGCACAGCGGCTGGCTGGGCGGCGTACTACATGCTAGAAGAAGCCATAAAACATAATCAGGCAGCACAAGTCTCCTCCTTAGATTTTTCACAAACTTTATATTACGCACCCCAAAAGCCAATAGGTGCAGCGTTTAAAGAAACAGCGCCAGAGTTATACTCAAAATGGACTTTCAAAACAGGTTTGACAGCAATAGAGTTCGTACAAAGTTGTAATGAAAAATATGATTTTGTTTTCATTGACGCTTGCCATACGCACCCTTGGGCAGCGCTTGACTTTCTTACAATTTTACCGTTGCTTAAAGACAACGCCGTTGTAGTTTTTCACGATGTTTACCTAAACGAAATTTGCCTTGGGAAAAAACGTGCAGACAGACATCCCGACACTTTGCCCATCGGCAAAGAAATGCAAAAAGGTCCAAATGTTGTTTATAACGTATTTAAAGACGAAATGGTACTTTCTTACGACGATATTACGCCAAACTGCGCGGCAATGATAGTTTCTGACAAACAAAAAACACTCAAAAAAATCTTTAAAGCCCTAGAAACGCCTTGGGAATACCAATATACAGCGAAAAATCTTATTGAAAAGCTTACACCGCTTTATTTTCAACACGTTTTGAAACATTTTGGAAATCATAACGCTAAAACCTGTAAAAGAATATTGTCAACTCAGCTGAAAATTACAAAAATTGTTAACAAATTCCATAATCTACTCTCAAAAGTGAAGAAAAATTTTTCAACCAAAAATAAAGTTAAATCACTAAAACATGAGCTAAAAAATAAAAAGGCACTGCTTTGGGGCGCAAGCAATTATCTTGAAGACTTGATAAGACATTACAATCTCAACTGTCAAGAAATTATCGGCATAATAGACCGTGACCCGCAAAAAACCGGCACAAAGCTCGGAAAATATACAATATACACACCGGACGACCTAAAAGCGCTTAAACCAGACATAATAATTCCAACTGCGATTAATCATACACAAATCGTTGAGTGTATTGAAAAGGCGCTTAACGATTTGAATATTTCCGCGGAAATAAACCAAACATTGATTTCAAAGTAACTACTTTGGCATGCGATAATTTGTCAAAACCGCGCACTTTGTAATCAAACCGATATTAAACAAGTTTTGTATCTGAGATTTATTATAGTCAACAATATGTTGTATAAGTGTTTGACGAGCTTCTGTTTTCGCTTTTTGTGCCTGCAAAACATCCAAAAATGTTGCTTCGCCGACCTCCATTCGTATCAGTGAAATTTTTAAACTCTCATCCGCTGCAATAACCTCTTTTTTGCTGGCTTCAATTTTTTCAAGCTGAGTTTTTGAGTCGTAATACGAACTTATTATATCCTCTTTAACCTGTCGCTCAAGCTTTTTTAGGCGAAGTTTCTCCGCCTTTATCTGCTCCAGTGCCATTTTTGCTCGCAGAACAGTATTTACGCCAAGATTTTTACCCAATGGAACTTTAGCCTGAAACGTAAGCGATTCATTTGTCCGAAGTCCAGCTCTAACAGTACCAACATCCTGATGAGACCAAAACACACCAAGCTGTGGGATAAAATCAGCATAAACCTCTTTTTGCCTAATTTCCATCGCGCGAATTTCAGCACGCTTACTACTCAAATCATCGCGCTCTTTCAAAGCAATTTTGTACAAATCCTCAACATCATAACCTTTATCCAAAATCCGCTGAACACGAATAGTTTGCTCAACCGGATAAACCGTCGTTATTACGTCTATCCCCATAATATTCGCCAATTTTGCTTGATTATATCGCATACTATTAAACAACGTAATATATTCTTGCCGAGCCTTTGCCGCCTCTGCTTCTGCCCTAAACACATCAAATTTAGAACTTATGCCGATACGGTATTTTGCCTCAACCATTTTTAGCTGCTCCTCTCTGTCTTTAAGATTTATCCTGTAAACATCGATTTCCAGCTTTTTACCAAGCAAGTCATAATAATTCAACGCCGTATTCAACAACACCTCATCAAGCGTATAATCAAGGTCATAAGTAGCTGATTTAACAGCTTTTTTAATCGCTGCCATCTCAAATATCGTCCTGCCCTGGTTTGTTAAATCCCAATTCAAATCAAAAGAGCTTTGTATAACTGTTTCATGTGCCCGCAAAGGAACAACCCCACCGACAAGAAACTCCCCGCTCAAATCTGCAATATCAAATGTATAACTAAAATCCGGCAAAAGTTCCGAAGTCTTTGCCCAAAACTCCCAATCCACCGCACGCTTTGTATGATAATTTATTTTTAAATCGTAACTATTTTGCGCTGCTGTTAAAATACAATCTGCAAGGTTTGCGTAAGTAACATCTGTATCAAGAATTTTTTTTATTTCTGCTTCCAAAAAAACTTTCTTTTCTTCGCTTATTGGAGACTCGTTAGAATCAATGTTTTCAAGAAAATTATCTTCCTTATATTCCCAGATTAAATCATTCTCAGCATGCGCACACTGAGAAAAACCCAACGCAAAAAATAATACCGTCATGAAAATACTTTTTTTCATGCTTAAAATTTTATTTTAAACTTTAAACTGATTTTATACACTACACGGTTATAAGAACAGACAAAAAGACCTAATCCCAAAGGATATTCGGTGTTTTTATATATTCAACAAATATATTGTATATTGTTACGATATGTAAAATATTTATAATATAACTGCAATTTGCAATTACATTTTGTTTTTACATGAGTAGTGGTACTTGAGGTATATTATGAACATTCAGAGTGTAAGTGTATTTAATTCAGCAATAGAACAACTCAACGCAATCAGTGGTGATATTACATCCACACAGCTTTCGTCTCTCACAGAGTTATTTTCAACACAACTTTGGAACACATCAGATTCAGAAAGCACTCTGGTTACGTTAGACAAACAAATCATGGAGCTTGAAGCTTTACTGGATGAAGTTGAAGCTGAAATCAACAAATTATATTATGAACAAAAATCGTCAAACCAAACATTAAACTCGCTGGTTAACCAATTAAATGACGAATCATATCAGGCATCCAAACAAGCCGACAAGAATATTCAACAGCAGCAAGATGCGGTCGAAACGGCAACTGATGACGCTTATATTGCATATCTACAAGGGAAAATCGAAAAAGATGAAATTCCTAATTATATAGCAAGCTTAATTGGAAGAAGCAATTCCTCTGGTGGAGCAGCATTATCTGCGCACCTAAGCGCAATGGATTCAACAGGACAAAAAATTACAGATTTAAGCAACAAAATCGCTTCAATACTTGATTCTATTAACAAATCCCAGTCAAAATATAACACAACAGAAGCCTCTCACGGTTTACTAAAACAACTTAAGACAATGGTTCCTGAGCACAAATCACGAAACGACATTCAACAAAACATTGCTCAACCCTACTACTCGCCATCACAAGAAGCTATGGGAGACAAGCTTATTGACGCATACCGCGTCGAAAACAAGGGTAGCAAATCCTGGGCTAACGGTGACGAATCTACAGACCTAATGGCACAAGGTTTGCAAGGCTCAGGCGTTGTCGATGAAGCCCGGAAAATGGAACTCGACGCTATGAGTGCAGAAGAAAAAGCATCCGCAGTCGAAGAAGCAGACACCGGCAAGTATTCTGTACCGGAACTGTTATATATTTCTGGCATGGACAAATATCAAGCAGCCGCAGCCCTAGACAAAATCTTTGGAGGCGCCGGAATTGGCTATGACACAACAACAGGCGGACTGCGAGTTCCAAGAGGTCACACGGCAACAAGAAGCATCTACAACGAGCTTAAAAACCAATATACAACACTCTGGGGCGACGGCGTCATCCAAGATGAATCTGAAACTGATGAAGGCGTCGCAGCTACAAGAGACCCCATCGGTTGGCGCAACGGAGACACAAACTACATGTTCGCTCTCGACCGCGACGGAGACAATCTTTTTGATGGATACGAAGAATTTGTCGGAGCAAACGGCGACGGCTGGTCTGAGCTTGTCTCATTTGACGCCAATGGTGATGGCATGCTCACCGCAGATGAAATGGCTGCTGGCGGCGTAAGAGTTGTCGAAGTTAACCAGTCACTCACAAATGGCGGAACATACGGATTTAATGGCGTTAAAGAAGCCGGCGTAGATTATATAGACCTAAACTCCTACGCTGTCACAGACGCAATAAAATCAACAAACCTCAATGGCAATACGCGCGTCGGCGAATTTACCATGTCTGTCAACGGACAAAGCATTCTCGGCAAACAAACGGAAAACCAAGAAGCGTATAACGAAGCATTCTATGGACACATTTACAACGAAGCTTACTCTTTCGGACTTGATTCCGAGCAAGTATCTGCAACTCTGTCAGCAGCTGCCAGCGGAAAAGATTTCACCGCAGCTGAACGCGCAGAAACAGAAAACGCTGTACAAAATGCCCAAAACATTATCGACACAGACGCTAGCAACCTTGAAACAAAATATGACACCGCAGATGCCATCTTGAAAAGCGCAGACAATAATCGCGGTCAAGGCTTGTACAGAGAAGAAGATGATGATGAAGATGCGGATGAGGTCGAAAACGAAGAAACAGCAACTAGTACAACTGATACAACCGCAACAACCAGCACGGCTGAAAACATAACAGATACAACACCAACAAGCAATAGCGACAACGATTTGTATCTATTTAAAATTTAACCTCAATATCACACACAACAAAAACGAAGAATATCAAATTTGATATTCTTCGTTTTTGCAATTTTTACAAACTTAACCAGTAAAAATTACTAGTCGTTGTCTTTTAGCAATCCGCCTTTTTTAAGAAAGCCGATAATAGCATGAGCCACGCTAACTTGCAAAGTAGTAGGTGCTTGACGAATCAAATCAATTGCTTCTTCAACAACATCATTTTGGTCATACCATCTTCTTTTTTTGCTAGCGTCATGGGTATAGTAGAACCACTCTGCTGGTTTAGAATAGAGTTTAGCAACTTTTAAAAGTTCTAAAACATCCAATTTTCTGTGTCCAGATTCCAAAATGGAAATAGCAGAGATAGGTACACCCAAGCATTTTGCAAGATCTTCTTGTCTCATACCAGCTTCTAATCTAGCTTGTTTTAAACGTTTACATAATACTTCACGATTCATATTGACTTTAACCTTCTTAATGTAATAAACTGACTAATATTTAGTATACCTCTTTTTTAAAAAAAATACAAAAAATTTTTAACATGTATAGCAAAAATTTTACGACAAAAAAACAAGAATTAAGAGCCAATGCAAAAAGCCTACGCAGGACAAGGGATTTCAGCGCGCACACTAATGAAATATTAAGAAATATTACTAAAAATTTTGTGTACAATTCTTCACAAAATTTAATGTTATACTATCCAATTGGCAAAGAAATAAACCTACTTCCGCTTATCGAAAGCAAAAAACGCATAAGTTTACCCCGAATAATAGAAAATGAAATTGTGCCATATTTATACGGTAAAGATTTTTTTTGCGGCAAATATAACATAAAAGAGCCGCTAAACACGCCACAGCAAGCCATTTGCGAATTGGACCTAGTTATTTTGCCTGCTTTATGCGCTGATGTAAATGGATACCGCATCGGGTACGGGAAAGGCTATTATGACAGATTTATCAAAAAATTAAACCGCCAAAGAACAAAGTTAATAACGGTTATTTACGACGAATTTATAGTAGATGACATCGAACCAGACGAATTTGACGAAAAATCTGATTTTATAATCAGCGAAGAAAGAGTTATTGAGATTGTCTAGCCACAAATGATTTTCGCCGCCAGAAAATCATTACAATTGAAAGAAATATTATAAAAATACTCACAATTTCTGCGGCATGCCATTGTCCGACATTCAAAACACTATCAAGTCGAACATGCTCAATCATAAGCCGCCCAAACGAATATATTCCCAAATAAGAGAAAAACACAATGCCTGACACGTTTTTTGCCAATTTTCGCACAACAAAAAACAATATTAAAAGGGCAAAAATATTCCACAGAGCCTCATACAAAAAAGTCGGATGAAAAAATGCGACATCAAAATATTCCGCGGGACGTTTATACTGCGGCACGTAAAGGCATAATAAGTCCGAAAATACACATGGCTTTCCAAAAGCTTCAATATTAAAATAATTTCCAAATCGCCCAATAGCTTGCCCCAATAGCAATCCATACGAAAAAACATCCGCATAATCCCACAGAGACAACTTATATTTTTTCACACAATATAATCCGCCCAAAAAACCACCCAAAAGAGCGCCATGAATGGACAAGCCACCTTGTTGAAATGCAAAAATTTCAGACAAATGTTTTGAATAATACGCCCAGTCAAGTGCAACATAATAAAATCTTGCACCAAAAACCGCACAAACAACTATTATTGGGAATATATCCCAAATTTTATCGACACTTACATTTTTATAGTATTTTTTTGCAACTAAACAGCTAAGCAAAAATCCGCTCAGTATCGCACCGAACATAAAAACACTGTAATATCGCAATGAGAACGACCCAATATTAAGAATTACAGGACTTGAAGGAGAAATCATGCTAATCTTCAGCCATCACAGAATCTGCTGGAGTATATTTCAATAGCTCTGCATTTATTTCTTCCACCTGAGCGCTAACTTTCTCTTTGTCCTCTGCCTGTGGGTTAAGAGCGAGATATTGATTGTAATTATCCACTGCATCCATAAAAAGCTTAGAGATTTCCTGTTTTTCAGCATCTGTCAAAGCTTTCATCTTTTCTTCTTCTGAGAGATTATTTTGAGTATAACTTTCGGACAATACTAGTTCATCGTTGTTTTTATCCTTATCTACACCGGCAATTTTATCATACGCTATACTTTCCAACGCAACGCCAAGCGAATAATAAGCATCTGGCTGGGTTGAATTTATTTTAATTGCGTTTTTAAGGAAATCTACTGCTTCCTTGTAATTTTTTTCTGAAATATAAGCAACGCCAAGATTGTAATTAGTTTCAAAGATATTTTCATCTAAATCCAAGCTAGACTTGTATCGACATATTGCTTTTTCGACTTCTCTGGCGTCCATATAGGCTTTCGCCTTGTTATTAAGCTCTTGAATAGCTAGATTGTTTATGCATGCCGTTGTCAAAACGGAAACAAACAAAACTGTTAACATTAATATTATTTTTTTCATAGTAAAAACTCCAAATTACTTTAATATGATAAAAAAAATTTAAAATTTACGCAATAATCTAAACAAAAGTTCAAACATATAGAGGATTAAATCCCTCGGGTATTAGCCATGCATATCACCTGATAACAAAGGACTCGCGGACAAGCGGGCGCGTTAAGTCGTTTAGATAATAAATTGACATAATAAAAGTTCCCTTTTTATCAATTTTTACTTCGTCAATAAAAAATTTTTTAGTTGAATCAATTTTCAAATTTCTAGCGGTATAAATACTAAATCCCCAATTTTGCACTTTAGTATCTTTTTTTAGTATTTGCACGCGCAAATAAGGCGACTCAAACCCTTTAGGATTAAAGACAACATAATGAGTAGTCTCACCCAATTCAAAGTAGGTGACGGGTATTTTTACAGTCATTTCGTTGATTGGTTGATTATTAAAGAGCAAAACAACTTTTTCTTTGTCACAACCACACAAAAACAACATCAAAACTGCCGCAATTGTACAAAAAAACAACCTAGATTTCATTACTTACCGGCTTTTTTCTTAAGATACTCTACTTTTTCCTTAATGCCATTATTTACAGCTTCATCAGCAGAGAGGGCAAGAAATTTTTCGTAATTAAAAATTGCTTCTTTATAATTATTTTCAGTCTCAAAAGCCATTGCCAAAGCATAGTAAGCATAGGCATAGTTTGAATCTATTTGTATAACTTTTTTGAAATTATCTTTGGCTACAGAAATTTTATTTTGCTCTGCATTAATCAAACCTATATTAAAAAGCGCATCGGTATTTTTAGGGTTTAGCGTAATAACTTTTTCATACGACACAAGCGCATTTTTGTTATCCCCATTGAGCTTATACGCATTTCCAAGTTTTATTAAAACTACTTCATTTTCGGGCACAAGCTCTGAAGCTTTTTGGTACTCAGGCAGTGCTAACTCATAGTTTTCGCCTTTTAGATAAATATCGCCAAGACCTACAATTGCATCAATATTTTTTGCATCTTTCGCAATCATTTTTTGATAAAGCTCTTTTGCTTGAGTATTCATATCATATTTTGAAAGCGCACCAGCATATTCAAAGACAATATCTTCATTTTCCGGCTCTATTTCCACAGCTTTTGCATAATTTTCAACAACTTTTTCTTTTTCGCCCAATTTATCGTAAGATTCAGCGCTTCCTTCATAAGCCTCAAGCTCTTTTACGTTAACAGATTTTGCAAGCTCATAGTTTTCAATAGCTTTTTTATAATTTCCGGCTTTCTTGAGTTCGTTTCCCTTGAAAACATACGCTTTTGCTAAATTTTCCACAACTTTTTGTTCTTGTTTTGTATTCAAAAGTTTCTTATAAATTTCAATTGCCGAAGTAACATCGCCACTTCCATGCAAAGCAAGCGCCTTATCCAAAAGAATATCGTAATTATCCTTGTCGTTACTTAGAATTTCGTCGTAAATAATTACAGCCTTGCCATATTGCCCATCAAGATGATACGCACGCGCAAGTTCTTTTTGAATTTCGATATTACCGGGCTTTAATTCCAAAGACTTTGTAAACGCCTTAACTGCTCCATCATAACGCTTATGCTTCGTATACAAAATACCCAAATTTGTATAAACATCAGGGTTTGATGGATTAAACTTTATGTAAGCGTTGTACTGCTCAATTGCTTTATCTACCTGCCCAACATCAGCAAGAAGATTTGCGTAATCAAACTTTAACGCATCAAGTTCAGGGTTTATTTCAAAAGCTTTTTCAAACTCAATCAACGCTTTATCATCCTGATTTAACCTAACATAAGCTAACGCCAGGTTGCCATGCGCTGCGTAATCTTCTGGATTATTTTTAATCGCCTCTCCGAGCATATTTGCCGCATTTTCATAATTTTCTGTTTTCAAAAGAGCCAAACCATAGTTTGAATACTCTTTAAAAATCTTAGGATTAGCGGCATAAAGCTTTGTATACTCATCAGCCGCGTTTTGCGGTTCATTAAGTTCTATGTAAATAGACGCAAGATTTTCTCGAGCTTCAACATTATCAGGATAATAATTTAAAAATGTTTTGTAATAATCCAAAGCTTCTTTTTTGTCGCCCATCAAATACTTAACATTTGCCATGTTGAGGTAATTATAAGTGTAATCCGGGAAAATAGTAAGCGCCTGATAATACGCACTAAACGCATCGTCATAATTGTGCTGCTGCTGCAAAATATTACCTACACTTATGTAAATAAACGCGTCATTCGGACGCAGCTTAATAGCTTTCTTAAACATAGAAAGCGAATTTTGCCAATCGCCGATTTCAGCATACAATCCCGCTATTTTTGTATACAAAAGCGCGTCGTCCGGCGCTTCAACAATAGCCTGTTTCATTTGCTCAATTGCCTGCAAATAATTTTGCGCAGCCTCCGCCTTGCATGCGGCAGTGTAATATTGATGCGCTGTTGGCGACATTTTCGCTTCAGAGGGCATGCCCGAAAGCGTTCCTAGCACGCACGCTAACAAAGATATATTTAAAATTTTATTGAGCTTCTTATTCATAACAGAATTATCGTATGTTTTAAAACAAAATGCAAGAAGTTTATAAATACAAGCACAAAAAAGCCCCGAAAATTTCGAGGCTTTAAAAAATCTTGATATTATTTAAACAGCTGCTTTTGTTTGTTCAAGGCATTTTACAACTGTTTCAACAACATATTTTTGTTCTTCTTCCGTAAGTTCTGGGAACATCGGCAAACTCATTACAAGTTTTGTATTCTTTTCTGTTACAGGCAAAGAACCTTCTTTTACGTTCAGATAGTCATGAACTTTTTGCAAATGCAAAGGTACTGGATAGTAAATCATTGCGCCGACTCCGCTTTCTTGTAAAAGCTTATGAACCTCATCACGATTTTCAATTTTGATTGTATATTGGTGATAAACGCAATAAGTGTTATCTAGTTCTTTCGGAGTTTCGATTTCAGGATATTTAGAGAACAATTCGTTGTAACGATAAGCATTTTCGCGTCTTTGTTTGTTCCATTTGTCAATATAATTCAACTTAACTCGCAAAATTGCAGCTTGAATTTCATCAAGTCTTGAGTTTACGCCAATTTCGTCATGGTAATAACGAACGGCTCCACCGTGGTTTCTTAGTGCAACCATTCTGTTTTTGAGGTATTCACTGTTTGTTACAGCCATACCGCCATCACCCATTGTACCAAGGTTTTTGGTCGGATAGAAACTATAACATCCTATGTCGCCGAAGGAACCAACTTTTTGACCTTTAAAAGTTGAACCTACAGCCTGACAGCAATCCTCAATTACATAAAGATTGTGACGTTTTGCAACATCCATAATCGTTTCCATATCACAAGGCTGACCATAAAGGTGAACTGGAATAATAGCCTTTGTTTTCGGTGTAATAAGTTTTTCAATTTGGCTTGCATCAATGTTGAAAGTATCAGCATTTATATCGACGAAAACTGGTTTTGCGCCAACTATTCCGATAGCTTCAGTTGTTGCAACGAATGTAAATGCAACCGTAATAACCTCATCGCCTGCACCAATATCAAGCGCTCGCAAAGCCAAGTGCAATGCGTCTGTTCCTGAGTTTAGTGCAACGCCGTATTTGCAATCGCAATATTTTGCAAAATCTTCTTCCAATGCTTTATTGTTTTGCCCAAGAATATACGAGCCAGAGCGCATAACTTCTAGAACTTTTTCTTCAACTTCTTTCCCAATAGCAGCATACTGACGTTTTGTGTCTAAAATAGGTACTCTCATACATAAATCTCCCTTATTGTGCTTTTGTTTTACAAATTAATTGTAGCATTAATTTACACAGCCTTTACATATTCTTTATAAAGACATTAAAGCAATTCCGAATTTGCCCCAAATAGCACACAATAATTTGAGCACAAACTATTGCGCCAATGCGGCACTTAGCAGCATCAAGACAAACTATTCAATTCAAAAGCTAGTGAGAAATAAAAGCTCTTAAATTTTTGAAATTTAACGAAAAATTGCTAACAGCTTGCAAGGTTTTTATTCGGTCTGACAAGCTTTTTTCTACAGGGCTCAAGATACACGAATCCGTCGCATAACCACTAAACGCCAAAGTTCCGTACAATTTTTCCATCCTTTTAAATTCGTTAATCATAAACACACCATCCTATATCTATTTAAAAACAAATTAAGAACTATAATTGCAAGAAATTTTGCATGTTGTAAAATTTCTTTACATATTGCTCAATATCAAACAAATGGATTATTTTTACTCCAAAGTATTATGTATAATAAATATATAGGAGAAATTTAATATGCTTCAAGAAGCCACAAATATAATAAGTTCAGCATTTCATGACAGCTTTATAAAACGTCTGTCCTTGTACTTGCACGACTGCGTGCGGGAAGAAGTACAAAGTTCAACCTTCCGCAACCTCAAACAAGACAAAGACAACAAATGGATTTTTCTTCAAGGCGAAGAAGAATTATTCACAAATTTTGGCTCATCACTTAAACTTGACGGCGCCGACCCGCTTTTGACAGAATTAATGATTCAATCCGAAATGAGCCAAAAAGATAAATATCTTATTTACGGATATTTATTTTTAGTTGGGAAAGGCGGCAGAAACAAGCGCGCAAACGAATTTTTGACCCCACTTTTGTACATGAGTGCAAAACTTGACCGCGTTGGCAAAAACATTGAATGCTCTGTTCAGGACGAGGTTCTCTCGCTCAACACTGGCGCCCTAACCGCCCTGATGAACAAAAGCGATGACGAAGACGAAATGGAGCATTTACTCGATGGCTTACTCGAAGTAGTTCCAGAACTTCCACTTACAGAAGAAAAAATGGATATTTTCCTAACAACCTTGCGCTCTATCGTACCAGACATAGAACTCAAACTTGCTCACGAGGACGACGCAGTTGAAAATAACGTTTCAAAAGACGAGACCTCCGAAGCAACCGAAGAAATTAACTTTGACAATCTTCATGAAGTTATCGACGAAGAAGAAACGCCAAAACCTAAAAAAGTTAAAATTGAAAAGGTTTGTGTAACAAACCAAAGCGCCATTATTCTCACAAAGCGCCCGCAAATCACCGCAGGAGTGCTACACGAACTCACACAAATTTCCGAAAAACCATCTGGGGTTTTTCGCGAAACAGCACTTGCGACCATAAATGAAGAATACATGCGCTCAAATGGAAAAATGAGCGCTCAAACGACAAAACCCAAAAAATCACTCGAAGATTTTGTTGCAACCACTCCGCTGTCATTGAGCGATAGCCAGGAAAATGTAATTAAAAGTATTGAAGAAAATACCATAGTTTCAGTTGCAGGACCTCCGGGCACAGGAAAATCTCAAACGATTGTAAACCTTGTCGCCCACTTGATTGCAAACGGAAAAACTGTCCTGGTCGCATCCCGAATGGACAAAGCAACAGATGTTGTTGCAGAGCGGCTAAACTCGCTCGGAGCACCATTTTTAGCCCTAAGAGCCGGACGTGCAAATTATCAAAAACAACTAAACTTCCAGCTTCAAGACCTTTTGAACAACAAAGTCGAACTAGATAAAGGCTACGATAACGCAATCCTGGTCGACGTTGACGACATGTACGACCTGGTTTCAACCATCCGTGATAATGAAAAAAAATGCGAAGAAATTATTAATCTCGAAAATGATTGGCGCGCAATCATTGAAGAAAAAGAACAGAGTACAAATGAACTTGGAAAAAACCAATTTATAAACAAAAAGCTAAAAAAAGACGAGCTTGAGCTTATTTCCAACTTAATTAAAAAACTCGAAAAAGATATGGAAAAATCAGGCTTTTTTGCCAATCTATTTAACAAATTAAGAGCATCAAAACTCAAAAAAACACTTAAAATTTCTGAATTTGATGTTTGTTTTGAAGATATGGAACGCTTAAAACGCGAACTGGAAACCGAGTCTCTGGCTTGCAAGGCGCGACTCGTTGAAGCCCAAATTCATAAAATTGGTAACCTACACCAGCTTCTTGAAAACATCCGCAACCTTAAACGCAAACAAGCAAAACTCGCAGTAGAAATCCTCAGAGGCAAGCGCCGCGAGGCTTTGAAAGGGCTTTTGCGCGACCAGGTAAAACGTCAACGCTTATTTGTGCACGCAAAATCGCTTGTAGCACGAAAACGCCAACAGCAAACCCGTTTGCTCGAAACAGAGGACTTTAAACCACTTATGGAGGCATTCCCTTGCTGGTGTGTAACAACTTACGCAATTTCTGGCTCCTTGCCAATGAAACCAGGACTTTTTGACGTCGCAATTATTGACGAAGCGTCACAATGTGACATTGCAAGCTGTTTTCCGATACTTTTCCGGGCAAAAAAAGCTGTAATCGTAGGCGACGACAAGCAACTGCCGCACCTCTCATTCCTTGAAAAAGCAAAAGAACAGTCATTCCTTTCGCAGTACAACATTCCGGACAAATATCAACTTATGTGGCGATTTAGGACAAATTCCATGTTCGATTTAGCAAATTATTACGCGACAAGCCCCATTATGCTTGACGAACATTTTAGAAGCCTGCCCCCAATTATCGAATTCTCAAATCAAGAATTTTACGGCGGCAGAATTCGTATAATGAAAAAAAATTCGAACAAAAACGACGTACTCGAGCTTTGCCTTGTGCCAGACGGAAAGGTCGACTACGATACAACCCGCAATATGCCAGAAACCGAAGCTGTCATAAAACGAATGCATGAACTCATTCTTGAGGACGAAAAAAGCGACGCTGAGCCAGTTTCGATAGGGGTTGTTTCGCCTTTCAGAGGACAAGTTGACCAAATTAAAAAAGCAATTATGCAAGTTTTTTCAGAAAATATTATTCGCAAGCACAAAATCGAAGTCGGTACCGCACATACCTTTCAGGGCGATGAAAAAGACATCATGATTATTTCATGGTGCGTTGCAGACAATAGTTACACCCAAAGTTTAACTTTTATGCAAAAACCTAACTTATTCAATGTCGCAATCACTCGTGCACGAAAAAAACTTATTTGTTTTCTTTCAAAAGACCCAAAGTCACTACCAGAAGGGCTTTTACGTGACTACATTGAATATATTCAGAATTATATCAACAAAGCCAATCCAACTGACAAATTTGACGAAAATGTTTACAAAAATTCATTCGAAAAAGAAGTCGCAAAAACCTTACGAGCAGAGGGTTTACACGTTATTGCCGGCGTGGAAACTGCGGGATTTTTAACCGATTTGACTGTTGATGATGGTGAAGCACATTCAATTTTGGTCGAAATAGATGGGGTTGACGACAACATAAAAACCTATAATACAAATATGAAAAAGCACGCTATCCTTGAGCGTTGCGGGCTGAAAATTGTACGTGTAACGTACCGTGAGTGGCATTACAGCCCAACAGCTTGCGTTGAACGCATAAAATCGGCGTTGTTTAATTAAAGTTTTTGTTTATAATAGTAAAATGATAAACATAGACAGCCTTACACTAAAACTTTTTGCAAAAGAAAATGCAGATTTTTTTGAAGATGCAAGAATTCAAAAAATTCAGCAGCCAACTAGGCGTGACCTGATTATACAGCTCCACAGCGCAGGCGAAACGCGAAAACTTTACATAAACATAAATCCGTCTGTTTATCACATCTGTTTTATGACGCCTGAAACCGCGCAAAAACGCCATATTGTTGTGCCACAGCAACCGCCAATGTTTTGCATGCTTTTGCGCAAATACATGGTCGGCTCAAGAATTATAAAAGTTAATGTTCCCGAAGATGAACGAATTTTTGAAATTTACTTCGAAACTTTCTCCGAAATAGGCGAAATTATTCCACTCTGCCTTTCAGTCGAGCTTATGGGCAAACATAGCAACGTTATTTTGTACAATTACGATACAAACATAATTCTGGGCTGCATGCACAATATTGGAGCAGAAAAGAGCCGAATGCGAGAAATGGCTGGCGGTTTACCCTATGTTTACCCGCCAAAAAGCAAACGCGACAACCTACTTGAAACACCCAAAGAAGTTGTCGAAGCAAGAATGAATATTGACAAAGACCGCCTTGCAGAGTCATTTTCAAGCAATTATCAATATATTTCAAAAGCCCTAATGAACGAAATTATTAAAAGCGGTGAAATTGAAAAAAATCTTAAAATTGCACTAAATTTTGAAAAAATCAACCCATCTATAAATATTAACCACAGCGAGTTTTCGGTATTTAGTTTCATTAAAAATGAACGCAACTTTAAACCAACAATAAATGAAATGTTGGACGATTATTTTTCATTTTATATGGAAAAAACAGTCATATCTGGAATAAAGCAATCCCTGCTTACGTTTGCAACAAAAGAATTAAAGAAAAACCAATCAACACTTGAAAAACAACAATTCCAAGCTGGGAGATTAGACAAAGCTCTCATCCAGCGCCGAAAAGCAGACATTATAATGGCAAATTTGTACCAATTAAAACGAGGACTTGCCAAAATTACTCTCCACGATTTTGAAACCGGAGAACCGGTTGAAATCGACCTGGATGAGGCACTTACACCAGTAGAGAACGCAAATCGTTACTACAAACTTTACAATAAAGCTAAAACAGCCTTTGAAGTTGCAACAGAAATGATGCAAAAAACGACATCTCGCATTGAATATTTCGAAAATATAATTTTTCAAATTGAAACAGCGGAGGACTATGCTAGCCTTTTTGAAATCGAAGAAGAACTAATGCCGAAAACAAAAAACGCCAAAAAGCACCCTGCGCCTATAGTTGACATGATAGAAATTAATGGGTTTAAAGTATTTATCGGAAAAAGCAACAAACAAAATGATTACATTTTTTCGAAAATTTCTTCTCCAGAAGACATCTGGTTTCACGCACAAAACTCCCCAGGAGCACACGTTTTAGTCAAATTAGACGACAAAAAAGAACTAGATGACGCCACATTGGTAAAAGTCGCCCAAATAGCAAAAAAATACTCAAAACAATCAGCCGCAATAAAAGCACCAATTATTTACACAAAGCGCAAATACCTAAAACACCCGCCCAACACGCCTGCTGGGTACGTAACATACAAAAATGAACAGGAAATAACAGTAACTGATTAAACTTCTGGTGAAAATTTACTTTTTATTGTAAAATCAGATTATGAAAGAGTTTGTTGAGATTAGCGCACAAAATTTATACAAAGCCGTCTACGACGCTTGTTTTCAGGCGAACATTTATTTGCCGCAAAAGGTCTATAACTCCTTACTAGAGCTTGACCAGAGAGAACTTGAAAAAAAGAGTAAAATGGCTAAAATCTTTGCTAATTCTGATATTGCCGCAAAAAATCAACGACCACTTTGCCAAGATACGGGTCAAGTAATAGTTTTTCTTGAAATTGGCGATAAAGTGCTGCTTGACAAGGGAATTCCGTCAGAAATTATAAACAAAGCTATCGCGGATTGTTACTGCGAAAATTTTTTTAGAAAATCCATCGTAAACGACGCGCTGTTCGGTCGAAAAAACACTCGTAGCAACACTCCCGCGGTCATATATACTGAGGTCGTAAACGGCACGGGAATTAAGATAGGGCTGATACTCAAGGGGGGCGGGGCTGAGAACATGTCTAAGGGTGAAATGCTTACCCCATCAGCATCTGAGCAAGATATCATTGAGTTTGTAAATAATGTTGTTATTTCCGCCGGCGAAAACGCTTGCCCACCACTGTTTTTGGGTGTTGGCTTAGGTGGAACACTTGATATGGCTGCAGTTTTGTCCAAAAAAGCCTTTATAAAAGAAGGCAATCAACTACAACAAAATTTTGCTAAAAAATTAAAAACTCACATAAATTCTGTTTCACCAACAAAAATTGCAGACGTAAACATACTTAGCACCTCCACTCACATTGCCTGCTTGCCTGTTTGTGTAACAGTAAATTGCCACAGTGCGCGCCACGCAAGCGTTTTAGTGGACAAAGATGGATACAAAATCACAACAAAATTTGCAAAACCTCAAAACACAAAAATGAATTTCGAAAACACAAACGAAATCCAAGTTTCTAATATCGAAAAACTAAAAACGCTAAAAGCTGGAGACGAAGTGCTTTTGAGCGGAATCATTTACACGGCAAGGGATATGGCGCATAAAAGACTTGCTGAAATGATAAAAAATAACAAAAAATTGCCTTTTGAACTAAAGAACTCAATAATTTTTTATGCCGGTCCATGCCCGGCAAAAACCGATGAAATCATCGGTCCAGTCGGTCCAACAACCGCAAAAAGAATGGACAAGTTTGCCCCGCTGCTTTATGAAAAAGGCGTACTTGCGACAATTGGCAAGGGTGAACGCTCTATCGACGTAAAAAACAGCATTGAAAAAAATCATGCATTGTATTTTTCGGTACAAGGCGGAGTTGCGTCACTTTTGCAAAACTGTGTGAAAGCAGCTGAAATCGTCGCTTTTGAAGATTTAGGCGCAGAGGCAATTTACAAATTAAAAGTTGAAAAGTTACCCGTAAAATTGGAGTTAAAATGAGCGAAAAACTAAAATCGGCGCTGTTTTACGCCGTATTATTTTTATTTATAACAGTTGTAAGCTTTCAAGCGAACACGGTAGACTACGATATTTTTGCCAGATTGCTACAAGGACAGGCGTTTTGGGCACTTGGAAATATTTTACACCACGATATATTTTCATATACACCAACTCACACTTGGTTTGACCACGAGTGGGGCGCAAGCGTAGTGTTTTACTGGGTTTTCAACAAATTTGGCGCCATAGGGCTGTTGTGGCTTAAATCAATAATGATTTTTGGAATATTTTTCTTTACAATACAAGCGTTAAAAGTACGTGGCACAAGGTATTCAGGGTGGTACAATTTTATATTCTATTTTTTTGCGTATCACGCTGCGGCGCAAGCTGGATTTTCAAACACAATTCGTTGCCAACTTTTTACGTATTTATTTTTTGCAATATGGTTTTATTTGCTTGAGCGCATTCGCCAAAAACAAGAGTACTTCTGGCTTGTGACATTCGTACCAATGATGCTTTTTTGGGCAAACATCCATGGCGGCTGTGCGGCAGGCTTTGGGCTACTTATTTTGTACGCAATAGGCGAAGCACTAAACAAAAAGCCGTTCAAATACTACATTTTCACCCTTATCAGCTGTGCGTTGATAACGCTTGCAAATCCGTGGGGAGTTGGCTATGTCAAATTTCTTGCAATGGCAACGACCATGCCACGAATTTTGATTGAGGAGTGGCATCCAACTTTTGCCCCAATAAACGCTGGCAATTTTACAATTTTTAAGGGCTTTTTCTTTGTAATGCTTGCTGTTATTGCAATACGAGTTGTTATGAAAATAAAAACGCTTAAAAATATTGATTTTACAAAAGCACTTGTACTTTTAACCATGACCTACCTTTCGCTTAGATACACTCGACATCAGCCATTTTTCGTTCTTAGCGCAATAGTATTTTTGTATGATGATTTCTACCGTATACTTGGTTTTGTAACTTCAAAACTAATAAAATCAACTCAAACAATGGAAAAATTAACCTTAATAAAAGAGGCGGCTATTTATATTTTTGTTGCAATTGCAACAGTTGGATATTTTGGAACAACAAAGCCACAAATTATTATAAATAACACCCGCTATCCTATAAAAGCTATTGAATTTATTCGCAAAAACCAGCTAAACGGCAATCTTCTTGTGAATTTTCACCATGGAAGTTACGCAGCGTATAAACTTTATCCCGCAAACTTAATTGCCATGGATGGGCGCTACGAAGAGGTTTACGACGGTTATTTACTACCAATGTTTAACAATTTCTTTATGCAAGTTGGCGAAAAACCGAACATGCTAATTGAAATGTTTAGACCGGATATTATTGTAATGGGGCATGAATTCAATGCCGACAAGGCACTAGAAGATAACAAAACTTATAAAAAAGTTTTCTCTGACGAGAATTTTTCAGTATTTGCAGACAAAAAGCTTACTAAAAAATCCTACATTCAGCCTTCAAACGACGCGCAATACTACAATGACACGCTTTTTGACTCACGGTTAAAATTTACTAAGGTAAACCCTAGTTCAAAGACACGTAAAAACTAATTTATTTTAATAAATTTTTCAAATAGTAACCCGTTTTTGAAGATTCGCATTTTGCGATTTCTTCCGGCGTGCCTGTAGCAACAACATATCCGCCATTTTCACCGCCAACGGGTCCAAGGTCGATTATATAATCCGAAACCTTTATTATATCAAGGTTATGCTCAATAATCATAATAGTGTTTCCATTGTCGGCAAGTTTTTGCAAAATTTTAATAAGCTTATCCAAATCATACCAATGAAGTCCAACTGATGGTTCATCAAGCAGGTAAAGAGTTTTGCCTGTTGCTTTTTTGTTAAGTTCGGCAGCAAGTTTTATGCGCTGAGCTTCACCGCCTGACAACGTTGTAGCACTTTGACCAAGCTTAATGTAATCTAACCCCACGTCATTTAAAGTTTTCAGGCGGCTGTGAATTTTGGGAATATTTTCAAAAAACTCCATTGCCTCCGAAACAGTCATATCAAGGACATCGTAGATTGTTTTGCCTTTGTATTTAACCTCCAAAGTCTCACGATTATAGCGTTTTCCCTTACAGACATCGCATTTTACGTAAACATCCGAGAGAAAATTCATTTCAATTTTTATTACACCATCACCCTTACACGCCTCGCAACGCCCGCCTTTAACATTAAAACTAAAACGTCCTTGCTTGTAGCCACGAAGCTTCGATTCATTTGTTTTTGCAAACAAATCACGAATATGCGTAAAAACATCAGTATAAGTTGCGGGATTCGACCGCGGGGTGCGCCCGATGGGCGACTGGTCTATATCAATAATTTTATCAATACTTTCAAACCCCAAAATATCATCTATTCCTTGCGGTTTGGGGCGATTTCCACGAAGTTTGTGCAATGCAAACTCATAGACCAAATCTTGCATCAACGTTGATTTTCCCGAGCCAGAAACCCCAGTCAGCGTAACTATTTTACCCAATGGTATGTCAACATTAATATTTTTTAGGTTATTTTTATGCGCATTAATAACTTTTAAAAATTGCCCATTACCATCACGCCTGGTTTTGGGTACAGAGATTTCCTTTTTTCCACTCAAATATTGCCCCGTAAGCGATTCTTTTACGCGTTCAATATCCGCTAGCGAACCTTGCGCAACAATTTTCCCGCCAAAGCGTCCCGCTTTAGGTCCAATATCCACAATATAATCAGCATTTCTAATTGTATCTTCGTCATGCTCAACGACGATTAACGTATTACCAAGATTCCGCAACTTTAAAAGCGTTTTTATGAGCATTTCATTATTATACTGGTGCAACCCAATTGATGGCTCATCCAAAACATACAAGACGCCAGAAAGTCCGCTCCCTATTTGGGTTGCCAGTCTTATTCGCTGGGCTTCACCACCTGAAAGCGTACCGCTCATTCTGGCAAGATTAAGGTAGCCCAAACCCACATCAATAAGGAATTTTAGTCTTTCTCTAATTTCCTCCAAAACTTGTTTTGCAATATTCATCTCGTAGTCAGAAAGCTCTAAAAATAAACTTGAAATAAATTCAAAAGCCTTGTCTACTGAAAGCGAACAAAATTCATAAATATTTAAGCCTTTAATTTTGACGCTTAGTGCAAATGGTTTTAAACGTGCGCCGTTACACGCCGGACACGGGGTTGTTATCATGTATTTTTCAATTTCCTCGCGCCAATACTCGCCACTAGCTTCATTGTAGCGTTTTTCCAAATACGGAATTACACCAGGGTAAACAGAGTGGCGCGTATGGTAACGCTGTGTACCAAACTGTTTTACGTGAATTTTTATCGGTTCTTTTGAGCCGTACAAAATTATGTTTTGATGCTCCTTTAAAAGCTTTTCAAAGGGCGCATCAAGGTCTATTTCATAAGCCGCAGCAACAGATTTTATTAGGTCAGTATAAAAATCTGCTCCCGACTTTGCCCAGGGATAAATTGCGCCATCTCTCAGAGATTTTTTTGCATCAGGTACAATTAAATCTGGAGAAATTTTGAAATCTGCACCAAGCCCAGAACAGTGTTCACAAGCGCCATACGGGCTATTAAAGCTAAAAATACGCGGAGCCAATTCTTCAAAACTCAAATTACACTTTGCGCATGCCAATTTTTCACTAAAGAGAATTTCTTTTTCTCCAACTACATCTGCAATGACTAACCCATTAGCCTTTTCCAGTGCGATTTCAACGCTATCAGTCAACCTGGATTTTACACTGTCTTTGACAACAATTCTATCAACAACTATATCGATGTCATGCCGTTTAGTTTTTGCAAGTTCTATTTCATCCTCATCGAGATTATATATTTTCCCATCAACTCTAAATCTGACAAACCCTTCTTGCTTTAATTCCTCGAGCAGTGAGGCATACTCACCCTTTTTACCTCGTATAATTGGTGCAATAATTTGAATTTTCGTACCGTCTTTGAGTTTGAGAATTTTGTCAACTATTTCATCAAGAGTTTGGGGTTTAATCGGTTCTCCACATTCTGGGCAAAATGGCATGCCAATTCGCGCATATAGCAGTCTTAAGTAGTCATAAATTTCTGTAACTGTTCCAACGGTTGAACGCGGGTTATTAGACGTAGATTTTTGGTCAATTGATATTGATGGCGAAAGTCCTTCTATACTTTCGACATCTGGTTTATCCATTTGCCCCAAAAACTGTCTTGCATAAGTAGAAAGGCTTTCGACATATCTGCGTTGCCCTTCTGCAAAAATTGTATCAAAGGCTAGCGAACTTTTCCCCGAGCCAGAAACGCCTGTAAACACAATCAGTTCATTTTTCGGGAGTTCCAAATCTACATTTTTTAGGTTATGTTGGTTAGCTTTTCTAATTACAATATTGTCGTTCATAGTTCTCCCTTTTACAAATATGATAACACAATTTTTTTGTATCAACATTTATTTATGTCCAAACAGGCAATTCAGTCGAATTATTCCTGAATTTTAATTATATGTTATAATCAGGTATAAAAGGAGGACGATATGTCAAATGCAATTGAAATAAATGACGCTTCTTTTGAACAAGAAGTTTTGAATTCGTCAAACATTACAGTAGTAGATTTTTGGGCACCATGGTGCGGTCCTTGTAGAAAATTAGGTCCCGTACTTGATGAAGTTGCTACCGAAATGGCTGGAAAAATCAAAGTTGTAAAACTTAATACTGATGAAAACCTTAAAACAGCTAAAGAATACTCTATAAGCGGCTTACCGACCATAATGGTTTTCAAAAACGGAAACGCAGTAGAGAGAATGGTCGGTCTAATGCAAAAATCTGCGTTAATCTCAAATATTGAAAAACACCTTTAATAAAATTTTCATTAAAAAGGCTTCAAGTTGAAGCCTTTTGTTTTATTTATACTTCAACCGCATCTTTGGAGCTAATTAAGTCTAAAATGTAATCATAATAAGCGTTTTTGTCTTTATACATCCACAAATTTTTTCGCAATTGTTCTGCTGTTATAAAGCCATGTTCATAGGCAATTTCTTCCAAACAAGAAATTTTTTCACCTTTGGTTGTTTGCATTGTTTGAACAAAATTACTTGCCTGCAAAAGCGAGTCATGCGTGCCAGTATCGAGCCAAGCAAAGCCCCTGCCCAAAACTTCTACATGAAGTTTACCGGTTTCAAGGTATATTTTATTTAAGTCGGTTATTTCAAGCTCTCCACGCGCTGACGGTTTTAACAGTTTCGCATATTTGCAAACATTCTTATCGTAAAAATACAAGCCGGTTACTGCATAGTGTGATTTTGGTTTCTTTGGTTTTTCTTCAAGAGAAACAGCCTTACCGGTTTTATCAAATTCTACGACCCCAAAGCGTTCCGGGTCATTTACATGATAGCCAAAAACCGTTGCGCCATCTTTTCTTTTAGCGACTTCTTGAAGCATAGTACAGAAATTGTGCCCATGGAAAATATTATCACCCAATATGAGCGCAACTTCTTCTCCGGCAATAAAATCTTCGCCAAGAATAAACGCATCAGCAATACCGCGCTGAATTTCTTGAATTTTGTATTCAAAATGCACTCCAAATTGCGAACCGTCTCCGAGCAATTTCACAAAATTTTCATAATCCGCAGGGTTTGTTATAATAAGGATTTCCCTAATACCAGCAAGCATTAAAATCGAAATTGGGTAGTAAATCATTGGCTTGTCATAAATTGGCAATAAAATTTTTGAAATTGGCAGTGATGCCGGATAAAGTCTTGTGCCCGCACCGCCGGCAAGAACTATTCCCTTCATACGGTTTCCCCCTTAGTTTGCGTCGAGTCATCTATTTGAATATTTGATTTATTAATTATAACATAAGCAATTGCTTTTGTTTTGTCATGAGACAAACTCAATTTTGTTTTAAAATTATTTTCTAATTCCGACAGAAATCTAATGCAGGGCACTTTATTTTTGTGATAAACCTCGATTTTATTATATTCAATTCCCTTTACATCAAAACTGCTCAAAGCTTTGAACACCGCTTCTTTTGCACAATAACGTGCGGCAAAATGTTGTGCAGGACTGCTTTTTGAGTTACAATATTCAATTTCTGCTGGTGAAAATATGCGCTGCTGAAAAGTTGCGTCCTTATTCTTGAACCGCACAATTTCTTCGATATCAACACCGATTGCAATGTTTTCAAAATTCATAATAATTATAATATCACAACTCAGAATTATTGTGCAGATAATTTTGCCACAAATCTGGACGCATCTTTTTAGTTTTCAAAATTTGTTGTTCTTTACGCCACTGGGCAATTTGGGCATGATTACCGTTTAAAAGCACTTCGGGTACCGCCAGCCCTTCATACTCCCGAGGTTTTGTATATTGCGGATATTCCAACAAACCATCTTCAAAGCTATCACAATCAGCAGAATCAAGCTTTCCAAGAACTCCATCAATAAAGCGTATAGTGCTATCTAAAATGCACAAAGCCGGCAATTCTCCGCCAGTCAAAACAAAATCTCCTATAGAAACTTCACGCGCTTTACTCAGCGTTCTTATACGTTCGTCAAAACCTTCATAATGCCCGCAAATCATAATGAGCTGGTCTTTTTGCGAAAATTCTTTTGCCATTTTTTGGTTAAATTTCTCGCCTTGCGGTGTAAGAATGACAGTTTCGCAATTTTCAGATTTTTCAATCGAATTAAGCGCATCAATAAACGGCTGGCACATCAAAACCATTCCGGCTCCGCCACCATAGGGCGTATCGTCAACTTTTTTGTGTTTTGAGTGTGTAAAATCGCGTGGGTTAACCGGATTAACCGAAATCAAATTACTTTGCACTGCTCGATGTATAATGCTGTGCTGGCAGGCATTTTCTATCATCTCAGGGAAAAGTGTCAATATATCAAAGCGCATTTGTCCTCCTAAGAAAGTTTAGGGATTAATCCGTCAATATTTTTGACCACAATTTTTTTATTTTCAATATCTACAAGCGGCACCAGTTCTTTTACGAACGGTACAAGATGAGTTGAATTATCGCGAATTTTGACAGATAGCAAATCCGTTGCGCCGTTTTCAGAAACACCAGTTACGTACCCTAGCTTTAGCCCGTTAGTATCAAAAACTTCCAACCCCTTAAGGTCCGAAGCTAAAAATTCGTCCTCTCTAAGTTCGTTGGACACAACATCTTTCCCGGTATAAATAATCGACCCTTTAAGCTCCATAACTTCGTTAATGGAATTTAATTCTTTAAACTTTACTATCGCAAAACCTTTGTGGAAACGAATAGTCTCTATGGTAAGTTGAATACTCTCATTTGCCTTTTTAGCATAAACAACGTTTATACTTTGAAGCTGTTCTTCTTTTCCTTTTGTATAGCCCAGCTTAACTTCACCTTTTATACCGTGAAAATTCAGTATTTTGCCAATAGAAATCAACGCACTCATTAACTATTCTTGCTCTTGGGTTTCTTGTTCAGTTTCTGCAGCCACTTCTGTTTTTTTCTTGCGTGTAGTTTTTTTAGGCTTTTCAACAACTTCTTCTGAAACAGGTTCAGAAACTTCTACAGATTTTTCTTGATTAGAAAGCAGCCTTTCATCATCAGCAAGAACTTTATCATGCTCACTCAACCCCTTACGCGGGCGAATAATTTGCGCTGGCGCATCTGCGCGATCCTCGTTCCATCTATCGAGTCCCATTTGTTTACGAACAAGCCCGATACCAACATGCACACGCCATTCATCCATTTTTAATTGACTTGCAATGATTTTGTGACAGCCAATCGGAGGCAATGGCAGCAATGGCTCGTAAAGATTTTTAATTGCTGACAATTGGTCTTGCGAAACAGCCAGCTTACGTTTTGGATACGGCAACTTAGGCAGGAACATTTTTTGCCTAATCAAATTTATACCAAAGAAAACCTTTCTTGGTTCTAGTTCGATTTCCTTTCCAATAATTTCATGTGCGTCAGGGTTTGGCAAAGGGAGCATGCGTTTGTACAAAGCTTCAATTTGAACAAGCTGCTCTTTGGTAACAAGCAACTCTTTATGCTGTCTTGGCGCCACCGGACGTCTATTTTGCATAGGTCTGCGAAATCCGCCTTGTTGTGGACGATTGTAACCGCCTTGGGGTCTATTATTGTTGTAACCACCTTGGGGGCGATTATAATTATTATTTGGACGCTGTGGACGGCTGTAGCCACCTTGACGATTATTGTTGTAACCGCCTTGTGGGCGATTGTAGTTACTTCTTTGATAATTCGGACGATTGTTCTGATACCCTTCACGGCGGTCGTAATTCCGTTGACCATTATAGAAATTTCTTTGCGGATAAGGTCTTTGCGGTTCGTCAGAATTTCCTTCGTAGCTATATGAAGAACGCATTTGCGGTCTTTCACTGTTTTCATTAGCGTCGCTATTGCTACCGCCTTGTGAACCTGAATCCAACAGCGGTTTTTTGTCTGGATAAAGACAATTAGGACAAATAATTCGTTTGGGGTTTTTGGTTTCAAATTCTGCGCCGCATTTTGTGCACTTATTAATATACATTTTTTTACCTCATGATTTTGCAAGGTATATCCGCTGTTACGCTCGTGTTTTAATGCAAAATAAACTAATCTCTTTCTTGTAATAAATCCTTGTTTTCACTTAATAAATTAAACTGGAAATCAACCTCTACTGTATTTTATATTCAAAAATAAATTTTAGCAAGTATTTTCTTAATAAATCGTATAATTGCAGGAGAAAAAGGGAAAATTTCCTCCTAATAATTTAAACCAGACTCAACACTTTATACATTTTATACTTTGGAGTATTTTCCATAAAATCTTGTTTTATTTTTTCATTGTAGGCAGAGAGCCTTTTTAGTTTGCCATTTTGAAGAACGTAAGGATCAACTCTGCGGAATTTACACAAAATATTCTCATAACACTTGTCTGAATCGTTTTTTATAAATTGTTTATAATTTTTTTGTGATAAATTCCCTAATAATTTGTTCAAAAAATTATCACTGTCATAAGTGCAGATTTTCGCTATTATTTCCTTATCATTATATTTATAAAAATCTTCTTTCGTAATATAATTCTGTTTTAAAGCGTATTTAAACATTTGTTTATTCAGGTAAAACATAACTGCCGATTTTTCATTAGACCAATAGTGCTCATTCCCATATTGAAACAAGTCATAACTCACTACAAAAGTGGCGGGGCTAACGCCCCTTTATTCATATATTTCTTCTACGGCACTGGGTCGTATCCGCCTTCGTTGAGCGGGTGACAGCGCATAATCCTCTTTACTGCTAACCAGCCACCCTTAAAAATTCCGTATTTTTGTATAGCCTCTTTTGCATACTGCGAGCACGTCGGGTAAAACCTGCATACCGGCGGGGTTAAGGCTGATATCTTTTGATAAATAGTTATTAAAAACAAGATGATTTTTTTGAACATTATTTCACCAGTTTAAATATTCTAAATTCAGATGGCGCGAGGCTTTCAACTACAAGCTTGTTAGTTTGCTCATTGAGCGCATCTTCTACCATTTCAAATTCTTCGCCCACATTCGCCGAAAATTTTATTTCTGAAACAATTTTATAATCACACGGAAGCTCGATAGTCTTGTTTTCCACTGCGGGAGAAGGCTCAACAACATCAACCTCCAAGCCGTCATCTGAGCGCTTTTTAGTACTTTGTGTTGGCGGCAACCAATTTGCAGCAACTAGCAGACTCTCTTTTACCATTTCTTTTGAAATCAGCCATATAACAAAGCCGTCCTCCTCCTGCAACATAATTTCTGCCTCACCCTCGCGAGTAAGTTCATTTCTCAGCGCAAAATTTTGAATTGCCGTAAATTTATTGAAAAAGTCGTAATTTTTTTCTCTCGGCATAGAAACTTCTGCGCCAATTACGCCCTCAATCCCCGTTTTAGTAAAGCTTTCATCTCCATCAATAAACATAACCGGGCGCTGCGCATTTTTTCCGCCGGGGAGAAATTTGAGCTTAAACCATTTGAAAAGTGCACCATTTTCTCCCAACTGACCTGGATATTGATTAATTTCACGAAACTCCCCATCTTGGTTATTATACGTTTTCAAAATCGACAAGTCGCTTAACCCAAGATTTTGAGTGTTATATTGGGCAAGCGTTTGGTTATCCTCAACAATTTTTTCTGGAGTTTTTTCATTCTGCATAATAATGTCATTTCCCCAGAGAATATCAAAATTCATATTTTCATGATACTCCTGAAAAAGCCCATCCCAGAGCATGTATTCTGCAAGAGCTGCAAAATATGGGATTTTGGCTTTCATCGAAGAATTAACTTTTTCCAGCACCTTTTGAGGCGCACGGTAACTAATTGGAACACCATTTTTTTCCGAAACTTCGTCTGCAACATGGTCAATATGGTCTACTCGGAACCCATCAAAATTGTATTGTTCTTGCAATCTTTTGAGGAAATTTACGTAAAAATCAATTACTGGCGTGTTATACTGCCCATTTTCTAGAAAAACAAAGTAAAAGGGAGTCTGGCAATCAAGGTTTGCAAATTCTGTCACATCCTCGTCCTTAAAATTAAAATGCCGGAACATCGGGTAACTAGCGCATTCAGACATTTTGTCAAAGACTGGCACACCGGAAGAACACCACGCTCCACCTGGCGCCGGCCAAAGCCCTTCCGCAATTAGTTTTTGAATAATTTCACCCTGATTTTTTATATCATTCTCACACAAATGCGCATTCACACTTGTTCCGTTAATTTTTGAGACAATTTTCCGTACTCGTTTTACTATTTCAGCCTGACTTTGTTTTTTAAGCATGTCATTTGAAAAGACCTTTTTATTAACAAGTAATTTAGCCAAAAACTCATCATACAGAGCTTTATACTGCTCGCTAATTTCGCCAGCACCAGAGCGCAAAAGAGTTATTGCAAGATTTTTTACTATTTCAACTTCATCAACATCATGGTCTTTTTTTAGTGCTTGTGCAACATTTTCGGCATCATTTTCTATTTGCTTAACCAATTTTGGAATATCAAACCAACGCGCAATTTGAGGATTCGACAAAACCAGCTTTGAAAACCTGCCAGTTTGCGGCAAAATATCATAAATAACAGGGTGTCCAGCGAGTTGAGCAAACTCTATAAACAACTGAACCTGCTTTTGAACATCTATTCCCACTTTTTCCTTAAGCTGCTTATCCTCCAAATTAGGGCTCACGCCATAACCAGAAGGGAGATATGCGCATCCAAATTCACGCGGATGAAACGGAATAAGGTATATTGTAGTCGGCATAACGCCATTTTCCACTAAGCCAGAAGGCAAAATCAACAGCTGGCGCAACCAGTCAATAAATTTTCCTGTCTCCTGCGTTTTATTTCCATCACCAAGCCCAGCAAGGTTTACAAGCTTTATATTATGCTGCTCTTTTTTTATCCAGTCTGAATTTTGCACCCCACGACGGGCAAGCGCGCTAACCTTGTCATTTTCAAAATCAAAAACGCCATCTTTTAAAACGCCTTCATTTTGCCATTTTTTTTCTAAAGCGAACAAAACCTCTGCTGGAGAAAGTTCCTCCAAGACTTTTATATGCGGATAAGGCAAATAACCATATTTATCCAACAATTCATTCAAATATTTTTTTCGTTCACTACTTAATGTTTCAAATTCATAAAATGATTTTAACTGCAAATAAAGCGTATTTAATATATCAGATTTTTTTTCTTCTTTTTTAAACAAACCAAAAAACATGTTCTCTCCTTCCAAAGCTGGCTCAAACATTATATCACGGCGTTTTACTAATGTCATGCAAAAAAAATTTGTTTACTTTATTTGCTTTTGGTACAATTATCAAAGAAAACACTAAATGCCCTAAATTCGGACATTTTATAAAAGAAAAAAGGGAGAAAAAATGGAAAACATCAGAGTAAGAATCGCACCATCTCCAAGCGGAAACCTCCACATCGGAACCGCAAGGACAGCGCTGTTTAATTATCTTTTTGCTAAAAAAAATAACGGCAAGTTTGTTTTGAGAATTGAGGATACCGACCTTGAACGTTCAAACGCCGCTTACACACAAAATATCTACGATAGCTTGAAAGCTCTAGGCTTAAACTGGGATGAAGGTCCGGATGTAGGTGGAGAATACGGTCCATACCAACAATCAGAACGTTTTGATATTTATCCAAAATATGTTCAAAAACTAATCGAATCCGGGCATGCTTACGAGTGTTTCTGCACGCAAGAAGAACTTGAAGCCGAAAAAGAAGAAGCTATCAAAAATAAAAAAGCATACATTTACTCTGAAAAATGCAGAAACCTAACAGCGGAACAACGCGAAGAACTTATAAAACAAGGCAGAAAACCCGTTGTAAGATTTGCAGTTCCGAAAAACCGCGAAATAGTTTTCAACGACCTTGTTAAAGGCGAGTTGAAATTTGACAGCAACCTTATCGGAGACTTTGTAATTCAAAAGTCAAACAACACTCCAACTTATAACTTTGCCGTTGTAATTGACGATATGGAAATGAAAATTTCGCACATCATTCGTGGAGAAGACCACATTTCCAATACTGCAAAGCAAATTCTTATTTACGAAGCACTCGGCGCAGAAGTACCAAAATTCGGTCATCTAGGAATGATTCTTGCCACGGACAGAAGTAAACTTTCGAAACGCCACGGAGCAACAGCAGTAAGCGATTTTGTAAAACAAGGTTACCTTACAGAAGCACTCGTAAACTTTGTAGCACTTTTAGGCTGGGCACCATCTGACGGAGAAGAAATAAAAACTGTAGATGAAATTGCCGCTGATTTTGACATAACAAAAATTTCATCATCAAATTCAGTCTTTGAATATGACAAATTAAACTGGATGAACGGTCAATACATCAAAAAAATGGACATAAAAGAACTTACAGAAAAAATCAAACCTTATCTTGAAGAAGTGTATGATTTGAGCGAACTTTCACAAGCTCAGTTTGAACACATGGTTGAAGTTACTCGAGAGCCATTAACAGTTCTTTCAGATATAGTTAAAGATGTGCCATACTTCTTTGGTACAGATGTTGAATTTGAAGGAAATGTTAAAGAAGATGTCCTTTCAACTGAAACATCTCAAAAGGTACTTAAAAAAGTACTTGAAGAAGTCAATGGTTGGGATTTTAGCAATCTAGAAGACCTGCACGAAAAACTCGGAGAACTTAGAGCGTTCTTTAAAGAACAAGGCATTAAACCTAAAGAAACAATGTGGGCAATAAGAGCCGCAATTACAGGTCGCACTCACGGTGCTGACATCTCTGCCGTAATCAACATTATCGGTAAAGATAAATTTATTCACAGAGTAAAAAATGCAATTATTTCATAAAAATAACGGTCAAAAGTCGCTAGTAATATTTTTTTCAGGCTGGGCATTGGATTACACTCCATTTGCCAGCCTGTTTTCAAATAAGCACGATTTACTTTTTGTGTGGGATTATCGCTCGACAAATTTCGAGTTTGACTGTTCTAACTACAAAGAAATACACGTTGCCGCCTTTTCCTACGGCGTTTTTATGTCTCAATTTGTAAAACTGCCGAAATTTAATTCGTTGACCGCAATCAATGGCACGCCAATCCCGATAGACAGGGAGTTTGGCATAAATCCGCGAATGTTTGACCTCACGCTTAACTCGCTCAATGAAAAAAGCCTCGAAAAATTTTACCGTAACATGTTTACAGACGAGCAGCAGTATGAAAAATTCATTTCGTTAAACACGACAAAGCCTGATATAATTGCGCTAAAAGCAGAACTTGAAAATATAAAAAGACTTTCAGCGACAAATACGCCTAATTCAACCTTTACAAAAGTTATAATTGCGCAAAATGACAGAATTATCCCGACCAACTCGCAGGAAAATTATTGGCGCAGCAAAAGCGCAATAAAACGAGTCTTTTGCGGACATTTTCCTTTTTTTAATTATAGTTTGGAAGAACTGCTATGATTGACAAAAAGCTTATAAAATCACGGTTTAGCACGAATTTTAAAACATACAATGACAATGCAATTGTTCAAAAAAAAGTTATTGAACAATTAATAACGCTTGTACCACTAAAAAAATACGGAAATATTCTTGAAATCGGTTGCGGAACAGGGCTTTTGAGCGAGAAACTAGACAGACTAAAGGCACAAAAACTGTTTTTGAACGACCTTTGCTCCGAACCAACCACCATTATAAAACCCAAAAATATTGAATATGAGTTTATTATCGGCGATGCTGAATACATAAATTTTCCCAAAAATCTCGACTTAATTATTTCTGCAAATTCAATTCAATGGTTTGAAAATATAGATAAATTTTTTGAAAAATCAGCACAGGCTTTAAACCCAGGTGGAAAATTAATTTTTTCAACATTTGTAAATGGAAACTACTCAGAAATTGCCAAAACCTTTGGGGCATCGCTGAAATACAAAACAATAAATGAAATAACAACTTCTGCAATGCAATATTTTGAACCAACAACGGCAACCGGCACCTCAATTACAATTTATTTTTCAACGCTAAAAGAACTACTTTTGCACATCAAAAATACTGGCGTAAACGCCCTAAACACAAGAATACTAACAAAGTCAATGTTTGCGAAAGCAGAATTTGAATACGAAAATTTACGCACAACCAAAGGCTTACCGCTAACGTACATGCCTGCATATTTTGTGATGGAAAAACGCTAAATTTCTTTCGTTCGCTGATAATTTCCGATGTATGTTTCAATTTCATCGCTGTAAGCAAAGAAAAATACACCCATTGATAGTGACAAAATAGCCACAAACATCAAAAATATTGACAACTTAGCATTGTCAATCGGGGCAGCAGAAATTGGAGCGCCAATTGACGCAGAATTTTCTGACACACATTTTTCGTACTGCGAAAACAGCCCGCAGCAAAGAACAGCGGATACAACAATCCATATTAGAGCAAAGGCTCTGTTTTTAAATCGCATAAATACCTCTTAAACTAAGTGCAAACAAGGACTTATTTAAAATCGGTGTGACAAACCGGCTTCAAACACATCCATTATGGGGTATTATCAAGCAAACTCGCGTACATACACACGCCAACTTAGCTTTGCCGTTCCCCAGAAAAGCACTTACGTCAGGTGAAATTTGATTTTAACAATGAAAACATAAATTCTTTATAATATTTTCTCAATCACAAGTTTATTATAACACATGCTCGAAATTTTGTCACCCCATCTCAAATCGCGCTATAATAGCACTTTGCAAAAACACTTTCAATTAACTTTTTTATTCAGCAACTGATGGAGAGTCCGATTCGGTTTGTTTTTTCTTTAAAAATTTAAATCCGACCACGTAAAAAATCAGAAGCAAAATAGAGCCAACCAAAATAATTTCCTTAAGGTTTGATTTAACAGATTCTCCAAAAAACATTAACAGCAAAGATACCATAAAAAACCTAGCACCACGACCAAATACGCTTATTAACACAAACAAGAACCAATTCATATTTAAAATTCCGCTTGTCCAAGCAAAAATATTATAAGGAACAGGTGTCAATGCTGCGGTTGCAACCGCAACTGTACCCCATTTTTGATACATAGCTTCAACTTTTTCAAACATATCTTTTTTGTTACGAAAAACCCAATTAAAAAATGGTCTTCCACCTATTTTACCAAACAACCAGCCCGTAAGCCCACCTAATGCGGAACAAACAGTTGCAATTGTTGCGTAAAAAAGGGCTTTTTGCGGCTTAGCCAAATCCATAGCAATAAGCAATATGTCTGGTGGTAAAACCGGAATAAAACTTTCTAGCCAAGCATTTAATCCAAGCCCAAGCGCGCCATGCTGTTCAAACCATATTTGTAAACTTTGAAATATTTCGTGCATGACTTAAGTCTACATAAAAAATAAATTTATGGCAATCTAATTAAGTCCGAAATATAACTTTGTATTAAAACACCTAATTTTTCAATATCTTTAGACTGAGCGCGAAACTCAAATTCACAATCCGATGAAATAAAAATCAAATTCGTTATATCTACAACTCTTTCATCTAAGTCAAAAAATGCTTTATAGTAGATTTTGTCAGAAGTATTACCTTTGTACATGTTTACATTTTTAAAGATTTTTTTGTAATCATCATAAAGTCTCAACACAAAAGTATTTTCGGGATTTAAGACATCGGCACAAGACGGCATGTTTGAAACAAATATACCTTTTTTGGAGAGATGTTTTTTGATTGTTTGAAGATAATCTATATTACAAAATCGCTCGTCTATCCCTTCATCTGACGCTACATCAACCACAATAAGGTCGTATTTGTGTTTACAATTATTTAAATAAACAAGCCCATCTTGAAGATTAAAACTGAACTTTTCAGAAGGGGCAAAATCAAAGAACGCCTGCGCTATTTCGAGTATATTTTCTTCAATATCAACAACATCAATTTTCTTAAGCTTTTGAAAAAGCTTTTCATACTGATTAACAATTTTACCTGTTCCAAGCCCGATTAACAGCACTTTTTCAATATTTGGATTAAACAAATATGGAATTAGAAAATAATTTATATAAGGAATATTCCCCTTGTAAATGGGCGTGTCAATGTATCCCGCCTGATAAGTATCTTTGTAATGCAAAAAACGACCTATTTCATTTTCAACGACTTTTATATCGTGAAAATCCGACTTTTTTTCAAAAAGAATTTTGTCGTTAAAAAATTTATTATTAATTATTTCAAGTAGTTTTTCGTCCGGCTCATGAATTGCCAGTTCTTCAGGTGTAATAATCATTTTAGCCTTATATAATCTATTAATTTTGTCATATCACGGTTAGAGTTTTTCCACTCTTTCAATATTATATCAGCAGGACAAAGCCCATCATAAGTTAATTCCATAATTGGCTCCAAAAATTTTTCTTCGCCAGTTTGAAGCCTTATAAGCCCCTGAAAAGCTATATTTAAAATAATTTTTGCGTAATCTAATACTTTTTTATTACCAACTTTAGTATCTAGCGCAGTTTTCGGCACGTCATTACGCAACTTTTGAAAATCTGCAAACGAAAGCCTTTTTAGCAAGTCAAAAACGTCTTGGGTTGAATCAGAGCTATAAAAAAGCCCTTTATACAAAGCAGGAATTGAATATTTTAAGTCACCGTTTTGGCAGTCCTGATTGCGAATTTCGATTATATTTTTTAAACGAACCTCAGGAAAGAACAGTGTAGAATGCAAGTCATAATCTTCTCTTTGAGCGTTCAAGCAATCATACCCGTTTTGAAAAAACTGTTCAAAAGTCAGTTTCCCGCCAATTTCAACAATTTTATTTTCTCGCTGAATAAAAAGCATAGGCACATTAAAAACCGCATTCACATAATCAGCAAAAGTAAAATTTTCTTTGTGGTCAAATATTTTTTCGCTCACAAGTCCACAGCGATTTTCATCAGTTTTAAGCCAGGCAAGAGCGCGTGTAGACTTGTATCCTGTAGTTTTTCCACAACGAATCGGCGAATTCGCAAAAATTGCAGTTACAAATGGGGATAACATCATAGCAATTTTGTATTTTTTCATAGCATCAATTTCGTCCGTATAATCAATAGCTGCTTGAATTCCCGCTGTTTCCCTCATCATTGAAAAACATCTTTTTCCATTCATGTATTTAGCCATTGTTTGGTAACGGCGTTTTGGGATAATTTCGATATCCTTTCCATCCGTAACTGGTGAAATTGGATACTCAAGCATTGAAATCCCCAAGAAATCAAGTATTGGCATTATTTTCTTGTCTAGCATTTCAATCTCATTTTTTAATTCAAAAATCGTTTTTTTCGGAGTCAAACTGTATTCCGTCTGCCCGCCTGGTTCAAGAGTTATTGTTGTATCACCCTTCTTTAGTCCATTTATAAAGGTCAAATCTGTGATGTAACGCCATTCATCATTGTAAGCAAGTTGACGCAAAAACCTATACAGTCCGTTTGCTCCAAAATAATCAACTGCGCGATGCGAATTTTTGTAAACAGGAAGTCGCTCTAGTTCCAACCCTATTTTAAGTTCGGATTTTGGTTTGCACGAAAGATAGAAATCGCGGCATATCGCGGTTTTTAGTATATCTATTTTGTTTTCTTCTAGTTTTTTTATTGCCATAGTTGTAACAATATCAAATGTCATGGTTTAAAACATTTAGCTGTTTGTATTATTATAATACTTATATGGATTACTACAACAGAGCAAGACAATTTAGAACAAAAAAACGTCTCGGTCAAAACTTTTTGATTGATGGAAATATTATTAACTTTATTATAGACAGTGCCAATTTAAACAATAATGATACCGTCGTAGAAATAGGTCCTGGCGCTGGTTTCGTTACAGAGCAACTTATTAAAAAAGCAGGTAAGGTTGCGGCAATAGAACTTGACGAAGATGCGATTGATGTTATTAAGAAACTTGAAGCAAAAAATTTAGAAATTATTCATAATGATGTATTAAAAGTTGATTTTTCTAAATTCGGTCGAAATTTGAAAATTGTTGCAAACATACCATATTACATAACAAGTCCTATTTTAGCGCATTTGCTTGGTGAAATTGATGATTTGAATAATACAAATCGCAATTGTATTGACGAAATAACATTAATGGTTCAATATGAAGTTGCACAAAGGCTTGTTGCAACCGAGACCTCACCGGCGAAACAATACGGTTTGCTAACAATACTAGCTCAATTTTTTGCTGATGTTGAAATTGTAAAAAAAGTACCGTCAAAAGCTTTTTATCCTCGCCCAAAAGTTGACAGCGCACTTGTTAAATTAAAAGTTCGCAAAACTCCACGGATTGAACTTTCTGATTATAAATTTTTTAGAAGGGTATTAAAAGCTGCATTTGCTTCCCGAAGAAAAAATATTAAAAATTGCCTAGCAAATGCAGGGTTTGATAAAAATGCCATTCTTGAAACTCTCGAAGAATTGAATATTTCAGAAAACACAAGGGGTGAAAGCCTTTCAATTCAGGTATTTGGCAAATTATCAGAAATATTAAAGGCAAAAATATGCAAATAAAAGTTCAAACACCGGCAAAAATTAATCTTACGTTAGAAGTTCTAAACAAACGCCCAGATGGATTTCATAACATCCAAAGCATTATGCACACCATTTCATTATGTGATTTCTTGACAATAAAAATTTCTCCCTCAACCACAACAGAAAACGAAATAATTTTAACCGGCACAAGTGACAAAATCCCTTATGACGAACGCAATATCGTCTATAAAGCTGCTAAATTATATTTTGCAGCAGCAAACATAAAATCTAAAAAAGTTTCTATTCACATAGAAAAGCACATCCCCGTTTCCGCAGGACTTGCCGGCGGGAGCACAAACGCAAGCGGAACTCTTTTTGGATTAAATGAAATCTTCGAAAAGGAATTAAGCGACGAAAAATTACATTTGTTAGCGTCTCAGCTGGGTTCCGACTTGAATTTTTGTTTAAATGGCGGTTGTGCGCTTTGTACAAGCCGCGGAGAAGTTATAGAAAAATTACCTCCCGCAAAGTTTAATATTTCTCTTATTAAGCCTAAAAACCTTGGCATTTCCGCCAAAGAAGCGTACCAGAAATTTGCACTACTTGCTGATAAATCACATCCTGATAATACTTCAAAATTAAATGATTTATTATTAAAAAACGAATTTGATAAAATGTTAATTTACAATAGTCTTGAAAAAGCCATTTTACCCGATTACGAAATTCTCAGGGAAATTAAAAGACGCGTTATAGGCTCAACAATGTCAGGCTCAGGTCCAACATTTTTTGTTATAGATAAAGAATTCGGTACAGAATGGAACAAAAACGAATTTGATATATTTAACAATTTAACATCTGTCAATTTTGGCGCAAAAACGGTATAATAATTTTATGTTCGATGATTTTCAGATACCCAAAATCCGTGAATTTGAAGATATTATAACTTTTCCTGCCGAAAAAACCGGAATTTATGACAAGGATAAAGCCACCTATCTCTACAGGCTGGATAAAACTAAAAATCCAAACATGATTTGCCCTTTTGCTTTACGCGATGGCGAAGATTACCTTGAACCAGGACATTACGAAGTTGCACTCTCTGACGACCGAAAATACCTACTACTCATTCAGTCGAGAGAACTAAAGGCGCTAGTTCCGGCAATAAAAGTAGTTGTTCAAAAACATTCAAATGATTACGAAAATAGACTTGCCGAAATAGAACAAGAAAAGAAAAAACTGGAAAAGAAGAAAAAAACAACCAAAAAGCTTGACGAAGAACTCGCCAACATGCAAGAACTGGAACTTAATGCAAAAATTTATGACTCAAAAAAAGGATACTACATAATTGAATACAAAAAATTTAACACTTACGCCTGGGGTTACGTCCCTATTTAAATTAAGTTAATAATATTTAACTATTTATTGTTATTTACCTATAACTTTGTATAATTTTATTTGTAAAGGAAAGGATACAAGTATGAAAAAATTTATAACATCTTCATTGGTAGTTTGTACACTTGCAGCAGTGGTGATTTCACACGGCACAACACAGCCAACTCTTGCAGCAAGCACAACAATCGCTACAACAACATCAACAACGACATGGAATTCAGCGGCTAACTTAAAAAGAGTAAACACAATCGGTCAAAAACTCTTAAGCGCAAACAATTTACCATCCTCAATAACGTTCAAAGTTTCAGACGAAGAACACGTTAATGCTTACGCCAATATTGATAAAGAAATTTATGTATATCGCGGAATGCTAAACAATGTAGAAAACGACGACGAACTAGCTGGTGTAATCGCTCACGAACTAGGTCACATTGTAAATGGACACTGCGCAAAGCAAACCTTGGTAAATACGGCAATTGCGTCCATTCAACCGAATTCAACCAGCGATAATCTAAACAAATCAATTCAAGCCGCACAACAGCTTTCACTGCTGAAAGTAACTCGCAGTGATGAATTTGAAGCTGACAGAACAGCAGTAGATTTAATGATGAAAGCTGGGTACAATCCTTTGGCACTTATTTCAGTATTGAACAAAATTTGTGGCAACTATATTGACGTATTGCAAACTCATCCATCTGGAGAAAAACGTTTGCTAAATATTTTCGACTATGCAAATTACAATTATCCAGCTACGGTTAAAGCAAATTACAGAACCGACTCTTACCAAAAAGCACTGCAAGTAATTTATGCGAACTTAAAAGTAAGAAACGCAAGCCCAAGAAAATTGGCAAAAGCGAAAAAAGAACAAGAAAAATTAAAAAAACAACAACTCAAACGAGCACAAAGGATTGCCAACTCCAGCAACCCCTGGGAACGCTCTTACTCTGCGCTACAAATTCTCACTGCGCAGTAGAACTTGATTAAATAAGATTAACTTGAATTGCAAGGAACGCGCAGCGAAGCTGCGCGTTCCTTGTGTCACTATCATATTTAGTTACACGCTTTTCCCCATTTCGTAGGCTTGCTTAATAAATAGGGTGCCGTTGATTTCACCACGTTCGTAAACGCCTTTTGCACAAATTACACCCATTTCTTTGGAACCTTCAAGACAAGCTGCTAAACCGCGAAAACACTCTAAAGTGCAGTCCATTGTTGTTGACGCATCTTCCGCGGCTGTCATAATGTAATAAAATTCTTTATTTTTAAACTCAAGCCATCTCGCAACAGTTCTGTCGATTACGGCTTTTAATTGCGCAGAAATCGAATAGAAATAAACAGGGCTTGAAAGCACAATTACATCGGCATCAAGCATTTTTTGTAAAACTTCTGCCATATCGTCTTTAATCGCACAAACGCCCGTGTTTTTACATGCATAACAAGCCTTGCAGTAGCCAATATTTTTATCTGCAACAAAAACTTTTTCGACTTCGTTACCTGCTTCCATTGCACCTTTCATAAACTCATCACAAAGCGTGTCGGAATTTCCGCCTTTTCTTGGGCTGCCTGATAATATCAAAACTTTTTTCATAAAAAACTCCTTTTTACTCATCTTACCACAAATCTTTATTTCCCTGAATGCCCCGATTTCGCCTGCCCAATTTGAATTTCCATTTTATACTTTGATATTTGCTATCAGTAATAGCATTATGGTATTACGTTCGTATAGATTATTTATACGAACATATAAAATATTAATACGTATGTATAAAATTATTTAGAAATTTCTATTGCATTTATATCGGCAAAAAATTTATTAGGATTAATTGAGTTTAGTATTTTAAGATTCTCTTTGGTTTGAACTCTGCTTAATGCCACATAAGCTTGCCCCGTTTCCCAACAACCAGAAATATCAACAATAGCCTGAGAGAGCGTTAAACCTTGTACTTTATGTATTGTTATTGCATAAGCCAAAACTAATGGAAATTGTTTTCGTATCAATGATTGAGCGGTATCATATTGTGTTTCAAATTCAAATCTGGGAATTAATCTAATACCAGCTTTTTTATTATCAAACTTAACTTGTATATACTCTATTTTAATATTTTCATGTTCTTGTTCTTGAAACCCCAATACCGTTCCTAAAGCACCATTAACAAGACCGTTTGAAACATCTAGGTTATAGATTAACATAACCCTGCAACCAACTTTTAAGGTTAATAGTTCTTCGGCTCTCATTTCTGTATCTAAATGATTTTTATCATTTTTTGATATTTTGATATCGGTTCTTACTAAAGTTTTTTTATTGTCAACGTATTCAATATTTGCTATATAGTCATCAGACTTAAAATTAAAAGTTTGTGTTGATAAGTCATTTAATCTTTTTTTATTATGCAGAGTAACTCGCTTATTATGTGCAAAAATATGCAATGTTTGTTTTTCTTCTGATGTTCTATTTGCACTCATTATGATATTTCCTTTTAAAAAACTTGCGATATTAATTGTTTCTTGTTGATTATTCGCAAATCTAAGTTTATTTAAAATTTCTATAAATTCTTTATCTTTTTGTCTGTAAACTTTATTTAATACAATTTTTTCGAAATTGCATTCATTCCATAATTCAGTTAAAAAACAAAAATGTTTTTGATTATCGGTTGATACAGGGGGAAGCTGACAAAAATCGCCAATCACGATAAGCTGAATACCGCCAAACGGTAAGTCATTTTTTCTTACTAACTTTAACACATCACTTATTAAAACAAAAATATCATCTCTCAACATGCTGATTTCATCTATAACCAACATTTTAGTTTGTTTTATTTTCTTTAAAAAAAGTTCCTGCTTTTTTATTTTGTTTGCAATTTGTTCTGCAGAAAATTGCCCAATTCCAATTCCACTCCAAGAATGAATAGTTACGCCATCAATATTTAATGCTGAAATTCCTGTTGTAGATGTTATATTGCCCCTTAGTAACGGAAAAATTTTTATTAATTTTTTAGCAGATAACTTTTCCCTGTTCCTGCACCACCTGTAATAAAAATATTTTTGTTGTTTTTTAATAACTCAACGATTTCTGATAAAACTCTGTCATCTTGTAACTCCTCTTTTTTTGAATTTTTTATTTCCCTAGCAACATAACAATTACCTCCACCAAATGAAGGTGCAATTATAGCGTAAATAAGTACAATAAAACAAATTATGCCAAAGATTACCATCTCTCACGCTCACATGTAAACTACATGGAAAAGCATATTACAAATGCGTAAACTTTACAAACCACGAAACAAATCTTCAAGCTACATATCCAGTGCTTTTGTAATTTTATACAAGGTAATTAATGTAGGCTTCTTTTCTTCTCTTTCAATTTTACCTAGAAAAACAGATAGATTATACCATAATTTTAAGGACTATGTTATTCTTGAGGCTTGATGAGGTCTTTTTAGAGCTTATTGACAAATTACCAAATTCTGATGCTGGTCTTTTTGAAGAAATCAAAAGGGCAGTAATTGAAATGAGAAAAGTGAAAGCGGACTATGAGGAAACGAGTTTGGAAGAAATTCAAAAGCCAATAACACGACTTCAAAACCGCGTAGACAATTTATATCTTGATAAACTTGATGGAAGAATTAACCAAGAATTTGGGCAAGAAAAACACAACTTATGGCATGGTGAAAAAGACAAATTAATAGAAAAATTAAAATCAATCAGCAATGCTTCACAAACTTTTGACGAAGATTCGAACTTATTGGAAAACTTCTGCAAACACGCACGTCAAGAGCTTTTAAGAGCAATGCCAAAGAAAAAACACACTATTGCAAACAATCTAATATTCTGATATCCAATTAACATTAAGATGAGATTTGGTTAGTAAGTTATGAAGTTTATAAACTCAAAGAATATAATAAATGGACTAAATTATCACAAGAATTGATAAATGAGTCAGGACTATTTATAGAACTAAAAGCTTTACTCGAACAGTATTTTAAAATGCTAGAACCTTTTTATATGGACATATATACAAATTTGATCAAATACTACCAAAAAGATTTTAAGAAAACATTAGCAAAAACAAGGGAAATAAATATGTTCATGTCCCCAATATACTATAAGCTTATTAATGGACTAATTAATTAAATTATTGCTTTTTCAATATTGTAAAAAGTAACAGGGTATCTTGAGAAAATATTATAAATAGCACGCACTTATATTCTTGAAATCGCTATTTTTAATGATATAAAGGTTTCCTTTAGTTCTTGTTAATGCTACATATAGTTGA
>CAZVBZ010000011.1:0-52262 GCA_964626145.1 uncultured Muribaculaceae bacterium | reverse complement strand
TTTTAGTTTGAGCCGAGATTCTTCGGTCGGAAATCAACTATAGCTTGCATTTTACCAACTAAAGCTAAAATCCCTCAGAATGACGCGGAAGATGGATGCGGGTGAAGCCTAGCCCGACGGACTTTAATTCTACAATGTTCCTGGTTGTAGACCCGCCACTGCGGGCTGAGGGAAAGCACCAAATGATGCTATACACAAGGATTTCGACCGACCGAAGAATCTACGTGCCGTCTCAGCAAAAAATTTGTAAATAAATATCCTACTTACGTTAATGCAATATTTATCCAAAAATCACAAATGTAAAAATATTGTTACAATCTTACAAAGGTAGTCATAGTGCGGAAATGACCGAATAAAATAAAACAAAAATAGTCCACTCGGCTCAATTTTAGGCAAATTAAAATCTTCATTGTTTTTATATGTGTGTCAATACTATTATTTAGAAGAAAGAAAGGGATTTAATTATGTCAATTAGTAGATTAGGTGGACAGGTGAGTAAAATGTATTCCGCGTTTAAACCAACAAGTGCCAAAAAAGGTGCTGGGCTGTTATACAATAAAGCAGCTCTACGCCTATCAAAAGTACTGGCTCAATATGACGAAGGTGCATTTCAAATGATAAAAATGAGTTTCCCTACGCCAGGCGAAAAGGTTTTTACTTTGCAGGCGAGATTGCAAGAAGCGCGTAAGCTTGGACTAAATCTTCAAAATATTGCAAAAAAAATTCATGAGGCTATTGGGTTAGAGGTTCCGGTGTGTGATAAAAATAGTTTAGCACATGGCGTTTCTTTGGCAGATCGTTTCCGTAAACATTTAAATACTAGGTCTGTTAAGGAATTACAACAAATAGTATCGGCAACGAAGGTTTAAAAGAAGGCAAAGTGCAATAAATTGTTTAAAATAGTTATAAATCGCTTAAAATAGAAGGCGGGCGCTACGCGCCCGCCTTCTATTTTTTAACTTTTTAGACTGAGCCAAAATCATGTTGCTTAGCCTAGTGCGCTGAAAAGTTTTGTAAACGGCATGCTTAACGCTTCTCCGAAATTGCTGCCAATGTTTTGCCAATCTTGTATTGTGCCAGATGAATTGTCGTTGTACATTGCCATTCCTGGAAAATTAAAGCAACTTATGCTTGTTGTGCTGCAGTTCATAAATGGTGAAAATGTGTTTGTGGAACTAAATATTGTAGTTGTGCTGTTATAAATGCTAGGAAAACCAAAGCTAAATGTCATCTTAATATTCCTTTCATCTCTCCTGTTAATATATAAAAACATTTTGCGCGTAAAAGTTTCGCAAAAATTAAAAATTTTTAAATAATATTGCACAAATTTATCAATGCTTGTTTGTATTTTGTATTAGAAAGGCAGAGAAGTTGTGATTTTGCAAGCTCTTTTTCTTTTGTTAACAGTTGAAGCGTTTTGAGTTGCGCGTCTGGTTGCGTTGCTGTTTCAAAAATTTGCTCGGGTGAATATTCAGACAAGTTTTTGTTTTCGCCAAAAGCGTAAATTACAGGGGCGGTGTAAAGTCCACTTTTTATATCATTGAGAATAGGTTTTTCACCTGGTATTTGGCGCAAATTTTTTAAGTCGTCACTAATTTGAAATGCCGTGCCAAAATGTTTGGCAAACGTGAGCATTAGGGTGATAAATTTGTTGTTATTGAGATTTGATAGCGATTTTAACGCAGCGACAAAAAGCGATGCAGTTTTGGCTTCGGATTTTTTTAAGTATTGTTCAATAGACGGCGTCGTTTTTTGTGAAAAATATTGCTCTATTTCACCGCGACAAAGTGCGTTTAGGCAAACGGAAAAATTATCTATAATGCTTAAATTATTAAGGCTGTTTAGGAGTTTTATTGCAAGCGAAAGTAAAAAATCCCCAGAGATTATTGCGAGTTTGTTGCCGTATTTTTTGTGCAGAGCTGTTTCCCCTCTGCGTATATCAGCCTCGTCAATAATATCATCGTGCACAAGTGTTGCGTTGTGAATGAGTTCTACTGCGGCAGCGAGCTTGATTGTCTGCTCTGTGCATTCTCCGAAAAGAGCTTTTGAGAATAAAAATATTAAGCAAGACCGAAGTTGTTTTGACCCATTTTGCAAATAATTATTAAGCTCTGATAAAAAATCGTCGGTTGCTAAGCCGCTGTTTAAGAGCGTATCCAGAATTGTTGATGACATTTTTTCTAAGTCATCGGCAACGAGTAATTTTATTTCAGGATATGTTAAAAACTTGGTGTTCAATTTGTGATTTTCCCAGAAAGCTTGTCAGCAAGCGGTGTTTTTAAAATACCATTGAGCGATTTGTCTATTTCCTTAAGTTTTTTGGAAATTGTTTCCATTTCGTTTGTCCAGACAAAGTTGTCTAATACGTACTTTTCGCCCGAGTTAAAGTCACCAGAAATTTGTATACGAATAATTTCTGCAAGCATTTCTTTAGCAGTAGGAATCATTTTTTCTATATTGATATTAATCAAGCCATTGTCATCAAGGCTTATTGCGCCTTTTTCAAGGAAATATTTGGATTGCATTACTGTTCTAACTCTGTGCGCTTGGCTTAGGTTTGGACGTGCTTTTAGAAAGTTATCGGCTGCGTAAGTTATGATGATTTGCTTAACTTCTTCATCCGAGTACATGCCTTGCTCTTGCAGAATATCAAGCAGGGCTAACGAGCCCATGTCGGCTTTGTTTTCTTCTATGATATTTTTGTATTTTCCTAGTGCCTCCGTTCCTGATTTTGGACCGAGTGAGTGAACATTTTCGTGTCCAATTGTAAACCAGTGGTCGGCTTCGGGATTGTAATATTTGTGAAATTCTTGTTTTAGTGTTGCGTCAAGACGTTTTTGCCTTTTTTCGAGGGCTTCCGGCGAGTTGCTGGTTCTGATTTGCCTGTGGTAGACGTTTCGCCGTCCTCCGCCGATTGTGAGTGAAAGCTTGTCGTTGTTTGGCAAGTTTTGTGCAAGCGTAATTCCCCCGCGGTATGTTCCTTCGTCGCCTCTAAGTGTTACAATATCGACGTCAACCATTGTTTGTTTGTCATCGTTTGTATTTATGTTTTGTTCGTATTCGTCTTTATATGGCATATTTTGAGCAAGCAGAGGGAGGTATTTTTTTATCTCAAGAAGTTTTTCTGTGCCTTGTTTGTTGACAATTCCTACCCGCGCCCCGATAGAATCTTTTGAAATAGGGGTAATGTTGTGGTTTTTGAGCAGTTGTGCGAGTTCTTCATTTTCCATAACTGAGCCGGTTATTTCATCTGCATATTGTTCTCGGGAAATTGTAAATTCTAATGGCGTTTCTTGCAGTTCTGCCCATTTCTTGTCGGCTTGAGCATCAAGCATTGGGTCGTTTTTTAGCAACGCTACAGCTTGAAGTTTTAAATATTCGTTAAAATCTTTGTTTGAAGATAGCGTTGCGGCAATTTCAAGGTTTTGCGCGACATAAGAAAATTCATCTTTGAAAAAGTCTGTAAAGTCGAGCGCTTTTAATTCGTCGCCATCTCTTACAACCATTGTGCGTTGGTTTAAAATGTTTTTGACTTCTTCCGTTTTGCCTTCCGAAATCATTTTAATTAAAATTTTGTGGAATTCATTTTGTGTTAAGTCTGCTGGGTAAAAGCCTTTTCCAGGAAGGTCGACGTAGCCTTTTGCTAGATATATTTTGTTTGCTTCGGAGTCAACAGCAACCATTCCTATTTGCGCATTAAAAAGCTTTAGTGTCATTTCTGCTTTTTTGTTGCCTTTTGCAACTTCAGTTTCAAGATAGGCTTTGAAGTCAATGTTGGCTGCGTTGTCTTGTTTCATGAAAACTTCGTCAATTTTGTTTGCGGCTAAGACTAAATGTTTAAGCGCTTTTTTGTCGCCGTCAGAAAGCCTTTCGAATTCAAGGCAGTCCTCTTTTAGCATAGTTTTAGGGATAAGGCAGTCTTTGCTTGTGCGTTTATTGAGTTCTTCTTCTGAAAGATTAAGTTCGAAAGTTGTCATAATTTTTACTCCATAAGTGATGTTTACTATAGTTTATCACTTTGCAGGAAATCTGTACACATGCTAGTTATGTTTTTGTGCAAATGGGTTGTTTATCAGTCCATTTTGCGCAAACTGTGCATAAATCTTCCCCTGTTTCGAGACATTTTAGTAAATGAGTTGTTTGGTTTTCCAAAAAACCAACTTGCACAAGTACATTGCTACCAAATTTTAATTCTTTTTTAAATATTACATCAAGTGTCTTTAGTTTTTTGTTTGTTTTAAAACTGAATGGCAATGGCTCAAACGCCCAGGTAATGTAATTTGCGTTATTTACGTGTTTGTTTACATCAATATCGTCAAATCTTATTTCGAAAACTTTTTCTATATCAATTTTTCCAAGTGGAGAAATTTTTTCGTAATTCAAGTCGTTTTCGCGCTTTTTAAATTGCACCATGTGCGGATTTTCTTGTAAAATATTTTGAACAGATGCCAATCGTTTTGAATTAATATCGACTAAAGACCAGGTGCTTGTTGCTCGTCCGAGTAGCTTTTCGTCATTATAAATTCCAAAATCACGATAGGCGAACAATTTGTTGTATCCACGAGGTTCGGTTGTAATTTTTAAATCATAAACATTTTCTGGATAATCTTCAAATTCCATACGATATTTCAGCAAAAACCAGCCTAAATTTCGCTGTGTAATGAAAGAGTAACCAAAACCTAGGGCTTCTGCGTTGTCGCTGGCTAAATCTTGTAGGAAATGCAATAGGCTTACAGGTTTTAGCGTCAATGTGTAGTCCATTTCGGAATATCTAACCTTAACAAATTCTTTAAAGACATTATTGTTCATAAATAAATTTACACCATCATGTTGTATTTTTTTTCGTGCTCAATACTTGTAAAATCATCATGTCCAGGATAAACATTCACTGTTTCAGGCAAAACAAAAAGTTTTTCGCGAATAGATTTTTTTAATGTATTGTAATCCCCGCCAGGTAAATCGGTGCGTCCAATAGATTCTAAAAATAATGTGTCTCCAGAGAATAGCATATTATCAGCTAAAAAGCAGACTCCACCAAGCGTGTGCCCGGGTGTTTCAATTACGCTTACTTCATTTGAGCCAAGTTGGATTTTTGTATTTTGGTCAATAAATCCGCTAATTTTTGGCGGCATTACATAATCTAATCCATAAAACTGTAATTGACTTTGTAAATTTTCAATAAACAGTGCGTCTTTTTCGTTGATGTAAAAATCACAATTAAGTCTGTCTTGTAAATCTTTTGCCCCGAGTACGTGGTCAAAATGACCGTGAGTGTTGTAAATCCCTTTGAGTTTCAACCCTAAAAATTTTATGTCTTTTTCGATTTCATCAACAGAGCCTCCAACATCTATTACTATCGCCTCAAGCGTTTTTTCATCATATAAGACATAGGTGTTCACTTGAATAGGTCCAGTTATATATCTTTTAATTTTCATCACACTAAACTCCTCGCTACTTATTCTATTATACAAACAAAAAAAGAAAACCACCAAAATTTGGTGATTTTCTTTTTTCTCTTATTTTACTTACTTATCCACAAAACGCTGAAACTGTTGTTGAAATCGAATCTGTAACGATAATTCCTGATGTGCTTTGAACAACAAAAACAAATGCACATAACATCAGTACGAAAACTCCGATTAGTGTAAAATTTATTACTTTCACTTGATTCATTAAAACACACTCCGTTGCATCATAAAAATAGACGCTTCTATACTTATAAACTTTTTACACGAGTACTTACTGTACTTTTGATTATGCGACTGCTGAAAATCCGCCGCCGCCACCACATGATGATGATGCTACAGATCCTGCTGTTTCTGCTCCACTAAAAGCTATTGAACCAGCGGTTTCTACGCTTGCTGGAGCTTGAGGTTGACTTACCATTGCAAAATTGACCGGTGCTACTGAAAGATTCATACTTTTCTCCTTACTAATTGTAATATCCTGAGTTATATACCATTTGTATCCACACTTATATAAACTCATTTTAAAAGCTCAAATTTCAGATTTTGTTTATTTTGTTACATAAGTTAACACAATGATATAGTATAATTCTGATATGCAAATTTTAATAGTAGGAAAAACCGCTGCGGAATATGCGTTGGCGGAAAAAATAAAACGAGATAACCCTGAGCACTTGGTTTTTGTAGCGCCAGGAAATCAGGCTATTGGTGAGTTTGCAACTTGTATTGATATTCAGCCAGATCAAGTGTGCGAAATGCTTGATTTTGCGCAAGCAAACGAAATTAATTTGACTGTTATTAGTGATGATGTTGCAATAGAAAAAGGTATGCCAGATGCGTTTAACGCTGCGGGTTTAACGGTTTTTGCACCAGAAAAAGAGGCGGCAAGGTTTGCAATATCAAAAGCTGTCGGGAAAAAGTTTATGTATAAAACAAATATTCCAACTCCAAAGTTCGGAATATTTGATAAAGAAAACTCCGCCCGTGATTATTTAAAAACTGCGGAATATCCCTTGTTCATAAAATCAGAGAGACATGACGCCGGCGAGCGCGTTTATTTGTGTCATAGTGAGCGAGAAGCAAATAATATATTGAATAAATATTTTGCGGTAGAGTCCCCAAAAGTTATCATTGAAAAATATGTTCAAGGACGCGAAACCTCTCTTTATTTTGTTACTGATGGGTATAATGCCCTGCCAGTTTGTGCTGTAACCCCATTTAAGTATTCATCAGAAAAAGACGGTGGCAGTATTACAAGCGGTGTTGGCGCGTATGCTCCGGCAACATTTGTGGATGATAATCTTATTAGAAAAATTCTTGAAAAAGTGGTCTATCCTGCATTAACAGAAATTGAAAAAAATTCTTCCCCTTATGTTGGTGTGATTGGCGTAGATTTTATCTTGCAAGATGATGAAAACTTTTTTGTTATTGAGTTTAATACATTTTTTAAATCTCCAGATATAGAGTGTATTTTAAATCTTTTGCAAACGGATTTGACCAGTATATTCAAAGCATGTACCGTGGGGTCGCTTGCTGATGAGTATGACTATATTGATTTGAATGAAAAATCCGCTGTATCTGTTGTTTTGACAAGAGTTCCAGAGGTCTTGTTTGACAATAGTGGGGTAGAAATAACAGGGCGCGCTGATGTCGAGGATGAAATTGGCGTTACTCTCTATAATGTGGTTAACAAAAACGATAAACTTATCGCAAAAACAGGGCGAATTCTTTCTGTAACTGCCTCCGCCGCAACGCTTAGTGCGGCAAAAAAAATTGTTTTGCAGGAGGTAGATACTTTAGAATTTAAAGGTAAAAAATATAGAAAAGATATCTTGGATTGTGTGTATGAACGCTAAAATAAGAAAATGCATTGGTTGTGCAAATAGTTTTGATAGATGTGAAATGTTTAGGTTAATGAAAAAATATGATACAAATGAAATCATTTTTGAACCATCAAGTAAAGATTTCGGACGTTCTGTATATATCTGCAAAAATAAAAAATGCATAGAAAATGCCTTTAAAAAGGGAAAGATAACTCGGTATTTTAAGGATTTTGAGACGAAAGAATTAAAGTTAAAACTGGAAAAAGCCCTGTAAATGTGAAATATTTTGTAAAACTTATTTTACTTGAAATTGTGCTTGTGTTAAGCTTATGTTAATAAAATATATGGAGCACTATCGTCAATGGCACAAGAAACAATAAGAGTATATGATTTAGCTAGTGAATTAAAACTTTCAAATAAGGAAGTTATAGAACTTTTGGAAAAAAAGGTTCAGATTAAAGTAAAATCGCATTCTTCAACATTGACGGCAGAACAAGTTAAACGCTTTAAAGAAGTGCTTAAAGAGCCTGAACAAAAGGTTTCTGCGAAACCTAAGGCTTTTATTGTTAAAAAAGCTAAAACTCCAAAACAGGATGAAACCGTCGCTGTCGGAACTCCAGCAAAAACCGAAGTTTCTGCCACTCAAACGGCTACTGACGCAGTTTCAATTAAACCTCGTCTTGGACCCAAAATTATCCATAGTGCAGAAGATAGATACGCAAGACCAGTTCGCAAACCTCGTGAACAGCAAAGCAAAGATAAAGATGTAAAAGAAACTCGTGATGTAAGACCAAAACAACGTCCGGGAGCCGGTGCGCCTGCTCGCGAGGAAAAACCAACGAAATCTTCTCAAGCGCCACAAGGACAAAAAGGTTCAGCTCCAGCTCGTCCGGCTCAGACTGCTGATAAAAAAGGACCTATCAAACGTCATATTATTTCACAAGATATTTACGAAAACAAAGGTCCTTCATCTAAAAAGAAAAACTTGGTGCAAAGCAAAGACCGCTCAAGGAATAAAGAAGAAGAACAAGAGCGAATTTCGTTAGAAAAGGCTATGGCGCAAAAACACAAAAAGCGTCATCGTGAAGAACAAAAAGAAGAAGTTGTAACACAAGTTGTTATCAATCAGGCAATGACAATTGGGGAACTTGCTGATAAAATCAAAAAAAGTTCTGCAGAGGTTGTTAAATTCCTCATGATGCAAGGTATTATGGCAACTGTAAACGAAGTTATCGATGTTGAAATAGCAAAAAAAGTCGCCCAAAACTTTGAACTAGAAGTTCTGGAAGAAGATTTGGATGCTTATATGGAAGAAGAACTCGAAAAAGAAGAAAAAGCAAATGCGCTTAAAAACATCGATGAAAAACTTCTTAAACATCGTGCACCAGTTGTTTCAATCATGGGACACGTTGACCATGGTAAAACTACTTTGCTGGACAGCATTCGTGCCGCAAAACATAAGATTGTAGCGACTGAAGTTGGAGGTATTACTCAGTCAATTGGTGCTTATACAGTATTTTTGGATGATAAAAAAATTGTATTTATTGATACTCCTGGGCACGAAGCGTTTACCGAAATGCGCGCTCGTGGGGCAAAATCAACAGATATTGCAATTCTCGTTGTCGCGGCGGATGATGGTATTATGCCGCAAACAATTGAGGCAATTAACCATGCTAGAGCTGCTGAAGTACCTATTATTGTTGCAATAAATAAAATGGACAAACCGTCTGCAAACCCAGATAGAATTTTACAACAATTAACCGAACATGGGCTTGTTCCAGAAGCTTGGGGCGGAGATACCGTCTGCGTAAAGGTCTCGGCTATTCAAGGAACAGGTATAGATGAGTTATTAGAATATATACTTTTAACCGCTGAAATGCAAGATTTGAAAGCGTATCCTGAAGCAAAAGCGTCCGGGGTTGTAATAGAGGCTAATTTAGATAAAGGTAAAGGTCCAGTCGCAACACTTTTGGTACAAAATGGAACGCTTAAAGTTGGTGATTGTGTAGTTGTTGGTAGTGTCGGTGGGCGCGTGCGTGCGTTGCTTTCTGATGCAGGCGAAAGAGTTAAAAAAGCGCCGCCGTCAACGCCGGTAGAGGTTTTGGGGCTTTCAGAAGTTCCACAAGCAGGCGATTCGTTTGAAGTTGTTGCCAATGAAAAAGAAATGAAACAAATAGTTGCAGAGCGCAAAGAAAAAGAAAGAATTACAAAGCTTGAGGCTATGAAACCCGCGCACGTAAGAAGCGATATTGTTGGCTCGGACGAAGAAATTAAAAACTTAAACATCATTATTAAAGCGAATACGCATGGTTCGGCGGAAGCTGTTTCTCAAGCGGTTATGCAGCTTGAAAGCAAAGAAATTCTCACAAAGCTTATCCACGTGGGCGTTGGCGACATTTCAGAAGCTGATGTTATGCTCGCAGCGGCGTCAAATGCGATTATACTTGGCTTTACGGTCAAGGAAGACTCAAATGCTTTGGCAGCGGCAGAGCGCGAGAATGTTACAATTAAAAAATATGACATTATATATAAAGTGCTTGAAGATATAGAACAAACAATGCTTGGTCTCTTGCAGCCGGAATTAAAAGAGGTTGCTCTCGGCAAAGCAGAAGTTAGACAAATATTTACAGTAGGTAAAACACTGAAAATTGCAGGTTGCTATGTTACCGAAGGTAAAATTAAACGCGGCGAAACGGCTAGCGTAATTAGGAACGGTGAAGAAATATTTAAGGGACAAGTTGACCAGCTTAAACGTTTCAAAGATGACGTAAAAGAAGTTGCTCAAGGCTTTGAATGTGGGCTATCTTTTGCGAAATTCAACGACCTGCAAGAAGGTGATATTATAGAGGTTTCAACAACAACCGAAGTTGAGCGTCAAACTTTAGCTTAGAGGAAAATACCATGTCATTAAGAAATGAACGTATAAGAAAAACACTAATGAAAGAAATCGCAGATATTATCCAAAGAGAAGTCCGTGATTCTCGAATTTCTGGCGTAATCTCTATAGTTGATGTGGAAATGTCGCAGGATAATTCTTATGCGAAAGTGATATACTCAGTGCTCGCGTCGGATGAAACTGCAAAAGAAAAAACGATTGAAGCTTTAAACGAAAATAAACCGCATATTCGTTTTGAGCTAGGAAAGCGAATTCGTCTTAGACATACTCCGGATTTAAAATTTATAGCAAGTGATACGTTAGAAAAAGGCTCAGAAGTTACTGACCTTATCAATAAAATTTCACGTGGTGAACTGTAAAACGATGTCAGGCGAGCTGTTTGGTTTTTTAAATATTTACAAACCTAGCGGTCTTACGTCTTTTGATGTTATTCGGCAGTTACGAAAAGTGCTGAAAATAAAACAAATTGGGCATACTGGTACCCTAGACCCTCTGGCGGAAGGCGTTTTGCCTGTTTGTATCGGCAAAAGTACAAAGCTCATTGATTATCTTCAAGAAGATAAGGGCTATATTGCCGATGTACGTTTTGGGTGGATTTCTGATACTTATGACGTTGAAGGTGCACTAAGGAAATTTTCTGATAGCAAAGTCGTCAAAGCTCAAATAGTAGAGTTGCTTAAGGAGTTTGAGGGAGAAATTGAGCAGGTTCCGCCAATTTATTCTGCGATAAAATTAAATGGTAAAAAACTTTATGAATATGCGCGAAAAGGAAGGTCTGTAGATGAGATAGAAATTCCCAAACGAAAAGTTGTAATATCAAAAATTTCTCTTTTAGAGTTTGATGAAGTAAATCAAACTGCAAAAATTGAAGTATATTGTTCAAAAGGAACGTATATTCGTTCAATAATCAATGACCTTGGGCAAAAAAGCGGTGTGGGCGCAGTTATGACCGGATTGATAAGAACAAAATCTGGAAAATTTACGCTAGAAAATACCGTAAACTTGGCGGAACTTGTATCTCGGGAAATAATTGTAAACAATTTGATTAATCCGCTTAAAGTTTTATCATATAAGTATAAAGAATTGAATGATGTTGAATATTCAAAAGTTGTTGTGGGACAGCAAATTGAAGCAGCCGGCTTAACTCCTGACGAAATTGTACTTTTGACAAAAAATAATCAACTGGTTTCAATAGCCAAATTAGAGTCAAATAAAATTAAAGTTATAAAGGTGTTTGTATGAAAAAAGTAGCATTTATTTTAAGTGTATTTTTATTTTTAGCCAATTGCGCTAACGCTTTTACGTCGGAAACAAGCTATTATTGCGCAAAGGAACCGTATGATATTTCAGGGGGATTTAAAGGCTTTTTAACCTCTGCAAGCGGAGTAAATTTTCTAACAACGCAAGTTGCAGAACGAGGGATTGCGCGCGCGTTGAAAAAAGAGTTGGGTGCTAATTTTAACGTACAAATTCAAACATTTGGCGGTAATAATCTGCTTAACGGAAAATTCAAAAAATTATCTGCTACAAGCAAGGATTTAAACAAGGATGGTTTGTATTTTTCGTCAATGAATGTTGAGACACTCTGTGGTTTTAACCATGTTAAATATGAAGATAATCAGCTTTATTTTGTTGAAAATATGGTAATAAAATATCAAGGAAAAATTACTGAAGCTGATCTGCAAAAGACTATTGCATCAACAGAATATGGGAAATTTATTGACAACTTAACCCAAAGTACTGGTGGAAATTATGTTTTAAAGATTACCAACTCAAACATTAAAATTAATAACAATAAAATCGTTATGAGTTATGATTTTTTGGCGCCTACTTTTATGGGCACAATTCCCAAAACTATAAAGTTTACGGCTGGGTTGAATGTTGAAAATGGTAAAATATTGTTTGATAATGTTGATTTCGGCAATCCTATAACCAATTTGGCTATGAAATCCGCTCTGCCTATGATAAACAAACTTAATCCACTGGTTTATCAGGTAAAAACAGATAAAAGAAACAATGCTATAGTTAATGTTAAAAACGTAAAAATTGTAAATAATGAGATTTTGGCGGATGGATTGATAATCATTCCTAAAAATTATAAAAAGTAATGGAGTTAAATTATGAATTTCTTTTCAAAGCTTGTTGTTATAGCAATAATAATCTTTGCAATTATCTGTATTAAAGATAATTTTATGCCAGGAGAAAATGAAAATATATTTAATTTCGGCAAAGAAAATGCTGACTCTCAAACAAGTGTGTTTGTGGATACTAATGCTGTCGAGCCAATGCCACAAAAAGACAATCAACAAGTTGTGCGTTTGGTGCCAATATATTTTACGGATGTAGATAATGGTGCAATCAAAAAAATTACTAAAGAACTTCCTCAAGGACAAGATAAACTTCAATTTGCAATAAAAGAATTACTAAAAGGACCTGATTTTAAGGAAAAAAGTCAAGGATATTCTTCTGAAATCCCAAAAGGAACGCGGCTTTTAAGCATAAAAGATGAGGGAAGTCTCATAATTATTGATGTTTCAGACGAGTTTCAGTACGGAGGCGGCACAGAAAGCCAATACACAAGGTTAACACAGTTAATCAAAACCGTCGTAGCCCAAAAAGTAGAAAAACCGGTTTATTTGTATATAAATGGACAAAAAGCAGAGGCAATCGGTGGTGAGGGAATTATAATAAATCAACCTTTAAGTGAGAATTCGTTAAATGGATGAGAAAGAACTTGAAACGTATGTAAATCAAGACTGGACGTTGGTTTTCGGTACAGACATAGGCTACACGGGAAATTTGTATCATTACATTGAAATTAAAGAGTTTCCGAACTTTGTTTATTGCGCACCGACAAAGGAAATTGCTCTGGCAAATTATAAACAGCAACTTAAACTTGCGGTAAAAGTTATGTTGGAATTTGGAGATGTGCTTCCTGCTCCAGGAAATTATGAATATGAATAACTATACGCGCTATTGGTTTGTTTATACGCGAATGTTTATATAAATTAGACTGGTTCTTTTTGGAATTTTAGCCGCATGAACAAAATTAGAACTTGTTTTTAAAGCTTAATTATCTAGTGATTTTACGCCTACGTCCACAAATTCACCAAAATTTGCCTTAAGTGAATTTACCATGTCGTTTGTTGATTTTACCCAAAATCCAGACCCGGTAAGGATTTTTTCGCCATCCATATTGTCGAGTTTAAACATAAGCGGGTCAGAGCCTTTAAAAGTTAGCAGCAAATCTTTTAAGCTAACCAATGTTTCAAACGGAATTTCTTTTTTAACAGAGAGGGTTACAACGTTAGAGTTTTCAATTGGGCGGACACTATCAACAATAATGCTAACTTGGTCCTCCTCTTTATGTTGAATTTTTCCAGAGAAAATGACTTTTTGTTCTGACTCGACGAAAGAATTAACTTCTAAAAGGGTTTTGTAAAATACGACAAATTCAACTTTTCCCGTTAAATCCTCTATCATACCTGCTTTAAGGAATTTTGTTGGGTCTTTTTTAAACGGAACTTGTCTAACCTGTGACAGAAGTCCACAAATAGTAACAACCTTGTCTGCCGGCATTTCTGCTAATTCTGATATATTGTGCGTTGTCAAAAACGGTAGGCTTTTTCTTATAGAAGAAAGCGGATGGCTTGTAACATAAAATCCAAGGTACTCTTTTTCAAATTGTTGAATTTCTTTGTCAAGGAATTCTTCTTCGCTACCTTGCAGGGTAAATGAACCACCACCGAAACCGCTGTCAGCCCCCAAGGCGGCAAACAAACTTCCTTGTCCGAGAGACTTTGATTCATTTTCGCGTTGAGCTTGCGCGACAATGGAATCAAGGTTGTACATAAGCTGTTTTCGGCTTTTTTCAATATTTGAAAAAGCACCAGCTTTTATCAAGCTTTCAAGCGTTCTTTTGTTAAGCGCTTTTATGTCAACTCTTGTGCAAAAGTCATAAAAAGACTTATATTCACCGTTCTTTTGGCGCTCAGAACAAATATTTTCTATGACGGCTTCTCCAACGTTTTTAATTGCGCCCAAACCAAACCTTATGTTGTCTTCGTCGGGTGCAAAATTTGAATACGATTTATTTATATCGGGCGCAAGAACTTTTACACCATGCTTTTGGCACTCAGCTATATACATCTGAGTTTTATCTTGGTCACCTTTTACGCTGGAGAGCAAGGCTGACATGTACTCTACAAAATAATGCGCTTTTAAATATGCAGTTTGATACGAAACAAAAGCGTATGCCGCTGAGTGTGACCGGTTAAAGCAGTACGCCGCGAATTTTTCAATCTGTTCAAAAAGTTCTGTCGCGGCTTCTGGACTCATTCCGTTTTTACCAGCGCCTTCGATGAATTTTTCTTTTTGCTTCGCCATTTCATCGAATTTTTTCTTACCCATCATACGACGAACCATGTCCGCTTGACCGAGCGAATAGCCCGCAAGAGCTTGGAATATCTGCATAATTTGCTCTTGATACACTATAGTTCCATAAGTGTCTTTCAAAATGGGTATCAATAAATCGTGTGCATAAGTAACTTTCTGGCGTCCGTGTTTTCTCTCTACGAAATCATCTACCATGCCTGATTCCAGCGGACCTGGGCGGAAAAGCGCAACTAACGCGCCCATATCTTCGAAAACGTTTGGTTTTAGTCGACGAACAAGGTTTTTCATCCCAGAAGATTCAAGCTGAAATACCCCATCAGTATCTCCGTGTTGCAACAAATCGTACGTTTTTTCATCTTTTAACGAAATTTTATTTATTTCCAAATCAATTCCATGCCGCATTTTAATAAGCTTAAGCGTATGGTTAATCATGGTAAGGTTTCGCAGTCCCAAAAAGTCCATTTTTAAAAGTCCGAGAGTCTCTAAGTCAGACATTGGGTATTGTGTGATGATAATTCCTTCTTTTGAAGGCTGTACAGGAACAATCTCATTGAGCGGCATATAAGAAATTATGACGCCTGCGGCGTGCATCCCAAAGTTTACCTTAGTTCCTTCAAGCTGTTTAGCCATGTCAACAATTTCTTTAACCTGCGGATTGTTGTCGTATAGCTCTTTTAAATCCATTCCGGGCTGCAAAGCGTCATCTATATGGACTTTTGGACCGCTAGGTATAAGTTGAGACCATTTATTTGCATCTGAAAATGGTATTTCATACACTCTTGCAACGCCTTTCAGTGCGGCTTTTGCGGCGAGTGTTCCAAACGTGATAATCTGGCAAACCTTATCTGTACCGTATTTTTTTGCAACATAGTCGATAACTTCACCACGACGTTCAATACAAAAATCTATATCGACATCAGGCATGGTGTAGCGTTCTGGATTTAAGAAACGTTCAAACAACAGGTTGTGCTCAATTGGGTCTAAGTCCGTAATTCCTAGTGCATAGGCAACCAAGGAGCCGGCTGCGGAGCCTCGTCCTGGTCCAACAGGAATATCGTGGTCTTTTGCAAACTTAATAAAATCCCACGTAATTAGGAAGTACGCCGAAAATCCCATTTGTTCGATAATGCCAAGTTCATATTTATAACGTTGTTCCAGCTCAGGGGTGATTTCGCCATACAGGCGTTTTAATCCTTCAATTACCTGATAATTCAAATAAGAATCAACTGTGTGTCCAGCAGGCACTTCGAAATTAGGCAAAGGAGCGCGCCCTTTTTCCAGCATAAAGTGGCATTTTTCGGCAATATCTACGGTATTTTTTATTGCTTGTTCAAAAACGTCTGCATCTAGCCATTTAAACGCATCTCTAAGTTCTGAAACAGTTTTTACGTAAAACTCATTATTAGGAAATCTAAATCGCGTTTCATCAGTTTTTGCTGCATTTGTTTGAAGGCACAAAAGTGTATCATGCCAATTTGCATCTTCTTTTAAAAGATAGTGGCTGTCATTTGTGATGACAAGTTTTATGTCTAATTCATTTGCAATTCTTATTAAATCAGGGTTTGAGCGTTTTTGAAGGTCGAGTCCGTGGTCTTGAATTTCTATGTAATAATCTTCACCAAAAAGCGATTTATAATATTCGGCGCGTTTTTTTGCTTCTTCTTTGTCTCCACTGAGTATGTGTTTTGCAACTTCGCCCTGAACGCATGCTGAAAGGCAGATTAAATCTTCGTGATATTCTTCAATAAGCTTGTGGTTGATACGAGGTTTATAGTAAAATCCATCAACTGCGGCAATAGAAGCAAGTTTTACAAGGTTTTCATAACCTTTTTTTGATTTTGCAAGCAATACAAGGTGATACAATGTTTGACCGGACTTCTTTTCTTGAATATCTCCGTCGTAAACATAGAATTCGCAGCCAATAATCGGCTTAATGCCGGTTTCTTTTGCCATTTTACAAAATTCCATTGCGCCATACATAACCCCATGGTCGGTAATCGCGGCTGCTGGCATGTCGTTTTGTTTGGCAAATTCGCATAACTTTTTAAGGCGGATAGCACCGTCTAACAAGCTGTATTCTGTGTGTATGTGCAAAGGTACGTACTGCATAATATTACTGTATCACGAACCCGAGCGCATGTCGGTTAAGTTTTGAAAAGATTTTGTAATAAAACAGATGCAAAGCCTAACTAATTCTAATTAATAAAAAACTAAGAACAGGCTATTGGACTGCTTTTACAGGTTCTTCATCTAATACACATTCGTATCCAGCAAGCTCTGCAACCTCTTTTGCCCAGCGGCGCTGAAGTTCATCGATTTCCAATGATGCTGGTATTGGTTTGCCAATTTTTATTGTAATTTTTGCCTTATGCCAAAAATCCCAGTTATAACTTTCACAACCAGTAATTCCGATTGGCAGAACGTCTACGCCAACCATTTTGGCAAGAACTGCAAAACCCTTATTAACATTTTCAATTTTTCTGTTTTTACGGATTCCACCTTGTGGAAATATACCAAGCGTCCATCTTTTGGTTTTTAGAGCATCTTTTGCTGTTTTTATTGTAGAAACTTCAAGTTTTTCTCTATTTACGGAAAAAGCTCCCAGCCCATCTAGCCAGCCTATGCGCCAATTGTCCAGCAGCCACATAAGGAGTGATTTTTTCGAGCTTCTTTCAAATAATTCTTTTTTAGCCATGAATGCAACGGGTCTCCACGTTGACATAAAAACGAGAAATGGGTCAAAATATGATATATGGTTTGCAGAGAGTATAACTTTTCTGTCTTTGGGGATGTTTTCGCGTCCAATTATTTCTATTTTGTAGAATAAAGACCAAAATAGTTTTAAAACGCCCCATATTGAGTAGAATTGTACAAATATTCTGTACCAGTTGTATTCTGATTGATATCTTCTTGCAAAATTTTTCTTTTTCATACTGTTTCCTTTACATACTCAAACCCTGTTAATTGGGAAATAGACTCGCACCATTGCTGAACCATACCGTTTATATCATCGCTTACGGGAATAATTTCACCGATTTTCAGCGTTACTTTTCCTTTAAACGGTACTTTTGTTTTTTTATCTGCGCCTAAAATTGCAATAGGCAAAATATCTGTTTTGGTTGTTTTAGCTAAAGCGGCAAAACCTCTGGAAATATCCTCAAGCTTTCCATTCAAAACCCTTGTCCCCTGAGGGAATAATCCTAGGTTCCAGCTGGAATTTTTGACTGCAAGTGCGGTTTTTATGGTTGAAACGTCCAGTTTATCACGATTTACAGCGAAAGCGCCGAGCCAATCTAAAAATAAAGTCATCAAGAAATTTGATTCAAACAAGTCGGATTTTGCCATGTATGCAACGGGCTGTTTTATTGCGCAAATTGTTAAAAAAGGATCAGCTGCAGAAAGGTGGTTCGCTGCAATTATAAGTTTCTTCCCTTTGGGAATATTTTCACGACCTTGAATTTCGAGTTTGTACATTACTTTATAATAAAATTCGTAAATAAATGTAGCCACAAACCATTGAAAAAAAGCTCTTGGTTTATTAAATTCTTTTGCATCACGTTTTGTAAATTTTCTCATTGTATATACAACATCCTGTTAAATTCTTAAAAACATTATAACAAAAATTACTAAATAGGACAAATAACCTTTTGAGGAATGCAGACTCTGTTCAAAAACTTTAAATTAGTATAAAATAAAGTAGGATTAAAATTTAATGAGGATGTTATGTGTAAAAAAATATTAACCTCAGCATTAATTTGCGCTATGAGTGTATTGCCAGCATTTTGTGATATTTCTCAAAAAAATGCAATTGCAGCGCAAGCTTATTATGAAAAAGCAGAAGCTTACTCGAAAAACAGCCAATACTCATCAGCAATTACGGAGCTTAAAAAAGGTTTGCACCAAAATCCCTATGACAACAACATCCGAATAGGTTTGATTAATAATTATTTACTAAGAGCAACTTATTACAACAATAAATCTCATGAATACGCAAAAGCGATGAATGATTTGCGCTCGGCACTGTTTTACTTAAAATATTATGGTATTAAGTTAACTGATGAATCCGCAGCAAAAGCAATCAGAGACAATGAAAACAACTTAAGTTATTTATACAAGCAAACCCAAATAGCGCCAAACCTAAAAAATCGTTACCAAATTGCTAAAAATCTTAAACGAGAAGGTGAATTTGCAGCAAGTGCATACGAGTTTATTCAGTCCAGCGCAGAAAATTCTGTAAAAGAGGATAGTTTTACGCAAACGGGTGATTTATTTGCTATTTTAGGCAATCATCAACAAGCTGTAGATTATTACAAAAAAGCGCTTTCGATTAATAGCAAAAACGCGGCAACTCATCTTAAATTGGCGAAAGCGTATGATGTGCTTGGAGAAGCAAATTTAGCGAATACAGAGTATAATTACACTCTAAATGGTGCAGAAAATAATCAAGCGCTTATGCTAGAGCTAGAGAATATTTGGGTTAAAAAAATAGGGGTAAAACCTAATGACGCAGAGGCTCATACAAACCTTGGTGCTGTTTATCAAAAACTTGGAGACTATCCAAAAGCGTTGCAAGAATATTCTAAAGCCAAAGTGCTTAATCCCAAAAATCTTACCACAAGGTTCAATTTGGGAACTCTTTATCAAAGTCAAAAGGAGTATAATCTTGCGATTTCAGCGTATGATGAGGTTTTGCAATTTAGCCCGCAAGATACATCTGCCAGATATTACAAAGCAGCGTGCCTTTCAGAGTTAAAGCAATTTGATAAAGCGGCAGACGAATACCGAAAAATACTCGCAATAGAACCGAATAACGCAGAAGCCAAAAATCTTATGCTTGAGGCAATGAGTAAAATTGCAAGTCCAGAAGAAATGTTAAATCATTATGCAACTGCAACACAAAATGGTGCCCAAGATGCGACAACGCTATATAACTATGCGTACCAACTGCACAAGGCAAACAAACTTGATGAGGCAATTTCAAACTACATAAAGTCAATACGCCTCGAGCCGAAAAATCCGGACTGTTACATTAATCTGGCTCAAGCATATAAGCAAAAAAATGATTTTGTAAATGCGTCTAAAGTTATTCAAGAAGGGCTTAAGCAAAATCCAAACAACGTTGCATTAAAAAAATACGAAACAGAACTTAATGCCGACAATCTTGCGGTGCAATCAAGTTCTGGGGCTGAGCTTTTCAAGGATGGGCGCTATGCCGAAGCAATTGCGAAATATGAAACGATTGAGCCTAAAACAGCTGAAATATACATAAATATAGGGTCTTGTTATCAGGCAATGAATGAGCATAAAAAAGCTATTGAGTATTATAAATTGGCATTAGCGAAATCGCCGAATAACGCAGAGATTACTTTTTATATTGGGCAAGAATACGTAAATATTGAGGATTGGGTAAATGCAAAAAATTATCTTTCACGTGCATTAACTTTAAATCCAACTGATGCAAATGTAAAAGAATTGCTTAATTATGTTGATGAACAGCAAGCCCAGTTAGCACTTGAAAAAGCGCTTAATTTGTATTCAAATAGTGATTACGCAAGCGCGCTTTCAGTCTTAAATAATTTATTATTGCAAAATAAAAACAATGCATTTGCATACTATTATAGAGGAATGGTATACGATGCTCAAAAAAAATACGAGCTTGCTTTGCGCGATTATCAAAAAACGGTGTCGATTTCAACAGAAATTCCCGAAGCTTATTACTCTCTTGCGCTTGATATGGATTATTTAAGTCGATACAAAGAAGCTTACCAGAATTATCAAAAATATTTAAGCTTAACACAAGCTGAAAATGAATATACACAATATGCAAAAAATCGTCTACAAGAACTAAAAGAATATGCAAACTAATAAAATAAAAATAGGTAATTATCAATTAAATTCAAACCTTATGCTGGCGCCAATGGCTGGGATTACAGATACTGTGCTTAGAAGTATGGTAAGAGTGATGAACAAGGATTGTCTGCTTGTTACAGAAATGCTAAGCTCGGAAGCGCTTGTAAATAATCCACATGCGCAAATACTTGCGGCTACGGAATTTGAGTCACCGTTGGCGTTTCAGCTATCAGGGCACAAACCGCAACTTATGGCAAAAGCCGCAAAAATCATAGAAAAACGGGCTGATTTTATTGATATTAATATGGGGTGTCCAGTAAAAAAAGTAGTATGTGGCGGCGATGGCTCTGCGTTGATGAAAACGCCAGAAATCGCTGCTGATATAGTAAAAGCAATAAAAGATAACGTAGAAAAGCCAGTAACAGTAAAATTTCGCTTGGGGTGGACGTTTGATACTAAAAATTTTGTTGAATTTGGAAAACTTATGCAAGATGCGGGTGCAGATGCAATAACAATTCACGCAAGAACTCGTAGTCAAATGTACGCTGACAAGGCTGATTGGGCGGAAATTGCAAAATTAACACGAGAAGTCAATATTCCAGTTTATGCAAATGGTGATATTACAAACATAGAAAATGCTATTGAGTGCTTGCGGCTCTCTAATGCTGATGGGCTTGCAATTGGGCGTGGTGCATTAGGAAATCCGTTTATTTTTAAACAAATTGAGCATTATTTTAATACTGGTGAAATTTTGCCGGCGCAAACTTTAAAAGAAAAAATTGAGGCGCTTAAAATTCATCTTGATGCTGAAATCGCTCACCGCGGCGAAGAAAACGGGATAAAGTTTTTTAGAAAATTTTATCCTTACTATATAAAAGGAATTCGCGGAGGTGGTACTTATCGCGGAAAACTTGTAACAGAAGACAATTACGCAACAATTTTAAACCTGTTGGATGAAATAGTTGAAAATGAGCAAAAAATATTACACGTACATTCTGCTGACTGAAAAGAATACCTATTATTGCGGTTACACAGATGATGTCGAAAAGCGGTTTGAAAAGCACAAACAAGGTCTTGCGGCAAAATATACTCGCGCCTTCAAACCGATAAAAGTTGCTTATGTAAAAGAATTTGATACAAAACAAGATGCGCAAAAAGAAGAATATCGAATAAAACATACACTTTCTCGCAAACAAAAGGATGCGCTTGTCAAAGAGTATGAAATAACTTTAATGGCTAAAGAGAATACGCAATAAGTTCGCATAGTTCAACAATTTTACCAGAATACATGCATAACAGTATGGTTATTCCTGTACAGACATAAAATATTATCTTAGAAAAAACGGCTCGGTTTGTCAGGTTTATTGTTTCAGAGGATTTTTCAAACATAATATTTAGTGGCTTTAAATACACACAAACTCCAACAACTGCTAACAAAAGAGCGACTAGCAAAAATATTATATACATAAATCCTAATCTGGCAATTGCGGACATGACAAAAAATTTTGCTAAAAATCCAGCCGTGGGTGGTAAACCAGCAAGCGCAACTAATACAAAAATCATAGCGGTGGTGTAAAAAGGACGCTTGTACGCAACTCCCTTATATGCAGCCATATCATTTCGTCCGTTAGAATTATAAAACATTGATACTCCAGCCCAAATGGCTGTATTCATAAATAAATAACAGATTAAATAATAAAGTAGGCTTGCAACGTTATACGCATTTACGACTCCCAACGCTAAAAGCATAAAACTGCTTTGAATAACTGTGTTATAGCCCAAAAAGCGTTTTATATCTGTCTGGCGTAGTGCGCTGTATACTCCATAACAAATTGTAAATAAAGCAAATACAATAATAATTACACCTAATGCCGGAGAATATGGGGAAATTATCAGTAAAAGTCTTGAGAGGATTGCGAACCCAGCAATTATGGGAACTAGAGATAAAAACGCCCCAACAGGGTAACTTGCTCCGTTATAAACATCTGGAACCCAGTTGGCAAAAGGAACGACCGAAATTTTAAATGTAAGTCCACTCACGACTAAAATTGATGCTAATGCAAAAAGCATGCTTCCAGAATAGCCATTTAACGTCATTGCATGTGTATCAAAATTAAGCGTGCCGCAAATACCATAAATATAAGAAATACCTAGCAATAATACTGCTGACGCAATTATTCCGATTATTAGATATTTTATTGCGGCTTCTTTCGCTTTATAGTTTTTAAGCAAGCCGGAAAGCAAATAACAGCTTATTCCAAGCATTTCAAACGCAGTAAAGGCAACCAGAAAGTCGTTTGCGCTTACAAGCAGCATTGCTCCAAGTATTGCACAAAATAAGATTGAAAAATGCTCAAATGCTTTTGCCCGTTTCCTTTTGACAAGTTTGTGTGATATTAAAATAACAAAAAATGCCGCAATTAGAATCAAACTTTTAAAAAATACAGTGTAAACGTTGCAGATTAAAGTATTATGAAATGCCTGATATGTCGGCTCTGCTTGAACTTGTCCAAGTGCTGAAAAAGCACTTAAAACTCCTAAAATGGCTACCCACTGGGATGTTTTATAAAATTTCTTATTAAAAAATAATGATAAAAATATGTTGATAAAAATAAAGCTAGTAATTATCAATTCTGGTAGAAAAGCACTTTTTATATCTGTCAAAAAATTCATTATTATACCTTCATAAAATCTAAAATCATATCTGATGTAACTTTAAATATGTCCAAAACGGAATTTGGAAACACACCTATAAGTATTATTACAAAAGCGAGAAGTCCTAAAACAATTATTTCGCTTTTTGTCATTCCTCGTTTTGGGTAAATTATGGTAATTTCGTTACCGTTTTCATCGACCTGAACGGTATCAGCTCTAAATTGCGACAAAACAGCCCCGAAAAATGTTTTATGGAAAAAGCGTAAAATATACCCAGTGCAAAGCACCCAGCCGAAAGCAACTAGTCCCGCGGTTACAACTAAAAAACTTTGAGGTTCTATATTGCTCAGTATTAGTCCAGAAATGGTGAGAAGTTTTGCTGGAAAATCACAAAGTAGAGGGCAGCCAATTGCCCCGAAACAAATAATTAACCCTAAATACATGCAAATTGGCATAACTTGGCTCAAACCTCCAAGTGCAGAAATTTCGCGGGTTTTTGTGCGTAAATATATTACACCAACTAGCATAAACAATCCAGCTGCTATGATGCCGTGTGATACCATTTGAAATACTGCCCCTTCAAAACCGCTTTCAGTTAGCGAACCCAACCCAACTAGGACAAACCCCATACTTGAAAGTCCATAATATGCCACAACTTTTTTTATATCACTTTGTGTAAATGCGAGGCAAGCGCCGTATAAAATGTTGATTACGCCCAAAATAATTAGCAATGAGGCAAAATTGCTAAATACTTCTGGGAATAGCCCCAAATTAAAACGTATTATTCCGTATCCGCCCATTTTCATAAGAATACCCGCCATCAAAATGCTAACTGGCGTGACAGAGTGTACTTGAGCAGAAGGTAGCCACGTGTGAAATGGTACAATTGGTAGTTTTACCGCAAAGCCAAATAACAAACAGAAGAAAATAAATGCCTGAAACCACATTGCAAAAACATTTTCTGACATGCTAAGACTTTCGATATCGGCGCTTAATACTCCGCTGATGGAAAAGCTGTAAAAATACAGTACAAGCATTCCGAGGAGCATAAACATGCTTCCCAAGAATGTGTAAATTACATATTTTGTTGCTGCTACGGCGGAGTCTTTGTCGCCCCATTGGCTGATAAGAAAATACATTGGGATTAATTCAATTTCCCAGAACAAAAAGAATAAAAAGATATCTTTTGCACAAAAAACACCCAAAAGAGCAGTCTGTAAAATCAAAATAAACGGATAATAAATTCTGTGTTTTGTTCTAATCATGCTTTTACTTGCGATGATTACGAGCATAATCAAGAATGACGTTAAAATTACAAAAACCAGAGATAATCCATCCATTCCAAAAGTTGCGGTTATTCCGAGTGTTTTTAACCAGCTTGTATTAAAAAAAGTTAATTCTTTTTGATATGACCAACCGAAATTTGTTGGATTAAAAAACAGTAAAAATAAAGTACTGTAAATAAAGTGTATAATCGCAAAGGTTTTGCTGAAGCGTCGAATTTTAATTTCATTGTTAGGAAACAATGGACTCAAAATGAAAAGAGCTGCTATTACTGGTGAAAATATTAGAACAAGTATTGATAAAAAATTCATTTTACACCCCCATCAAACTTCCTAAAATATAAAATAGCGCAGTGGCAAGCATTACGGCTGCGAGGATAAAGACAGAATATGTTATGTAAGACTGCGCGTTTCCATTTTGCAATTTTGAAAAAATATAACTAAAAATTCTTGTTGTCAAAGTAAATACAATAACTATGCCATTTATTATATATTTTTCGACAAAATCTAGCAATCTGCATAATTTTAAAAATACATTTTCTACAAACCAATCACAGATTGGCTCAACGTAAAAAGCATTATGTGATAATTTATATAATAAATTGCTTTTATTGAGCATTTTTTCTTTTAATAAAACGAACACAGTACTTTTTAAAACATAGAGATTATATGCAATATAAATTGCACACAAAACCACAAAAAGTATTATAACAATTTGTGCGGCGTAGACGGGGGGATATTTTTCCGGCACTATAAAATATATAAATTGTGCAAATTTATCGCTAAATGTATATCCCGCAAAAATTACAAATAAACTTAGAATAACAATTGGTAATTTCATTGTCCAGGTGGTGGGTTCAACTTGTAATTCAAACCGTTGTTCTCCTTCAAAGATGAGAAAATATGCCCTTGCAAAACAAAATGCACCCATAAACGCCACTAATATGAGCGTTATGTCTATCCACTGATTTCCAAATTCATAAATTGCTTCAAACAATTGAGTTGTTGAATAATATCCGCTAAACAAAATACCGCAAATTGATATTGCGCCAACGGAAAATGCAAAGGCGGCGAGCGGATTTTGTTTTCGAAGTCCGCCCATGTATCTGATATCAGCCTCATTTTTCAACGACATAATTATGACGCCTGCAACTAAAAATAGCAGGGCTTTTGCGGCGCCATGTGCAAAAAAGTGAAACATAGCCCCAGAAAAAGCTCCGGCGCCAAAACCTGCAAACGCCAATCCTAATTGTGATGCAGTAGAGTAGGAAAGGACTTTCTTTAAATCATTTTGGCTCATTGCAATGTATGCGCAAGCAAGCGCGCTGAGCATTCCTATTATAAATATTATTGTCATAATTGTTTTTGACAGAATAAACATAGGATAAAATCTGGCGAATAAATATATGCCAGCTGCAATTGCGCCGATAGAGTTAAATAACGTTAAGGCTGGCACAGGGGCTTCTGTTGATTTTGCAAGCCATACTTGAAAAGGAAATTGTGCCGATTTCGCCATTATTCCTATAAAAATTAATATCGCAATTAGCAAATATGTATTTTCTGAAACCATCGAGTATAATGTTTCTGCAGTAAATTGCAAGTGGGCGTATGATAATAGTATCATATTTTGTGCAGTAGTAAATATTACGAAAAAATAAATCAGTGCAATTATTCCCGCAAATAGACAAATATCCCCGATATGTTTCACAACATAAGATTTACAAGCAGCTTTAGTCGCAGAACGTTTTTGATACCAAAAACCTGTAAGCAAATAACTTACAACTGCTGTTAATTCCCAAAAAATAAACGATTGAATTGCGTTTGATGCTAAAACTAATCCAAACGTAGAAAACGAAAATAAATTTAAATATATGTAAAATCTATGAAAATACTTGTCGTTTTTCATGTAGCCATAAGAAAACAACTGTACAAGAAAACTTATTATGGCTACAAAAACAAGCATTGTAGAACTCAAGTTATCGATAATTGAGCCAAATGAAATGTGAATATCTGCGTTTAGCCAAGTAATATTATTTTCCACTGCGGCTTGAGGGTTGTTAATGCAATAAAATATACAAAATAACGCCATAACTATGCTGGCAAAGCTTGCGCCAAGTGTTAAATTTAGTGTTAATTTTTTTGATGAAAGAAATGGAATTGTAGCATTAATAAAAATCATTAAAATTACCCACAGTGGTAAAAATAGCACCGTAGCAATACTGTTTACAAAATATTCTGAAATTGTTGCAAAACCTGTTTCCATACCAGTTTTATCCTTTCATATCCGATATTTTTTCAATATCAATTGAAGTTTTATATTTAAAGATAGAAATTATTAATGCCGCTCCCAATGCTAATTCTGCCATTCCAAATAATGCAATAAATATAGCAAAAACTAATCCGCTTAAGTTCTCTATATCTGCATATACGGCGTATGCAACAAAATTTATTCCGGCGGCATTGAGCATAAATTCGCTACAAATAAGTATTTTAACGACGTTTTTGCTGACGATGACACCCCACAACCCAATACAAAATATAATCAACGCCAGTATAAGATAATGATATAATCCGATATTTAGTAATTCTTCCATTTTACCTTTCCTCGCTGCGTTTTATGACACATACCATACCAATACCGATAATCAGCACGAACAACATTACAGCGAAAAGCTCAAACGCCAGTGCATAATCTGTCAATAGTTTTTCTCCTATTGCGTAAACGGTTGAAAGCGAACGGTTAAGCGTGTATTCTCCAGATAAAATGTCGAGAACGTGAATTAAATAATCATCTACTAAAGCCCATGTAAGTGTTGCAAATATGACAAACAATGAAATTGCGCTAATAAGTGCTCGTGGAGAGAATAAGAATGATTTATCGTGATTGGTTTTTGGTGCTGTTATGATAACTGTTAAAATTAATAATATTGTTGCGCATGCAGAAAGTAAAAAGAGCGTAGCGGCGTTAAATGTTGCATTTAGCATAAAGTAAATTCCACATATTCCCACAAAACCGTATAGTCCAAACAATACCGCGGAAATTGTTTTCTGTGAAAATACAACGCCCAAAATGCATAAAATTGTTACCAATGTTAAAATATAGAAAAAAACAGTGCTAAGAATGTCCACTAAACTGTCACCTCCCAGGATTTTCTAACTAATTTCATATTTATGCGCCTCCAAAAAAGTATTCGACTAAGCAAACAATAACAAAGTTAGCTATGGATAGTGGCACCAGTAATTTCCAGGCAAATTTTACAGTTCTTGCAGGTTTAAATGTAGGGAGCATAAGTCTTGCCCACATTAAAACAAATGCAATGAGAAATGTTTTGCTAATTAGCCAAAATGTTTGTTCAAAATAAACAGCAGTTGTGTTAAAGATGTAATTAAATTCATAAATTTCGCTTAGATAAAATCCAAATGGCGGTAAATACCCACCTAAAAATAAACATACAAAGAATAACGACATTATAAAAATTGCTGAATATTCTGCAAGAATAAGTGTAATTGGCTTTATAAATCGTTTATTATCTTCGTCTATACCGTTTTTTAATACCCCAAAATCAATGGGAAAAGATTTTATTTGGACTAGCATGCAAGCAAAAAATACTAATGTTCCAATAAGTGAAGGAATAAAATACCATCCAAGTGCGCCTGTAGTAAGCGATTGGGATAAAATTATATCATTGATATTTAAGCTTCCTGACAATACAACTATTCCCAAAACTGTTATCATCATTGGAATTTCATAACTTATTATAAGGGAGGAATTCCTGATGGTGTTTATAAGTGTAGATTTATTATTGCCCGCAATACCCATCAAAGTTACTCCAATAACAGGAAGCAGCATAATTGATAAAAATAAGAGCAGATTTACCCCAGAGGATACGGGCATGTATTTGTTGCTGTAAGGAACTATGCCCCATGCCATTATTATTGGAGCAAAAACAAATATCGAAGCGGTTATGAATAAAGCTTTGTCTATTCCGAATGGCAAAAGTTTATAAAAGTCTTTGTCAGCTTCTGTAACGGTTTCAGAATTGCATATTTTTTTTGTTGTATTGTTTTTTTGTTGCCAAAAGGGTAAAAACACTTTTTGCTCTATAAAAATCATTAGAATTACAACAATAATAAGTGCAACAATGGTTAATAAAAATGGAAATAAAAACCATAAAGCTATAATTAAAGCCTGAGAGACTCCAGAACCTTCAAGTTGTTGAACATAATACTGATATAAAAAATCCATTATTTCCACCTCAAAACATTTTTCTTTAAGGTGTAAATCAAACCAAAGAGCATGATTGCAACAAAAATGCCGCATGTAATAAGTGCACAATGACCCAATCGACTACAAACAACCGCGCAAGGGGAAAGTAAGCTTGTTTCAATTGTAAAAATTAAAAACAAAATCCCATATACAATAAACCTTGAACCTCGTCTAGTATCAGTTTTGGTAAGTATTTCTGGAGCTTGTTCTGTATTTGAGATGGTTAAATCTTTTGGCATGCGCAACTGTTCAATTAGCCCTATTATCGCGGCAAAAGAAAACGCTAATATCAAAAAAATAAATAATCCGACAAATTCCTGCACTTTTTAACCCTTTATTATACTGGTTTTTATTATGTCAAATACCTGTAAATATTTTATTATACTATCGGAACATCAGGATAGACTGTATTAATATTTGTAAATGTAAATTTGAAACATAGCGTAAATAGTGCGTTTTAATTTTTATTGTAACAATATATGTATTTTTGTTAAGCAATAATTAAAAAATATATATAAAATAAGCAATTTTTTTATACAAAAATACTTTATATAAGTACGAGAGATAAAAAACAAAAAGAAGAAAAGTTAAGTAAATCACAAACGAGAGAGAGAAAAGTCCGCGCCTTGAGAAAGCACGGCAGGCTATGCCTTGAGAAAGCATGGTTAAGTTTATCACACACAAGAGAGACCAACAGGAGGACCTATGGCAAGAGTATTGATTTCAATGCCGGAAAAATTTTTAAACGAGATTGACACAGTAGCAGACAACGAAAATCGTACGCGCTCAGAGTTAATCAGAGAAGCACTTCGAACCTATATGCATAGAAACAAAGTGCGCGAAAATTCACTGGCAGCCAAGAATGCAACGATTTTAGAAGCATTGTTGGAGTAGAAAACGTACACGAGGACACGAGGAATAAGAAAAACACGTTTTAGACCGCAACAGCGGTCTTTTTTTTTGTGTGAATTTATAAGCTCTGATTATAAAGAGTATCAAAATAGCCGTCACACTTTGTTTTACAGTAGATGCAATTACCGTTTTCATCAAGATTATAATCTGCGATAAGGTAGTTACTGCGCACAATAACAGGTTTTTGACAGTTTGGGCAATATGTTGTTGTTGATTTCATGTTGGAAATATTTCCAGCATAAACGTATTTTAGCCCTTTAGATTTTGCAATTTCGATTGCACTAAATAGTGTGGGAATTTGCGTTGCGGCTTTTTCGCTAAATTCGTATGCAGGATGGAACGCGCTAAAATGCAGGGGCACTCTATCTCCGAGATTTTCCGCTATCCATTCGCATTGTGCATGAATTTCTTGTTCGTTGTCGTTTTCTCCTTCTATCAATAGAGTGGTTAATTCAAGCCAGGTATTGGTTTCTTGTTTGACGTATTTTATTGTCTCAAGCACTGGCGCAAGGTGCGCCATGCAATTTTTTTTGTAAAATGTGTCTGAAAAAGCTTTTAAGTCTATATTGGCGGCGTCAATATGCTTAAAAAACTCTGCGCGTGGCTCAGAATTTATATATCCAGCAGTTACAGCAACGGTTTTTATGCCAAGTTCCTTGCAGGCAGCTGCTGTATCAATTGCGTATTCGAGGAATATTGTTGGCTCGTTGTACGTAAAAGCGACACTTTTGCATTTGTGGGTTTTGGCAAGTAGTGCGATTTGTTCAGGAGATGTGTTGTTGAGCAATTGAGGGTTGATTTTTGATTTAGATGTTCGCCAATTTTGACAAAATCTGCAGCCAAGATTGCAGCCAGTGGTCCCGAAAGATAGTACTTTACTTGAAGGATAAAAATGAAATAGTGGTTTTTTTTCAATTGGGTCAATTGCAAGTCCAGTGTTAAAACCATACGATGTTAACACTATATTTCCGTTAATATTTTGGCGGATATTGCAAAAACCGCGTTGGTTTTCTTTTAGTACGCAATATCGCGGGCAAATTGTACACTGAACTTTGTCGTTTAAGATATTTTGATATTTCATGAAATATATTATAATAGCTTTTGTTCAAACATGTAATAGGTTTTTAAATTATGGACAGAATAAAATCTTCATCTGTAGCGGGTATGTTTTACCCCATTGATAAAAACGAATTATCCAATATGATTAAATCCTTTGCTCAGAAGAATAAGAAAGATTATGATGTTACTTCTCGAGCAATAATTGTGCCGCATGCCGGTTATTTTTATTCAGGACAACTCGCAAGCGAGGGGTTTTCGTATCTTTCGCGAAATGTAAAAAATATCTTTATTATCGCGCCATCGCATCATACAGGAGTTTCTGTGCCAGCTCTTTCTAGTTATGAGCATTGGAATACGCCATTGGGTGAAATCTCTTTAAATCAGCAAATAAATAACGAATTGGTTGAAAAATTTAATTGTCAATTTCAAGATGGTGCTTACGAAAAAGAGCATGCGGTTGAAGTGCAAGTGCCTTTTATTCAATATTATTATAATGACGTAAAAATTATTCCTATCCTTGTAAATTATAATTCTGGTAATAATTTAGCTGAAATTATTGCGCATTACTACGCGTTTGAAGAAAATGCATTTGTTATATCGAGTGATTTGAGTCATTTTCACCCAGATGACGAAGCCCAAAAAATTGATAATATAACGGCGGATATGATTGAGACAATGGGGGTTGCAAATATGACTCCGCACCAGGCATGTGGGTCTGCGGGGATTTGTGCTCTGTATAATTTTGTGCAAAGTAATAATTTTTCGTTAATTCGTATAGGTTTAACGACTTCAGGCGTCGTAACTGTAGATAAAAGTCGTGTTGTTGGGTATGGCGCGTGGCTGCTTTATGAGGGAGATAAGTCAGAATTTATTAAAAAGTATTTTTCTGATTTCGTATTGAGTTTTTGTAAACGAAGCATAATAGCCGGTCTTGAAAAGAAAAAATTAACCTTGAGCGAGCCAGTACCAGAAGTTTTTAATGAGCTTGGCGCTGCATTTGTAACGTTGCAAAAAAATGGGCGCTTGCGCGGTTGTATTGGCTCTATTATTGCTCATCAACCATTGATTATAGATTTAGCTCAGCACGCTTATGATGCAGCTTTTAACGACCATAGATTTAGTCCATTGGAGCGCGAGGAGCTTTCAGAACTTTCTATTTCTGTGTCACTTCTTTCCGCGCCCTCAAAGATGAATTTTAAAGATGAGTCCGATTTGTTGTCGCAAATTGTTCCATTCAAAGACGGTATTATAATTAAGGATAATCGCTATCAGGCGGTTTATCTTCCTTCAGTTTGGGAGCAACTGCCTGACAAAAAAGATTTTTTAACAAGTTTAAAAATCAAAGCGGGACTCTCTCCAGATTATTTTTCTGAAACCTTTGAGGCATTTAGGTTTTCGACAGTTTATATTCAAGATAAATAAGCGCTAGCGCCTAGCTTTTGCGAGAACGTTAGCGAGTTAAAAAGTTATAACCTTATACCGGGTTCAAGGTTTGATTATTGGGGTAAGTTTAATTACACAAAAAATATGAATGGAGGATGTTTTTTACTGGCAAATTTTTTTTTTAGATGTTTTATAATATCTAAAAAGGAAATTAAATAAAATATGAGAATAAATGCTATAAAATCTACAATTAATCAGCAAACAGCCAAAAAGAATAAAAATTTACAATTGAACAGTGAAAAGTATAAAGTTAGTTTTAAAGGGCAAGAAGTTTTTAATTATTCTCGTCAAATTCTTGATTCTGCTGTTTTCGGCTTTGATGAGCAAAAGGACAAGCTAGTAACAACATTTTTTGAACCATATATAGAGTCATTTAAAAACCCAACAATTGCAACTCCTTCTGCAATTCTGTTGTACGGATTGGATTTAGGTGTTATTCAGAAGTTAATTAATGGTATAACAATAGGACTGAATAATCTTAATTTGCCGACTTGTTTTTGGTTAAATTCAAATATGCCAGCAAATGAATTTGTGTCGGGAATATCGGAGTGTTTAAAAAGATTTATTGGGGTTGCAAAAAATAATATGAAATTTGCAATTGTAATTAAGGAGCCTGAAAAATATATTGGAATGAGCGAAAATCAAGCACGAACGTTAGTTAATTTTGATTTTGATGAAGAAGACAAAGCAATTCTGGCGACAAATAATAATAATAGTGATAATATTAATTATTTAAAAAGCTTATTAGATAATTGCTCTAAACATCCATTAGAAGGAGGTTATGGTACAACCTTAATTTTAGCGACAGATAAACCACATATTATTCATCCTGACTTACGAAGAGGAAAAGTAGAAAGGATTGAAGTTGGGAGAGTTTTAGATAAAGAAGTCGGAATAACATTGTTGAATATTGTTGAGCAAGTTCGTGGTCAATTTAAGATGGAAATACAAAACAAATATGATAATAATTCTACATTGTTGAAAAGATTAAATACACTGAATCCTATTGATAATAAATTTTTTATAAACCAGTTATTTAAACTTAGCGTAACTAATGCAAGAGGTGCATTTACAGAGGATGATTTATATAACTTGGTCATGGAGAGCTTTCTGAATACACTGCAAGATCCTTTAAATACAACTGGCAATATTTATTTGGGTTTTAATCTTGGAATGTGGAAGCGTTCTCTTGCTCCTGACAAAATAGCAAAAATGAATAATATTTCCAGGCTTTTTAATAAGACTTTTTTTCAAAAGCTAGTTGAAAAAGAGTCCATTGGTAGCATAACAGAGGAAGAAACAAAAACTTTAAATAATTTACGAGAAGCTAGGAGTATTGATAAATTAATTTTAATTGCAAGGCAAGCAAAAGAAGATTTAACGGCATACGAAGACGCTTACTTAAAAGAATTGATGCAAGATGAATACTAAGTATTAATTTGTTTGTAAATGTATATACCAGCGCCGGCAAGCGTTGCCAGTCCAACAAGAGTGAGTACAATCTTTTTAGTATTATCTTGATAGTTCTCTTTTTTTGAAGTTTTATTAGACGGCTTGCTTGCCGTCGCTCTATATGTTATTAAATTATCTATTTTGGGTATTTGCATTTAACTCTCCCGATTAAAATTTATATCTTTTATCAACGTTCCAATATTGCATTTCGTGAACGAGATTTTTATCATGCATAAAAGGTTCTCTGTTTTTAGCCGCACACGCAAACATCTGATCAAGAATTTTTTTAACTTCTTCATTTCCTTTGAGAGGTGCGCCATCCTTGACCATCCAAGCATCGGCAACTTTGTTTATATTGCGATCACTCCAAAACATTCTGCGCCCGTTTTCTAATACCAATCGAGCTTGTTTTAAAGTCGTAGCTTTTCGTGCTACTTTTAAGAAATTTTGTTCGTAAGTTATGCAGTTAGGCGCCCCATCTCTTTCATCCGGATATACAAAATCATCTGCATGTTTACCATAAAGTTTGATTAGTTTTGTAACGCTTGCTTCTGTTGGATTTTTAGGTAATGATGATTCTAATTCAGCTAAGGTCGAAACGCCTGTTCTTTGGAATTCTTCTCTTTTTCCGTATTTTTCAAACATTTCTAATGCATCAAAGAAACTTGCTTCATTAAAATCAGCACAAGGCAAAACTTCATAATGAATATATTCATGTTTTTCTTTTACTTGTTCTAGAGGATTTAAAGAAAAATTTTTCTTTTCAATAACAGAAATATTATGGGTTTTAATTTTATCTAGTAATGGCAAATATACATTTACATAGTACTCACTTGCTATCTTATCTTCTTCTTTTGTTCTTTCTACAAATGGTTTATATGATCTATATTTTGCTAGACTGGCGCGATATTCTGACAACAAAGTTTGTGCATCTTCATCAGTTATGTTTAATAACTGGCGAGGATTACCGGCTTTTTCTGTATGAATTACTGGTTTAGGCAGGTCGGGATTCTTAGAAGGAGGAGCGAGTTTTGGTTGTTCTGTTTGATTGGAAAGATTTATTCCATTAGGTTTTTTGTGTCGTTTGTAAATGTATATACCAGCGCCGGCAAGCGTTGCCAGTCCAACAAGAGTGAGTACAATCTTTTTAGTATTATCTTGATAGTTCTCTTTTTTTGAAGTTTTATTAGACGGCTTGCTTGCCGTCGCTCTATATGTTATTAAATTATCTATTTTGGGTATTTGCATTTAACTCTCCCGATTAAAATTTATATCTTTTATCAACGTTCCAATATTGCATTTCGTGAACGAGATTTTTATCATGCATAAAAGGTTCTCTGTTTTTAGCCGCACACGCAAACATCTGATCAAGAATTTTTTTAACTTCTTCATTTCCTTTGAGAGGTGCGCCATCCTTGACCATCCAAGCATCGGCAACTTTGTTTATATTGCGATCACTCCAAAACATTCTGCGCCCGTTTTCTAATACCAATCGAGCTTGTTTTAAAGTCGTAGCTTTTCGTGCTACTTTTAAGAAATTTTGTTCGTAAGTTATGCAGTTAGGCGCCCCATCTCTTTCATCCGGATATACAAAATCATCTGCATGTTTACCATAAAGTTTGATTAGTTTTGTAACGCTTGCTTCTGTTGGATTTTTAGGTAATGATGATTCTAATTCAGCTAAGGTCGAAACGCCTGTTCTTTGGAATTCTTCTCTTTTTCCGTATTTTTCAAACATTTCTAATGCATCAAAGAAACTTGCTTCATTAAAATCAGCACAAGGCAAAACTTCATAATGAATATATTCATGTTTTTCTTTTACTTGTTCTAGAGGATTTAAAGAAAAATTTTTCTTTTCAATAACAGAAATATTATGGGTTTTAATTTTATCTAGTAATGGCAAATATACATTTACATAGTACTCACTTGCTATCTTATCTTCTTCTTTTGTTCTTTCTACAAATGGTTTATATGATCTATATTTTGCTAGACTGGCGCGATATTCTGACAACAAAGTTTGTGCATCTTCATCAGTTATGTTTAATAACTGGCGAGGATTATTGGTTGAGGAGTTTCTAGTAGGTTTTTTAATTGGTTTAATTGGTTTAATTGGTATTGAAACTTTTGTTTTCAATACAATATCTTCTTCTAAATCAAAAGTGGAATTATCTTTAATTGCTGACTTGATAGAAAGAACTTTTTTCTCTCCTTTGGGCGTTAATTCCAAGTACGAATTAAATAAATCTGTAAACATTTTGAATAATCTCGCATTGCTTTCATTTTCATAAACTTGTTTCATTAGCGGGTGAGATGGAATTTTATTTCCACTTATGAATTTTTCTACTTTATACAAAATTTGTTCAATTTTATTACAACCCTTTCTTTCTTGAAATTCAAGATATTCTCTGGTCTTACGTTCTTCTTCTTTTGCATCAAAAGTTGCATATTGTTTTTCTCTGTCTCTAATCCATTCATCAATCTCAGCTTTCCTAAATGGATTAATTGAGGCGCCTTTTAGCATATCTTGAAAATAAGCAACATCGGTTGTTACAATAGGAATATCTTGTCTAGCTTCAAGAATATGCGTAACACCTTCAATAATTTTTTTCTCTGAAAGCTTTGCTTGAAATGTTATTGTAGAAGTATTGTCCAATTTATGTATTTGCATGTTTACACCACCCAAGCATCAGTCCAACGTTTATACAAATCATATTGCATTTGTTCACCATCAGTAAGAACGCCTGTTTTCTTTTTCTTTGTTAATATTTCAAATTGTTCCTGAATTTCTTCCATTCTTTTTTCAACACCTTGTTCGGTCTCTTTATCAAGAGTTCCACATTGATATTGTTTAAGAAGGTTATCAAATGTTTGTTCGGCTTCATCCATATCTGCTTTTTCTACTTTGTCATTTACCATACTAAAAATAGTTTTAAAATTGGCATAACGTTTAGGTGTTATATCACGAACAGTTTCACTTTGGACATCAAAGAAATGCATATACATAGGTATACTTGGATTTTCTAAGTATCTATCAAACGCTTCATTAACAATATATTTCCATTCAACATTACTATATGCACCGCGTTTTAGTGACGGATTAGCAAAGTTTAAGAAACGGTCCATATTAGGCCAATCCGTTAACTCATGGTTGATATACATACCTTGAAGAGTTCCGTTTTCTTTTTTATCCATCAAAACTTGTCTTGCTTTAGCGGTTAATCTAACTTGCCCATTTAAAATTTCATAGAAATTGTCATTTTTAGCAAGCATTTTTATCATTTCTAACATATCAGAATTGAGTTTAAAATAATGACTTATTACTTCTCTTAAATCATAATTTGACGCAGGAGGAACTGCAATCGGAGTAAATTTTCCTTTTCTTCTCATCAAATCTTGGTCAATAAGATGTGGGTAGTTTGTTGTAATAAAAAGGGTTGTAGCACTTTTTGTATTATCTTTTCCATCCGGTAATTCAGATATTCTATCTAAAGCGGATTTTAAATAATCAATATTGTCCTTATCATCACTTCCATATCTTGATAATATTTCAAAGTCGGCAGCTTCAAGCCATGAGAGCAGTTTTTGAGCTTTACCTTTTGTCATGCAAAGATACTTTTCGGCTTCATCTATTAAAAGAATTGTTCTTTTATGTTCTGGTTTTGCATACTCTGCTCGTGCTTTAGCTAAATATTCTTTCATTGTATCTCGGAATCCGTCAATCGTCGTCTCTGGTGGAAAATGCAATACATTCGCAGTTTCTGCGCACTGTTCTTCAATTCCTCGAAGCATTTCTGTTTTACCAACGCCAGTTGCCCCATATAAAACAACTGCAGCAGGAACACTAGTTGTATTAACAATGCCTGTTTGAGTTAGTGGACCAACAAACTCTTTCTGTATTTTGGATTTAACATCACCGTACCCGGCAATGCGCTCTTCTATACCCCCTTCTGATGTCATTGTTCTTCCTATAGCATCAGTTAATCCAGCAGAAGTTAATTGAGCTTCGTATGCTGCTTTTTCTCGTTTTAAACTAGCCAACATCTCTAGTTGCATATTGCGGTTTTTTTCGTAATCTGCAACAATATTTCTAAGGTTGTATATATTATCTTTTATTCCAATATATCTCCAGTGATTCTTCCAATATGGCTTCATAGTTTCATTATAGACATCATCATAATTGCTAAAAAATGTTCTGCCAAACCAGCTTTGTTTAGCTTTTGCTGCTTTACCTTCTTTGTCCGCTTTATCTCTATAATAAGCTTCTTCGCTTGAATCTCTCCAGTTGATATAAAAATTAATATCATTTTCAGCTTCTCTTACTTTTGCGGGTTTAACACCTGTCGCAATAGCTTCTTCGAGCACTCTTATCCTTTCATTTGTAGCTTTAATTTTTTCTATAATTATTTGCGAGTATTTGCCTTTTGTCGCAGATACATTAAGATGTGGCATAAATCTTTCTAAAGACGCATTTGTAAGATTTAAGCTAGTCATTGCCGTCATTAATTTATTATCCAAAGTTTTTGACGGTTGAATTTGAGTTTCACCTTTAAATGTTAGATTTTTAGGCTTTTCTGATTTTTTTACTCTACTTGAATAAATTGTGTTGTTAATTGATTGAATTTTCATTTTTAGTATCCCTTTTATATTTTATCTAAAACATCTGTTTTTCCACTATAAAAATTATTGATTAATAAATCTTGCAAACTATATTTTTTAAATACACTTACTATACCAAAAAAACGTTGATAAGGTGAGTTTACAAGCGGTTTTTTATCTAATGCTATTTTGTTTCTATCTATGCAGTCTATGATTCTTTTGCTTAAATCACAAGCAATTAATTCAAGCGGTGAACTTTTTGCACATTCGCAAAGCGATTCGTTAGTTAAACTAAATTGTGTTTGATATTTCTTAATGGTTGAAGCTTTTGTTAAATTTATCAAACTCAATACTGTTTTATTTGTGCCCAGTTTATTTATTAAATTCCGTTCATGCGCAATATGTCCAAATTCATGTAAAAATGGTTCTAAGAAAAAATCAGTTGTAGTATTATGTGCGTCAAAAAATTCGTAATTGGAAATTTTATCTAAATGTTCCCAATTAAAATTTTTATTAAAAATAATGCTCACTGCAGGGGTAATATCGTCAGAATTTTGTGTTATTCTACAAGGAAGAAAGTTTGTAAATGCATAAATGTTTAAATCTTGACAATTAAGCGTATTTAAATCTTTTACAAATATATTAGCTGGTAACCCTAATCTGATATGTAGTTTTTTTATAATTTCTAATGTTTTGGCGCAGCACCAAGCAATTATTTTATTATTTTCAAAATCTGCATTAATATTGTTTTTTACCATTATTTGTTCAATATTGTAAGGATTAACGCTGTTAATTTCTCGCATAATCCCTTGAGTAAGACCACCAGAAAAACTTATTCTTTGTTGAGTATATGAATTTATATTCACACTAATAACCTCTTTTTAGTTCTAAAACTGCTGAAAGCTAAATTTGTTGTTTAATGATAATAATATTTACAAAACTTTACTTAAAAATTACAAAAATTTTTTTTGTGTTTTGATATAAATGTAATGAGGGAAATATGCAAGTAAATTCTATTTCGCAATTAAAGGCCTTTGAACCTAAAGACAATTTAGCGGAATATTTGTCTAAAATAACAATTTTGAATAATTCAGAAATTAAATATTTAAGACAAATGAGAGCTTCTTTACGAAAAGAAACGCATATTTGTTTACATAAAAAAAGAGAAATTAATGAACAAAAAGAACTGCAAATTTTAAGAAATATTGAATCTCGCTTAGATTCAATAAAGGTTTCAATAAAATCTTATTTAGGCAGAATCAGCTCCTCAACGCAAGACGCATTAACCGGTCTCACTAGTTATATAAATCCAAGGTGGATTCCTTTTTTATCGGCTACATTTAAACATGGTACGGATTATTTATTTGAATATATTTCAGGAAGACCTTTTGAAAATATTATACATACCCCCAAAATGCAAATAGAAAAATTTGAGAATATTGACGAACATGCACTTCTTGCGGATTTAAGAAAAGTATTTCTTGAATTTAAAGATAGTGATACAACTTTAATAAATAATTACTTGAGACAATTCTCCTTGATTTCTAATAAATATTTTACTCAAAATAATCAGGATTTTCAAAATATAAGAGATATTAGATCTGTTGCTTTAAAATGGATGGAGCGCGTTCCGATTGCCGGCTTAGGTGTAAAAGCAGAACGTGTCAAAGTTCAACAAATGGCAACTAAAAAAGTTTATGAGGATTTTAAAGAATATAGTAATGTTGTTATAGAAAAAGGTATTAATCCAGTAATCTTTTCCTATATTGATAAATTAAATGGTATTAAAAATTATACAAAAGTAATCGCGCCATATCTTTCTAATTCTGGAAATGAATTTATCAGAAATTTTAATATCCAATTAGAAAAAGTCGCTGAATTTCCATTAAAAAGCTATCAGCAAATTTTATTGACGATAGCTATTAATAGTGAAATTATTGCTCATCACTGTAATAAAATAATTAATGGTGGAGATGTGGAGGTTGCATTTAAAACATTGCGAACTCTTTTGACGTTGGGCGTGCTTTAACCCAATGTGGCGTCTACAATGTGCGCGATAACTTCTTCTTTGGCTGTTTCTGCACCAATTTTTGTTGCAGTTTCAGTAATTTCATCAGCAAAAGATTCGGGCAAAGTTTCTGTTGCGAGTTTAGTTATATGTTCTGTACCAGCTTCAGCTATAATATCATTTTGCTCAATAATTCTGGTTGAAATTTCGTCTGGTATAATATTTGTTGTTCCTTGATCTAATTCTGAAATGCGTTTAGTTTTTCCCCAAAATGTTGGAGTTGGACTATATTCCGATATACTACCATTAGCTTTGGCGGCTTTATATAATTTGTTTATCTTAGCTTGATCAATATGCCCCTCAACCGTAATATCATTAGGGGAAAGTGCATCTTGAATAACTTTTGGTAGGTTATCATAGGCGTCAATATTGTGTTCAACTATTATATTATTAGTTGATTTATTCTTAAGTTCTTCAAGATAAATGTCATTAAGTTTTTCAGCAGCTGTTCTATAATATGCTTTCAAATTTGCCATTATAGGTTTATCGGTGACTTCAAATGGTTTTGTAACTGTAGTTTGACGTCTTAGAATTCTGCTAAATAAATTTTTGTTAGGACTAATGCCTAGTGTATTTTTTATAGCAGAAATAGACGGTTTGAGTGATAAAATTTTCATAGGATGCTCCTTCTATTTCGCAATATGTACTATGACTCATTTTACTTAGTGTTATACTAACAAATTTAGTTGTCAATAGAAAGATTTTAATTACTATTGACTTTTTAAGTTATAACCTTATACCGGGTTCAAGGTTTGAGCCTGTGAGGAGTTTTCTGAATAAAAATTGCGCTTTGGGTAAAACAATTGCTAGCAGCGTGCTGGAAATGCCAATATTTGCTAATATATTGAAACATTTTGCTTTAAGTGCTTTTTGGGCAAAGGCTTCGATATTTCGTGATTTTAGGGCTTCTTTGCTAAAGTTTTCCATTGCTTGTTTTAATTGCGCTAGTTTTGTGGTATCAACATATTTCCTTGGGTCTCGTACGTTGGTTTTCAAAAAAGAGACAATTTTACATTTTTTTGCAATGTTTGTAAAAATTGTATCGGAGTTATTGTCAATAAAGTCTATCAATGCTTTTTCTGTTTCTTCTTTAGGTAATGTGAGTTTTTGTAATTTTATTGCATTTATGAATTTTTTGTCGCTTAATATTTTGGGGTCAAGTTCTGTATTAATTCCGAAAAGTTTTTGCGTTAGTACATTTAAAGTTTTTTCAATGGTTTTTGGTGCAAAATAGTTGAGATAAATCATTCCCCCCATCTTAAAAGCCATTTCCATTTTTTCTTCTTTGTTTCTTGCTGTTTGAACTCTGCCGAGTGTTAAACCGCCGTCGAGTATCATCATTTTTTGCAGGGTAGATAATTCTGAAAGCTTTTCTAATCCTTTGAAACTTACCTTATTGGTTTGATTTTGCTTTGTTTCTTTTAATTTTTTTTCAGTATATGCAAAATTTAGTTTGGGTAGCACGAATCCCATTATGAATATTGGCAAAATAGTTGCCGCGAGGAATTTTTTGCTTAATAGTGCTTGATAAATTTTTTTGTTGTTTTTTATTTTTATTAAATCTTGAACTTCTTGCGGCGCGAGATTTTTGAATTTTTCGATGTTAACGTTCAGCCCTTGCGCAGAAGATTCTTTGAACAACTTTGCTCCTGTAATTGGACAAAATTGTTTGTTTTTAATAATTCTGTCATAAACCCCTTCAATAAAAGGGATGCCGAGTAGCCAAACAGCAGATGTTCCGTACTCGTCAATAATTCTTTCTCTAGCGGCTTGTTTGGCAATAAATTTTGAGTCTTTAGCATTTTGTTTGTAAGTCATGTAAACTTTTGCAGTATTCTCAAGTCCGCAATCTCTAACCATAAGCGGATAAATGCTGTTGTTGTTTCCCAACGCTGAAATGATGTTTATAAATGTCATGATAAATTCTCCTATTCTTAAAAAAAACCTCCAAGGAATCCCAAGGAGGTATACGTATAGAATAGAATATGATTTATTATAAACCAAATATCACTAAACTCATATCCTCCTTGGAACGATATGGTGTTTATGATGCAAATTCATAATAATCAGACAATTTTTCACTTATAATTTCACTTTCATCACTTTTCCGCATAATAACATATTCTAGTGGTTTTTGCAAGTATTTAAAATTATTTAACAGCAATAACTTCTATTTCAACGAGTCCGTTTTTTGGCAGTTCTTTTACCGCAACGCAAGATCGTGCAGGTTTTGAGGTAAAATATTCGCCATAAATTGCATTAAATGCGCCGAAATCACTCATGTTTGCAAGAAAGCATGTTGTTTTCACAACATCGTTGATATTAAAGCCTGCGGCATTGAGCAATTCTACAACATTTTTACAGCATTGGTGGGTTTGTTCTTCAATTGTTCCGTTTAAAAACTCACCAGTTGCGGGGTTTATTGCAATTTGTCCAGAGCAGTAAAGTGTATTTCCGCAAAGGTACGCCTGAGAATATGGTCCGATTGGTGCCGGGGCGTTTTCTGTTAATATAACTTTATTCATTTTTTACTCCTTTGGTTCAATTCTATTGTGTTCTGCCATTACGCGATAGCCTGCATTTTGTAGTGCTTTTTTGATTTCGCAGAAGTGTTGCATATCTTTAGTTTCCATTGAAATTTTGAGGAAACAATCGTTAATATCTGTGTTTTCGCCGCCTTGATTGTGTCGAACTCGAATGACATTTGCTCCGTGTTCGGCAATAATTTGAGAAACTTCTTTAAGCTGACCGGGCTTGTCAAGCAGCTCTATAGTTAAATCTGAGAGTCGTCCGGTTTTTAGTAAGCCTCTGTTGATTACTCTAGAAAGTATATTTACATCGATGTTGCCACCTGAAAGCAAACATACGGTGTTTTTGCCATCGAGGGGGAACTTGTTAAACATTGCGGCTGCTACACTTAATGCGCCTGCGCCTTCGGCAATGAGTTTGTGACGTTCAATTAGGGTCAAAACAGCGGTAGCGATTTCATCATCTTGGACAAGCTCTATTTTATCAACATATTTGCTGCAATAATCAAAAGTGTGGACTCCAGGCATTTTTACGGCTGTTCCGTCGGCAAATGTTGAGACTTTGGGCAATTCTTCGCGTTTTTGTTTTTCGATGGAATGATACATGCTTCCAGCGCCGGCTGCTTGAACACCGTAGACTTTGCATTCAGGCTTAAGCATTTTTATTGTGTAAGCTATTCCGGAGATTAACCCGCCGCCGCCGATTGGAACTATTATTGCGTCGATTTCTGGTAATTGTTCTAAAAGTTCTAGTGCAATTGTACCTTGTCCGGCGATAACGTCCTCATCGTCAAACGGGTGAATAAATTCTGCGCCTGTTTCTTTTTGATATTTTATAGCTTCGTTGTAGGCGTCGTCGTAAACTCCGTCTACTAGCCGAATTTCGGCTCCGTATTTTCTTGTTGCTTCAATTTTTGAAATTGGTGCGGTGCTGGGAATAAAAATTGTCGATTTTATTTTGTTTTTTTGTGCGGCAAGAGCTACGCCTTGTGCGTGATTTCCAGCAGAGCACGCGATAATTCCTTTTGCTTTTTGTTCTGGCAAAAGTTGTGATATTTTATAATACGCACCTCGAACCTTGAACGAACCAGTAACTTGAAGGTTTTCGGATTTTAGGTATAATTTGCCGTTGTTTGGCATCGCAGAGGCATATATGAGGTCAGTTTTTCTAACGACTTCGCTTAGGATTTTTTCTGCGTGTTTAACTTTTTCTATTGTTAGCATGTTTAGGCTCCATTAGTATTGAATTCTAACAATATAACATTTCAAACAATTTTCGGCAAATCCGTTACAATTTGAGTTTTGATTTAAGCATTGATTTGATTTTTGATTTAATTTTTGATTTTAACATGTATTTTTTGTAATTAAACCTTTGAAAAATATTAAGTTCTTTCATTCCCTCTTTTTTAAGCATTTTAAGAGCTAATTGCATATTTTTAATATTTTCTTCGGACGCGCTGACGCGTTCTGGGTTTGAGCCGTATTCCCAAGCTTTTTCAGGATTGCTGCTCCACAAGTCCTGATTGCTTAAAGGATGTGTGGGAATATAGGTGTTTATGCGTAAATATTTTTTCAAAGCGAAAGACAGGTATTCGTCTTCGGCTACTTTTTTGAATTTGTAATATTTATTGCTATTTATAAACATTGCGCCAAGCCAATCTTTTTTCAAAAACCAACTATGACCGGCAAAATCGACCTGCATTCGTTTAGGGATAGGGTTTGCCCAGCCGATTCTGACAAATTTGCTGTAAGGATATTTAGATAAATCTTTTGAAAGAATTCCAATTCCGCCGTAAAGTCCTTCTTTGCGCTGCATTTCGGAGTAACAATTTTCTAGCCAGCGAGAGCCGGGAATTGTGTCGTCATCAAAGAAACAGACATAAGTTGTATCTGCAAGCAATCCAGCGGCAAATCTTCCCCACACACCGACATTTTCAGAAACTTTGATGTAGTTAGAAAACCGGTTTTTCAGGTGTTCTGGGAGCTTAATTTCATTATTTCCAGAAAGTTTGTCGTGAAAAAGTATTATTTGGGTCGGTTTTAGTGTTTGGTTTTCAACTGCATTTAATTGTTCTTCAAGCTTATCAGGGCGGTTGTACAACGTGAGGACAACTGTAACATCGGTTTTGACGCTGGGTGCAGGCATTTTACAGTTTAATTTCGAATATGAGCTTTTGGGGTTCATGTAAGCTCTTGAAATATTTTCTTTGTAGTAAATATCAATAGCGGAGCCAAAGTCTACATAGCAGTTGTTGGGGTTGTTTTTGTACAATTCAATCATAATTGGTGTTGACATTGGTCCTGCGGAAACAACGTAGAGTAGGTTATTTCTATCGCCAAAATCTTTTTTTATTTGTTCAATCATACTAGGAGCTTTAGTTTCCCAAAATGAAAAACAATCGTCGTCAACTTCGTAGTGTTTTAGAATGTTTAAATTCCCTATTTTATGACCTTTTGCCCTGTAATTTGCAATGAGAATTGCATCTCTCTTTATTGTGGGAAATACTTTTTTAAATCGTTTAAAATTGGCGTTTACCCACATATTTGCGAATGTGAGGTTTTGTGATTTTATTCGTGTTTTGTACCAAAAGAAAGCTTCTTTGTCGCAGCAAGGACAAGAAATTGCGTAATAAACATTGGATTCATTTAGGCATAGCCCATTTAAAATGTCTTGTCCTAAGTTTGTTGTAAATTTTGGAGATGACCAGGTGCCCTCAATATAATCTATTGGCTTTCCCATCATTATTGCTCTTTCTCCATCAGCATTTTTTAGCAGTGTAAAGTTTTCCCCTTTTTTAATTTTTTGAATAAACTTATCAAATTCTTTGCTTAAAACTAATTCCTTGTTTTTCATTTAGTCTCCTAGTCGTGCTTTAAATATTGGTAAGAAGCCTAGCACTTGATAATGCTTGCAGTTCTTTTTGGTAAAAATTTTGAATAATGTTATTTTACCAAATAATTTTATTTTTGAGTATTTTTTTGTGCGTTGCATTTGCAAAAATTTAAATTTGCCAATTTTAATTTCTTTGTAGGTCCATTTTCTTTTGTAAGTTGATTTAATTTCGTTGTAGAATTGGCTTTTTGCTGCAATTTCCCAAAATATATCCGCTTTATTTAAAGTTGAATTTTGCCAGGGTTTAAATCCTGCATAATGATATATAAAAGGCTCTTTGGCTGCTTGTTTGTGTTGAATTTCCATTTGCAGCATTCGATTTTCGAACTCTGGAATAAAGACATATTTTGGATGTAATTTTTTATAATTATTAGGTGAAAATACTTTGTTGTAGACATCTGCGTCTGGCCAAACAAGTTTAGCGGACAATTCTTTTGTTGTCGCAAGCAGTTTTTGTGTGGCGTGTAACTCTCGTAATTTTTCGCAGTTTAATAACAATAAACCAGACCAAAAATAATCATGCTCTGGCGCTATTTCCAGATTTTTGTAGTGTGTATCTTTAATTTGGGGAGTTTCGTTTTCCACAAAATCGGTAACGGCACCAATTGGAAAGTTCTCTAAATCTTCATTATAGAGCGTTTGAATATCTCCGTTAAAAATTACATCCGCATCTGTATAAATACATTTTTTTACTTCGGGTTTTATTTCAGAAATTAAATACCTAAAATACATTGTTTCATTTACATAATCCATAACAGGAAACGATACAAAGTTATTTTCGTATACCTTTACAAATTCAATTGAGCAGTTTGAGTATGCGGTTTCAAGCTGTAAGAGACGAGATTGGTTCCCTTTACAAATATTGTTGTGGAGAATATAGAATTTTGTTTCTGAATTTGTATTCTCCATTATGGAAATTATTGTAGTACTTACAAATGGTGTAAAACTATTGTCACTGGCTAAAAAAACGTTTATCATTTCTATGTTGTATAACCGTTTTTTTTTTCAGTAATTGCGGTTTTATGCGAAGGAAATTGTAACATTTCTTTACACTATGTAATACTTATATGCTTGCTCTTTTGTGTTTTTGCGGCAATAATTAAAGTAATGAAGAAGCTTGGATTTTTACTTTTTATATTTTTGTTTTTTACTAGAGTAAATGCTGTATTCGCCCAGCAGACAATCATTTCGGTTCCATCTTCTGATGTTTTGCCTGCGGGAGAAATTATATTAAAAGAATCCAACAAATTTACGCCTTGGCATGATTCATTTGTGTCAATTACTCCGACGCTTACAGTCGGATCTGGTAAAGATACCGAAACTTCAATTGCCGTAGGAACAACTCTCGACGACAAAACGAGCGTAAAATTAAATCTCGCAACAAAAAAAGTTTTTAAAGTCGGAAAATATACTCGTTTTACACTTGGTGGAAGGATTTCTCCAAATTTAACTGATGGCAAAGACCCGGATAGTTTTATTTTTGCGCATGGGTCATATCTTATCAAAAAAACAAAAACGACTTTAACTTCAGGTGTATATGTTGCCGGTAAAGGTGATTTGCCAGATATGACCGGCGCAATTCTTGGTATTGACCAAACGATTATCCCTAATAGACTCAGAGTTGTTGCGGATTGGATGTCAAGGCAGGACTCTGGTAGTGCGCTTTCGGCGGGGCTTAAAATAAAGCCACATCCAAAAACGTCAATAACCACCGCAATTATTATTCCAAATAGCAATGATGACAGAATCGCTTTTCAAGTTTCTGTATCACAATATGTAGGTAATATTTTTGAATTTATGAAAAAAGACAAGGAGGAACTATGAAATTACTATGTAAACTCGCAGCCATATTTTTCGTATTACAATTTATCGTTGTGCCCGCATTTTCTGACATGAATCAACCAGTGTTTAATGCTAGTGTAAAAAATCATAGTAGCAAAAATTATGAACGCTATGATTTTTCTGGCAAAAACCTCGCTGGGTTTGATTTTTCCAGTGCAGAGTTGGAGAATGCAAATTTTACAAATGCAAATTTAGCCGGTGCAAATTTCGCTGGCGCAGACGTTGAAGAATCTAATTTTACCAACGCAAATTTAGCCGGGGCGAATTTTACAGATGCTGATTTGGAGGAAGCAAATTTAACTGGTGCAAATATTACAGATGCAAATTTTAAAAATGCTGTGCTTGAGTACACAATATGGACGGACGGTAAAACTTGTGCTGTTGACTCGGTCGGCTCTTGCTGGTAAATTTGTGTTTATTTAGGGATTGTTGATTGCAAGTAGGCTTTTAATCCATCCGCAATACTTTGGGCGATGGCTTGTCGCATCGTTTCTTCGGTGAGTTTTTCATAATCCGATGGATTAATCATATAGGCTGTTTCCACGAGAATTGCAAGCGGAGACGTAATTCTTGTCAAAACAAAGCTAGAATATAACGTGCCGTCATCGCGTGTGCAAAGTGATTGTATAATGCTGTCTTTTATTGTTTGCGCAAGTTCTTTTGCCTGGGGATGGTAGTAGTAAACGCTGGTTCCGTGCTTAATATATGGATCTGCGCCATCAGGTAGGGCGTTTGCGTGAATACTTATTGAAAAAACCGGGTTTGCGGCTTTTATTATTTCGACTCGTTTATAAAGGTCAACAAACTCGTTGCCTGTACGCGTCAAAATAGGTTGTGCTCCTTGCTCGAGTAAAATTTGTTCAAGTTTTTGTGCTATATCGAGCACTATATCGGCTTCGCGGACTTTTGTTGGTCCTATTGCCCCGCCGTCATATCCGCCGTGTCCTGGGTCAATAGCGATAACAAGGTCTTTGAGCGGAGAATGTGTGTCGATTTTTACTTCGCGAGTAAGTCTAAAAACCATGCTATCTGTATCGAAATAGCAATCATAGCCCCAAAGTTTGTTTTGTCGGACAAGAAAACTAAGTTTGTTGTTTTCAAGTTTTATGTTTTCTGCATATTTTTCGAGCCTTTGGGGGATTGATGAAACGTAATAGAGTGTAACTTCGACTCCTTCGGGCACCTCTGTTAGCGTAAAAGGCACCGACATGCCTGTTTTGAATTTAAAATATTCGTAATTATTATCGTACTCGTAGTTGAAATGTTTTAGTGGGGTTGCGAGAGGTGGGCTAATTTCGACAAGGTCTTTTATATAACCGCTTTTTACCCAGAAATTTGTGTTTTCGTTGATATAAACTCGGTAGTAATCCCCCTTTTTGGCGTCAAGCACAAGTTTTGCCCCTTTATCAAGATGAGAAACACGAATAGCGTTGTCTGAAGCGCCGTTTCTTAGTGGAGAGTTGTTTTTTGCTATTACAGCGGAGAAAAAAACGTTAAATTCTTCTATATTTAATGGTTTTACGTTCGAGGTTTGGCTTGTTGTGGCAGGGGGCGGCGCTGGGCGTGTAATTTTATAATTTAAACTGGATGATGTTCCATTGCTTGATAATGATTTTAGAGTGAACGTATTGAGTCCAAAGTTAAGCGGCACTACGTGAACAAAAGCCCCACCTCGGTACGTTTTTATTGGCGTTTCGTTTATCAAAAAAGTTGTATCTTTTCCGATGTTCCCAATAAAAAATGTTGATTTCGCGTTAATTGTTGTGTTTTGTGTTTTAGGGTAGACTACTTCTAGCGCGAAAGCTTGGTTTGTGCCGGTAAAAAGCAGATGTGCGCTAAAAATAGCGAATAGGAATTTTGTTATTAATTTCAAAGGTTCTCCCCCTAGTGTTTATAAATATTTTACTCCCGGTGAATATTTCTTGCAATTAATATTAAGTTTGTATCAAAATAGTTATAAGACATAGCAAAAAAAGTTTTTTACAGCTGTTATATAAGCGAAATGAGTAAAGCAAGAACATTAATAGAACAAATTTGTCATGCACTGGGGAAAAATAATGATGCCTCTTATGCCGTAGTTGCAGTAGCAACGGCAAAGGGGATTTTTCGTCCTATGTTTACAATGATGGATAAGCATGAAGATTACGAGACAAAAAAATACACCGCGTTGAGAGAAGGGCTGACGGAGGCAATTGCAATTCCTTGTTATTTGTCAGTGGCTTGGACCGCTAAAAATATAGTCGCGCCTATGATTTGTAAAAGCAAAGCTAGTGATGTAACAAAGAAAGCAGCAAAAACGTTGTCTTTTCTGGGGGTCTGTGTTGCTGCATTGGTTGTTATTCCCGCAGCTTGTTCTATATTAATAAATCCAATTATGGATTTTCGCAAAAAACATGCATCGATGGTAAAACAACACCATTTGGATGTAAGAGAGCCAGAAAATAAAGTAAAAAAGCAAGTTTTGATTTCCCAAACGAATTTAATGCCCATGCCGAAAGTTTATTCTCAATTTAATACGTTAAAACACGATTTTGGCTTGAAAATTGGAGGTGGAAATTAATGCTTTCACCGATTACAAATATGTTGACCAGTAACACTTTAGTCAATATCGCCCAAAGCACAAGAACGGCAATGAGTATAGAAACGGGGTTAAAAGCAACTGGGCGTCCCGCATTTATACTTATGGACAAAAAAATTTCTGACGATACGAAGAAATATGCCGCAACAAAAGAATTCCTTTATCAAATAACGTGTCTTGCGGTATATATGGGGCTGGTTTTGCCTGTTTTTAGGAAATGTGGTTTTCAAATGTTTAAAAAGTTTATATTTAAAGATAAGCATTCGTTTGATAAATTTAGAAATTTGGACGAGTTTTCGCTGTTTAAAAAATTGAAGGATTTACCTTTTGAGGAGCGAAAAGCAGAACTTTTGAAACTTGAAAAACAAAATGGTAATAAACCTCTATTGACGGATAAAATTAAAAATGTGCTTTCTCAGAAAAGAATATGCAAACGAGATTACCACATGGTAAAAGGTGCTGACGAACTTAGTTCTATTGTTGGTTCAGTTGTTGGACTGGCAATTCTTGCTCCACAGGTTAGCCATGTAACAATTCACCCGATTATGAGAGTTTTGGGGATGGATAAATCTAACGAAATAAAGTCGCAAAAAAATCCTAAAACCTGATTGCGTGCGGTCTTTAGTCTTGTGCGATGATTGTATTGTGGTGGTGAATTGCGTTTGATGAAAGTTCGTTTAGCTTTTTCCCTAGATTGTAGAGGGCTTCTCTGTTATTACTTTTAATTAGTGTTTTTGCGATTTCTATGTATAACGTTGCCATATCCTTTGAGCAAATTCGTTTTTTCCAGACTTTTAGCGGTGACGAGTTTGCTTGTGATTCATGTTCGGGGATGTAATCTGTTAATTCCGCGAGTATGTTCAAAATGTTCTCGCCAACGCTTTCTAGGGTTAAGTTGTTTTTATTTATAACATTGTTTACAAAATTGTCCGCAGATTTTTTAGAAATAACAGCTGCGTTTTCTGTAAAATAGTTGAGCTGTTGATTGATGTATTCTGCGTTATGGCTTCCTGTTTCAAGCAATTGCTTTATTTTTTGAGGAATAATTGCGGAATTGTAATACAAAGGTGTGAGGTCTTTTGGGCTTCCGTGAGTGGCGGGTGAAGGGTTAGTTTTATTAGCCATTTCTTGCGTTAGTCGTGCGTAATATTTTGAGTCAGCAAACCTTAATACGAGCGCGTAATCGCGGTTTAGTCGTGGAATGTGTAATTTTTGCATTGCGTACCCAACGCTTTTTTCATTTGCAAATTTTCTTAAATCTGTTATTGAAAAACCGTCTGCCCAGTACAGTTTTAAAAGTCGAAGCGCGATATCTTCATCTTTATTAAAGTGTTTGCATTTACCTTTTTTTACGTCTGTTAAAAACAATCCTGGTTCGTTGCCAACTTCTTTTAGGCTTAATACGTTAGCAAATTCGGGGTACATTTTTTTTGCTTCTTCCAATGTTTTCGCGTGTTTAAGCCCTTCGTATGCTTTTTTGTGAACATCCATGAGTGTAAGATTTTCGGCGTTGTCAGTATTTATAATGCTATAAGCTGTTTCTCGGACGCGAGAGGGGATAATATTTTTGCCGCTCAAGGCTTCTAAATCTTCTAAATTTTCAATGAGGCTTGATAAATTTGTGCTGTTTTGGCTTTTAAAACTGATAACATAGTTATTAGAAAGAGCATGCAACTTCAAAGGCGTATTTGAGGGCGCTGGTATATATGCCCTTTGGCGCTGTAACTGTTGATTTTTAGTATAAATATTTGTGGTTAAAACAGGTAAGATATTCATGTTTTTTGTGTTTTGTGTTTTGTGTTTCTTTTAAATTAACACTCGTGATTATTTCGTTTTGACATCTAAAAAAAAATTTTACAATTTTTAATATAATAGTTTAATAACAAACATCCGCCCAATTCAATAACCGAGCGGATGTTTGTAAATAATATTTTGCAAGTTTAAGCGCTAGCGCCTGATTTTGCAATGATTTCTGCTTCAATGTTACCAGGAACTTGCTCGTAGCATTTGAATTCCATTGAGAAAGTACCTCTACCTTGAGTTTTTGAACGGATGTCTGTAGCGTATCCGAACATTTCAGAAAGCGGAACAATTGCGTTGATTTTTTGAATTCCTGTTCCTTCAATGATTTCCATACCTTCAACACGTCCACGTCTTGAAGAAATGTCACCGATAATATCACCGGTATTTTCTTCCGGAACTTCGATTTCAACTTTCATCATAGGTTCAAGAATACAAGGTTTAGCTTTCTTAGTAC
>CAZVBZ010000010.1:0-56764 GCA_964626145.1 uncultured Muribaculaceae bacterium | reverse complement strand
GCCCCCCCCCCCTACTGCCACAAGGGTTTCCGGGTTTTTAGCTAAAAACAAAAAGCATGGTTGGACGCTTGCAGAAACTTTAATTACTTTAACAATTATTGGAGTAATTGCAGCAATGACTGTACCAAATTTAATTAGCAATTTCAGAAAAGCGCAAGCGGAAACAGGGCTAAGAGTCATGTACAACACTTTATCAACTGCAATAAAATTAGCAGAAGCTAAAGAAGGGTCAATTACTCGTATGATTAACGCGTGCATAGGCCCAGTAGAAAACAGTAATGACAAGTTTACTCAACAAGCAAACTGTTTTGCCAATAACTATTTAAAACCATATTTAAAATACACAAAAAGCTGTGATTATAGAGATACCAATTGCATCAAAAAACTTTATTCGGTTGGTTTATATAAAAATCTTGATGGTGGATATACAAACATGGCATACATGGACTCCCAATATCATAGCTCATTAAAATTAAACAACGGAATGCTTGTTGGAGTAATCTGGTGGGATAACCGTTTGCCAAGGTTTTTAGTCGACATAAATGGCACAGCTGGACCAAATAAAACAGGTGTTGACTCTTTTCATTTCGAGTTAAGCGAACAAAAGCACTTAGACTGTTTTCCGTGGGGAAATCCCAAGGAAAAATGGTGCAATGAAGACAACAGAATTGGTCACGCTTGTGCTTGTTTGATTATGCAAAACGGCTGGAAGATACCGGACGACTATCCGATTAAGAAGTTCTAAAAAATTCCGAGTCATTCAGAAGGATTAAGCTTTTGTTGCGCAAACGCCGTCTGGGGTGGACTCCGACCGAAAACGTCCAGTCGCGAGTGAGCAAGAATACATGAAAACAAATAAAATAAAAAACCCGCCAAACGGCGGGCTTTTTTTAATTATTATTTATAAACTAAACTTGAGCTGTTTTCTTTTGCGGCGTTGCACCAGGAATAGCTTGCCAATTTGCAGCCATAATCTTTTTGAATGATTTCAAAGCAGTGTCCTCTAACTCACCGAGTTCTTCTGCGTTCATAATCAATTCTCTAAGCGGCAAAAGTGCTCTTTGGTCTCTTAAGACACCCAACGCTGCTGCTGCGCCTGCTCTTACGAGGTCGTTTTCTTCTTTATTTTGCATAACTTCTATCAAAGCCGGAACTGCTTTTGTGTCGTTTAATTTTCCGAGAGAAGTTACTGCATAAATTCTTACGTTTACCCATTCATCTTTCAACATATGAATGATTTTTTCAACAGCTTTAGGATTACCAATTTCACCAAGTGCACGAGTTGCATCACAGCGAACATTAACTTTTTCGTGGTCTAAAGACTCTATCAACGCGTCTGTAGCGACATCGCCGATTTCAATCAACGCATCTGTAGCCGTAATACAAACTTGCGGATTTTCATCATTGAGCGCTTCAACAAGCGGTTCTACAACAATTTTCCCACCTAAACGTCCTAGCGCACGAGCTGCACGTACACGGACATCCACGTTGCGGTCTTCGCGCAATGACTCAATAAGCGGGATAGTTGCAGTATTATCACCGAGTTCACCAAGTGCACGAGCGGCATAAAGGCGAACAGAACCGTTTTTGTCATTTTTCAAAACATCAATCAACGGCTCAACTGCTGAAGAATCGCCCATTTCACCTAAGACTCTTGCAGCGTTGTATCTGACTTTTTCAGAGTTGCTTGTTTGCAAATCAACGAGCAATTCGTCAAAAGTTTTTTTCACTTGTTTTTTCTTTGAATTCACACTAATTGTCATGTCTTTCCTCCGACATTTCTTCCTACACAGATGTTTATATAAAAACAATCTTGCAGAAAATATTGACTAATACTTACATAATTTTAACAATTTCTTTACAATTATTATTTTTTTATTTTTCAAAGGGTTTTCAATTTAGCTGTATATTCCTTTACTCACCCTGATTAAGGGTATCTGTAACACTTATTTACCTTGGTTCCTTTATAATACCATATTTTTTAAACTCATGTGTCATTTATTTGAATTAATTGCAATATTGTTTTTTTAACTTTACCAAACTTGTTTTTAGCAAGCATTTTACAGGGTTAACATTTCTTAACTTAAATTATGATTTTTAAAAGCAATATTCTTTATTTTAAATAATGATAAATTTTTCAACTTCATTTAACAGCTCTCGATAACGTTTTTTGTCGTGCAAATAATTATAGCCCAAAAGGACTTCAAATGCCGTAGCATGGCGATGAAGCGCCTGTTGTGCACGCCTAAATGATGTTGATGGGAGATTTTTTGCGCGTCTTATCATGTCAAGCTCATCGTTGGTCAAAATATCAAGAAGCTTTTCCAAGGTTTCAGTTTGGAATTCAGCTTTAACAAATTTTGTTGTCAACTCATGCATTTTCTTGCTGTTAGAAGTTTTCTGTATCACTTTTTCTCTCACAAAAACCTCATACACAGCGTCTCCAATATGCGCATACGCCCGAAGATGGTATGGTTCCATAATTTTAGCTCTTTTTATTTAATTATCTTTATTGTATTATTTTATTATGAAAAAAGTTTTGTCAAGAATGAGTTTAGCACAACTGGAAGAATTTTGCCTATCAATTGGGCAAAGCAAGTTTCGCGCGCGCCAAATTTACAACTGGATTTATCTTAAATCTGTTAAAACTATTGACGACATGACAGATTTATCAAAGAAATTTCGCGAGGAATTAAAAGAACTGGCAATTGTTTCGGATATAAAAATAGCCAAAAAACAGGTGAGCACTGATGGAACGGTAAAATTCCTACTTGAATATCCTGATGGCGAAAAAGTTGAAACGGTTTTAATGAGGTTTGATAACAGGTCTAACCTGACCGCATGCGTATCTTCACAAGTTGGATGCGCCATGGGGTGCGCCTTTTGCGCAACGGGTAAACGCGGATTTATAAGAAATCTCTCGCCTTTTGAAATCGCAGAGCAAGTTCTTGCTATTCAAATGGAAACGGGGCTAAAAGTAACAAACATTGTATTTATGGGGCAAGGAGAACCATTATTAAATTTAGATAATGTACTCGGTGCAATGAAGATATTCAATGAAACATTCCAAATTGGCGTTAGACGTATGACCGTCTCCACATGCGGAATTGTGCCGCAAATCAACAAACTTGCGGCATTAGATATGCAGTCTACGCTTGCGATTTCGCTACATGCACCAACACATGAAATACGTGAAAAATTAATGCCAGTTGAAAAAAAATATAATCTAAACCTACTAAAACAAACTCTGCTTGATTATACAAAAATGACAGGACGCCGTGTCACTATTGAATATATCTTGATTGGCGGAATAAATGACACGCCTCAATGCGCAAAAGAGTTGGCTTATTATTTAAGTGATTTAAACTGCAATATTAATTTAATTATTTACAATCCAGTTAAAGGAGATTCGTTTAAGCGTCCCAAAAAAGAAGATATTTACAAATTCAAATATTTGTTAGAAACCGCCGGGAAAAAAGTTACAATAAGATTGGAGCGCGGACTTGACATAGACGCAGCATGCGGACAATTAAGCGGGAAAGCATAAGTATTAAGTATTGTAACAATATATAGTTTTTATGAAATAAATATATATTTGCCGTTTTTATATACATGTGAAGCTTAAAAATGGTGGTAAAAATGATTAATGAGACAATTTCAAAAAATCTCTACACTGATTCTGCTGAAGCGCGAGTTGCTTCTAACAGAAACAGACGAATGGCTCAAGACTACGGCATGGTTGACCTTGATATGAAATCCAGCTTATTTTTGACCTCACATGGTAACCAAGAACGTGTTATTAACCGAATCGGTGAAGAATTGGGTATTAACGAAAAACCCTCGGACACAAATTTGAGTTTTTATCGTTGTATATCCGCAGAAGATGACGTCAACAATTATCTATTCCAAGGCAAAGATACAGATGGAAACCTGTACAACATAAACTTCACAGACGGAACTTATTCTGCACAATCTGTTAATTCTTTTGCGAAAGATAGCGGACTTATTGTTAATGGCGACCAATTTTATGACATAGTTGATTTCGGTCAAGATAAAGCTGAATTCATAGATTATGCCTTTGAGGGTACCGACGACAAATTTGCTAATACAAATGATGTTTCAATTACAGACCTAGGCGCAAATACGGATTGGAGTCGCGTAAAGTGGGTTCGACAAGAAGTTGATTTCAAAACTTGGGGTTCCAGTGACACTAGCCAAGTAGCAACTACTTCAAACGAAGCGTTTTCAAATATTATAAAACACAAAGACCAATGGCTCAGCGACCTTGATAAAGCTGAACTAGCACAAACAAAAAGCGAAACGGAATACTTACAAAAAATTATAGAAAAAGCCGTTAAACGACTTGATGAAACAGGCAAGGCATGGGATAAAGCCCTAAGCACCACAACCAAAGAACCAGAAAAAGAAGAAGAAACAAAAGAAGAAGCCAAAAAAGAAGCTGAAACAACTATAAATATATATGAATAATTGAACAAGAGACAGCTGTCTCAGAACAGAAAAAGAAGGTCTAAGAACCTTCTTTTTCTATTATCCATCTTTCCAGAATGGTTTCGTCTATATCATCAACAAACCTAGATGGCTTTGAAAGTACCATGCCTGTTGAATAATCAAACATATCAATCGGGTAAGTTATGTATAGGTTTGATTTTGCACGTGTTGCGGCAACGTACATCAAACGTAATTCTTCGTCCATTTCTTCATAAGAATTAAACGAAAAAACACTCGGGAATCTACCATCCACAGCCCCTATTATAAATACTGAATTCCACTCAAGTCCTTTTGCGGAGTGAATTGTAGAAATTGTTAAATATTCATCTTTATTACTTCCCGCATCAACATCGGAAACGCTTTTGTCTGGCGGTTCTAGCGCCAAATCACTCAAAAAATCTTCGAGATTAGAATACTTATGCGCCAGATACTCAAAATGTTCTAAATCCTTTTCCCGCTTAGTATAATCGTCGTATTTCTCTTTCAAAATTGGTTCATAATATTTTAATATTTTTGCAACAAGCTCCGCGGGAGAAATAGACTCCGCTCTTAATTGAAAAATCGTTTCCATCAAGTTTTTAAGCCCATCGGAGTTTTTTGCAGGCAAAAGTTTTATATCAACACTATTTTTGCCTTTTAGTATTGGCAAAAGCTTGTTCACTGTTTGATTTCCGACACCTTTTAGCAGCAAAAGTATTCTGTTTAGACTTATTATATCATCTGGATTTGATATTACTCGCAAATAAGCAATTACATCCTTAATATGCGCGGTTTCAATAAACTTCAAACCGCCAAATTTTTTAAACGGAATACTTCTTTTGTTAAGCTCCACCTCCAAACTGTATGTCATTCTGGCACTTCGCGCAAGCACACAAATATCATCAAGCGGAATGTCCTCATCCATAAGCTCCAAAATTCTCTGGCAAATAAACTCCGCCTCTGTTTGAGAATCCGAGGCGCAAATCAACGCTGGCTTTGCCTCGTCAACAATATCCGAGAACAAAGTTTTCGCATATTTTTCTTTTGCTTTTTCAAGAATTTTATTTGTAAAATTCAGGATATTTTGAGAACTTCTGTAATTCTGCTCAAGTTTTATAATTTCTGTATTGGGAAAAATTTGCGGGAAATTAAGAATATTCTTAAAATTTGCCCCACGGAACGAATAAATACTCTGCGAATCGTCACCAACCGCCATAACATTGTTATGCGCCGACGCTAAAAGCTTTACAATATCTGCCTGAAGCGTGTTTGTGTCTTGATACTCATCAACCATAATGTATTTATACTGATTAGAAATTTTTTGACGCAATGTTTCATTGGACTCAAGCAAAACTTTGAGGTACAAAAGCAAATCATCATAATCCAAAAGCGAATTCTCTCGTTTGTAGCCTACATAAGCTTTATGAATTTCAATTATTTTTTCACTGCAATGCTCAAACTGACGAAATTCAGTTTCAATAACTGTTTGGGCAGAAATATTTTTATTAATTGTTTTGGAATAAATATCTAAAATTGTACCCTTACGAGGAAATCTTTTTTCTTTTTTGGGCACGATTTGACCAAGAAGATGGTTTATAACATCCTCTGCGTCTGCTCTATCGATAATTGTAAAATTGTTTTTAAGTTCTAAAAATTTTGAATATTTACGCAAAAGGTAATTTGCAAACGAGTGAAACGTACCACCAGCGACCTTTTCACACCGATTATCAAGAACTGTCGCCGCTCGATTAAGCATTTCATCAGCCGCTTTTTTGGTAAAAGTTAAAAGCAGAATATTTTCAGGCGCAACACCATCTTCAATCAATCTTGCAACACGATATGTAAGCGTTTTAGTTTTACCCGAACCAGCACCTGCAATCACCAAAACTGCACCATTTTTTTTCACAATCGCTTTTAACTGAGTTGAATTTAATTCATTTTCATAATCAACTATATACTGCGATACAGTCGTATGCTGCTTTTTTAAAACGTACTTTTTGGGTTCAATTTTAGTTGGTTTAATTTCTGAAATATCGTTCATAAAGGAATTATATCATAATTTTTTGTTAATTATATTTTCTTTTAACGCCATATTCCCTTGATATTTACGTAGTTTAAAATTTGAAAAAGAATAACGCTCATAACCCATTTCTTAAATGTTACAATTTAATAAGTTTCAACCTAAAAATAGCAATTTTAAAGTTTCATAGGTTTTACAAAATAAAGATTAGTTTTAAAGTGGTACACCTATGGGCACATACGTAAATTTTATACAAGCACCAAATAAAGTGCAACCATATTCCCCAAGCGGGAGTGTGTCTCAACCCCAAATAACTAAAAAACAATATGATTACGTAGATGAGTTTATGCGACAACAAACATCACAAGTTGATGCGTTGAAAAAAGGCTCGTTTATAAATAAATATTTTTGGTCACAAACCGCAACTATACCATTCTGGTTTGCCTTGGGTTACGAAATTTTCGCATTAATCAAATGTAAAAAACTAAAAAAAGCTGGGCAAATAACAGCACTAAAACAATATAAAAAAAGTGCACTAATAAAACAACTTTCAGCAAATGCTGCAGCATTTGCGGCATTTTTTGGACTACAGCATTATTTCAAACAAGGAGAGAAAAAACATTTTGATGAGATTAAAAAATATTTCAATAACACAAATAAAACAAGCGCAAAACTCTACCCTAATACACTTAAAAGTTCAATGATTATGGCTGCCTATTTCCCAGGGACCGGAAATATTGTAATTAGCAATACAGCACTAAATGACCCCTGGACGAGGTTAAAATTAAAGGGGTTAATCAGACATGAACTCGTTCACGCAAAACAGGCCGAAACTATTGCTCGCTCAAAAGATGGCATAAAAAAGATAAATTACGCAGTATTATGCCAAAATACTAATCAAATTAAAAACGCACTAAAAACACTAAAAAAGTGTGCTCTCGGAAATGCAACAAATATAAAAGTAATAGAAAGAGAATTTTGGAAATCTATCAATGGTAGATATGAGGCTATGATTAACGATAAAACTGGCAAATATGATAATATCAAACTACAAATGTTTGACACACAAGTTGATTTGAAAAAATATATTCTCGCACTACATACTTTGTTAAACAAAAAAGATGCAACATACAACGACATCCCCATCTTGATTGATACAAAACATTATGAAGATGTAATAAAGAAAAATGGTCCACTTAGTGCCGCTGAAGAAAAGAAAGCGGACATGTATTACAAAGCAACACTGGAATATCCAAATGTTAATCTTTGGCAAGCATTAAACCCATTTTCTGACTACCATAATAATATTCTTGAAAAAGAAGCATATAAAGAAAACCCTTGGTATACAAGGATAATTTAATAAATCCAGCAAATTAAAATTCACCAATATCTCTAACGGATTTCTACTGACAAATTCATAAGCTCTATATCATCATAATCAACAAAGCTTGTCTGAAAAAGATTTTGACCAGTTTTGATAGTAACATCATTCGGCTGGTTTGGACGAATTAAATGTTTTGGCAGCTTTATTTCCTGATGGTCACCGTTAATTTTAAGTTCAGCAATTTTATGATTATTAAAATATATTTCAGGAGGCGACGAATACGCAGTTTTCACGTTGGATTGCCCAATATCAATTGCCATCTTTGTGTCAATTCCAATAACAGAACCAATTATAAAATACGCGTCCTCATTGTATTTTGGAACTGCTATCCTAAATTTCTTTGTAAATATCGGACCTTGCGAACCAGAACGGAATTCAGACGCATTTGCAGACGTCTCCGAAAAATTGTCATCACCTAAATGCAAAAGATTTTGCTCAATAATAACATCTGCGGGATTTGATTTTTCAATACCAATTATTATTGGCTTTGCCGTTGCAAGTTTATCCATAGTTAACGAAAAAGGTTTATATCCATCTTTTTCCACACTCATTATCGTCGGGGCGTTTATATCGGCTTGAAGCTTAAAATGCCCATCCTTGTCTGTCGTCGTAGTGTAGTTCTTTGACGGAATATTAATTTTCGCCAACGGTATTGGCATGCCATTTTTAGAATCCACAACACGGTTCGGCTTAATCGTTATCCCCTGCTTTTCTGCATATCCGCTAATAGGAGCCGCATTTGCAAGGTTTATAAAATTAGTACATACCGCAATAAGAATTAATAAAATTATTCCTCTCATAAGCGCTCCGGTCTAAAATTCCCATGTTTATTTTAAATAAATTTGTTGCGTTTATGACTACTCTGCCAATTTGCATGAGGAATAATTCACATGCGTGTTGAAAATACAATTAATATTGTAAATATTTATAAATATTGTGACCTAAAGTGTTGTACCACTATAAAAGAATATATATAATATAACTTGCCGTCATTAATAATGTAAAATTTTATTACATTAGCCCAAAATATAAGCAACTTTTAACTTTTAGAAGTATTTATTAAGTATACAGTTAGTTTTTTAATTATGAAAATTGATAATAATAGTCCAAAACTGAATAATAATCTGGTTTTACAAAAATACAACACCAAAATTGTACAAAATACACATAACCAATCTTTTGGCGCCGGCGGCGTCGGAAACTCTGTAATTAGTGTTATGGACGCAGTTGACAGAGGTGGACTCGTAGCATCTTTTCTCATTCAAGATTTATTCGGCATGAATTTTCCAAGAACTGCGACAGGACTGTTTCGCAACAGTGAAATAACCGGTCAGTATAACTATCAAGAGGCTGCAGAAGTTGGTCTGCGTGAATTTCTTTCCGGTCCAGTAATGTTTGCCGTTCCAATGCTTATGATATGGGGTATTAAACGGCTTTTCGGCAAGGCAAATGACATTCCAGTAAATATGATTAAAGCGCTGGGCGACAATTTTGCAAACTTCGCCGATGGCAAAACAGCAACTGATTTTAGCGATGTCAAAGCCGTAAAAGAAGCTTTCTATAACGATTTATTCAAAAATATTCTTAAAAACACTTACTCAGAAGGCACTGCGGAAGAAACAATTGCAAAAGAAGCCGCAGACTTTACAAAAAATATCTTAGAATACGAAAATCTTATTGATACAAAACACAAAAAGACTTTCTGGCAACGTTTCAAGGGCGTTAGAGTTGACGGCACCGCCGAAGACAAACTCGCCGATTTAACTGCTAGATTTAGCGAAATTGCCAAATCAAATGCGTCTAATTCTTCTATTGATTTTCTAGAAGCTAAAATTTCAGTCAGCGATAAAAAAGTTGGAAAATCAATTGACAAACTAGTAAACGATATGCGCAATTATGTAGAAGATGCAGTCGAAACAGTCTCTAAACGCGCACAAAAAGGACTTAAGTCAAACTTAAATATGTCTGAATTCTTTAAGAATTTTACAAACATTCGTGCTGGCTCTAGAGTACTTACAAACTTCTCAATGCTCGCAGGCATTATAGCCTTTTGTTCTGTTATTCCAAAGATTTACCAATTAAGTGAAACAAATCCTGGACTAAACGGACTTCAAGGCGACTCGAACAACCGCCCAAACAATAACGCAACAGAAAAAACCGGTAATCCTGGCAAACAAATTGCGTTTAGTGGACTCGCCGACAGAGTTGGCAAAGCCGCAATAAAAGAAGGCAAACTCGCAAAATTATTGAAAGAATTTGAATTTGATAGCTACAACGCCTCTTTCGTAGGTTTTCTCACCGCTTGCGGTTTAGGCATATTGCTCCCAAGACTTCACAGCGCAAGGGAAGAAAACGAATACAAAGAAGTGCTTTTTAGAGATACAACAACAATTGTAACCGTTTGTTGCGCCGCAAAAATTTTGCAACAAGTATTTGCGCGTTTCTGCTCAAAAATGACAGGGCTTGCGCTGTCTATTAAACCAGAAATGAACTCTGACTCAACACTCGCCAAAATATGGTCGTATTTGCGTCCGGTTAAAGGGCACAAAGTCTTGACAAGTGACCAACTTGCGTCTAAATACACCAATATAGATAAATACAAAGAAGGTATTGCAGGCATGGCAAAATTTGTCAACGAACAAGGTGGAAATATCCGTAAAATGTTCGAAATTGACCAAAACGCAAATGCCTTGCTTAAAGACTTATACAACAGTTCTGAAAAAGCAAAAACTGTTAAATTCGCAGATGCCGCAAATGCAGACATAATCGATGCTTTGCTTGATGTCGTTAAAAACAACAAAGCCACTGAAAAATTAAATCAAATGTATCAAATTTTCAAAAGCGATAAAAACGCATTCTTGCGAAAAGCCAAAATAATGAACTCATCATTTAATTTTGCTACGATATTTGCAGTTGTTCCAGTTCTTTTGGGTTGGTTTATACCTAGAATGAACGAAGAATTGACAAAAAAACGTCAATTAGCAAAAAATGAAGCCCTTCAACATACAGCCGGTTCAACGCAAGAAAGACCTAAAGAACAAGTTGAAAAAAGCACAACAATAGCGCTATCGCCGACAACCACAAAAAACTCATCGGTAGCATTTAAAGAATTTATTGCGCAATAAAATTACTGCCCTCTAGTGATGAGATTGTTCTCAAACTCGCGCAGCGACTCATTTCCCACAACTTGTTCCAATGCAGAACGCTTAGACAAAAATTCCGCACGCTTTTTATTTTCAAAATTTAAAGCTTCGCGATAATACGCGTCCGCAATCAACACTTCATTATGGGTACGATTTGCCATTCGTTGCGCTCTATCTTGACGCTTTTTAGTAATATCCAGCGCCATTTTAAGCACTTTCCTTGCTGACATATAGTCACAGTACTTGTCCGTTAAAATTCTTTGCATATCATCTATTTTGCGAACAAGAATAACCATATCCGCATCAGTTACTTTAGAATACTTGTAGTTAATTTCGTTGTTATCAGACGCCATTGCGCCCATGATATTTCCACTTATTAACGCAGAGGTAGCAAGAACAGGGTCTGCAACCCCAATACCGGCCATAGACGTAAGGTTTGCAACAGGTTTAATTATTTTTCTCACAACATTCTGATTAGGCTTTTCACTATCGGGATTAGCTAATTTATACATTGCATAACTAATAGTTTCACTACGGGTTGCAGCGCCGACCCAAAGAGTTTTTACATCCTCCATAATGTCGTCCATATCCACATCCAAATCCTGTGAAACTTCACTCGCCAACCTTTTCAAGCTTAAATCAGCATACGTATACTTTGAATAATCTGCTTTGTCTTGAATAATTTTTGCAGTATTTTTTTGAACATCACTATCTTTTTTTATTAATTCGAATTTATTTTCTGGCTCGTAACTTACGCCCAATTTTTGCAGAGCGGGCTTCGGCTGGCGAAGTTCTTCATACGTAATAGATACTGCCGGAAGATTTATCATAAGAGCTGCAACGCATAAAAAGACTTTCTTCATTTTTTATCTCCTTTTTGGGATGCATAAAGCAGTTCTTGATCAACGAGTTCTTTATTAATATTGTACTGGTACAAGTTCAACTTTTTGACTGTCTTTTCGCCAGCAAGCCGCACCAACGCCAGCTCATATTTTTTTACATTTTCTTTTAATTCGAATTCTTCCAGCTGCACATTATCATACAAGTTTGATGATATTAAAATCTCCAATTCATCACCCGAGCGCAAAGCTTTCGTAAAATTCTGATTATAAAGAACTAGCATCAAACGCGCTTCTTTCAATTGATTTAAAGCCATTTTATAATCATAATACGAGCTTATAATAGTATCCTGTAACGATTCTATAACGCCAGCGAGTTCAATAATTTCTGTATCAGTTAGCGGAACTTCTTTAGGGGTAGAATTTTTGTTAATTAAAGAATTTGCTAGCCTAGCCGATGCAAATGAGGCTGACTGAACCATAGAATTTTGCCCTGTAAAAGACGGCAAGTAACAAGCTCCGCTAATGATTGCCGAAAGTGTTTTTGTCATCAAAGACGAGTGCACGCGGCGCTGTTCTTCTGGAATTGCAAGTTTTTTGAGCGCAAATTTAATTACGTTATGATTTCCCACTGCTGCTTCCCAAAGCATTTCGATATCTTCTATATCTTTTTTTTGCTGCTGCGTGAGTATAGATTTTATAACTTCTTCATTATCTATAGCGAGGGATTTCGTTTCATGTTCTACAGGCTTACTCAACTGTATTCCTGATTTTTGCGGACGACCAAGACTAACCTCATCCGCGGCAACCGCAAATGAAGACAATAAAATAACGATACAAAATCCTACTAAAATCTTTTTCATAATACATGTATAACATGAAATTTATTCAAATAAAATCTCGAATTAATTAACAACATAAAAATACTCCGCACAAATAATCAATAAAGTCATAAGTTTTAAAAATATTTTTACAAATATTGTAGTTTCTTATTTTTATCGACATATTAAACTTAATCTTGTATTTTCACTAGTTTTACTGATATAATATTTTTAAACATATGCCCGTAGCTCAGCAGGATAGAGTAGCAGTTTCCGAAACTGTTGGTCGTGGGTTCGAATCCCATCGGGCATATTTCTACATTTTTATGACATTTGGATAAATATTAAAGGTGCGTATAAACGCACCCTACTAAGTATATTTTAATATACCGTTTGGGGTGGACGGATAAAGTGGTTTTTTAAGCAAACTCGCTTAGTGTTTAAGAATTGTAGGGTGCGTTTATACGCACCTTGCTAAGTATATTTTAATATCCCGTTTGGGGTGGACGGATAAAGTGGTTTTTTAAGCGAATTCGCTTAGTGTTTAAGAATTGTAGGGTGCGTTTATACGCACCTTTAATATATTAGTTACACTACGCTAATGCCTATTCACAAAAACCCATAAGTCCTTATCTAAAAGAATTTACTATTAACAAAAATATTTTAAAAAACGAAATAAAATTCTCTAATTCTATACTTTAAATCACAAATTAAAAATCGGAACGACAGGATTTGAACCTGCGACCCCTACCACCCCAAGGTAGTGCGCTACCAAGCTGCGCCACGTCCCGATAATTAAGTTTTCAATTGTAGCTGCGGTCTCACCTTTCGGCGCTACCATCCTCTCCTCAAACAACATTTAGTTGTTTTCGTCGACAGCATATCCAAGCTTCACCGCTGAAAAATCGGAATGACAGGATTTGAACCTGCGACCCCCGCGTCCCGAACACGGTGCGCTACCAAACTGCGCCACATTCCGTTATTTAATTGTCAATCCTCGTAGCGCACCTACGGTGCTTCCTCTCGAAAACGATACTTAATCGTTTTCTCGGCAGAGTCAAACTGCGCCACATTCCGTTATTTAATTGTCAATCCTCGTAGCTGCGGGCTCGCCTTTCGGCGCTACCAACCTCTCCTCAAACAACATTTAGTTGTTTTCGTCGGCAGAGTGCCACATTCCATTATTTTGTTGTCAATTGATATATTTTCATTCTAATCTGAGCAAAATTTAAAATCAAGTGCTGAATCTTAATTTTCTTTTTGCTTTTTCTCAACAAATTTATCTATTTTTTCAGCAAGATATGTTGAAAAAATAGGCAAGACGCAATAATAAATTGCAGCAAATATTATAGCCGGACGTACTATGTTTAAGCCTTCTAAATACTTATGCAACTTGGGGTCTCGCTCATTAATTTTAGAAAAAGTTTTTATAAACGAATTCGTTTTATTTTTGGCAATATTATCAACAGCATACCCACCCAAAAGCGTCACTGCAGTAGATATTACCGTATTATAAATCAAAGCTTTTTTTCTATTTTCTTTAATTTTATTACTTTTCATTGTTTGGTATGCAAAACTTCCTGTTAACAGCACATCTGTAGCGGCAGACATGTGTTTTGCAATATTTTTTTCTTCAGCGGCGTGTTTTATTACAAACTTCTGGAAATGTTCATTTTCAAATATTTTTCCAATGCGTTTTGCCAAACGGTTGGTAGCAGTGCCTTTAAAAGCTACTTCTTTTTGTAAATCTTTTTTAAATTTTGCACTCTCAATTTCTTTTTTATTTTTAAAAATTTTATCCATAACAATAGGAATAAGCGCAATTGTAAGCATTGATTTTGGTATAGCCGTTAAAAGCCCCGTGCTAAGCTTTATCATCTGCGCAGCGAGCGCATAGCTTTGCGATTTTATAGGTTGCAACTTTTGCTGTGCTTGTTTACTCAACAATGTTTTGTAATTTTGCCCAATATGATTAACCGCATTTTCCACTGGCACGGCTATTGAAGCAACTATTCCAAATTTTAATAAGCCAGAACAAATTGAATTCGCCCCAGCGTATTGCTTGTTTTCTTTTTCCACGTCAGGAGTAGAAAAAATTGCGATTGGACGAACAACAGTTGCCATAACAACAGAAACGCCAGCAGAAAAACTTGTGCCGTGCTCAGAAATCTTTTCTAGCCCGTTTAAAAGAAGTTTGTTGTTCCACAAGCCGGTAAAAGCTACCGGGGTCTTAGTTGCGCTATTAACTTTCATCTGTTCATCCCTAATACTAGTAAAACAAAAAATTTGTATAACTGCAAATAAATCAGATTTTGTCTTATAATTTAGATTATGAGTTTATTAAATTTTGTAAAAATCGAACTTAACAGCTGGGGAAAGTACGAAAAGTTTTTTTTCCCGCTTGGAATAATTTTGATAACAATAATTTCTTTTATAATGCAAGACAGTAAAATTGCGATTTTATCAGCAGTTTGTGGAATTATATACACTATACTTGCCGGTAAAGGGAAATTCTCCTGTTATTTTTTCGGCATCACTGCAACTCTATGTTATGCGTGGCTTGCGTTTTCGGCATCGCTTTACGGAAATTTCATTTTACACATATTTTATTATTTTCCTATGGAAATCGCAGGAATTTTTAACTGGAAAAACCATCTCCAAAATAAATCTTCAGAAATTATTAAAACTCAATTAACATCTAAAATGCGTACTTTCTTTTTGCTTATTGGCATTTTGGCTACAATTGGCTTAGCGTTTGTAATTGACAAAATTGGTGGCGAAAAACCGTTTTTTGATGCACTTACCTGTGTTTTTTCAGTACTAGGCATGTTTTTTACCGTAAAACGTTGTATTGAACAATGGTTTGCCTGGATGGTTGTTAACGCATTTTCTGCAATTATGTGGCTTAAACTTTATTTACAAGGAGCAAATTGTTTTGTATTGGTCTTAAAATGGGCAATTTACCTGGGGCTTGCCTTTTATTTTCTACACACTTGGCAAAAAGAAATACTAAAAGTAAAAAAGCGTCACAAAGTATGCTGTTAAGATTTCAAATTGTGTTATAATTTTTTTATGAAATTTGTAAGGATATTATTTTTAATATTTTTTCTGGGAGTTTCTGCAAAAAGTTTTGCAACAGAAATCAAACTTGCACCGCAAGAAATCATAGAGGATTATCTTGATATTGCTGACAACTACGCATTCTCTGGTGAGTACGCCAAAGCTCTTGACTACATAAATATGGTTGTTTATTTTGAACCAATGAATTCTACTGCAAAATACAAGCAGGCTATGCTTTTAACGACACTGCAAAAAACAGATGAAGCAAAAACAATTTTTGCAGAAGCCGTTAAGCTTAATCCCAAATTTGCAAATTCTGAACTTGCGACTATTCTCCTTGCTGACAACAATCCCCTTTCAAAAACAAGATATTCTTCTATAGAACCTTCAAGCGTACAGCCCCATCCTCAAGAATTAAGCGTAAAGCAAACATTCGAAAACACCTTTGGCTTTGACCCGCAAGAAGAACCAGAGCCTGACAGTTCGGAGTACTATAACCGCTTAGGATTACAGCAGCTTAATAATGGTGACAATAAGGCTGCATACGAAGCATTTAAAAAATCAATAGCACTCGATAACAAAAATTTTGATGCACATAATAATTTTGGACTTTTTTATTGGCAGCAAGGCGAAAACAAACTTGCAGAAAAGCAATTTAAAAAAGCAGCAAAAATTGACCCGCACTCCAGCAAGCCCCTACTCAACCTTGGCTTGTTGTACAAAGAAATGCAAAAAGACAGAAAATATTATAAGCACATAAACAAAGCCGTAACGCTGAATCCTCATGATTATTTGTCAAATTGGATTATGGGCAACTATTATGCTGAAACCGCTCGTCTCACGCACGCTATAAAGTTTTACAAAAACGCAATTGAGTATAACCCCAATTTTTATGATGGTTATTTGAGTTTAGGAAACGCACTCGCCCATGCGCAAGATTTTGAAGGAGCATACACAATTTTTGAAAAAGCGCTTACAATAAACTCTATGGACCCAAATCTTTACTACGTTTTAGCAAAAACTGCAACCGTTTTGGACAAAACATTAGACGCCAAACAATATATATTGGAAGGCTTGGAAATTGCAGAAACAGATAAACTATTGTTAGAACTTGCTAAAATCACATCAGACATGGGCGATTACGAAGAATCATTGCAAATTCTTTTAAAATATTTTGCAAACACAAACGAACCTGAAATCCTCAACTACATTGGCTTAGCGTACTACAAATTAAAACAACCTAAAATTGCAATAAACTATTTTAAAAAATTAATTGAAATAGAGCAAGGCAAAACTATTTATTTTTACAATTTAGCCCTTTGTTACAAGTCGCTTGGCGACAGAACAAATTTCTTTAAATATGTTGATTTAGCCACAAAAATATTGCCCAAATATCCACAAGATTACATTGACTTATCTTACATTTACCTTGACAATGGAAATAAATCTTACGCGTTAAATATACTCGACGAAGGGCTTTTAAAGTATCCTGACGACAAAAAAATCCATCTGGCGAAACTATCCTTGTTCCAAACATGCGGTGACAAGAAAAACTATACAGAATTTAAATCCGTGATAGATGCAAAGTTTAAGAGCAAATAGACGCTAATCCTCTATATTACCGAACATACAAAAAAGACTTAACCTTCCGCCCCAAGTTATCGCCAACTGAAGTTATGCTAAGCGCACCATTTTCAAAAGATGTTGAACTTCCACCATCAAACGCAAGGGCTTTTTCCATGCCTTTTTTCTTCATAAAGGCACTCAGTTCTTCAATGGTCATCGGGTTTTCATCCGTAACTATAAAAATGTAAACATCATTACTCTTAAGCCCGATTGCTGTTCTGGCAACTTTTTTGGTCGCCGAAATTGAGTCGCGAACAATTTTATCTTTATCCTTGACGACAAAATATTCTTTTTCCAAATCCATTCTTTCATCTAAAATTGGACCAGCTTGAATAGAATGCACTATTTTACACCCGTTTATGGGTGTTTCATTATGGTAAGTTATGTCAAAGCGCTGCTTTCCTGCACAATCGAGTACTCTAAACTCTCCGCGGTTTAAAATTCTATCCATATAAGGTTTTAACGCCTCATTCTGCATTAACGTTTCGTTATCGTGTGGATTAAGAATAATTTTACCATTTTTAACAACATACGAGGCTGTCTTACCGTTATTCGGGTCAAAAAAACCAGCGTTTACAAGCACACGCAATGTTGACTCTGAGTTATATAAATCTTTGGCAGTTGTTAATTCTTCAGTTACAATGGGAGCTATTTCATAATCAGGCGCATTATTAATTTTCACCATGTGAACGCCGGGTGCTGGCTTATACATCCGAATATATGGCACTTCCGACTCAATAGATGGAGTAAAGGCTGTCATCACCATACCCAAAATCATTGAAAAATATCCAGGCAACATCATAATTACACATCCTTTATTTTTTTAACTAAATATGTAGCAACTAGAATTGCCAATGGCTGAATAGATGCCGTCAAATATGGACTAAGAACTCGTTTTTCTGCCAACATATCAAAAAACGGCAAGGTTATGTAATAAGAAAAGACAAGCCCAATTGCTATAGTAAAGCCAATAAGCCGTTGTTCACGCGGCTGACTAAAGCCCAACAAGCAACCCAATGCCGCAAACAAAATACACAACAATGAATGGAAGTAGCGCTGCAAGTACTTGTTAAGCATGTAACAGTATTCGTCCATCAAGTGCTCTTTCTTTAGAAGTTTTATATAACTAAAAAGCTCCTTGTTTGTAAGTTCGCGTTCTCGCTTAACTGAATACGTCATAAGTGTATAAACATCTTGTGCCCGTTGTCCTTTTACAATTTCAACATTTTCAACATTTTTTATCAAGTCAAAAATACCATCTTTATTTAACTTATACTGTTTTGCCTTCGGCAACGTCCACGTTTCATCTTGATAAAACGCATTCTCCGCAACAAGAATACTAGAAAGTATATTTGCGTCCGAATATTGCTCTCCCGAAAAATTCAACACAACAAGCTTTTCAATTTTATAATTATCAAAGTTTGAAACTATCATTATTTTTTCCGGCGTTCCATTATTATCTTTAAACGTATAAACAAAATGCGAATTTGGATTTTCTTTGTGTATTTCATTACGCTTATTTACGCTAACAGGAATAAATTTGTCATACACAACAAAACACGCCGCAGTTACAAACAAGCTAAAAACCAAGACAGGAGCGACTATGCGTGAAAAAGATATACCAAAACTCCGCATCACTGTAATTTCTGAATCTTTGCTGAGTTTATCGAACGTAAACAAAGCACCTAAAAGCAACCCAACTGGGAGCGCCTTGTTTAATATTTTAGGAATTTCAAGCACAAGCAGCTGAATAGCCATGGAAACGGTATAATCGCCGGAAAGTGTTCGTTTAATAACTTTGAGCAATGTTTCCGGAGCAATCCATATAACAACAAAAAGCACGATACATGCCAGCGTTGCAAATACCACCTGAGAAAGAATGTACTTATCAAGAATTTTCAATTTAACTTTTTCTGATTTCATTAGAGCGTAAAGTCCTTTCCGAGGTAAAATTGCTTAGCAATAGGGTCATTAGCAACTTCTTCTGACGGTCCAGAAATCTTAATCTTGCCGTCAAAAATCACATACGCCCTATCCGTAATTGAAAGCGTTGCTTTTGGGTTATGGTCTGTAATCAAAACCCCAAGCCCTTTTTGCTCAGAAAGCGTTCTTATTGTTTCTTTTATCTCTCCAATAGCAATCGGGTCAATTCCGGTAAAAGGTTCATCCAACAAAATAAACTCAGGGCTTGCGGCTAGCGCTCTTGCCAATTCAACACGCCGCCTTTCGCCGCCAGAAAGAGAAATTGCAGAAGACTTACGCAATTTTGTGACCCCAAACTCCTCCAAAAGTTCATCTAATTTTGCTTCTTTTTCCTCTTTTGTCGGAATTTTTTCGTTTAACTCAAGCACAAGCTTAACATTATCTTCAACTGATAGCTTACGAAATATTGAGTTTTCTTGCGGCAAATACCCAATACCGGCTTTTGCGCGCTTGTTCATTGGCACTTTAGTTAAGTCCATATTATCAAGATAAACATGCCCAGAATAAGGCTTAACCAACCCTACAACCATATAAAATGTAGTTGTTTTACCAGCACCGTTAGGTCCAAGCAGCCCAACGACCTCGCCTTTATTAACGGTGAAGGATATATCATTCACAACTGAACGGTCGCCATAGACTTTAACAAGATTTTGTGTACGAATTTGCATAAAAATTTCCTCTTAATCCATTAATTCATTATAAACTAAAAATACTATGTAAGAACTATTTTTACACAAAATTTAACGTTTATTTTTACGCAAGTGAAAATTAAAGAAGTTGTTCATAGTTATAAGTTTTGTTTTTAGTTTTTATCTGGATAAACATCAGATTATTAGAACACATTTAACTTTCTTATTAAAAAACCGTTACAAAAACAAAATTTTAAGCATTTTTCTTACATAAAAAAACTTTATATAAGTGTAGGTAAGTTTATAATAGATTTCAAGATTTATGGGACAAGTTTTAGGACAAATTGGTAGATTAACAGGCTTCTTTCGTTCAGGATTGGGGTATTCCAATTATGAGCAAATACTTAAAACAGCAAGAAGAAAGGCTTCTGGTAATTTACCTGCAGATGTTTTATCTTGTGTAATATCAAAAGGTGAAAATAAAAAATCAGCAATACAAGGTTTTGAAAAAATGTTAAATGAAACTGTTGACATTTTGGGAGAGATAAATACAGTTGAAAAACAATTTATTGAGAACATACCAAATAATTTAACCAGACTTCAAGAGGTTTTAATATCTTATCTTTTTTCTCCTTTCGAATCAATACCTAAAGAAAAAGTAAGGGAATGTATTATTAGAGCAGAAAAAAAACTCCTTGAAGGAATGAAAAAATATGTTCCTGATGTTCAAAGTATAATTATTACACCCATAGGTAGTGGTGCGTTCGGCAACGGATATAAACTTCAAGTTTTGGAAAAAGATGGTAAAAAAATCTTTGATGATAAAGTTTTGAAAGTATATAAAGAAACTAGTATAAACGAACTAATAATGCAAAGAAATAAACGTTATATAGATAGTTTATCAGATGAGAACCTAGTAGAATATTACAAAAAGTTTGATCCTAAAATAAGTAGTGTTGCTGAAATAAGAAAAAAGCTACAGGAGCAGTTTGCGCAGGTTAATGACACACTAAAAAACTTCCAACGCTTTCATGGCGCAATGGCAGAAGCTAACATAGCAGAATTTTTGAGATTTTTTACAGGGCATAAACTAAAACCAGAAGATGGGCTAGCACTACCATCGTATTTCGGATTAGGAAAAACAAAGTTTGCTTTTGGAGAATTTATCAGTGCTGAACAAAAAGCTAAAAAAATATTTGATTTTAATCGATTATTTTTAACTCATACAGATTTTGAATACAACTTAGGTAATGCTGTTAACGGAATTTGTATTGATATTGGTGGTATCTCGCCACAATCAAAACAAGTAAATGACATCTTTTCTAATAAGGGATATACGAGAATATTGAAATCAATATTAAGACTTCCACCAGATAAAAGAAAAATTGCTTTAGAAAAACACCAAAAATCTGGCGCTTTACCAGAGCACGCTTTGCGCCTAATAGAAGAAATCTTAAATATATCTTAAAATGTGTTGAAGACCTTTATTGTTATATTTCAGAAGATGAAGATTTTAACAAATATAAACTTTTCAATTTTACCTAAAATAATCAACCACGTGTTCTTTTACAATTAAATTTTAATTCTTTTGGTTGTTTCTGCATCAAAATAGAAAACATCATTAAATGATATTTTTAGAGTAATTTTATCTTTCGTTTGAATTTCTGCGGGAAATTTCGCGCAACATTTTTGTTTATTCAAATAAAAATATGCAATTTTTTCACTTCCCAAAATTTCCCACAAATCCACATCAACTTTCAAAGAAAAATAAGGACTCAAAACGCACATCTTTTCTGGACGAATACCGAGAATTAATTTGCGCTGATTACCGAAAACAGGTCTTGCATCTTCACGCAAATAAACAAAGTGGTCATTAATCCTGATAGCGCCATCATTTACATCCACCGGGATAAAATTCATTGCGGGAGAACCTAAAAATCCAGCAACAAACATATTATCAGGATTTTGGTATATGTTATCCGGAGTATCTACCTGCTGAATTACACCTTTATCAATAATAGCAATTCTATCACCCATAGTAAGAGCTTCTGTCTGGTCATGAGTAACATAAATAAATGTTGTTTGTAATTTTTCATGGAGCTTTTTAATCTCACTACGCATTTGAACCCGAAGTTTTGCGTCGAGATTAGACAACGGCTCGTCCATAAGAAAAACTTTCGGATTTCGCACAATTGCCCGCCCTAAAGCAACCCGCTGACGCTGACCGCCGGAAAGCTGTTTCGGCTTACGTTTTAACAAATCTGTAAGATTAAGAATTTCTGCGGCATTTTTAACTTTTTCATCAATAGTTTTTTTATCAAAATTTCTCATTTTTAGAGGAAACGCAATATTGTCATAAACGCTCATATGCGGATATAGGGCATAATTTTGAAAAACAAACGCAATATCACGGTCTTTGGGATGCAGATTATTTACGACCTTACCATCTATAAGGATTTCGCCATCCGTAATTGTTTCAAGCCCGGCTATCATCCGCAAAACGGTCGATTTCCCACACCCAGAGGACCCCACCAAGACAAGAAACTCCTTATCTTTAATAGTTAAATTTACATCTTTTATAACTTTTGTATTTTTATCGTATGATTTTGAAACATTCTTTAGTTGAACTTCTGCCACAATCGCACCCTTATCTCACCCTACACACTCAGTCTTTCTGTCGGTATAATAAAGCTGAACTTTGTGCCTTGCATAGCAGCACTTTCAACCCAAATTTTACCTCTCAAATTCCTAATCAACGCTTTATCTATTGAAAGCGCAAGGCTTTTTGCAATATTTTTCTTACTACCTGATTCTAGCTGATAATATGGGTCAAAAATAAAGTTTTTTTCTGTTTCGCTCATACCGCTTCCCGAATCCGTAATCGAAAAGAAAAGAAAAGATTTTTCTGTTGCCGTTTCCGGGATTTCAATTTCCTGACTTTCAACAAATTCCAGCTCCGGATGCTTCAATTCTATATGAATACTTCCAAGATAGGTTGATTTAACCGCCAAATCAATAAGTGTATCAAAAATGGTTTTTAGCGCAACCTCATCGGCAAAACATGTTCTTTTAACAACATTTTCGACATCCATTGTCAACTCAATACTTTTTTCAGTAATAACGTCTTTGTATGGTCGAATAACTGTTTGAAGTAAATTTATAATATCTAGATGCTTGAAATTCCAATCATACATAGCGGCTTCAAGGCGCGATTGCTCAACAACTTTATCTATTAAAAATAACAATTCTTGAGCATTTTTGTTTATTATATTTAAATATTTATCTTGTTTTTCGGTGATTTCGCCACCCAATCCCTCAAGCAAAGCCTTTGAAAACCCATCAATAGAGTGCAAGGGGGATTTTAACTCATTTGATATTTTTACAAGAAACGAATTCTTATCGCGGTTAACTTTTTTGGAACTTTCTGTTTCAACTAGCATTTTCTTCATAAATTTGTGCGTTTGTGTGACATTTCGCACAGTTATTACAAATTTTGACTCATCTTCAATTTTTGCAGCGCTAAGCTCAACGTATGCTTCACCATCATCGTTTGTTACTTTAAATACTGACTGAACTTTGTTGTCAATCAAGCTTTCTATCATTCCAAGATTTACATCAAGAACTTCGGCAATATTGTTGCCATCATTGAGTTTCATAAGTTTTTTTGCATAAGAATTCGAAAAAAGGACTTTTCCATATAAATCCGTCAAAATTAATCCATCAGGAAGATAGTCAAAAACTGATGAAACGTTAACTTTTTTGAAAAAAGAGATAAAATCCATAAAAATGTCCCTATTATTTACCGCAAAATGATGATAGCATATCTCTTTTAATTTATAAATACACCATTTGCCTGAGAAACTTTTTGTTAAAATTTAGCGATTTTTGCAACTTCCGCAAACAAATCTTAACTTTTTCTTCACAAAACTACATAAAAACACCTTTCTAAAAATTTTTTGTAATGGATTTTGTTTTCAGCTAAAATTTGCGTAACTAGAGGTGTCTAGCAAGCGCGAGAATGTGCCGTTCGTAAAGTTATGTAAATATTTTCATATTTTTTTCTTATTCTCCTAAAGCTTTTTTTTTTTTGCCGATATTAATAATCATAATCAGTTTATTAGTTTTAGAAAAGGAGACACAACATGTCAGACATTAACAACATTAACAATTACAATCTCAAGTCACAATTGAAAAACATCAGCAAGGATAGTCAAATTAAGAAATCCGATGTCAAAGAAGAAAAACCATTATTTAAAACACAAATGCAGGAAGATACAGAGTTTTCTTACCATAGCGAATTGACAGAACTTCCTGTTGAAAAAGCTAAAACCCTGAATGAAAAACTCATGGCATTATTCAATGCAAAAAAAGAACAAGCAGTTGTTGAAGAAACGCCAGTAGAACCCGAAAACACGGAAACAGTTGCTCCCGCAGAACCTACTGCGGCTGAAGAAACAACTGAAGCAACAGAAGTAACCGCTGACGCTGAGTTGCCGGCAACGAGCAGTGAAGCAACTATTACCAAAGCTCCTGAAACCATACCTAAAGACGATGACACAATTCCTAAAAACTATACTAGCCAGGATAGTCAAATTGATAAATTCGAAAAAGAAAAACCATTATTGCAGGAAGATACAGAGTTTTCTTACCTTACCGAATTGACACAACTTCCTGCTGAAAAAGCTAAAACCCTACATGAAAAACTCATGGCATTATTCAATGCCGGAGGAGACGAAGAAAGAAAAATATTACCAGAAGAAGAAACTTAATCTAATACCCAATACACACGCACTCTAAATCGCATTTACTGATTTAGAGTGCATTATTATATATCGAATAACACTCGCCAAATGTTAAGAAATGCAAAGTCGGATTTTCCCGCGTCTAGATTGAAATACACGGCTTTTATTCTATTTTATTCTATTTGCGTCTATTCAGTAATTATATTTTTGGTTTTTATACAAGTATATTAAATTTAGGTTACAACACAAGAATAGGAAAAAACATGGAAAAAATCAGCTTATTTAAATCAGCAGCAACCTTCACTAAATCCCTTTTTAAAAAAAGAACCGTAGGGAAAAGAATTCCCCTGAAAAATGGTGAATGTTTCTTGGACACAAATGGTAAACTAATGAGCGCTAAAACTTATTACAAAGATGGTTCTTTGAAATCTAAGGCTATTTACAATGAACATGGTCAAATGCTAGAAAAACACACAAACCTTATAAATGGTGGTCGGGAAGATATTTTAAATTCTTACCGCTACGGTTTTCTAACAAGAAGCAAGACTGTATCTCCTGGTCGAAGATGGTGTTTACCACATGTATATGCAATTAAAAGCTTTAAATACGATAGTAACGGTAAATTACAATCAATTTCCACAGATGGTACATTCGAAAACTCCATTAAAAGAATAAAGCATCATATAAAGTAGGGTAAATGTGGCGCCGTCTCTCTAACCTTCAACACAACCGCAAGCTTAAAACTTTTAACAAAAAATCAAACATTATTTGAGCAGAATTCTAAAACCATGATATAATCAATTTGGAAGTAAGTCAGAAAGAGAATCAGCCTTGCAAAAAAAATTATCCCTCGCTTTTATATGGCACATGCACCAGCCGGTCTACCAAGAGTCAAAAAACGACTATTTTCTGATGCCTTGGGTTAGGTTACACGCGGTAAAAGACTACCTCGGCATGCTTAAACTTATGGATGGATACGAAAAATTAAAACTCAATTTTTCACTTGTGCCCATTTTGCTCACCGCGTTAGATAACTACGCAAATAATGGTTTCCACGACCTACACTCAAAACTTACTGTTACTCCGATAGAAGAATTGAATGATGAGGACAAATTCTTTATTATAAATAATTTTTTTGACGCAAACTATCAAAACATGATTTATCCTCACCTAAAATATGCTGATTTGTATAAAAAACGTTACTCCTCTGACGAAATATCAATAAATGATTTTTCAGCAGAAGAATATTCTGACATAATGGCATGGTTTAACCTTGTATGGCTCGGAAGACACTGGCAGCGTAACCACCCAGTTATAAAAGAGCTACTTAATAAATCTGAACATTTTACGCTCGAGGACAGAATAAAAATTATAGAAATTCATAGAGAAATTATTCGAAAAATCATCCCCGCGTACAAAAAATACCAACAAGAAAATCGAATAGAAATTCTTGCTAACCCATATTTCCACCCAGTTGTTCCGGTTCTTCTTGACAAAAAATACACCGGTGAACTTATGAAAGAAGATGCGGAAAAACAACTTAAACTCGGAATTGAAAAATATAAAACGATTTTCGAAGCCTATCCGCGCGGAATTTGGACTCCGGAACAATGCATAAGCGCAAAAACTCTTGATTTATTCGCCGAAATGGGTTTTAAATGGACAGTTGCAGATGAGGGAATTCTTGCAAAATCTATAAACAAAGAATTTGTAAGAGATTTTGTCGGTCACATGGAGGATCCCTATGACTTAACCGCGGCATATCAATATACAAATAAAAACAAAAAACCTATTTCTATAATCTTTAGGGATAATGTTATTCCTAGTTTGATTAACTTTGAGTATTCACAACACAATTCTGTAGACGCGGCGAACGACCTTTATGACCGCATAAAAACTGTTCAATCAAAATTAAAGCAATCCCCGGACAAGCATAATCTGTTAACAATTGCGCTCGATGGAGAAAATTGCTGGGAAAGTTATCTTGATGATGGAGAAATTTTCCTCAAAACATTGTACGAATTGATTGAAAATGACAAAACCTTGGAAACTGTTTTGGTGTCTGATTACTTAGACAAAATTTCAAATAAAAAAGAACTAAAAAATATCCAAACAGGCTCCTGGATAAATCGGAACTTAAAACTTTGGATTGACGAACCTACAAAGGATTTGGCGTGGCAATATCTAGTTAAAACGCGACAAGATTTAGCCACCTTTGCAAAAGAAAGCAAAAATAGAGAATTAATTGAGCCCGCCTGGGAAGAACTTTTTGTCGCTCAAGGTAGTGACTGGTTCTGGTGGTTTGGAGAGCCAAACGACTCTGGACAAGATGAAATTTTTGATTATTTATTCAGAGTTCACTTGATAAACATCTACAATTTATTTGAAAAGCCTGTGCCAAATTATTTAAATGTTCCACTGAATGTTTATATGGGCAAGCCGCTTCGCAATCCAAAATCAAATATTACACCTGTAATCAACGGAAAAACAGGGAAAAGAGACAATTGGAAAAAAGCCGGCTGTATAGAAATCCCGGATGGACCAATTCTACAGAAGAATAAGCCGTTTGACAAAATTTATTTTGGCTGCGACAAAGACAACTTGTACCTACGTTTTGATATGAATAAAGCCTTCGTAGACAGCAATTACGATATTTTAAACGCCGACGACAGCCCGTTTCAAACATACGTCTATCTGAAAAATGAACACATTGTACACAAGTCGGGCGCAAACATCAGAACTATAACAAAAATAGAAACTCCATACCCGACAATGCTTGATAAATATACGCATGAAATTCTATTCCTTTATAGGCAGGGGAAAATGGCTCCGGTTGTAATGTCCAAAGCGGATTCCAACGGACTTTGGAGGCTAAGAATATCAAACAAAATCAAATCCGCGTTTGAAGAAATTTTGGAAGTTGCAATTCCTTTTGATGAGTTGGGAATTGGTTCTGGCGAGCGCGTAGAATTCACCATTGTAAATGCAAAATTTGGCATCGCAAGTGACATCTACCCAAAAGATATCCTCTTATACGCAATAAGACCATAGAATATTATTTAAAACTATCCGCAATAATTTGTTCAAAAAATTTTTTGAGACAATGTGGAAATAATTTTAGCTTATCCAATGTCGTCAAAGCTTTATCATTATCAAACTTTGCATCAATCCCATAAGTTTTAGAAAAAATATCTTCTATCACACTAGGATTTACGTTTCGAGTAATATTTTTTATACTTTTTGTAACATTTGCCTTAAAGGATATTTGATAATTATTTACTTGCATAGTATAATTAAGCATAAAAATAAAATATTTTACTAGAAATGCAAATTTCTATAAAAAATTATAACAGAAGATAGCAAAAAACAAAATTCGGCGTTTTCATGCAAGGAGTAAACTAAACATGAAACTTTCACCTATATCTTTTAGCCAACAGCCAAACATTAATTCTTCAAACGAAAATAAAAATAATTTAAAAAAAACATTATTAACCACAGCACTCATTACCGCTGCCGCTCCAGCATACGTAATTATTGACAGTAGAGATAGTTATAAAGACTTTTTCGCACTAAAAGGACTAAAAAATTTTGCCAAGTTAGGGGTAATTTGCGGTATCGGCGCAATTTGCTTAAAACTTATTGATAAGATAAATCTCAAAGACAAACGCGTAGAAGCTGAAACTAAATTGGCAGCACAAAGTATGTTAGGCATTGGTAGCATTGGATTAACGCTATTATTAAGACTTGGCTTTGATAGTAAAAAAGATATTAAAACACTAATAAAATCTAATAAAAAATTATTATTGGGATTTACAGCGTTCTCTATTGTCGCACCACATTTGCGAGCATTTCATAATACATATCTTGACCTGTATGCCCAAAAGCATGCTAATCAACCAGCAGATAAAACTATAGATAAATGCTAGGCGTTCCAATCTATGGCAAAATTACTTGTTGGGATGAAAACAAAAACTTTGCAGATTACCTAAAAGGTTCTAAACTAAAAATCTCAATAGCCATTGTTGCCGCCATTGGCGCTTTGCCTCTATTTTACACTATGAAAAAAATGTACGGAGACTATTACGCACAACATTGCAATGACAAAGAGTAAGCTCTTGGTTTCTAGCTCTTATATTCTTTCTCAAACCCAAACAACGAGCTAATTGACTCATCATCGTGAATTCTCGAAATCGCCTCGCCCAAAAGTGGGGCAATGCTAAGCTGTACAATCTTTTCTGGCAAGTTTTTCTTGTTAAGCGGAATTGAGTTTGATACAACAACCTGCTTAATCGGCGACTCCTCAAGCCTTTGCAACGCCGGACCTGAAAAAACAGCGTGTGCAGCACAAACATAAATATCTAAGGCACCTTCTTTTTTGAGAAGTTTTGCAGCCTCAGTAATCGTTCCAGCCGTATCAATAAGGTCGTCAAACATTACAATATGTTTGTTTTTCACATCACCTATAACATGATCAGCAATAGCCTCGTTGTGACGGTCACGACGCTTGTCAATGATTGCCATCGGACATGCCAGTTCTTTTGCAAAATACCTCGTTCGCGGAACTCCGCCTGTATCAGGACTTACCGCCACAATGTCCGCTGACGGAATGTTTAATTTCTTTATATAATCAACAAGTACCGGCGTTGCAAAAATGTGGTCAACTAGAATATTGAAGAAACCTTGAATTTGCCCAGTGTGTAAATCCATTGCCAGAACGCGATTTGCACCAGCAGTTGTGAGCAAATCAGCCACAAGCTTTGCAGTAATTGCTTCACGCCCTGACGTTTTTCTGTCTTGACGAGCATAGCCGTAGTAAGGAATTACTGCGGTAATTGTTTTTGCGCTTGCACGTTTAAACGCGTCAATTATAATCAAAAGCTCCATAAGATTCTCGTTTACAGGGTTACACACCGGTTGAACAATAAAAACATCATCGCCTCTGACACTTTCTTGCACCTGAACATAAATTTCACCATCAGCAAAATTTTTGATAATCATTGGACCAACGGTCGTTCCAAGATAATCCGCGATTTCCTCTGTCAATTTCGGGTTTGAGCGCCCAGAAAAAAGTTTTATATCATGTGTCGGATAAATAGTCTTATCATCTTGCTTTAACGGCATTTCTAGTTCCATTTTGCACCTCTTTTACTTATTTTTAACCCAGTTTTGAATAACTCTTAGCGCTGTTCTCGTTATTCCAAGCGCATTTTTGTCTAAATCTTTTGTCAAAATACTTCCAGCAGCAAGGTTTGCGTTCTCACCCATGGTCACTGGAGCGACTATGACAGAGTTTGAGCCTGTATTTGCCCCATCTTTAATTATTGTCTTGCTCTTGATTTTAGTAATTGGATTGTAATTTGCAGTAATCGTTCCAGCTCCAATATTGCACCCAGAGCCGATTTCGCTGTCGCCAACATAACTCAAATGGCAGACATTTGTGCGCGATTTAATTTTGGATTTTTTCAGCTCAACAAAATTACCGATTTTTACAAAATCATCAACTTCTACATCACCGCGCAAATGTGCAAACGGTCCAATTTTACAATTTTTACCAATTTTATTTTTTCCGGTAATGTAAACATTTGGCAAAATCAAGGTATCTGCGCCAATCTCAGTCTCTGGCGAAATCCACGTACTTTGAGGGTCAACAATTTGCACCCCGTTTTCAAGATGTTTTTTGACAACTTCGTCGTTCAAAATCTTTGTCGCCTCTGCAAGATGAAGTTTTGAGTTGATGCCAAAAATTTCGTTGTTATTTTCAAGGACAAAAGACTCCACCTTAAGCCCTTTGTTTACTGCCCATTTGACCATATCGGTAATATAATATTCGCCTTGCGCATTGTTGTTTGTTAGCTCAGCGAACGCCGGAGAAATTTTTGCCCAATTTACGCAATAAACGCCAGCATTGATTTCTTTTACAGCTTTCTGCTCAGCAGTTGCGTCTTTTTCTTCCACAATTGCTTTGAGTCCGTTTTCTCCGCGAATAATTCTTCCATAGTTTGCTGGATTTTCAAATATCGCAGACATGACGGTTAAATCCGATTTATTTTCGCGATGAGTTTTAACAAATTTTTGCAAGGTCTCAGCCTTAATCAATGGCGTATCGCCACAAAGAATAACAACTTCGCCATCAAAACTTTTTAAATCATCAACAACAAAAGAAATCGCATGCCCTGTGCCTAGTTGCGGCATTTGAAGTCTTGTTTCAGTTGTTTTTGGGTAAGTTTTCTTACAAAACTCACTCACGGATTCTGCTTGATGCCCAACAATCACATAAGAAAAATCAATAACTCCGGATTTTTCCGTAGCATCAATTACATAACCCAAAAGCGGCTTGTTAAAAATTTCATGAAGAACTTTTGATTTATCTGATTTCATTCTAGTTCCTTTACCTGCCGCCAGAATTACTGCTTTTGCCTTCTTGAAATTTGTATCCATTTTCAACCCTCTTGAGCACTATTTTATAATAAAATTTTACCAGAAATATAAAAAAGACACAAAGGCTCTGCAAAATTTGCAGAGCCTTAATTTTTTGACAGTTTGGTTAATCCTCATCCACTTCAAACATATCTTTGCCAACTGCGCAAAGCGGACAAGTGTAATCATCAGGCAAATCAGCAAAAGCTACGTTGTCGTGTTCTGCCGGGTCATAAACATAACCGCAAACTGTACATCTGTATTTAGTCATAATGTTCTCCTTTACACTAATTATTACTTACTTTTTGACACTCTGGACAAAGTCCGTGAAATGTAATTTCGTGTCCATAAATTGCAAAACCTGTTTTTTCACAAGTTTTTGTTTCAATGTCGGGTGCAATATCTGCAGTTATATCAAAAACTTTTTTACAGTTATCGCAGATAAAATGATAATGCTCATGCGTATTGTGGTCATAATGAACAGACTGTTCTAATCCTTCAATCTTTTTTATTATTCCTTTATCCGAAAGCAGATTAAGATTACGGTAAACCGTCGCCAAGCTAATTGTTGGGTCTTTCTTTTTCAGAATAGAATACACATACTCAGCTGTCGGGTGAACAGCGTTAGATTTTAGCGTATTTAATATAATTTCTCGTTGTTTAGAATAATTCATTTTGCTCTAAATTGATAATAATTCCTATTTTAAACTTTTATTTAAGATTTGTCAACGCAATACTTGTAAAAAACTATAAAAAATGTAATAATTAACATATTATGAATACCAAAAGCGAGATAAGCGCAAGTCTAGAAGATTATTTAGAAACTATTTATATTTTTTCTGAGGAGAAACAAGAAGTTCGCGCAAGCCAAATTGCCACGCATTTGAATGTAAAAAAATCCTCAGTAACAGAGGCTTTGCAAAATTTATCAAAAGACAACTTCATAAACTACAGACCTTACAGCCCAATTACACTCACAACCAAAGGGCGCGAAGCTGCGCAGAGGATTTTGCGTAAACACAATATTGTCAGCGCTTTTTTTAAAGAGATTTTAAATTTGTCTGAGGATGAAGCGACCAACACTGCCTGTAAAATTGAACACGTAATTTCTGACGAATTAGCGTCACGCTTCGGTGTATTACACTCCAAACTTGTAGAAGAAACCAATTATCAAGAATTTTTAACAAAATTGCATAATTCTTTCTAATTTTGTTGACAAAAATATATTTTTTATGTATTGTTAGAGCACCCTAACTAATTATTTGTTAAGTAGAACAATTTTAACATAGACTTGGATCCACATTGAATGAAAATTAGCCATATAGCAAAGTTTATCGACCAACCATTAATCGTAAATAAAATTTCAACGTCCGCCCCCGCAATCCTGACCGCATGTGCCGCAGGACTTGGAGTTCACGATGTATTTATCAAAAAACACCACGACAAAGAACCCCAATCACGCCGCATAAAGAAAAATGTCGTCGTATTGGGAACTGTCGCGATAATGTCACTAATCACATCTCGCGGCTTAAAAATTGGCAACAAACGTTTTTTTGAAGGACTGTTAGAAGAAGTTCCAAAAACAGATATTTTGAAAGAACAAAAAGCAGTTATTAATGAATTTATTAAGAACACTAACCCAAAAGATAATAAATTAATATCAATTCTTGAAAAAGCCAAAGAAAAAGCTTTAAGCCTTAAAGATACAAGTTATGTTCTTGAAAAAACCAACGAAAACCCTAAAGCAGAAAAGCTCATAGACACATTGTTCGGCAAAAAAGAGGACATGTCCTCCGCCGAAATTTTTGGCGAGATTAAAAAACTATCACTTTTGGGACTAGCACCCGTGGCTGCCGGCGTTGGAGCCGGCATGGCAATGGAAGAAAAAGGTCCAAACAGAAAACATAATAACTCCGACAGAATAAAAGAAGGATTTTACCAATACTTTGCAAATATTTTCTTGTGCAATGTTGGGGCAGGCGCCGCGCTGTTTGGACTGGAGTCACTCAAAAAAATGAACATTATAAAGAAAATTACGCCAACTCAAAAATTTGTAGGAATGATAGGCGGAATTATGGCTACAGGCGTTATTGGCGGCAGTTTTATCGCAAACTACCTGAGCAAAAAAGTTATCGACCCATTCATACTAAAGAAAAAAGAAAAAAATCTTACTTTAGATAAAATTTATGATGAGAGAACGCCGGAAAGCTTAGACATGGCAATGCATATTGACGATGTCGCCACTGCTGGAGTGCTCTCTGGCGTAAAATGGATTGAGCCGGTTTTACCAGCGTTCTACTTATTTTCTGGATACCGCGCTGGTATGGGATACCGTAACCACGACCACCATCATTAATAATAATTATTTATTTAATCCCATTGATTTCTAAAAATCAAAAACAAGTAAGTGTTGCTCGACAAACATTAAGAAATGTAAATCCGGCTTTTTCCGTGTCTGGACTGAGATATGGCTATTCTATTCTATTAGGCAATTTTAAAATTTTTTTTGTGTTTATACAAATATATTAATTTTTTGTTACAACACGAGAAAAGGAGAAAAAACATGTCAAAAGCAGGATTAATTAAAACAGGAGCAGCATTCGTAAGGTCACTTTTTAAGTCTGCAGGGAAGACAAAAGCGATTTTAAGATCCCCAGCACAAAGGGCGGGAAAAAGGATTAAACTAGAAAACAAAGAATTCCGGTTTGACAATAATGGAAAACTAAAAACAGTTCTTACTGATCACAAAGATGGTTCATACTCTCAGCATCTTTATGAAAACGGTAGATTTATAGGATCCAGAAGACAGCATACTGATTTGACTATACAGAAGGAGCTTTATTACAAGTACAAAAATGATCGCCTGGTAGAAACCGAAAGATTCAAATTCAATGACGATGGAAGCGATAATATCACAAAGAAAATTTTTAACTACGCTCCGGAAAGCTCGCAATTACAATCAATTGACACTTTTCACTATCATTCTCCAAATTATAGCAGTAAAAATTTGATATATACTACCACTCAAGAAATAAAATAACACATAAATATTAAAACATCATACAAAGCGGGGCATTTGCCCCGCCCATAACTAAAACATTGAGAAAAATAAAAAGAGGAAAGGAGAAAAAACATGTCATTTGCAGGAGTAGCTAAAGCAGGAGCAGCATTCGCAAAATCACTTTTTAGGGCTTCATCGAAATCAGCCACGAAAGCTGCAGCGCAAAACGTAACGAAATCAACCACACAAGCTGTAGCGACCGCTGCAAAAAGAACTGCACTTACAACAACAGAAAAGGCGGTAATAAGCGACATTAAGTCCGCCGAAAAAGCAATATTTAAAAGTGCTAAAAAGACAACTGCCCCAACAACCGGCTATAAGAATGAATTTGTTGAAAGCTGGTCTGGTAAAACGAAAGCTATTAAGACTTATGAGCATGGAGACTTAACTGACATTGCAAATTTTGATAAAAATGGTAAAGTAACCTCTGTACAATCTGTATTCTACAATAACAAAAACCAGCCAGCATGTCTTTTAACAGTGCCAGCTAACCCTAATGATCTCAATATGTATTATAGGCTATATAACTACGCCCCAAACGGCACATTACAATCAATAGGAAGCACTACCCAAATATCGGATAGGTCGGAGCTTTTATTAGAGTTTTGGAAATTGAACCACAGCTCTTGTAGAGCAGCAGATATTACGCTAGGTAATGCACTAGAATCGGCAAAAAAAGCACTACAATAAATTAGAAAGGAAATGGCATTTAGGTTTTTAATTAACTACAACTTTATAATGACAAAGCGGGGCATTTGCCCCGCCCATAACTAAAACATTGAGAAAAATAAAAAGAGGAAAGAAAGAGAATAAGAGGGAAGTATGACACAGATTCAAAATGCAGAATTTAAAAAACCACTAACCACACAAACAGGCGCAGATACTGGAATTGCACAAAACGACGGAAGGAAAATCACCGACCAATCAGTATTTACAGCGCAAAAAACAGCAAATGCCACGTCACCTAAGGCGTCTAGCACTGGCGCAAAACGCCCAATCAACTCAAAAGCAACAACTCCAGCGCCACAAGGTTCAGTCGCCTGGGCTGCGGTTAAAGGCTTTTTTAGCGGCGCTAAAGAGGGGCTGGACGAATATCTCGCTGAAAAAAAGCAAGTTCAATTTCGCAAATATAACCCGGAACTCAGTTTTATAGAAAACGTATCAGAACATGGTTTTTGGGAAAGCATATTAGACGACGACACACTGCGCACCCTAAGCATAATTGATGACGGTTGGGAACACATTAAAGCCCCAATTAGAAAATGGGCAGCTCAGAAAGACCAAGAAATCTTTGACGACGATGACGAAAATTTAAGCTGGAAAGAACGAGGCTGGATTGCAGCAAAGGGTATTGGCAGCATGTGTGACGAGCTTACAACCGGTACAGGAATTTGTACTTGGGGAGCATTTGCTGGCGGAGGTAAAGCTGTTGCACTGGGTTGGCGTGGAGGGAAAGCGGTACTTGCCGCAAAAGCAGCGAAAGCAGCAAAAGTCGCAAAAACGACAAAAACTGCCACATCAAAAGGAAATGCGATAACAAAAGCAGCAAAACAATATTTAGCAGAACATCCAAAGGTATCTAACACCATTCGCACCGCCACTGCTACCACATCCGCCCTCGCCATTCCGACTGTGCCTATTGGTCTAATTGCGTTTGGCAACGAACCAGGAGTCGCATTTGGTGCTCAGATGATTGCTAATGCTGGCGTTCCACTGGTTGGCATACCTTTAGCAAAAGGCGCCAAAACCCTAACAAAAGCGATGATAAGATAAATCTCATTTTACAAAACATCTTCTAGTAAACCAATTTTACCCAAAATGGCGCTTGACGCCGCTACAGCAGGGCTGGCAAGATAGACTTCGCTTTCAACATGCCCCATTCTGCCGACAAAATTTCTGTTTGTGGTAGAAATTGCTCGCTCACCAGCCGCCAATATTCCGCAATGTCCACCCAAACAAGGTCCACACGTCGGGGTTGAAACAGCGCCACCAGCTTCGATAATCGCTTGAACATAGCCCTTTTCAATTGCTTCCAGATAAATCTCTTGCGTGCCCGGAAAAACAATCAGCCTCACATCCTCGTGAACTTTTTTCCCCTTTAAAATTTCTGCTGCAACTTTAAGGTCACTAAGCCGCCCATTAGTACAGCTGCCGATTACAGCCTGGTTAATTTGCACATCGCCAACTTGGGAAATCGGTCTAGTATTTTCGGGTAAATGTGGAAAAGCAACTGTCGGCTCAATTTGAGACACATCATACTTGATAACTCTTTCATAGTGCGCATTTTCATCGCTTTTATAAATTCGTGGAGAACGAATACTCCTATTTTCCAAGAATTTCAAGGTTTTTTCATCTGGTGAAATTATTCCATTCTTTGCACCAGCCTCAATTGCCATATTACAAATGGTAAAACGTCCATCCATTTCCATTTCTTCAATGACATTTCCACCAATTTCAAGCGTTTTATAAAGCGCTCCATCAACACCAATATCCCCAATAAGGTGCAGTATTAAATCTTTTGCACTTACCCATTTGTTTAATTTGCCATTAAATTCAACTTTGATGGCAGATGGAACTTTAAACCAAGTTTCACCACTCGCCATTGCACATGCAAGGTCAGTTGAACCAACTCCAGTTGAAAACGCGCCCAGTGCACCATACGTACACGTGTGCGAATCCGCACCAATGATTAAATCCCCAGCCGTTACTATTCCTTTATCGGGCAAAAGTGCATGTTCAATACCCATTCTACCAACTTCAAAAAAGTGGGTAAGATTTTGCTCTTTAGAAAAGTCGCGAACCATTTTTACTTGTTCCGCAGATTTAATATCCTTATTCGGTACAAAATGATCAGGCACAAAAACAACTCGTTCTTTATCAAAAACTTTATTTACACCAATTTTTTTAAATTCTTTTATCGCAACCGGTCCAGTAATATCGTTGGCAAGGGTTATATCAACTTTTGCGGTAATCAAGTCACCAGCGTGCACTTCATCTAGTCCGGCATGCGCTGCAAATATTTTTTCGGTAATTGTCATCGGGCTTGTCATGTATTTAATCCTCGTTAATTTTTAATTGTTCTAATTCTTTTCTCTGCATTTCAAGTGCTGAATTATGTATTTGCGTAACTTCATCTGTAACTTGTTTTGCGTTATTTTGCATTCTTCCTATTTGCACAACAGGATTAATAGCATCAATCATATCACAAGCACAGCATAGCAAGGGTAAAAGTAGCATTGCTGTAATTAAAAGAACCTTTTTCATCTATCTTTTTTTAACCCTTACGCCTTCAACCTCATGAACGTTTTCAATCGATATAAACGCCGTTTTATCAATTTCTTTAACAAGTTGTTTGAGTTTTGTAACTTCAAGTCGTGAAATTACGCAATAAACAATACGTTTCGGCTGTCCGGAATATCCGCCTTCCGCATCGATATACGTAACACTTACGCCCATTTGTCCAATAATTCTATCACCAATTTCTTTTGAATAATCTGTTACAACCCAAACCGATTTACTTTCGTTTAAACCTTCTATAACAACGTCAATAACCTTGTACGCTATAAAATACGTAAGCATTGAGTACATTGCGCGGTCAAACCCAAACAAAAAACCAGCGGCGAAAAATATAAAGATGTTAAACGTCATAATTATTTCACCGATTGAAAATCCAAGTTTTGGCGCTAAGCGAATCGCAATAATTTCCGTTCCATCTAAAGAGCCATTGTTTCTGAGGATTAGCCCGACGCCAAAACCCAAAATAACTCCGCCAAAAATTGCAGCTAGCGTTAAATCGCTGGTTATAACATGCCCATGGAAAAGCGAGACAAACATTGACAAGCACGAAATTCCCCAAAAAGTATTAAAAACAAACTTTTTGCCAAATTTCTGAAGTGCAAGAAAAATGAATGGCATGTTTAAGCAAAAGATAACAGCCCCGAGCGACACATTTTTCAAAAGGTAATCAACCATAATTGAAATGCCTATTATTCCGCCGTCAATAATAGAATTGGGAACAAGAAAACACTCCAAACTAGCTGCCGCAACCGCTGCACCAATTGTAATAAAAAGCAAATTATGCAAGTAAAGTTTAAAAAATTTTTTCATAACACAATAATATTATATTTTTGAAAAAAATGCACTCTTTTTTTTATTTAAACAGTTGAATTTGTTAATATCTCCTCCAAATAGCCGATTTTTTAGCCAAAAATAATTTTTTTTGACTTTTTTGACGACATCATTATGTATAATATAGATAGTATAAGGACGGTTAGAAGATGACTCTATATGGCGGAATTCAATTTAAAGACACTGGTATTGCTGCAAACTTGCGGACAATGCACCTGGATTCTGAAATAATGGGCATAATAAATGACAACGTCAATGGATTTGACAAAATCGGTTATCAGCGCAAAGAAGCAGTTATTTCTTCTTTCAGCTCAATTATCGGGGTACATGCTCTATCAATAAGCAAAGACGACGCTGTTGGACGGCTTGATTATTCGCAAAATCCGCTTGATATTGCGCTTTCCAATAAAGGTTATTTTCAGGTAGAAGGAGCTGAGGGCGTAAAAGCAGTACGCGACGGTCGTTTTAAACTCGATGTTGATGGTAACTTGCTTACTCTAGACAATGCTAAAGTCCTTTCTAATAGTGGAATGCCCATCGTTTTTCCGTTTTCACCAAGAAAACTTGAAGACATAAAAATTAACAAAAATGGAGACATCAAAGTTTTTAATGAAAAAACAAACAAGATGGAATATGTTGCTACTCTTGCAGTTGTTACAGATAAAGGGCGCGCCGTTATGGAGCCAGGAGTCGTCCAAGGATTTAACGAAGCCTCCAACATAAATTTCAACTCCGAAGTTATGGAACTTGTTGGGTTGCGACGAAATTTCGAAGCGAACAGAAAACTTTTCATTATGCAAAATAGCAATTTGCGTAAAGCAATACAAGAGCTAGGCAGTTCATCATAAGGAATAATATATGTATAACTTACAAGGTCTAATCAGAAAAAATATTGTAAATGCAAATACTCAGTTTGAAAAACTGGGATATGTTTCTACAAACATATCAAATTACAGTACAAATGCATATAAACCAGTTCGATTTGAATCAATGTTAAGTGAAGACGGCTATTTAACTGGAGAATTGAGAACAGATTTTCAACAAGGCTCCTTACGATTAACCAGACGCACATTTGATATAGGAATTGATGGAGTCGGATTTATTCCTGTTACATCAGAAAACGGTGAAGTCACTTACACTCGCGATGGCTCTTTAAAAGTAGACAAAGACGGCTATTTGATTACAAACGATGGACATATTGTTGGCGATGGGATAAAAATTCCAGCCAATTATTTCCGCATTTTTATTCAACAAAACGGCGATGTACAATGCGTTTCGCAAAATGGTGATGTTCCAGAAGTTATAGGCAAAATTCCACTCGTAAACTTTCCAAACCCCGAAGGCTTAAAACTTGCCGACGGTAACAAATACATTGCGACACAAGAATCGGGCGAACCAATATTATTAAAAGAACAAAGCTCTATCAAACAAGGATTTATTGAAACGTCCATGACAAACGTATACAACAGCGTTAACGACGTTTTAAGGCTCAATGCTTCAATGATTGCAAGCACAAAATTGATGAAAGTTATTGACGATATGTATTACAAAGCTATTAACTTAACTGAATAATGGGAGGATAAATGACATACACACCAGCTGATAGCATTGGAAAAGCAAATCTGGTAATGGATTTGGCGGCACAAAGACAGCGAGCACTTGGCTCAAATATTGCCAACATCGATACTCCTGGCTACCGCAGAAAAGACATAGATTTTGGACAATATTTAGGCTCGATGAACAGTCCATTAGAAACTGAACTTTCCACAAAACTCGGTCCGAGCGCTGTAATTGAATCTGTAGGTGCAATGGATATAGACCCAGCCTATGAACTCGCAGAAATGCAGAAAAACTCGCTCGTTTACACCATTGCAACTCGACGCATGTCAAACATTGTAACTGAAATGAAAACAGTTATAAACGTTGGAAAATAACTATTTGAACGTTTATTTTTGTCTTAATTTTGTAATAAAGCGTTCCAGTTTATTCATTGCTATTTTTAGTGTATCCAAAGAATACGCATAAGATATTCTCAAAAACCCTTCTCCGCTTTCACCAAAAGCAGTTCCCGGTACAACCGCTACCTTTTCTTCTTTCAGGAAAGTTGTCGCAAATTCTTCACTCGTCATGCCAAATTCTTTTATACAAGGAAACACATAAAACGCTCCAAACGGCTCAAAGCATTCTAGTTTCATTTCTTTAAATCTATGCAACAAAAAGCGTCTACGCTGATTATAAGCCGTTTTCATTTCGCTAATATCATTATCACCATTTTTAAGCGCTTCGATAGCCGCATATTGGCTGGTTGTCGGCGCGCACATAATTGCATATTGATGAATTTTCGTCATTTGCGCAATAATTTCTTTTGGACCACAAACATACCCCAAACGCCATCCCGTCATCGCATAAGCTTTAGAAAAACCATCAATCAAAAGAGTTCGTTCTTTCATGCCTGGAAACTCTACTATTGACGTATGTTTACCACTATATGTAAGTGCAGCATAAATTTCATCAGACATTACAAGAATGTCTTTTTCTATAATAATTTTAACTATTTTTTCAAGATCCTCGCGAGCCATAATTGAGCCGGTTGGATTGTTCGGAAATGGCAACACAAGAATTTTAGTTTTGCCAGTAATGGACGCTAAAAGCGCCTCTGGTGTTAACCTAAAATCATTTTCAGCTTTTAACTGAATAATTTTAGTAGCAGCCCCAGCAAGAATAGCGCAAGGCTCGTACGAAACATAGCTAGGTTGCGGGATTAGAACTTCATCCCCAGGATTAATAAGTGCCCTAAACCCTATATCAATTGCCTCAGAACCGCCTACCGTAACTAAAATTTCATTATCTGGGCAATACTCAACCCCTCTAGTCCTTTTTATAAAGTTGCTTATTTCCTGTCGAAGTTCTTTTAAGCCGTAATTTGATGTGTAAAAAGTTCTACCTTTTTCCAACGAATATATGCCTTCTTCTCTTATGTGCCAAGGCGTGTCAAAGTCAGGTTCACCAACACCGAGAGAAATAGCATCCTTCATCTCACTTACAATATCAAAAAACTTTCTTATTCCAGAAGGTTTAATTCCCACTATATCTTTTGCTAAAAACCTGTTCACGGAGTCACAACCTCTCTTTTATCTTCATCTGGTTTTGACAATATTGTACCGTGGTCTTTGTATTTTTTAAGTATAAAATGTGTAGCAGTACTCAAAACACTGTCCAGTCCTGACAATTTTTCAGAAACAAATCTCGCAATATCTTTCAATGATTTTTCTTCCAACGTAATCATAAGGTCATATCCGCCAGAAATTAAATAAACTGATTTTACTTCTGGATACTTGTAAATTCTTTCTGCAATATGGTCAAACCCCTTCCCACGCTGGGGAGTTACCCGCACTTCAATAAGTGCGTTTACTTTATCTATAGAAGTTTTTTCCCAGTCTATTAACGTATGATAACCGCAAATTATCCCCTCGTTTTCAAGCGCAACAATTTCGTTTGCAATTTCAATTTCTTCAACTCCAAGCATAACCGCAAGTTCTTTTAAATCAATTCTGCTGTTTTTTTCAATTAGAGCCAACAATTCTTCGCGCATTATTATTCTCCCTGAAATAAATTATCCTGTTTCAAGGTTATTATATCAGTTACATAGAATTTTGGATAGCAATTTTGTAAAATAAGTTTAGTTCACATGTATAGTCTTGTTTTTTCCTTTTTTTTGGAGTAAATTATGGTTAAATAAACACGAATTAGTCATTTTAAATAGGAGAAAATTCATGACTGAAAGAAAATTAGTTGGAACAAACGAAATGTTCAAAAAAGCACTCGCTGGCGGATATGCTATTGGTGCTTACAACGTTAACAACATGGAAATTTTGCAAGGTATTGCAGAAGCTGCTGAAGAAACTCGTTCACCTATCATTTTGCAGGTTTCAGCAGGCGCAAGAAAATACGCTAACCAAACTTATCTTATTAAATTGGTTGAAGCTGCACTCGCTACCACGACAGTACCTATCGCACTTCACTTAGACCACGGTGCAGACTTTGAAATCTGTAAAGCATGTATCGATGGCGGTTTTTCATCGGTTATGATTGACGGCTCAAGATTTTCATTCGAAGAAAACGTTGCTGTTACTAAAAAAGTTGTTGAATACGCTCACGAAAGAGGCGTTTCAGTTGAAGCTGAACTTGGTAAACTCGCTGGCGTTGAAGACGATGTAAATGTTGACGCTAAAGACGCTAAATATACCAATGTTAAAGAAGCTGTTGAATTTGTAAAACAAACTGGATGTGACTCATTGGCTATCGCTATCGGTACTTCTCACGGCGCTTACAAATTTGCCGGTGAAGCTAAATTAGACTTTGACAGACTTAAAGAAATCAAAGACGCTTTGAAAGAAGCTGGCTTTGGCGATTACCCGATTGTTCTTCACGGTTCTTCTTCAGTTCCACAAGACCTCGTTGCAAAATGTAACAAATATGGCGGTAAATTGCCTAATGCACAAGGCGTTCCAGAAGATATGCTCGCATACGCTTCAAAACACGGTGTTGCTAAAATTAACATCGATACAGACTTGAGATTAGCAATGACTTCAACAATTAGAGAATTCTTTGTTGAACATCCTGAAAAATTTGACCCTCGTGAATACATGGGTCCTGGCAGAACCGCAGTAAAAGAACTCGTTATGCACAAAATGAGAGACGTTCTCGGTACAGCTGGACACGCTGATGACTAATTTATAAGTCACAAACTAAAAAACAGCCGGTATTAAAGCCGGCTGTTTTTATATGCTTTATTCCTCAATTGAATAATCAATATCAACTTCACTTAACAACTCCATAACGCTCATATCCAGCACAGCAGCTATGCTTACAAGCGTAGAAAGCTTAACATCCACAAGCCCATTTTCAACCCGACTCCACGTAGCAGTAGTAATTCCACCCTTTTCAAAAACAAGTGAATTCAAAGTTTTACCGCGTTCTAGACGAAGTTTTTTTACGGTCATGCCCAATGATTTTATTGTATTGATTTTTGCCTGTTGCATACATGTAATATTGCTGATAAGCTATACTTAAATCATTACACGCGTGTAACGCGATTGGAGCAGTTATGAAAAGGCTAACAATGCATTTGAATTTTGATGAAGTATTAAATGCTTATCAAAACTGGGCTTGTAATGTTTACATGTATTCCCCCCTAGACAACCTCATTCAATTTTCAACCTGTCTCAATAACAACTATAAAATAATTGTTTTTACCTCACGAAATATATTTCATTTTAAAGCCTGGCTGATAAAATTTAATCCCTGGAAAGACATTCAAAATGTTACAAATATTAAAGGTACTGCTTTTGGCTACATAAGTGAGCGAAACATAAAATTTAGCGGAAGCTACAAGGAACTGCCCAATAAACTGACAACATTTACCCAATAAGGCAGTTCCTTCGTTTCCCAACTTTATTTTTATGTATTATAATGTAATAAACAGTACTTTGACTAAGGAAAAAATAATGATAGAAATGAAAGTTATGGGCATAGCACTGGACACAAGAACAGGCTCCCCAATTGTTGTATTACACGATTTAGACAATCGACGGGCACTTCCAATATGGATAGGCTCCGCCGAAGCCAGCGCAATAATTAGAAAAATTGAAAACCTGAAAGTTCAACGCCCAATGACTCATGATTTAATCATTAACGTTATTGAAGAAACCGGCTTTGAAATTACTCGTATTGAAATAAGCGACGTTGATGATGACACTTATTTTGCAACAATTGTCCTTAAAAATGAAAAAGATGAAGAAATACCCATCGACTCTAGACCCTCAGATGCAATAGCCGTAGCAATAAGGGTTGACGCACCCATCTATGTTTCAGCAGCAGTCCTTGCGGAAGGTTCCATTTCCAGCGACGCTACAAAAGATGCAGAAGAAGCAGAAGAATTTAAAAACTTTATACAAAGTATTAAACCATCTGATTTTGAAAAACTATTAAAAGATAATGATAAATTTAATCAATAAGCATGCGATTGTTAAAATTCAAAACAGCTTTTCGCTCAAATAAGTTTTCATTATTCATGCCAAATAAAGGTTTATTTTGTTGTCTCTGAGAATTTGAAAAAATATTAATGTTTTGTGCAGACTGAGAACTTTGCGAACAAAAAGATTTATCTTGCGTCCGGTTTTCGATTTTTCCGGCAAGCCCAAGTGACGTGAGTCCAATAGCTGCCGTATCATTGTGTAAAAATAGTTTTCTAAAATTAATCATTATTTACCTTCCAAGACCTAACACCAATTTCTATATATATTTGCAGGAGTCTTATTTTATTGTATAATCATATTAACATCTTAATGAAATTTTTTTAGAAATCAACATTAGAAAGGATGATATTATGTCAGAAAAAGTTACAAAAGAAATGGGTATTTTAGAAATTGTACAAAAACACCCCGAAGCACTACCGGTTTTTGCAAAATACGGCTTAGGCTGTATCGGCTGCGCCGCCGCAAGATTTGAAAATCTTGAAGCAGGAGCAAAAGTTCATGGCGTTGACCCAGAACAAATGGTTGCCGAAATTAATTCACTTATTAGTTAAAAAATTAATACTTCTATACCTCTTTATTGGAGAGGCTACCAACGCTTTTCCAAAAAAAGAATCACCAGTAAGTTCTGCAATCGAAATATATTGACGCTTAAGGCTCGTTACTTTGCGAGCCTTAAGTGGTGTTTCCTCGCGCCTAAGTCCATACGAATATATTTTCATAATTTTTCCCTTTTAATACACATTAAATTAGTAATTTTACCCCACCTTACCCCATAAAATCATCTTATATATCCCCAATTAAAATTTACAATGAACAATTTATAACAAGTTTTAAATTATATTTTGACTCTTAATGTTTCTTAAAACCCCTATTTCAGCGCATAACACAAAAATTATACTAAATAATTAAATATCTGTAACGATTGCTTGTAAATCAAGTCTAAAAATGCTACTATAAGCTTAGTTAGAAATACAAAATAAATTTTATATATATGAACTAATTACAAATAAAAGTAATTCTACCGAATCAAGTTCCGGACGCATTTAGCGCTCGGAAAAGATGTTATATACATAAGAAGAGGACAGGACAATCGAAAATACAAGCTTATTATTGATAATTTTTATTATTGCAGCGATTGCCTTTGCTGGATTGAGTTTTGTTTTATGGAACAAAACAAAAAAATTATCAGAAGAAAACAAAAATGTTGAAAAAGAAATGAAAGCAAAAGAGGAGCTTATTCGAAAAGAAGCTAAAATTGCCGCTCGGGAAGCTCTTAACAATGAAATTGAAAAATTTAACGAAGAAGTAAGAGAACGACGAAACGACCTCGCTCGTCAAGAATCAAAATTGGCAAAAAAAGAGGATTTGCTTGAAGATAAGATACAAGCCGCAACCGACAAAGAAGACCAAATGAACCGAAAACTCGACGAACTTCTTGAAAAAGAAGATTACCTTGCCGAAGTTATTGCAAAACAAGTCGGAGAACTTGAACGGATTTCTGGTATGTCACGCGATGACGCCAAAAACATGCTTATGGAGCAACTTAAGCAAGACCTCGCCCAAGAGTTTAACCAGATTATTCGTGAAAACGAACAAAAAATAAAAGAAGCCTCTGACGAAAAAGCTCAGGAAATTTTGACCACAACAATGCAACGTTGCCTGATAGACACCGTAGTTGAGTCAACCGTTTCCGTAGTAAACTTACCATCTGATGACATGAAAGGTCGCATCATAGGTCGCGAAGGTCGCAACATTAGAACGCTGGAAACTCTCACTGGAGTGGATTTTATTATTGATGACACGCCTGAAGCAGTTGTTTTATCAGGATTTGACCCAGTAAGACGCGAAATTGCAAAACTTGCGCTCGAAAAATTAATTGTTGACGGACGCATTCACCCTGTACGTATTGAAGATATGGTGAACAAGGCTCGCGAAGAAATAGAACAAAAAATTAGACAAGAAGGTGAAAATGCAGCCTTAGACATGGGCGTTATGGGCTTGAATAAAGAACTAATAAAAACCCTGGGACGCTTATACTACCGCACAAGCTATGGACAAAATGTCCTCAAGCACTCACTCGAAGTCGGTCATATTGCAGGAATGCTTGCCGCTGAACTGGGAGCAAATGTTGCCGTAGCAAAAAGAGCAGGACTTCTTCACGATATTGGTAAAGCGGTTGACCAATCACAAGAAGGAACTCATATTCAGCTTGGCGTTGAATTGGCGCGCAGATACGGAGAAAAAGAAGAAATTATCCACGCTATAGAAGCGCACCACGACGACGTTACAGCGAATACAATCGAAGCTGTTCTCGTTAAACTTGCAGACGCCGCCTCCGCAGGTCGTCCAGGCTCAAGACGAGACACGCTCGAAATCTACATTAAACGATTACAGAAACTTGAAGAAATAGCATCAAGCTATGAAGGAATAAAACAGTCATTCGCAGTGCAGGCAGGGCGCGAAGTTCGCGTAATTGTCCAACCTGAAATGTTTGACGATGTTACTTCAGCAAAGCTTGCTCGTGACATCGCGAAACGTATTGAGGATGAAATGGATTATCCCGGACAAATTCGAGTTACTGTAGTCAGAGAATTTAGAACCACAGAACTGGCAAAATAAGTAATGACAAATACAGTAAAAATATTGTTTCTAGGCGATTTAGTAGGCCGCCCTGCAAGAAAACTTGTAAAAGAATTCTTGGGCGGTCAAATCGCTATTCAAGAGGATATAAAATACGATTTTTCAATAGCAAACGTCGAAAATGCATCCCATGGCTTTAGTTTAACCACAAAAAACCATAATGAACTCGCAAACGTGCTCGATTGCATGACATCTGGTAATCATATTTGGGATAAAAAAGATGTTTTTGAATACATTAATACCTCTAAAAAACTTATTCGCCCAATAAATTATCCCGCAGGTACACCCGGAGTTGGAAGTCGTATATTTGATTGCAATGGAATAAAAATAGGCGTCATAAATGTTTTGGGCATGACGTTTATGGGACTTGTGAACAATTATTGGCACATAGTACAAAAAGAAATTACCGAAATCAAACAAACAACGCCTATTGTTTTTATAGATTTTCATGCAGAAGCAACTGCTGAAAAAATATGTTTTGCCCGCTGGGCATCTGAGTTGGGTGCTAGCGTTGTTGTCGGAACGCACACACATGTACAAACAGCAGACGCCCAAATAATAAACGGAAAAACCGCTTACATCACAGATGCAGGATTTTGCGGAGTTAAAAATAGTGTAATCGGAATGGATTATAAAGCCTCGCTAGGCAGATTTTTAACTCATTTACCACAAAAATATGCTATAGCTGAAGGTAGCGAAGTTGTTTTAAACGGTATTATTGCAGAAGTTTGTGTTGATTCTGGCAATGCCGTTTCTATGAAAAGTTTTGTTTTTGAAAAAAATTATAGTGAGGAAACATAATGATGAAAGGATAGGAAAGTGAAAATCGATTTACACATTCACACAACCTACTCGGATGGAACATTTTCACCTGAGAAAGTTGTAGATGCTGCAATTGATGCCGGTTTGGACGCGATTGCCCTAACTGACCACGACAACATTTTGTCGCATGAACCAGCAATAAAATATGCAAACACGATTGCACAAAAAAATGGAACAAAACCTCTCGAAATTATTAAGGGGGTTGAAATTAACACGCTTTACAAAGGTTATGAAATCCACGTTTTAGGCTATTTTATGGATACAGCAAACGCGGATTTTCAAGCTATGCTTAAAACACAACAAAAAGCACGTGTTGAACAAACACAAACAATCGTTGAACTTTTGCACAAAAAAGCTGGTATTGCAATAAAATTTGAAGATATAAAAAAACTTGTCGCAGAAGGTGGAAGTATAGGGCGCCCACACATTGCCAAAGCAATAACCGTAAAAGGCGGAACGAGTAGTGTTATTGAGGCATACAATAAATTTATTAACGACGATTCTCCAGTTTATGTTAAAAGAAACAGCGTTTCTCCGCATGAAGCGGTTGAAGTCATTTATGAAGCTGGCGGAATACCAGTTTTCGCACATCCTTTTGATGTTGATATAGCAGAAGAAATTACCAAAGAACTTATGCACTACGGATTAAGAGGGCTGGAAGCTTATCACAGAAAGCATTCTCCCGCAATGGTAGAATATTTCTCTACATTAGCTGAAAAATATGGCTTGATTGTAACTGGTGGCTCAGATTTTCATGCACCAAATCCAAACAATGGACAACTAATAATTGGCAAAAACTTTATACCTGACTGGATTTATGATAAATTATACGCCGAAAAACACCGACTTGATTTGGCGCGAAACTAGGAGGACTCTTGGCAAAACGACATAAAAAGTTGTTTTTAAGCTTTGCAGAAATTATTGTAATTATGTTTATTACAGTTGTAATTTTTTGTGTTTTGCTGGGAAAAACTTTTGGCATTAGCCAGCAAAGCGATGTAATTTATAATTGGAAAAAAGCACTTGCCTCTGCACAATATTCTTACAACGTTATTTTACTAACACAAAAAAATAAGTTGCTTGAAACTATGAAAGAAGAACCAACTAAGCGCAATGCTGATATTCTAAATATTTTCAAGGATACGCTGAACACAGACACAGTAGTAAAAATTGATGCACAAAAACCACTTAAAAATTACAAATATCGTTTTTTAAACGGCAAGCGTGTTCCAGTCGAATCAAAATATTATGCACCTAATTTTACATATTCGCCAGATGGACGCATTATGGTAGGACTAAACTGGATGAACCCAAATTGCTTTAAAACAGAAGATTTATGCGGCGTGCTTGTATTTGATATGAATGGAGTAAAACGTCCCAACCGGTTTGGATTAGACGTCTTTGGGGTAAATATATACAAAAATAGGCTCGAACCTTTTGGCACAGGGCTTTCCTATGAAGAAAATCAACGAAATTGTCGCAGACTTGAAACTGGTGTAACTTGCTCAAGATTTTATCTAATGGGCGGACAATTTTTTAAATAATTATTCACACTATTACACTTAAACCAAAATATTAATGTTTAAGTGTTGAACTTATTAAAAAATAAGTGTAAAATAAATGTGCTATTTATTTTCGAGGATAAAATTTATGAAAATTTGGATTGAAGACATCAAAAATTACGAAGGACAAGAAATTACACTCAAAGCTTGGCTTTACAATAAGCGTTCGAGTGGAAAACTTCATTTTTTACAGCTTAGAGATGGAACAGCCGAAATTCAAGCAGTTGTGTTCAAAGGCAATGTTTCTGATGAAGTTTTTGCACTTGCCGATAAAATTTCACAGGAATCAACTGTTGAAATAACCGGAACTGTAAAAAAACATGACCGTTCAAAAATTGGTTATGAAATCGATGTAAAAGATGTCAAGCTTATTTTTGACAGTGTCGACTACCCAATTACGCCCAAAGAACACGGAAACCATTTTCTTATGGAACATAGGCATTTGTGGCTTCGTTCATTACGCCAAAAAGCAATCCTAACAATTCGCCACAGAATTATTAAGTCAATTCGCGATTTCTTTGACAACAAAAAATTTCACCTCGTCGACGCTCCAATTTTCACGCCAAACGCCTGCGAAGGAACAACAAACCTCTTTGAGACAACATATTTCGACGATAAAGCATACCTTACACAAAGCGGACAGCTTTACATGGAAGCAGCCGCAATGGCTCTAGGTAAAGTATATTGTTTTGGTCCAACATTTAGAGCCGAAAAATCTAAAACTCGCCGACATTTGACTGAATTTTGGATGGTTGAACCAGAAGTTGCGTTTTTTAATCTTCAAGAAGACATGGATTTGGCAGAAGAAATGGTAGAATACATTGTCCAGCAAGTACTTGAACATAATCGAGCTGAACTTGAACTTTTAGAACGAGATATTTCTAAGCTTGAAAACATAAAACGCCCATTCCCAAGAATTTCTTATGATGAAGCAATTGAAATTCTCCACAAAAAAGGGAACGACACCCCATGGGGCGAGGATTTTGGCGGTGACGAAGAAACCCTTATTTCTGAGGAGTTTGACAGACCAGTAATGATTCACCGTTACCCGCGTGATGTCAAAGCATTCTACATGAAACAAGATCCACAGAACCCAAAACTTGCCCTCTGCGTTGATATGATTGCGCCAGAAGGCTACGGTGAAATTATAGGCGGCGGTCAGCGCGAAGAAGACATCCAAAAACTTCGCGAGAAAATGAAAGAACAAGGACTTGAAGAAACCATCTTTGACTGGTACATGGATTTGAGAAAATATGGTTCATGCGAACATGCCGGTTTTGGACTAGGCATAGAACGCACTGTTTCTTGGTTATGCGGGCTTCACCATGTTCGTGAAACAATTCCATTTCCACGGCTTATGGACAGAATAAAGCCATAAATCTCACAATTTATATTAAATATTGTTAAAATTTACACTAAAACTAGCAACTCTGTACATTTTTCGACTTTAAATTATTGTTCGTATTTTGTACACTTATATTAGCATGCCAATTAATAACATAAAAAGTTTTATAATAAATCCATCAATGACTCGCCGTTTTGTTACTCACATGAATAAAGCGGGAGTAATGTTGCCGGTTATCTTACTTGAAGCTACAGTTACTGGGGGGAGAACATACCAAGCTTATAAGCGCGGCGGCTATACGGAAGCACGGGAACGATTATGCGAAGAAACAACAGGTGCAATTTTCTGGCTCGGCGGAGTAAAAGCTTTCAACGGCATTGGAAACTGGATTGGGAAAAAATACTTGGGAATAGAGGACCCTAAATTTTCTCTTGCAAAAGACGCCGTGCGCAATCCTTTTGAAAACTTGCTCAGAGACAAAAACCTCGAAGCGGCAAAGAAAAAACTTATTGCCTTTAAATTTACAAAAGTTGCGCTTTCTGTACTATTAGCAGGCTCAATATTAGGTTTTGTTGTTCCAAAGATTAACCAAAATATTACCAGAAAACTATTAAAATCTGAAAACAAAAAGGAGACAAATAACAAATCGCAAACTTCTCTTACCCCAAAAACAAATTCTATTGACACAATGGACAGTTTTTTAAACAAAACTAAGTTCCCCAAATTATCTTTTAAAGGACTTTCCTTAAATACATTTGCGACCATTACAAATAACCTTGAAAATCATGATATTTATAAATTATTGGCTACTGATACTGGTGTACTTGCGGGTAGAACTTACAACGCAAGAAACGAAGACGAACGAATAGAAATTTTCTTCCGCGACGCAGCTTCCATTTATTTTTACCTGCGCTGTAAAGATGACATTATTAATTTAATGCAAAAATGTGACGGTTTCGGCGGCAAATTGTCTAAACTTGACCCAATGACCGCAATGCGCGTGCACAACACCATCCTGGCACAACTTATAAAACACCAGAAAGAAAACTCAACGCCAATTGATATGAACACAATACGCAAATATGTTCTTGGCACAAATCCTGAACAAGTACAAAAAGAGTTGGCTAAAATTCAATTTAAAAAAGGCGACATCATTGCCTTTGAAGAATTTGAACAACTTGCCAAAAACGCGGGAATTAATGTTGATAAAGCTATGTTAAAGAAAGCCGCCAGAATATCTGAATTACAGCCAGCGAGAGACCTCTCGGATATCGGTATTAACAATGTCGGTCGCATTTTAACAAAACGACAAGTCAAAGATATTTTAAGCGACAGCCTCATTTCTCGCCCGTCTTTCATTAAAAAAGTTATGAAAGAAGCTTTTGACGGCAATTTAACCAACCCGCATAAGTTCGTCGCAAATAAAGATATTGAAGCTTTACGCTCAAATATAGACGGATATATCCATGCAATTTTAGAATATGCCGAAAAGAATAAAATAAACGAGTTAACGCCAGAATTATTACGCACAATTAACAAGAAAAATTACGTTAGAAATATAATCAACATAAGCGGGGGTTTGGGCGTTTCGGCACTAGTTCTGTCAACTATTATTCCCAAAGTTCAATATTGGATTACTAAAAAAAGAACCGGCTCAAATGATTTTCCTGGAGTAAAAGACATTAAATAAATTTTTATGCTACAATAAAACAGTACGCAAAGCCGATAAAATGTGAGAGGTAAATAATGTTATTTTTTGATTTTTTTAAAGAACCACCTTATGCAGAACCAATTAAGGATGAAACAGAAGTCAAGAAAAAGTATAAACATTTTCGCTGGAGAATGTTTTACTCTTGCTTTATCGGATACATCGTTTTCCACTTTATTAAAAAGAACTTAGCCGTTGCAATGCCAGATTTGGCAGCAGATTTGGGCTACACAAATACACAGCTCGGAGTTCTTGGCGCATCTTTATATTTAACATACGGTGTGGGAAAATTCGTTAACGGCATTCTTTCCGATAGCTCAAACGTAAGAAAATTTATGCCTACAGCACTTTTAATGTCAGCAGTTTCAAACCTACTGTTTCTCGCTAGCGCCATATTTGTTACGCCAGGGAAATTTACATTCTTTGGCTTACCTTCTTCAACAATATTGCTCTGGCTTATGGTATTTTTCTGGGGGGCAAACGGCTGGTTTCAGTCCGGCGGTTTTCCACCAATTGCAAAAACCCTCTCTTATTGGTATTCAAACCCCGAACGAGGTAGAGTCTGGGCACTGTGGTCAACATCTCACCAGTTTGGTGTAATGATTAGCGTTTACCTTTCAGGTTATTGTATAAACCTTATGGGCTGGAAAGGGGCATTTATAATCCCATCAATTTTATGTATTATTTGTGCACTTTGGCTTTTTGATAGACTACGTGATAGACCGCAAACTCTTGGGCTACCCGATATTGAAGTTTACAAAGGTACCGTAAGCGAGGATTGTCCGCAAGAAGAAGACACAAGAAACTATTTCCAAATATATAAAGAAAGCATTTTGTGCAACAAAATTATGTGGTTGCTTGCGATTTCGTACGTGTTTGTATATGTAATTCGCTATGGTACCGAAGATTGGCTTGTTAAATTTTTAGTTGAGGACAAGGGAAACTCACTTACTCTTGCAACATCCAAACTTAGCGTACTTGCCGGCGCAGGTATAGTTGGGGTAATGGCGTCTGGAACTATTTCTGATATGGTTTTTGGCGGAAAAAGAGCGCCAGTAAACATTATATATTTGGTTGGAGTTGTTTTAAGTATTCTCGGAATTTGTTTTGCTCCAGCTGGTATGCATTGGCTCGATTTTGTTTGTGCTGCGGCAATCGGTTTCTTTACCGGCGGACCACAAATGCTTATTGGTGGTTTGTGCGCTATCGAAGCAAGTTCAAAGAAAGTTGCATCTGCAGCAACTGGTTTTACCGGAGTATTTGGCTACCTAGGAGCCGTACTTTCCTCTATGGGTACGGGTTTGGTAGTTGATAAAATGGGCTGGAACGGAGCAATTGGTTTTTGGGTCGTTTCCGCGATTATTTGTATTTTAATATGTTTTGTCTTACTTAAAAACGAATATTCTCGTAAGGCAAACTAAGTTTAAAAGCAGTTTCATGCTCAGACATAACTTCGCAGCAAAACCGACTATCCAACCCTTTCAATAGTGTTTGCCAAGTCCGGCTACTAAAAAGATTATTAACAGGCGGCTTACACATAGTTAAAAATTCTATAACCAAACGATTTTCTTCAATATACGAAAGAACTTCGATAATACTTTGTCTTTCACAATGAGCCAGTATGTAGTAACAAATATTTAACACCAATCTTGACAGTAGTATTGGGTTAAAAATTATTATTGCATCAAGATTTCTAAATAAAAATTTATTTTGATTAAGCTCAGCAATAGCATCCAAGCAAATACACGTATTTTCTATAAGCCGTTTAGTTCTTATTTTTTCTTTTGCTATTAAGCTTTTTTCCTTTTGCATATCAGTAAGCGTCATGTATTCAATAAACGAAAGCAATTGCTGAAATATCAGACTTGTTTTTTGTGTTAATCTTAAAGGACAAGCAGACGTTGTTGAATATTTTCCAATCTGTGCAGCAAGCGCATTAAACGCCAAATTGCACTCTTTAAGAACCAATAACAACATACGCCTATCGCAATTACTGGAATGAGATTTTTTAAAATTATTTGTTCTTTTCTTTGAATTAAATAATTGGTAATTCCGAGAAAAATGTTTTTTAGATTTTACTATGGGATTAACTTTAACACGAGAATTTTTTCCATAATAAACCCTTAAATTTTTATGAGTTCTTTGCAAATTTCTTTTATTAGTTTCTAATATTAGCTTTAGCTGCTGCATTTTGTGATTTGACGACGCTTTACAGGCGGGGATGGATTTAAAACGCCTTGAATTTAACAATTCACAATTATCTAACTTCTTTTTCTGCATATTTTTGTAATTCAACAAAAATTTTGCAAATATATTATTCTTACCTTTAAAAGAACCTGCCAACAAACTTTTTATTAGCTTTTGTTTTTGTGTATTAATGATTTTTACCATACAACATTCTCACTTTCATTTTTAATTACATGTACAATATAACACTAGTTGAAAGTGAAAAATTTGGTATATTTTCAATTTTACTATTAATTTTAAATTTTTTTGATGATTTTTACACTAATTTTACAAATTTTCGCTTACCTGCTTGAAGAATTCCCTTTGCGGAAACGACATAATTTATATCAGAGATTTTTTCATTCTCAAATTTTACAGCACCTTGCTGAATAAGCCGTTTCGCTTCACTTTTGGAAGCTACAAAATTCAACTCAACTAACAACTCAAGTAGCGACTTGCTTTCATTCAAGTTGTATACAGGAACATCGGAGGGCACGCCTTTATTTTGCACAACATTTATAAATTCATTTTGAGCCTCTATTGCCGCACCTTCACCGTGATATTCTTTTGTAATCATGTAAGCAAGTTTCATTTTTATATCACGAGGGTTTTCTGTTTTAATTTTTTGTTCTATATCTTTAATTTCATCGGTTGAGACATCTGTCAAAAGCATAAAATAGCGCGAAATAAGCGTATCTGGTATTGACATCAATTTCCCATACATATTTTTAGGTTCTTCCGTAATTGAAATACAGTGTTCAGGATATGATTTTGACATCTTCACAACCCCGTCTGTTCCTTCCAAAAGAGGCAACAGCATAGCAAGTTGATACTCTTTGCGCCCATACGCAGCCTGTATCTCACGCCCCAGAAGGATATTAAATCTTTGGTCTGTTCCCCCAAGTTCAATATCTGCATCAATTTCAACAGAGTCGTATGCCTGCATAAGTGGGTAGAAAAACTCATGGATTGAGATAGGTTTTGCTTCTTCGAAACGTTTTTTAAAATCATCTCTAGTCATCATCTGCGCAACAGTAACCTTGGATGCTAGCTTCAACAAATCTGTAAGCTGCATTTTATGTAGCCAATCTGCATTATTTACAATTTCTGCGTTTTCTATATCAACAACTTTAGACATTTGTTCAAAATAAGTTTTGGCGTTATATTCAACCTGTTCCTTAGTAAGACTAGGGCGAGTTTCTGACTTGCCTGACGGGTCGCCTATCATTGCAGTAGCACCACCAACTAGCAGAATAATTTTGTGCCCAAGCTTTTGAAACTCTTTAAGTTTACGCATAACGACAGTATGTCCAAGATGCAAATCTGGTCGCGTTGGATCCATACCCAGCTTAATTCTAAGCGGTCTATGATTTTCTGATGCATTTTGCAATTTTTGAGCAAGCCCCATAACTCCATCTGGTATAATTTCCGTACCTCTTGCAATAAATTCAGCTTGTTTTATAAATTCTGGTTTAATAACAATTTTTTCAGTTGTTTCCATTTTTATTTCCTCTTAACCTACAATTGATATTAATTGTAGCACAAAAAAGAAAACGCTAATATTGCCAATCATATATATGTCACATAATTCGATGACAAAACCCACTTTAGCATCATTTTCGTTAAATCATACTATATACTAGGATTCCCCCGCAGTGGCGGGCTTTCTACCAGGAACACTATAGAGTTAAAGTCCGTCGGGTTAGGATTCACCCGCAGTGGCGGGTCTACAACCAGGAACACTGTAGAGTTAAAGTCCATCGGGCTAGGCTTCACCTATGTCCATAAATTTTCCCGTCATTCTGAGGGATTTTAGCTTTAATTGGCAAAATGCAGTCTATAGTTGATTTCCGCCCAAAGAATCTCGGCTCAAACTAAAAAAATTTAAACCACACTTGAAATTCTTATCGTTTTTTGATAAAATTGAATAATATAGAATGTTAGAAAATTTATGAGGGTGTAGTAATGCATACAAAAAATTTTACTTTTAAAGACGTAAAAAACGTTTTTAGCTCGCTTTTAATTGCCCCCCCCCCCCTACTGCCACAAGGGTTTCCAGGTTTTTAACTAAAAATAAAAAGC
>CAZVBZ010000009.1:0-60874 GCA_964626145.1 uncultured Muribaculaceae bacterium | reverse complement strand
CTATTCTATTCTATTCTATTCTATTCTATTCTATTCTATTCTATTCTATTCTATTAGGCATTTTACCGCACTGTGACTAAGTCTACAAGATTGTAACAATATTTTTACATTTGTGATTTTTTGATAATTATTGCATTATCGTAAGCGAAATATTTGTTCTTAAATTTCTTATGTTCTACAAAACGCGGCACTCACTCTCACACACTGGCATATTGTACTTTTCCGCGTCATTCTGAGGAATTTTAGCTTTAATTGGTAAAACGCAATCCAGGATTGACTATCGCCCGAAGAATCTATTGTGCATTACTCCGGTTCTCATATTTACTACTATAATAATTAATAAAGTTAAGGCGGGCGCTGCGCGCCCGCCGTGATAAAATAAGTTTTAAAATTTATCTACTTTTTGATTTTGAAAAGTGTACCTCTTAAATCATGCATTACTTCTTTTAGCTTAAGCTCTGGGTTTGCATTTTTGTACATTTTTACCAAAATTCTGTTAGCTTTTTCTAGTTCCTCTCGCGTACCTTCAACAATGGCAGCTTTCATTCTATAAAGTTTTGCTATTTCTCTTTTAATGAATGCTTGTGTACAATCAAAGGGGGATGACATTGGGGCATGAATACCTGCCTGTTTGAACATATACTTATCACCATTAATTGCCCAGTCGACTCTGGTGGATTGCTTTTGTACTTCAATTTCCTTATCAAGCCTTGCCAAAAACTTTGCGTATTCGCTATCGCCTGACGCTCCCACCCCTGTAGGCAGCGTAGGGATACCAAGATCCAAGCACACTTTAACAATTTTAGGATCGGTATATTCCGCTACGCGATAAAGATCCCTGTGGTAATAATCTTTTATATCCGTTAAAGAATCAATATCCGGCATACGACCTTTTCCACCAATCTTACGCCAAATTTCTTGTTTCAATTGATTTTCACGTGAACAGCTTTGTTGCATCAAATAGTCATCCGCTATCCCTAGCGAACTCTGTGCTTCCTCAAACATGTTGTCCAACGAACGCCCACTACCAAATCTATTTGTAAATGCGTTACGTATTGCATCTTCTTCTGCTGCTGAAAACGTTCGCGGTCGCGCACCAAAAGATACGCTCGTATTACGAGAGGCATTCGAATTAACGTTAACAGCTGAAATACCTATTCCCATTTTTGTTTTCCTTTCTTCAAAACTAAATTAAACTATTTTGTACTTAGGTAAAGCTTGTGAAAAAAATTTTTTGCTAAAATTTGACATAATGTCTTTATTTTATTAGCAAGATTTCAATGCTACAAGTGGTTTTACAAGATTGTAACATTTTTTTTACATTTATATTTAAAGCGAAAAATTTAGCCTATACGGCAATTCATTTCATGAAATTTCATGATAAATTTAATTAACACAAGGAGAAAATAGCATGAATATTGAATTGTACACAGTAGATTACTGTCCGTACTGCCACAAAGCACTAAAATTCTTTGACGAGCACAACGTAAACTACACTAACCACGACATAACCGAAAACGAAACTGAAATGCGCGCCAAACTAGGACAAAAATACAACATCAAAGGCGACGTGACTGTTCCGCAAATCATCATTGACGGCAAAAGAATCGGCGGCTACACTGACCTTATAAACCTATACGAGCAAGGTGAACTAAAATTCTAACAAAAATTAAGTTTGTTTAATTTTTAATTATCACCCGCTTGATTAACTTGACAGCGCGCTTTATGTTTAATAAGATTATTATGCAGGGCGGCATGGCCAAGTGGTAAGGCAGGAGCCTGCAAAGCTTTCACCCCCAGTTCGAATCTGGGTGCCGCCTTTTGTATGGTTTTACAAAGCAATTAATCATAGAACCGATTTATTCGGTTCTTTTATTTTTGCGCAAAATATAATATAATCTACGCAAACGTAAAATTAAAAGTGGAGCTTAAAATGGGAAACTTAAATCTAAACGAAGACAAATTAGTTATGCAATCTGTAATTGGTGAAATTCATTCACCACAAGTAATAAACCCCTATAGGGTTAGCTACGATGGAACATTGCAGGTTTTTCCTGGAACGGGCGGAATTACTTACAACAAACGTATTGGCGATTATGTCTGCGGAATGCAGGCAGATCACGTCGAACCAGCCGTCACTATTAAGAACGCCTCCGAAGCTGCAAACGGTGCATTGAACACTTTTTCGTGCATCGGAAACGAAGCTTACGTTGTCTCTGGCGACGCAAAAGGCGAAAAAGGGTTTGTAACAGGTACGCATGGCGGATGCGAGCATGTTCTTGTGGACTTTCCGCGCGAAATCATGGAAAAAATGGTAATAGGAGATAAAATTCAAGTACGCGCATTTGGCTCTGGGCTTGCCTTTTCTGACCGAAATGATATAAAAATTTTTAATATTGCGCCACAATTGTTACAAAAAATCAACCCTGCATTTAACAATGACTCATTGGAATTTCCCGTAACGCATATCGTTCCTGCAAAAATAATGGGGTCTGGGCTCGGGCGTGACAACGTTAATCGCGGGGACTACGATATTCAGCTTTTTGATGAAAGTGTAAAAGCGGAGTTCAATCTCGGAACGCTACGTTTCGGTGATTTTGTTGCAATTACTGATGCGGACCACTCTTATGGCAGAATTTATCGTACTGGCGCGGTGTCAATCGGTGTAATCGTACACTCCGATTGCATTATTTCTGGACACGGACCTGGAGTGACAACTATTCTCACTTCTGCAAATGGTAAAATTAAACCCATAATTGACCCAACGGCAAACTTAAAAAAATACCTCTATGAAAATTAATTAATACCTTAATTCAGTTTAAATGCGCGCCATTTTATGGCGCGCATTGATTTTAACTAGCTTAAATGATTTACTTAACTACAATATTAACAAGTTTTGCTGGCACTACAATTACTTTTACGACCTGTTTTCCAGCAATAAAGCTTTTAACTTTCTCGCTTGCCATTGCAATTTGCTCAAGCTCCTCTTTTGTCGCTTCAGCATCGGCTTCAATCTTGTCTTTCAGCTTGCCGTTAACCTGAACAACAAGAGTGATACTTGCATTTTTGGCAAGACTTTCCTCATACTCAGGCCAAAGCATGGAGTGCACAGAGTCTTTTGCGCCCAAACCACTTAACAATTCTTCTGACATATGCACAGTTACGGGAGACATAAGCTTTATAAGCGTTATAACCGCATAACTAAAGACCTGCTTGTCCTCATCAGAAAATACTTGGTGCTTTGCGGCATAATCATACAGTGTGTTTACAAACTCGCGATACTTGGAAATAACAGTATTAAACTGGAATTCGTGCGAAATATCTTGGGTTACACCTTTTATAAGCATGTGCGTGTTTCTAACAAGGTCATTATTTGATTTTTCAAGAGATTTTACATCAGGAAGTTTGTAATCCAACGTGATATTTTCTTGATTACTTGAAATCAAGCGCCAAACACGGTTCAAGAACTTATAGCAGCCTTCAACCCCGGCATCTGACCAGTCAAAATCCCTTGCTGGCGGGGAGTCTGAAAGAATAAACAACCGAGCCGTATCTGCACCAAAATTTTGGAAAATTTCATCGGGGTCAACCGTATTTCCCTTTGATTTAGACATTTTTGAACCATCTTTTAATACCATTCCTTGCGTAAGCAGGTTTTTAAACGGTTCATCAAAACTCAACAGCCCCATATCTTTCAAGGCTTTAGTGAAAAATCTTGAGTACAATAAGTGCAATATAGCATGTTCAATTCCACCAACATACTGGTCAACCGGCAGCCACTTGTCCACAAGCTCTTTGCTAAAAGGCTTTTCACTATTACGGGCATCGGCATAACGCAAATAATACCAGCTTGAACAGATAAACGTATCCATTGTATCTGTCTCACGACGAGCTTTTCCACCACAACATGGACATGTCGTTTCTTGGAAAGTTTTAGAAGTTAAAATCGGCGATTTACCGACAACAGAGAAATCAACATCTTCTGGAAGTTTTACCGGAAGTTGTTCCTCGGGCACCGGCTGAATGCCGCATTTTTCGCAGTACACAATTGGAATCGGCGCGCCCCAGTATCTTTGACGCGAAATCAACCAATCTCTGAGCCTATATTGCGTTTTAAACTCACCAAAACCGTTATCTACAGCAAATTGAGTAATGGATTTAATTGCCTCACGGTTTTTCAAGCCATTAAATTGTTTTGAATTAACCAGAATTCCATCCTCAACAAATGCTGCATCCTGACAGTCAGAAGGACTTTCTGGGTTTTCAATAACAACTTTAATAGGCAAATTATAAACTTTTGCAAACGCAAAATCTCGCTCGTCATGCGCTGGAACAGCCATTACGGCGCCTGTTCCATATTCCACAAGAGCATAATCTGCCGTCCAGAGGGGGAATTCTTCACCGGTAAAGGGATTTATACCGTGAGTTCCAAGTGGAACACCTGTTTTTTTTCTGTCTGATGACAAACGTTCAATTTCAGACATTTTTCGAGCATTTGCGCGATACGCTTCAACTTTTTCCCGATTTTCAGGAGTTGTAAGTTTTTCTATATCTTTGTATTCTGGCGCAACAACCAAATATGTAATGCCGTGAACTGTATCTGGGCGTGTCGTATAGACAGGGATTTCCAGCCCTTCTATTTCTTTAACCTTAAAACGTAAAATTGCACCAGTAGATTTTCCAATCCAGTTACGTTGCATAGTCTTTACGTTGTCGCCCCAGCCTTCAAGCTTATCTAGGTCTTGAAGAAGTTGTTCTGCGTAGTCGGTAATTTTCAAAAACCATTGAGATAGGTATTTTTTCTCAACAACTTCATCACAACGCCAGCATTTACCATCAATTACTTGTTCGTTGGCAAGAACCGTTGCGCACTTGTTGCACCAGTTTACCGCCGCTTCTTTTTTGTATGCCAACCCGCGCTTGTAAAACTGCAAAAACAGCCACTGAGTCCACTTGTAGTAATCTGGCTTGCAAGTTGCAACTTCTCTATCCCAGTCGTAAGTAAGCCCGAGCATTTTAAGCTGTTTTTTCATATACGCAATATTTTCATCAGTCCAAACTGCTGGGTCTGCGCCTTTTTTCATTGCTGCGTTTTCAGCTGGCAACCCAAAACTGTCCCAACCCATTGGATGAAGCACATTATAACCGTTCATTCTTTTAAATCGCGCAATTACGTCGGTAATTGTGTAATTTCTAACGTGCCCCATATGAAGTTTCCCAGACGGATAAGGAAACATAGACAACGCGTAATATTTAGGTTTGTCGGCGTTATCAAATGTTTTATCAATTTTGTTTTCTTCCCAGATTTTTTGCCATTTCGGCTCGATTTCTTGTGGAAAATATTGTTCTTTAATCACGGCATACCTCTCAATTAGATACAATTTTTCAATATAGTTTCATATTATTACACTCATAGCCGTAAATCAACAAATCTATGTAATTTTACTTAATCTTTTAGTCAGAATAAGGTTTTTCCTGTAAAATATAGTTATGATTATTGTGGGGAGTTTGAATTCCAATAAAACAGAATTGTTAATTCAAAGCTACGTCCAACTTGTAAAAGACGGAGCAGACCCACATGAAATTCTTTTTTTAGCATTAAATGGATATAAAAAAGAAAAAATTTCTGCCGCGATAAAAGCTTTTTTACCAACGCTTGCACCAAATGTGCAAACGTTTTTGGGGCTTTGCTACAACACTGTTTTAAACCACCAGGACGAACTTGCAAAATTACTCCCAGCGAATAATAAACCTTTTACTCTTTGCGGACTTGAAGTTTCTCAAAATTTACTTTTTAACGCAGTAAAGCAAGTCGGTTTTAAGGATTATAACTCAAAAATAAACCTTATGCACCAGCTTTTACGGCGTCACGCCTTAATTGTGGGGAACAATCTTTCTGAGTGCGAAATTGAGCAAAAAAGCGCGATATTGAATGAAGTGTTCTCCGAAGATGCCAAAAATGCCTTACACATATTCAAGGCAAAAACGCTTGAACTGCGTACATTTGACTATCTCCGTCAACAATCGCTTTTTCATTGGATTTACCAAAACACCGCCGCGTTGAAACATATCAAGCACATTATAATTGACGATTACGACGAGCAAACACCGTCTTGTACTGATTTTTTTAAATTTTTAAAGCCTTCTCTTGAAAGTTACTCGATAGGTATAGACCCGCACGGCAGCTCAAGATGCGGCTACCTTTGTGCGGATACAAACTGTATTGAAGTCTTAAACTGGGATAAAAAAATTATCAAAGCAAAAGAAAAACCGTTAAAAAATAATTTTAAATTCTTTCACTACTCCAAACGGCTCGAAATGCTCCAATCTTGCGCACAAAACGTGATTTCTCTTGTAGAACAAGGCGTTTCGCCCGCAGATATTAGCATAATTACGCCACTCTTTGACAATCAGTTTAGATTTGTACTTCAAAACATTTTTGAGCAGAAAAATGTACAAATTCAATTTATATCAGGAAGCACAAAACTAGTTGATACTCCGCTTATAAAAAGCGTTTTGAACTTATTAAAACTTATAAATTCCGGCAAAGATTATCAAATTTCTACAGACGAACTCGGTTGTGTTTTTTCAATTTTATTAAATATTCCGCAACGCCATGCCTGCGATATATTCAAATCCTACAAAGAAAAAGGCGGGTTTGTAAAACATGATTTTTTAATTGAAGAATACAACAAAAGCTACGAAAAACTTCTTTCACTTGCCGCAAAAATCCGCCAGAATGATTGTCTCAGCGTGCAGCTTGACGAAATTTACGACAATTTTGTTTCTAACCGTAAAAATACCGAAGAAGAAATATCTAATTTTAATTTTCTAAAAAAACAAATTTTGACGCTTGAAATGGTTGTTCCACTTGAACAAAAGACAAAAATTATTGTACAACTTGAAAATTCAATAATTTCTGAAACAGATGCCGAAGCACAAAAAATTGAGAGAAACGCAATTATAGCCGCAACTGGTCAAAAGGCGGCGGATTTTGAAATTTCTACAAAATATCAATTTCTGCTAGATACAACCAGTGACGAATGGACAAAACAAGATACTGGAACCATTTACAACGCGTGGGTTTTTGCTAGAAGCTGGACAAAACCGGATTTTACGTACGAAGACTCTATAACTTGCGTAAAAAACAAAACATCAAGATTACTACGAAAACTTCAACTACTGGCTACCGACACTGTTTTTGCTTACTCCTCCGATTATAGTCCGCTCGGAATAGAAAACAACACTGGCATTAGCGAATTTTTATATCCAATGACGCCCCCAAAAGAATCCGCCCCAACTCCAGAAAAAAATTTCACATTTCAACCTCGCAAAGACCAAAAACCTGTTCTCGACTACAATAGCGGGAAACTCGCTGTAACGGCTGTTCCTGGAGCTGGGAAAACCACTGTATTGCAGGCACTTATAACTAAATTGCTTAATATCGGTGTTAACGGCGAAAACATTTTTGTTCTAACATATATGGACGCAGCCGCAAAAAATCTAAAATCCAGAATTTCTGCCGCTAAAACAGACGACTCGCCTCAACTTTTACCCAATATCTCGACTATTCATGGGCTTGCGCTCAGGATTATAAAAGAAAACAATAATTACTCAAAAGTTAATCTGGGCGATGACTTTGAAATTTGTGACGAATTAACGCGCCAAAGATTAATTAGAGAAACCATCGGCGAATTAAATCTAAAATACGATGAATATGAAAAATTCGAAAAAGGAATTTCTATTGCAAAATCTACCCCACCTGAATTACCCGCCAAAACGAAAGAGATGAAAGAATTCCTGTATTTTTACAAGTTTTATCAGAAAAAACTTGCACAAAAAAATTTAATAGACTACGACGATATGCTCAATCTTGCAGTAAAAATACTGGAGGAAAATTCCGAAATTCTCAATCATTACCAAGATTTATGCAAATTTATTCTGGAAGATGAAGCACAGGACTCCTCTGCAATACAGCAGCGCCTTATAAGCCTATTAGCAGGCAAACACAAAAACATTGTGCGCTGCGGAGACATAAATCAAGCAATAACATCAACATTCACAAACGCCGACACCGAAGGGTTTAAAATTTTTATCTCTCGTAACAAGTCGATTGAGATGAACCATTCGCAACGCTGCGCAAAAGGTATTTATTCACTCGCAAACAAACTGATTAACCTAAGTGAAACAAGCGACGACATGTGCAACTCATTCTATAAAATAGAAATGCACGGAGTCGACGGCAAAAACCCAATTAGCGCTAATCCGCTCTCATCAAACATATACGAAACGGAAAATGATGAAAAAGCCGCAATAATCAATAAAATCAAAGAAATCTTCAAAGCTGAATCCTCAGCCTCATGCGCAATTCTATTGAGAAATAATTTTCAAGTTGCACAATACAGCGCATTGCTAAGGGAAAATGGAATTTCTACAATTTCAAAGACAGATTGCCCCAGCCAAATCCCTGTTTTTAATATTATTTTAAGCCTTTTGAAATTCTGCACAGAACCATGGAACAACGAACTCGTTGAAAACGTTTATAACACTATTAATAATACTAAAACTGAAAACTTATTCTTAAGTAACCTTGAAGTTCCTTTTATTTCGCTTGATGCAGGGTCATTAGACGACCCAACACTAATTTCTCTACACTGGGAGCTGAATTACTGGCTTTCACAAACCACTTACACGGTTGAACAACTTGCGCTTAAAATAGGCGAATATTATGTTCAAACCGAGCTTGAACGCTCAAACCTGTACATAATCACAGAAATAATTCGGCGTTTTGCCGCTGACTATTCAGGAATGAGCGAAATTGTCAGCAAACTTGAACAAATTGCCTCACGCCCAACAATCGCTGGATTAAAACTTTTTACCCAAGATGAAACAACGCTCTCAACAGTACTAGGCGGCACGGTTCAGATTATGACAATGCACAAAGCAAAAGGTGATGAGTTTGATTATGTTTTTGTGCCTGAACTAACAGAAAACTCGTTAGGAACAACTATTAAAGCCATAAAAACCGGTAATTTTACAGCTTTTTACGAAGAATTAAAATCATTAAATCCAACTTACCACGCAAAGTCTTTACCTGAGCTTAAAAAAGAAATATTGCAAGAAAACCTGCGGCTATTTTATGTAACAATTACAAGAGCCAAAAAATGCATAACTTTCACCGCCGCTAAAAGTTACAAAAAATTTGGACGCCCGCGCAGCGCAGAACCTTCAAAATTATTTGAAGCATTATTACCATAATTGAAGCATTCACAAAATAATTTACGAAACGTTACAAAGTCATTTAAATGAATGGTTTACTTTTAAGAAAAATTTATTAAACTAAAAGAAGGTTAAAGGAAAGTTATATCCGGAGGTTTTATGACTTTAAACAGCAGTATATTTGCAAGTGCTATTGCCGGCTTAAACAACACGTTTGCGCAATTAGCAAAAGGCAGCACTACAGGCGGGTTGACTCTTGAACAAATCACAAACCCCGATACCGAAAAGGTAAACACATTGAATCTTAACTCTGGCTTCGTACAATATTTGTCAACAAATTTCAGCTCAATTGACAAAGACGGTGATGGGCAAATAACCTCCTCTGACCTAAGCAAGCTTATGCAAAACATATCAAAATCTGGACTATCTTACGATGAAATTTGTCAGTTAGGCGCATCTGGAGCAATTCCAACAGATATGCTAAACACAGTACTAACCTACTTTAGCGAAATTGACAAAGACCACGATGGCAAAATTACAAGCGCAGAAATCGCCGCATATCAGCTAGATGCCGACAGACACGAAATGGAAAACAAATATAAATCCTTTCAAGCAAGTTCCATAAGCACTTTCTACGCTGACGAAAACGCCTCGAACGATTATTCCAGCGTTCTTGATTACAAATATCCAACAAAAAATAACTCATAATGGAATGGTTAACTTAACCACTAAATAATTAGTACATTAACAACGCTTAAGCCCTAAATGGGCTTTTTTTTTAGTCAAAAACAAATATTTTATTTTCGTTAAAAAATATTAAATTTTGAGGCAATTATTTTATAGAAAATGTTTTTATATAAATATAGTTAATTTGGGGATATTTATGCAAAAATTATTTCATAAACTTTTATGTTTTGTACTAAACGCACAGCTTTCTACGCATAACAAAAAAATGCAAAATTTGTCAACACAATTTCAAAATGGCGCAACTAAAACCGTTTTTCATGGTGCAAATGAACTAATTTTAAATTCACAAACAGAAGCACAAAAAGCTGAACTCAACACAAAAGTTAAAGAAATCGTTAAATCAAACATAAACAATCCAGAAAAACTGCTTGAATTCATTCAAGATGACGGCACAGACGTTTTTAGACTAAAAAATGCCGATATTATTTTGAAACTATTTGGCGAAGAAGAAGGTTTTATCCCGCCGTTGGGAGGAGTCAAGGCATTCTTCATTAATTTATACGTTAATCTTGCCGCTTACAACAAGATTGTCATTTCGCTTAAAAGCAATGAAATGTTCATCTTGCGCCCGCTGAATGTAAATATTTATTATATGATTCACCAGTTTCATCTTTGGTATGGATACAAGCTTGGACTACCGGGATTTAATTACAAAGACCGCAAAAACTTTAAACGAGTTTTCAAAACCCTTAGCGAACAAGACATCTCTGGGCTTACGCTGGGCGAAATAATTTCTCTAAAAGAGGCTATTGCGCGCGATGTTGAAGCTATTGACTTTGTGGTAACCCTTTCTAAAGAATACGACGCATCAAAAAAACTCGTAAACTTAATTAAAAAAGGTAAAAGCGTTAAAGTTTAAAAATTTTACAAAAAACAAAATCAATATGAAACGACAGCCCATTCTGGAGCGGTACAAACACCAGTTTCATTTAGCACGGCTTGCGGACAATCATCGGTTTGGCTAGTTACTCCCTGACAATATTTTGCTTTATAAACAGCTTTATAGCATTTTTGGCACCTAGCAACTACCGTATTATTTACTGCAAGCAAATCCTTTGCAACAGAATTCTCATTGTTATATAAATTATCACAAATATTGATACCTTGCCTGCCGGTAGCCTGATTTTTAAGATATTCTTTTATCGCGGCTTCTCTCTCATCTGCATCCCCGTTCGCAATTGCATTAACAACATCATTATCTTTTATACACATTTGCAGAGCAAACGGAGAAGAACTTTCACGATAAGGGAAAATATTTCCACTCAAACACTGAGCTTCAGCAAAACTTAAATTATTGCCCAATGATTGATAATCGCTCTTATTTGCAGCATCACTCGGTACATAATAAGCCTTAGCAGTATAAAGACTAGGATCCCGAGCGATATTTCCTTCATAAGAAAGTACCACTTCATCACTATTAATAACCGCCGCCCCCGCAGGGCGAACGCGTCCGGATTGCATAAGTTCAAATGTAAAAGTATCCTTGTCCATCATGTTTTCACCATACAAACCGTCCAAATCAACCGTTATCATTATAAATTGTCCCTTGCCATCATCAGGATTAGCACTTTGAAATGTTTGCTCTAATCCATAAAAGCGCATGCCTGATGTAGTTGTCAAATTCGGCACATCCGGATATCGACTAGTGCTACAATTTTTATCACCCAATGTATTAATCGAATCGAAAAATATATTACAAATGTTAGCACCGGAAGCAAATGGTGTCGTATAAGCGTTTGTTTGATTATACCCAAACGAAATCATATCATTTATAAGATTTCGATATGCATATTTTGTTGCAATTGCGTCTCTATCTATTGTTCTTAAATACAAAACCGCCAAAACCCCAACAATAGTTAAAATAAGCAAAAGCTCAACAAGGGAACTTGCAGACTTTAGCTCTTTTCCTATTTTTAATGGAACTTTTTTTATTTTTTTATGCGTTTCTTTAAAAACTCCAAGCATTCATTGTAATCCTTAAATTCTATAATATTATTTTGAATATTTAATGCTACTTTGTCAACATTCAAAACCGTTGAATTTTCTTTTATTGCGCAAACTGTTACATTATTTTTTATTGCATCAAAAACAATTGAACTACCAAGAGAATTCCAAGGCATAACAAGCGCCTCAACATCTTTGATATTTAAGCCCTTTGCGCTATTTGGCAAAATTTCCGGCGCCTGTGCCAATCCAAGCAAAATACAGGGCAAAAACGTTGGAGTTATATATTCAGCACTGGCACGCGCATCAACAATTTTATCAGAAATTTCATTGTCGCAAAAAGCAGGTGCATGCGCTACTGGCACCATTAACTCAGACGAAAGATAGTGTGAAATCACGGCTTCCACCCCACCAACAACGTCAACCGCCTCCCCATCTGCATATCCATCTGCTTCATCTGGTTCATCAAATAAAGCAACAACCGCAATAGCCTTACAGCCTTGTTTTAGAAGCTTTTTGCCTGCACGCAATAGCGTTTCTGGGTTACTTAGACTTCCTGACGAAATTCCATTTGCAGTTGTAAAAAACTCAACGCCACAATTCTTTTCTGTTATTTCAATTGCCGAAACATCAACTCCATAAACCGTTTTAACCGCATTGATTGTATTTATATGAACATTTAAAATATTTTGAGGAATTGCTTTATCAAAAATCACTCCGATTTTATTTCCAAACGCAGGTCTTAGGTTAATCGCACCGCTAAAAAACCTTGAAAGTGCCGCCCCTTCTGTATAAAGCATGTTTTCAGTTATTCCAGAAAAACATGCTGCATTAACAACGTTTGGATTGACTATCAGATTAAATTCTTGAGCAAATTTTCTTGCCCAACAGCTTGCATCACCAGCAAAACCGCCTATTGTCGCACCAACCCCAGTTGGCACAACAAATGCAACAACCGCTTTCCTTTCCAAATCTATCATAATTCGATATTTTCGCCTGGTTTCAAAATAATTGGCTCAAGCCCAATTGTCTCTATTTTATATTCAAAAGCTTTAACATCTGCGTTAATCATTGGGAATGTGTTGTAATGCATTGGTATAACTTTGTTTACGCCAAGAATTTGCGCCGCAATAACAGCTTCTTCAACACCCATCGTAAAATATCCACCAATTGGCAAAAGTGCAATTTGCGGCTTGTAAACTTCTTTTATAAGTTTCATTTCCGCGCTCAGGGCTGTATCGCCGGCATGATAGATTTTTACGCCATTGATATTTAAAATGATACCCGCCGCTAAACCAGCGTAGCCCCCTTCAGGAGTGCAGGAACTGTGACTTGCTGGAACTAACCACGCATCCCCCCATTCAAAACTGATTTTTCCACCAAGTCCTACGTTGTTTACGCTTACACCTTTTTGTCCACAATAATTTGCCAGCTCAAACATAGCCGTAATAGTTGCGTGCTTAGTTTTTGCTATTTCTATTGCATCGCCCAAATGGTCACTGTGCCCATGCGTGACAAAAATATCCTTGATATTTCTGTTTTTCCAATCGTAATCAGCTAAAGGATTTCGGCTAATAAATGGGTCTATAAGTATTGTTCTTCCATTAACATCAATTGCAAAAGCGCTATGCGCAATGTATTCCAGTCTCATAAAAACTCCTTTTTATTTATCATTTAAAGACTGCTGTAAAGCAGCTTCCAGTGTTTTAATTTTTGCTTCAAGAACTTCAACTCTTGATTGATTTGACTCCTTGACGACAGACAATTTTTCAAGCTGGCGTTTGTAAGGAGAAATTTTTTCTTTTTGATTTTGTGCAAATGCACATCCCAAAAGCAATCCAGACAAACCACCGGCAAAAAGAACGCACAAAACGTAAACAAACGAATTAGTAAAAATTGTCAGCTTAAAAAACGGAATCGACAGTGCAATGCTTGCTGATGGATTATTCCAAGCTATTAGCACAACAGCCAACAGCAAAATTGCAGATGAAATTCCTAAAACATATTTCATAATTATTTCCTTTTACTTCTTAAGTAGTTTAGAACTTTAGAGACATCCTCATCAGGTTCTAATGTTATTTTTGTAATAATATTATCGCTCAATCGATTGAAAGTCAATTGATAAGCTTGAAGTACCTGTTCGGTAGTCTTTACACCAATTTTTTTACCGCCATAAAAAGTATCATTCACAATGGGGTGCCCAATATGACTCAAATGCACTCTTATCTGGTGAGTCCTGCCTGTTTCAAGTTCTAACTCAACATACGTATAGCCCGAAAATTGCTCCAGCACTTTAATATGGGTAACAGAAGGCTTCCCTCCCTCAATAACCGCCATTTTGGCTGGATTAGAAGAGTTTCTGCCAATTGGAGCTGAAATTGTTTTCGTCTCAAAGTCCAAATTGCCCGAAACAATCGCCAAATAATTGCGTTTTGCGGTTTTAAGCTTAATTTTTTCAGCTAAAAGCTCGTGTGCACGGTTGTTTTTGGCAATCATTAACAATCCAGATGTGTTTCTATCCAACCGATGAACAATTCCCGGGCGCATTTCGCCATTTACATCGGATAAATTTTCACCATATTTATATAAAAGCGCATTAACAAGCGTGTTCTCGGTTTCCAGCACAGTTGGGTGAGTAAGCATATTTTTAGGCTTATTTACCACCAACATGTCCTCGTCTTCATACCGAATATCAAGTTCTATCGGCTGCGGAGGTATGATAATTTTTCCCTCAGGTTTATCAAATATTACAACATCATTCTCTTTTAGTTGTGACGCAACTTTTGCGATTTCGTTATTAAGAGTAATTTGTCCACCTTTAATAAATTTTTGAATTTTGCTTCGTGAAAATTCTGGAAACCGCTCTGATACGAAATTATCCAATCGATCTCCACTGCAATCACCATCTACCATAAGCCTAAACACATTACTCATGTTTTTCCTCCAGCTCAGGTGATTTTTTATTTGCAAACAAAACAATTAAAAAAAGGACCACCCCAATATTTATAAAAGCATCCGCAAGATTAAAAACTGGGAACTCTACAAAATTTAGTTTTACATAATCCGTAACATACCCATCACAAAAGCGTTCTAGCATATTTGAACAAATTCCAGACATCAAAAATGCAAAGACTTGTATTTCTAGTTTTGAAAACGTTTTGATATTTTTTATTACATAAAATACCAACAAACCGCATACTACAGCAGCAAAAGTAGAAAGCAAAAGATTGCTGTTCCTTAAAATTGAAAACGCCGCACCAGTATTTTGGGCAATATAAAAGCTAAATACTGGATTATCAACAATGATTTGCATTGAATTTAATTTTAAAACAAACAGCTTAAAACAATAGCAAATTGCGAAATATGCCGCTAAAAATGCAAAAAAACAATAAAGCTTAAATCGCTGGTTTTGTTTCTTTTTCATCAGTTGGTTCACTCAACTCAAATTTTTTATTTTGCACAACGTTTACACGTGTCATCAAAAAAGCGACCCCAGAAACACTGAGTTTTATATCCTGCTCGTCACTAACTTCTGTCTTTGTTATTCCAACCGAAACAACGGCTTGTTCATTATATCCGTCAGAATTTGCACGAACAACACGTTCTAACATCCCATCAGATTTTAACTTGCGGAACACTTCTTTTGGGCGTTCGCTTGGATAGGTAATTTTTTCGTTAGTGATTGAGCCAAGCAGCATTTTGTCGCGCGGCATATCTGCTGCAAAAATTACCGAATACTCTTGCCCCGCTCCAATCATCCCCGGCGCAACAACATCAAATGCAATATCTTTTGCATCACCAAATTTTATGAATGTTTTTTCTGAAATTGCGGAATCAGAAACAATAGCCCATTTATTACCATTTTTTTTGAGATAATAAACTATTTCAGAAGTACTATCCAAATTTCCACAACTGTCAAGATATTCTGATGCGTCTTTCGCATTTCCTTTAGCAGTTTCACTTGTTTGAACAGTTGCATAATCGCCGTTTACCGTAATATTTTTGATTTCGGCTGAATAAGTCATATCAGGATACGTATCCCAAGTTTGCTCTACAAGCTTGAAATACGTCTCATAATCAAACCCATCTGAGTTTACATATTTTTCATCATAAAGCGATTTGATTTTCTTTATATTATGTTTGTTGCCGTATTTTATATAATTTTCAAAAAGTTTTGTAATCTGTTCTTTAGGTTCCAATGCAAAAAGTTTACCAAACCCAACAGACGCAAGTTTTTCGTCAATTTCCGCCTGAGATTGTTCAGCCAAAACCTGATTTGAAACCAAAATTGCAAATAAAATTGTAATTACTAATTTTTTCATCTATTTCCCTTCAATCAAAACTTCTCTATTTCTGTATCTAAACCATAATACCAAGTCTGCACCAACAAGTACAAGATTTGCTACATAAAGCCAGATAACAGCATCCGGTTTGTAAATACATTTATGAATAATTCCGCATATATAACCAATTATTATAAGGCACAAAAACAACAAACTCTTACCTTTAACATTTTTCGTTTTGTAAGTTTTCATAACAGCAAACGGCCAGCTTGCGCCAAAACAAATTAACATCAATGCTTCATAAATACTCATAAAACATCACCTTCTTTCAAAAATAATTTTAACATAAATGGCTAAAAACAATAATTCGTTTTTACAAATTGTTCAATTTATTAAAAAAGTTTAAAATATATTAACATATCGACAAAAAAACACTTAATTTTCTTTACTATTTAAATTATTTCACATAATATGTAAGTAGTTAAAGAATAACCTTTCCATCGGGGGATGGGTGTAAAATAAAAAGCCGATTGTGGTATATTTGTGAAAACAATTTCAACACAAGTTTTACGCCGGTTCCTGAAACATACCGAATGAAAGCGACGCTCCTAAACTAAAATGTATTAGATTATATATGAGGGTCAATTAGTGGAAAACTATGACATTTTTGGAAGAAAAGAACCTGTACAAATTGGTACAGCACCTGATAACAACACTGAAATGCCCAGTGGCGTAAACCCTGCTGAAATTAAAGTTATCGGCGTCGGCGGCGGCGGTGGAAACGCTGTCAACCGAATGATTAAAGCCGGCTTGAGTGGCGTTGACTTTTGGGCAATGAACACTGATGCTCAGGTTTTGGGCATGAGTTCAGCAAAAAACAGAATTCAACTAGGTAGCAAACTTACTCAAGGGCTTGGCGCTGGCGGAGACCCATCAATTGGGGAAAAAGCCGCAGAAGAAACTCGTGAAAACATTATGCAAGCGCTTGATGGCGCAGATATGGTATTTATCACGGCTGGAATGGGCGGCGGTACTGGTACTGGCGCGGCTCCGGTTGTTGCTAAAATTGCAAAAGAACTTGGCGCATTAACCATTGGTGTTGTTACCAAACCATTTACGTTTGAAGGCAAAAGACGTCTTAATCAAGCACTTCAAGGACTTGAAAAACTCAAAGAAACAGTTGACGCTTTGATTGTCATTCCAAACGATAAACTTATGGAAGTTGTTGACAAACGCACAACGATGAGAGAAGCTTTCCAGGTTGTTGACGAAGTTCTACTTCGCGGTGTTCAAGGTATCTCTGACATCATCACAGTTCCTGGGCTTATTAACGTTGACTTTGCCGATGTTAAAGCCGTTATGGAATCTTCTGGTTCTGCTCTTATGGGTATTGGACGCGGTTCTGGAGAAGGTCGCGCAATGGAAGCAGCTACGGCAGCTATCAATTCACCGTTGCTTGAAACAACTATCCACGGAGCATCAGGAATTATTCTCAACGTTACAGGTGGCTCTGATATGACATTGCATGAAGTTACAGAAGCTGCTCAAGTTATCCATGATGCCGTTTCAGAAGACGCTATCGTTACGTTTGGTTCTGTTATAGATGACAGAATTCAAGGCGAAATTCAAATTACGGTTATTGCAACCGGATTTGAACTCAAAAATGCAATGCCAAAAGCAAAAGAAGAACCAAGAGCACTCAGCGCAGCTGACTTCTTCTCCGGTTCTTTCAGCGCTACAAATGTTGCAAATGAGCAACCAATGCCATCGGTTAACAAGTCTGCTCAAGAAGTAGCAACAAGCCTTTTGGATATACCTGAATTCCTTAAAAAATAGTAAGAGTTAAATATAAAACAAAAAGCCGGAGTTTAAATCTCTGGCTTTTTTAATTTTTGTTAACATTGTTAAAAAATAACACTACTATGTAGCAAAATTTTTTTTTTAGTCACATTATCATAACCATAAAAGGTAAAAAAATGACATCTATAAGCCTAAAAGGTTCAATATACAACAACAAAATCCAAACAAACAAAGCGTTTGCGGCAACGCAAAATCAACGTGCAAATAATTTCAAAGAACAAGGAAACGAGTTTTTAAAATACAACGATTTTGATAAAGCCATAGAATGTTATAAACAGGCAATAGGGCTAAACCCTCAATTTGCAGACGCATATTTCAATTTAGGCAAAGCATATAAATTCAAAAAGGATTACGCTGCGGCCATTCAATCATTTGAACAAGCAAAAAGCTTGAACCCTAATGATTATGAAACGATTACCGTTTTGGGAGAAACCTACAAACAAAACGGTCTATATCAAAAAGCTTTACAAAATTTTAACGAAGCCATTCAGAAAGATGCTGCATCTGACTATGCAAAAAGAAATTTAGCAGAAACAAAAAATCTTCAGTTGGCAATATTCAACCCGCAATCTGCAATGTTGCAAAAAAAAGAATACGCCCAAAAAAATCTAAATGATGCTATTTCACTAGCCAGCAACTACCTGCCAAGTGGCTACCTAAAAGACCTATCCGATTTAACAATTGCCTTTGATACCACAAGTGAAATGGGCGGACGTTCAAATATTGCGCAATACGAACACGCAAAGCGAAAAATAACTGTAACTGGGGATTACGTGTGGGCTAATCCAAAAATTGTTAGCGCCTACCTCGTTCATGAATTCGTCCATGCAAAAGACAATGACCCTTACACATCAATTGCAGAGGAACAAGACGCCTACGAGGCAGCTGCAAAATTCTGGATTTCAAAACTACCAACTGATTCTATTCCGCCAGTAAAAGACCCCGAAATGGATTACGTAGGAGAATTATATAGCAAGTCGCCTACGTACCTAAAATCACGGGTTGCAGAAATATACAAGCTGAGAGACCCGCATATCGCCGCAACGTCGCCAAATCATCCACCGCTACAAAACGCGGCAGCGACAAGTCTTTCCAAAGATATTAATGCACAAGCCTTGAAAAGTTACGACGTAATTGCATAGCGAAATACAAACATAACAAATTATTCTTCACTACCGTCAACGTCAATGCCAGCGTCTTTCAAGGTTTTTATAAAGTTTTCAGCGGCAGATTTTTGAGTTTCTGGAGGAACAACTCTTAATAATTCAACTGTTTTTGAAATGACCGGATCTTTATCGTACCAACGATTACCGTTGATAGGTTTAACCATTTCATAGAACTTATCAATAGTTTCTTTCGGCACTTTTTCTTCTATTTTTGTCAAAAAAACTTCTGCCTGAGATTTTAATTCATCCTGATAATTTTTTAACAAGTCTATTACTTTTAACAAAACCGGATCATGGTCATACCATCTTTTATATTGTTGACTCATTCAAGCTTCCTTTTGTATTTGTATCATATAATGTATCAGAAACACTTACCCGCTCTATATTTGCACCGAGTTTCCGCAATTTATTTTCAAGTTTTTCATAACCTCGGTCAATGTGCATGAGGTTTTCTATTTCACTATATCCTTCTGCCATTAAAGCCGCTACAACCAGTGACGCACCAGCCCTCAAGTCACTAGCTTTAAGGTTTGCGCCAGTAAGTTTTTTCACACCACGAACCAGAGAATGATGGCGTTCTTGATGAATATCCGCGCCCATTCTACGCAACTCAGGAACTTGCATAAACCTATTTTCGTACAAACTTTCGGTAATAATACTTACTCCATCAGCTTTTGTAAGCATTGCCATTGCAATAGCTTGCAAATCTGTAGGAAAACCCGGATACGGCTGTGTTACAATATTTATTGCACTCAATCTATGGCGACAACTAACCTCAAGGGACGTCGGGTCTAGAAGCTTAACATTAGCCCCCATTCTAGTAAGTTTAGAAGTAAAAAACGTCAAATGGTTAGGGAAAATATTTTTGATAATACCTTTTCCTCTAGTGCTGACAATAGCCGCCATATACGTTCCGGCTTCAATCCTATCTGGGATGGTTGTATATTCTATCGGGTGCAAATCAGACTGCTTAACCCCGTTAATAATAATTTCAGAAGTTCCAGCACCTTGAATATCTGCACCTATTGCATTAAGGAAATTTGCCAAATCAATAATTTCCGGTTCTTGTGCTGCATTTTGAATGCGAGTAGCCCCTTCTGCGAGCACTGAAGCCAACATCAAATTTTCAGTTGCCCCAACAGAAGGAATATCAAGATAAATATCAGTTCCACAAAGCCGAGACGCTTTTGCATGAACATAACCATTTTCAATTTTTATATTTGCCCCCAGCGCTTCCAACCCTTTGATGTGGAAGTCGACACGCCTTTCACCTATAGCACAGCCACCCGGCAATGCTACTATCGCCTCTCTACAACGCCCAACCAGCGCGCCCAAGACATTGAACGAAGCACGCATTTTACTAACTAGTTCATACTTTGCAGTAATACTCGTAATATCAGTAGCGTCTATTGTTACAGACTTTTCTAGTCTGTCATAGCTTGTTTTTACACCAAGCTGCTCAATAACATTAAGCATGATGTTAACATCGGTAAGCTCGGGTACGTTATATATTTTCGAAACTCCTTTAGGTAAAAGTGCTGCCGCCATAAGTTTTAAAACAGCATTTTTTGCTCCGCCGATTTCGACTTCGCCCTTAAGTGTTGTTCCGCCTTTAATTCGTAAAATTTGTGGCAACTTTGCCTCCAGTGTTAAACTTCTACTCCATTATATAATAATATAACGGATATGCAAATTACAAATTTAATTTAATTTTGCAAATCTACATCTTTGGAATGATAATATTCAACGGACTGACTTGTATATTTTTTGGCTCATCGCTAGATTGCTGGTGGGCAGTCGTTTTTGCTGGCACAGGCAAAGTTTCTTGCAAAATTATTTTTGATTCATTCTTGCCGACCTTTTTTGAGCGATTTGCTACGCTGTTTTCTGGATTCGGAACTAAAGAGTCATTGAAATTTTCTACTCTTTTATTTTTTTGAGTTTTTAACACAGCGTTTTGCTCTGCTTGTTTAGCAGCTCTGGCAGATTTTTTCTCGTTGATATTTTGTATACATGCATCATATTTTTTATTGACGTTAAATTTTACTTTTTCTTGCAAAGTTGGCGGGGTTTTGTCAGCTGTAAACCAAGGTGTTAATACATTTTCCACTCTATAAGTTGCATCTTGAGCAATTACGGCAGAGGCTTTTTTAAGTTTTGTCAACTGGCGATAATCAGGCGAATATGTAGCGTTAGCCAACGCAAATTCTGGAGCTGTAATTTGGCGATGATACGTATTTTGCCAAGTTATAGTTTCAGTTTTCAAATCCACCAAAGCGATGTAAGTATATAGCCTGTACTCCGTTTTAACAACGTTTTCGCCAGGTATATTTAAGAAATTCCACCACGTCGGTTTTAAAAAATCACTAACAGTGTCTAAAGAACCCGTTACAATCAAAACATTAGTTACATTAAACTCTTTGGCTATTTTTTTTAGCACGCTAAAGTTTAGTTCGTAAGTATATCGATAATTGTCTAACAACTTACTTGATGAACGAAAAAGCTTTTGAGAGCGCAATTTTTCACGCACAGTCGAAAGAGCCGGTGCAGTTACAACCGCATCTTTATTAAGCTCGTTAATTACTTCTGCGGCAACCATTTCGCTAACCTGCGGGTAAATAAAATATTGTTGGTTTGCCTGTTCAACCCTATCCGAAATAACGATAATCGATTGTTTTTCACCAACTTTGGTATTATTTTCTTGCGCAAAAGCATTAAACTCAATACCCACGCCCAATGCGAGTACAATTACAACCCCAAAAAATTTATTTAAAAGTCTCATAGTTTCCCTAATTTTCATATACTAATACTATTATAGACTTATTTTAAAAAAAATTATCCATTAATTACATGATTTTTAATTTGGCAATATAGTAAATAATGCTTTTATGATTACTAATGAAAAATTAATGCAAATTGCGCAAGAAGCATGCCAAAATTCTTACTCGCCATATTCAAAATTTCCAGTAGGAGCTGCGGTACTGTATTCAAATGGCAACGTTTACAAAGGAGTAAACGTTGAAAACTCTAGTTTTGGGTTAACACTTTGTGCAGAACGAAACGCACTATCTACAGCAATTGCAACTGGAGAAAAAAGCGAACTTGAAGCGATAGCAATATTTTCACCAAAAGAAAAAATGTGCGCGCCTTGTGGTGCTTGCCGCCAATGGATATGGGAATTTTCAAACAATCGCCCAGTTAAAGTCATTTTAGAAGCAAAAGAGGGCGGACTTTTTGTTGCAACGATTAATGACCTACTGCCATTTGGCTTTCTAATTGAAACAACCGAAAACTAACCTAATATGATTTGGGAAACGGAATAAAATTATTACTTTCTGTAATGATTATTTGTGCCAATTATTTACATTAACCTCACAAACAACTATAATAGCATAGGTTCAACTAAGGAGGTTATATGAAAATTAACAGACTCAATAATTCTCAGTCCTTTGGTTCTCTGCGTTTAGGACGCCAAATAACCGAAAAACTCACTCGCAATCGTGCTGATAATGTTTTTGTACGTGAATTAAATTCCATAAAAAAAATTATTACTGACAATAAATTGGATCAAAAGAAATATGTAGATATTGAATTACGCTATGATGAACTATTTGGCAAAAGAAACTTTTTTGCCTTAATATCACCTAAAGATGCTGATATACCAATACATCCAGACAACAAATATTTTATTTTCCCAGACAAAAAAAGTATATCAAATTTTCAAAAATGGATAAATTCTTGGAATCTTGCATACGCTCCTCAAAACCGCAATATACAAGATGAAAAGAAGGCGGCTATTTTAAGCCGATTAATTAAACAAAATCAATCCGCGGTGATTTAATTTAATAAACCTTCAACCGTTCAACGAGCGCTTCTATTGATGCTATACCGCTTAGGGTTTCCGAAATAACGCCCTTTTGCCATTCATCGTAATCGTGGTAAGGACTTTCTAGCGCTTTTTCTGCTTCAATTTTTTGAAGTTCCAAGTTTTTCTGCAATTCCTCAAAAAATTTAGCACGTTCAGATTTTTCTAACATTGAAACCGTCAAAAGTCTTGTGCTCAACTGAGTATGAAAGATTGTAGGATTTGAAGAAATATCTTCGAAAAACAATTCCTTAAATACTCGTTTTCCATTTTGAGCAAGCGAGTAATACGTAGACTTTTTTCCGCCTTCGGTATATTTTTGCTCAAATTTAACAGCATCCTTCGAGAATAACCGTTTTAGTGCGGGATGAATTGTCCCCAAAGACGGCTTTGTAATCATACCGAAACTGTCAATAATATCACGCCGCAAAGCATATACCGTTTTTTCTCGTTTACTTAAAATATATAAAATCAAAAGCTCAATCATACGTTTAGATTATCATACAATTAAAATAAGAACAAGAAAAACAGCTTTCTAAAATAAGTCCTTTAGCACTACTCCTCCTTACCGGTAGCACCGTAAAAATTGCAAACCAGAGGTGCTATTGCTTTGATGTTAATAGTATAGAGAAAATACAATTGCGCTTTTTTCAGTTTTATTATGTATCTATTGTAACAATTCATTACTTTACTATCAAAAACCAGACAATTTTTTTATCATCTTGTTTTTTATATACGTAAGAAGTAAAATCTGATGGAAGTGTTTACTTTAGCTTAATGGTTAGGTCGGAATAAAGGAGTACTAGTTTTATGGCAAGCATGGCGTTAGCATTTAAATCATCTTTAAGAAAACTTGCAAACAAAGTATGCGGGCACGAAGTTTTCGCCCCAATGTCTCTCGCAGATGGGCTTAAAGCCATAAAGAAAAAATTTGGAGCCGTCGGAAAGCCCTCTGGAATACCCGGTTTTAGAGGATATACGTGCAAGGACGGAACTATACTAAAAATTGAATATGTGCACCTGAGTGACAAACCACTTTGGGCGGCATGTCTAGAATGTTTCAACCATTTGGGAAAGGGCAAAACACAAAATCTTACAGCATTAAATATTACCCAGCACTCACCCAAATCAGGTAGCATAATCAGTTCAATGCACAAACGCGTACTAGCAAAAACGACTTCGCCGCAACAAGTTGAAGGAGTTAAAAGTGTAGTCATAAAACCACAAGGCGAATTTACCCGCTTTCCTGGTTTTATTACAAGGACAAAACATTTTAGCCATAGACCTTATGGTAGTATATTTAGTTAATTAAAGTTCAAATTTCACTTTTTTAGACTATTCATTAAAGCAAAACTAAATGTATAATAAAAATATGAGTACAGAACAAAATCAAAAAATACAATTATACAGGTTTTCGCAAGTTGCTACCACTCCAAACAGTGAAAAATGGCAAAACGCTATTTCACGCGTTTACCCAATGTACAAACGTCATGACGACATCAGGACAGATTTTGAGCGTGATTACGACAGGATACTTCACTCCAACGCGTATCGCAGAATGAAACGCAAAACACAACTGTTTTTTGCAACCAGCAACGACCACATTTGCACACGCATTGAACATGTTCAACTCGTCGCCTCAATCGGTACAACTATAGCTCGTTCATTAGGGCTAAATCCCGACTTAGTATCCGCAATTGCTATCGGGCATGACATCGGACACTCTCCATTTGGTCACTACGGCGAAACAGTAATTGATGATATTGTAAAAAGTTACGACAGCGGCAAAAAATTCTGGCATGAAGGAAACAGTCTACATTTTGCAGACGATATTGAAACGCTCAACGATTACGAAGGCTATGAGCAAAATATGAACTTAACTTACGCCGTGCGCGACGGAATGATTTGCCACTGCGGTGAAGTTGATGAAAACTGGATTTACCCTCGCGAAGAATTCATTGACCTAAAAACCATTACAAATGCAAGCGAAATAAATCCCTACACATTTGAAGGTTGCGTAATTAAAATTGCCGATAAGATTTCTTATCTTGGCAGAGATATTGAGGACGCAATAACTTACAAAATTTTAAATTCTCAACAACAAAAAGAACTCGAAAAAATGATTCAGCGGATGTTCAAAGACGCACAACTTTCAAGGCTCAACCACACTGCTTTGACGCACAAGCTTACCGTTGATTTATGCAAAAACTCGTCGCCACAAAAGGGTATAGGATTTTCTCAAGAATATTTTGAAATCATGAACGAAATCAAAAGTTTCAACTACTGGAACATTTGCACCCACAAACGGCTCTATTACTTTAAACGCTACGCAAAACTAGTCATTGAAACTATCTTCGAAGTTTTACTCGGTTATTATGCTGGGCATGACACAATCTCAAAAATGATGAAAGATGCACAGTTTTACCCTGTTTTGATTGGACACTACAAAGAGTGGCTGGAACGTTACGCCAATGTTGATAACCGCAATCCATACTACAAAAACAAAATTTTATACAACTTAAACTCAATAGACGACTATCGTCAATCTTGTATTGATTTTATTTCTGGCGCAACTGACAACTTTGCAATAAAAATTTTCAACGAAATAACCGGCTTTTAAGCTGATAAAAACCAGTTATTTATAAAAAATTATATTAAACAAAACTACTCAGCGTATGCTTCTTCAAAATCGTCTTGAACTTCGGACGCAAGACGTTGATTTGTCATGCCTTGGTAAGACTCAGCTTTCATTTTTTCAATATAAGCCTGACCATTTCTTACAATCTGCTGTAGCTGCGTCAAATCAGTATCTATATTTGTCAAAACTTGTTCCGCGTAATTTTCTGCACCTTGTCTTATTTTCATAGCTTCGTCTGCCGCCTGAACTCGTACATTATCTGCTTCTTCAAATGCTTTACGCTTAATATTTTCGCAATCCTGAATAACTTGTTCTCTAATTTTTTGTCCTTCTTGATGGACTGCACGCATAATTTCGTTTTCAGACAGAATTCTTGACGCTTCATTTTGTGCATCAGCAATAATTCTATCCGCGCGATTTTGTGCCTCAATTATAATCTCATCGCGACGTTTCAAAATCATTTCAGCTTCTTTTATATCTTCGGGAACAGATGCGCTAATCCTGTCCAAAAGACCTTCCATTGCGGCACTTTTGATTGTTACAAAGCCGGGCATGATATGAAACCCCTTGTCCAGCAAGATGTTTGCTCTTTCTAACAATTCATTTATTCGAAGCTGACTCATAATTTATTCCTACCTACTACTTATTTTCTATATTATCACAAAAATATTGTACCACACATTCAGGTACAAATTTCGAAACATTTCCACCGGACAATGCAACTTCTTTAACCGTACTTGACGAAATAAAGCTGTATTTGGGTCTGGTGATGAGAAACACAGTTGTAATTTCAGGCGCGAGAGCATTATTCATCTGAGACATCTGCATTTCGTATTCAAAATCCGAAACAGCTCTTAGCCCTCTTATCAGGATATTTGCACCTTTTGCGCGAGCATATTCAATAGTCAAACCATCAAAACTGTCTACTTCAACATTAGGAATATCTTTTGCCGCCTCTTTAATCAGCGCAACCCTATCCTCTGTTGGCAAAAACCCTTTTTTGGCATTGTTTTTAAGAACTGCAATAATAACTTTATCGAACATTTCTGCCGCCTTAATCAGCACATCCAAATGTCCTTTGGTTATTGGATCAAAACTTCCCGGGTATATTGCTATTTTCACTTTTGAAGTTCCTGTTTAATTCTTCTGTAATTCTTCTCTAAATCATAATATTACAAAGCAAAACTTAAAACATTTCAATGTAAAGTTTTTTTAAACTAAATCTTCTGTATTTTCTTCTAAAACTGGATTTATCGGGAGTCTAAAGCCAAATTTTGAACCTTCGTTAACTTTTGAAGTTACAAAAACTTTCCCGCCATGATGTTTTTCTATAGTGATTTTTACTAAATGCAAGCCCAGTCCAGTACCTTTGACCGTATGTGTATCATTTTCCACACGATAAAATCTATCAAAAATCTTTTTCAAATGTTCTTGAGGAATCCCCATTCCATTATCCTCTACCGAAACTTCAACGTAGTTGGAATCGGCAGCAATTTCTGCACGCACTTTAACTCTTGAACCTTCTGGTGAATATTTTATGGCATTAGAAATAAGATTGTTAAGCGCTCTGGCAATGCTATCTCTATTAATAGAAATTAACGGCAAATCGGGCTCTTTAATAACAGCCATTGTAATATTTTTTTCGTTTGCTAGAACTTTCATTGACTCAGCACACTCATCAACTAAATGAGCGATGTCACATTCTTCTTTTGCAAAATTTGCCTCAGGAGACTCTAATCTTGAAAAATCCAAGACGTCATTGACCATTTTTTGCAACCGTATTGTCTCATTATTAATTACACCTATAAATTCTTTTCTTGTTGTCTCGTCAAAGTCATCCGGATGACTATACAGCGTATCAACATAAGTACGCAAAATCGTTACTGGCGTGCGAAGTTCGTGGCTAACATTCGAAATAAACTGACTTTTAAGCTTATCAACCTCAACTTCTCTTGTTACATCAAGCAATACGATAATATATCCGACATAGTCCTGATTTTTAGAAAACATCGGAGAAATAATAGATTTTATAACTTTTTTTCCAACATTAATATTAAATTCAATTGGCTTAGTTTCAATAATATCTAGCGGAGTATCCTTAAACTGTTCAATTTTTTCTTTAAAACAAAGCTCTCCATCGGCATCACAATATGCTTGAATTTTAGTATTTAATATTTCCGCCTCATCTACCTCTAAAATCTTTTGTGCGGAGTTGTTAATCAAAACCACGTTATCATAGTTATCGCATACAACAACCCCATTAATAATAGACATGAGAACAGTTTCAAACTTATTTCGTTCCAACGTAAGTTGATCTATATTTTTTTCTTCATAAACATGGAGCCTTTTTGACATATCGTTAAATGCGGAAATAAGTTCTTTAATATCACCGCTTGCATCCTTAGCTTCAAGCGTATAACCAAACTGTCCGCCGGAAATCTTTTTTACACCATGATGCAAATTATGCAGTTCTCTTGTTAACAACCAGGTATTTATTACAGCAACTGCGCTCAAAACCAACCAGGCAAGCGCAAAAACAAAGAACATAGAATTTTTTGCGGCAAGTATAACAGATTTTATCATTTTTCCGGAGAAACCGACCGTTACAGAACCTATATTTTTAACGCCCTCAGGTGTTTGAATTGACATTGGGGCAGAAACGCTAGATTTAGTCTCTTTTGCACGTGCTTTTTCAACTTCCTTACTGGAATAGATTATTTTCCCTTTATCGTTTTTAAACTCAATAAAAGAGATACTGTCATTCGTGTTAAGAATTAAATTTGTGTGATACGAAAGTGTATCGTATTTTTGAGTATCTTCTATATTTTTTATAAGCTCAACGCTTTCAATAGCGACCGTTTTCGTCAACAACTGCGCAAGCTCATTATAGCTTTGAGATAATTTTTCCTGAATTTTATTAGTCAAAAATAACGCAATGAAAAAGATTAAAAACGTACTGACAACCATGCCAAGGAGTATCATTCGATTTTGAGTATTAAGGTTAAAATTAATCTTCTTCATTATAAAATTTTACAACAATAACTACATTTTATGCAAGTTATTCCAAATCTAGCACTCTGACTTGTTTTTCTTAGATTTTAATTATAATTTCTACAAACATGCACACAAATTTTTTCATTTTTCACGTTTTTGAGAAAAAACACAAGCTTTTGTTCGTTATAAAATATCTGTTGGTTCTATATCCACAACCAATTTTATATCTTCAGGCATTTTAATTTTTGAAATAAAAGAAGTTATCAAAAAATGTCCTTTTTCACCGAGTTTATTTTTAATAAGTATTTGAAAACGATATTCGCCCCTTATCCGTTCAAACACGCATGGAGAAGGTCCGAGAACGATTATATGCTCGCTCCAACTTCGTTTATCCACAATTTCACAAAGCCGCATTGCAATTTCCATTGCAGATTTTTCGGCACGAAAATTGTTTTCGCACGAAAGCACAAGTCGCAAAATTTGCGAATATGGCGGATAATCAAACTCCAGACGAGATTGGATTTCTTTTTCATAAAAACTCTCATAATTTTGCTCTTGAGCCGATTTTAGAGCATAAAAATCTGGGTTATTTGTTTGAAAATATACTTTCCCCTCAAAATCTCCCCTACCCGCACGTCCTGCAACTTGCGTTAAAAGCTGAAAACCTCGCTCGTACGAACGATAATCAGGGAGCGTAAATCCAGCATCTGCACTAATTACACCAACTATTGTCACATTCGGATTATCAAGCCCTTTGGCAATCATTTGCGTTCCAATAAGAATGTCAATTTCGCCGTTCTGAAAAGCTTTCAAAATATCTATATGTTCGTATTTCTTTGTTAAGACATCGCTATCAATTCTCGCAATTCGTGCATCAGGAAAAAGTTTTGCAGCAATTTCTTCAACGCGCTGAATTCCCGTTCCGGAACGTTTTAGCGCACTAGAGCCACATTTGGGGCAAAATTCTGGAAAATCCTCCTCGTGGTTACAATAATGACATTTTAGCTTTTTATCCGCCGCATGCCAGATAAGTGGAATTGCACATTTTGGACATTGTATAACTGTTTGGCAAGATTGACACATTGTAAATGTTGAAAAACCACGACGATTTATCAAAAGAATTGTTTGTTTTTGGGCTTTAAGATTTCTTTGAATTGCTCCAATAAGTGTACGCGAAAAAATACCGTTATTTCCGTCCGTTTTCTCCTCTTTTAAATCCAAAACCACAACCTTTGCCATATCTAGATTATTGAACCTATTTTTAAGCCGAACCAAATTATCAGAATTTACAGCATAATAATAGTTATTTATATCAGGAGTTGCAGAGCCGAGAACAATTGTTGCATTATTTAATTCCGCAAGTTTTTGAGCGACTTTTCTTGCGTCATATCGCGGGGCTGGAGTCGTCTGTTTGTAGCTATTTTCATGTTCCTCGTCAATTACAATCAGCCCAATATTTTGCAACGGCGCAAAGACCGCCGAACGCGCCCCCGCAAGAATTCTAATTTTATTTTGTTTAAGCTTTTGCCAAACATCATAACGCTCTCCATCAGAAATTGAACTATGCCAAATCGCAACATCTTCTACACCAAAGCGTCGGGCAAGACGATTGGTAAGTTGCGATGCCAAGGCGATTTCAGGAGCAAGAAATAAAACATTTTTACCTTCTTCGAGAATTTTTTTAATCAGATTAAAGTAAATCTCCGTTTTTCCTGAACCCGTAACGCCGTACAAGTAAAGCGGTTGATATTTTTCGCGGCGTTTAAGAAGTTCATGCAAAGCATTTTGCTGGTCTTGTGATAAAAGCGGAAACTCCTCTATATTTTTAGGGGCAAAAATTGCCAGCGGGTTACGATACACAGCTTTTTCAACAATTTCAACAAACCCAACATCATTAAGCTTTTTCATGCTTGCTCTTGTCGTTTTAACTTCTTTTTCGAACTCAATAAGTTTTGTTTCACCAAGCGACTCAAGGGCATTAAGAATTTCTAATTGGCGTTTTGACGCACCTTCTTTATGTTTAAAGAGCACATATTTTTCAACTTGTTCACGCTGACTTTTTTCATCCATAACATTTTCCACATCGACAACGCCTGCCGTGCGTAATTTTCGAAGCATGGCATAAAATTTTGAAGATGAAATTTTCAAATGTTTTTGCAATGAAGTTGTAGAAATTGGTTTTTGTAAAATTTTTTCAAGTAATTCGTTTTCCAGCTTATTTCCCCTAAAATTTCTATTAACCACAGACACTAGCCTTTTTGTCCGTGAGAGAAACTTCATTGGAATTGCGCTATTTAAAACCGTCTGAATATCGCAGCAATAGTAATTTGAAACCCACTCAAGAAGTTTCAAATAATTGAGGTCAAACAAAGGTGTTTCTTCCAAAATTTCTAAAATGCTTTTGGCTTTAATATTTTCAGGCAAATAATTTGAAAAGCCAACAACAAAGGCATTTATAACACCTTGATTGCCAAACGAAACCAGAACCGGCTGACCTATTTTTATTTTGTCTTTAAACTCGTCAGGAATAAGGTAACTGAAAGTTCTTGTTCCCAAATTGGCAACATTTACCAATACCTGCGCATACGCATACTGAGGCATAGAGGCATCTCCGCTACGCTTCTGCTGCAAGTTCGGTTATTGCCTTGTCTATTGCATCTTTAAGCAGTTCAAGGTTTTCTGGAGAAACCGTTACGCCTTTTTTAGTCGGAAGCCAAGTTGCGCCAGTATCTGTAGTATAAAATATTCTTAAGTCCAAATATTTTTTACCTTTAAATTCACTTACCGCTATTTGTAATTGTTCAGTTGCACTGCGTGGAACTGTCGCAATTAATTTTGAATCGTCTGCCATAATTTTCTCCTTTTTACCATTTTAAATACTAAATGATTTTATCATTTTAAAACAGTATTGTCCAAATTATTTTAAATTGGATTTAAAATGGTCGAGAGTTTTTTGACTTGCGACAATTGATGTAAGCGCAGGATTTTGGAAAATATAATTTGCTGCGGCGAGAATGTCCTGCTTTGTTACAGTATCAATTTCCGAAAGAAGAATATTTGTTGCATTTACACCATAAAAAGTATTTTTACTGTCTGCTATCAATTTCACTTTTCCAGCAGATGTTTCAGCCTCATCAAGAATTTTTGTTTTGAGATATAATTTTGCGCTTTCTAGTTCTTTGTCGGAAACAAGTTCATTACAAATTTTTTCTATATTTAAATCAAAACCTTTGAGTGATTTTTGCAAGTTATCTAGTTTGTCATCACCCTCTAGCGGATTGTCAGTGGTAGTTTTTATAATTAATTGCATCACTCCTGTATTTCCAATAAAATCCATATTTGAACGCACGCTATACGCAAGCTTTTGCTTTTCTCTTAAATCATTAAAAAGACGCGAATTAGAATTTCCGCCCAAAATTATATTGAGAAGGGAAAATTTTGCGGCATCAGACATATTCAAATTTGTTTTAAACTTGTAGCATTTAGCAATCGAGGCTTGATTACGTTGCTCAGCCTGCACTATAATTTTGTTTCTTTTTGCGGGAACAAAAGAGTTAAACGTTTCTGGTTTAAACAATTTAAAACTGGGCATGTTTTTAGAGAGAGCCGATGTAAAAACGTTAAGCAACTGCGGACTATCGTTAAACGGTGCTGTAACCGAACAAATAGCAGATGAATTTTTCATAATATACGCATACAGTCCTTTTACATCGTCAAGCGAGATTTTTTCCAATGATTTTAAGAAATTATCTTTCGCCGCGTAAGCTGGAATATGACTAAACATTTCTTCAAATGCGTTTGCCCGCGCCGATTTCGCTTGTTGGGAAATTGTTTCTTTAACTTCTTCCTTGGCATAAGCAAAATTTTCCTTGCTTAACTTGGGCGAGAGCAGTACTTCTTTTGCCATTTCCAGGGCATCCGCAGCGTCTGAATGATTAGATTTTACATATGCTAAAAGTTTTTCGGGGGTAGAACTAAAATCGATTGCAATGCCTTTATCCTCCGCTTCATCAAAGAACTTATTTTTAGATTTTTTGTCCGAACCTCGATTTAGCATCACTTGGAGAATTTCCGCTACTCCTGGTTTAACCGCCGCAGGTGCATTGCAGCAAAGCGCCAAATTAAATACTGACATATCTGACTCACTATTGTTCGTAACAATCTCAACATTGTTATGTAACCTATAATTTTTTATGTCATCAACGTTGTAAGCTTCTTTTTTAAGCATGCTATTTTCTGGAGAATTACCAAATGAAACTTTTGTATTATTTTGATTTAAAGCTTTTTCGCTCGGCACAACTGAAGCAATAGATACTTTATTCAAATCAAAATACTTTTTAGCTGCATTTTGAATATCTTCCGGCGTTATTTTGTCTAATATGTTTTCGTATTCAGAAAGGTAAGTCAAATCTTTATCCAAATAAGAATAACCAATGAGACTATTGAGTAAAGCCGAACTTTCACTTACTTGCTGAATACTTGCTTTTAGATGTTTTTTGGCAATTTCTATTTCTTTTTTGGTGAACTTTCCATTTTGTATATCAAAAACTTCTTTGTAAACCGTTTTAATTGACTTATCGACCTTATCTGGAGCGCATGAAGTTACGAACAGTAGAGCTTTTCGATCGTTTGGTTTATTTCCTATTTTTTCAATTCCTGAATCTGCGCCAATATAAAGCTTTTCAAACGCTTTTGAAAGCCTTGCGTTTTTATACCCAGTAAGCATTGCCATAAGGACTTCGCTAACCAATTTATCTTTTGTATTATTATTTTCAGGACCGGCAAACGCCATTACCACAGTACTTGCAGTTGCTTTATTCGATTTTTTATTAACACGTATTGAATTTTCTATAGGAACAAGATTTTCATATTTTTTCACCATTGGTTTTACTGGATTTTGCTTTGTAAAATATTTTGAAACATACCGCATTGTCTCATCCGGATTTACATCACCTGAGATTATTGTTGTAAAATTATCAGGAGTGTAATGTGTATTGTAATAATCAACAACATCTTTCCGCGTTACATTTTTAATATTTTCTATTGTACCGGCAATCAAATCTGGTGATTTCGTTTTAATTTGATAAAGATTTTTTATAGCAAGATTCATCGCAACATTTTCTGGCTCATCCATGACCATGCTTATTTCTGATATTACAGGTCCACGCTCTTTGTCTAGCATATCTGGCGCAAACACTGGGTTTTGCAACATGTCAGAATGAAGTTTTATTTTTTCTTCAAGGTCTCCTTTTTTAAGCAGTTGCGAACTTATATAAAAATCAGTTGTTGAGAAACTTGTTGAGGCATTTGTTGAGGCTCCAAGACTATTTACGCGATTAAAAAACTCTCCAGCTTTGAGGTTATTTGTTCCGTTAAACAAGTTATGCTCAATATAATGACTTATACCGCGCAAATGGTCGGGTTCATTCATTGACCCAGCATTTACATAAGTTTTTACGACGGTTGGACCTTTTTTCGGCAAAATAATTACATTTTGCCCATTTGCAAGCTTGTATGTCTGCGCTGTCAAATTACCAAGAATTTTTATTTTCCCTGTATTTGTATATGCAATTGGAGTTTTTACAGCAAGTGAATTTTGCATATTATTATTAACTATTGCTGTTTCAGAGTCACTATTTTGCAGAGATTTAGATTTATCTTCTCCTTTAAACACAGGTTTTAAAGAAACAGGTTTTATTAAAAAGAATTGATTAATTTTCAGCATTACACCATAGCCTTTCCATATAATTTAAAAACAATTATAACAGTAAAAAATTGCCTTAATTTAAAAATTTTCTTTCCTATTTTAAGGTTTTAAGCTAGAATAATAAAGCAATACCGGTTTGTAAATTTTTTTTAAGAATTTATTTACTAAGTATCAAAATATATTTTTTCAAGACTTATATAAGTGCAACACAACTTATAAGGATTAAAATTAATGAACGTACAAAGTTTGAATTGTCAACCAATTCGACCTGGGTATCAATTAAATTCCCGCCCAGCATTTGGTCACAACAATAATATTCATACAGAAGATTTTAACGAAGAAGATTATGATTTTTTAATACAAGAACGCGAAGATATGAAAAAGCTATCAGCAAATAAGGATAGTAAATTTCTATCTTCAATAGGCACACTTGGTTTTGGCATAGCAGCAGCCGCTGCAAGTTTTTATACATTTAAAACTATGGCGCCAAAAGGTGCAAAAACTTTAAAAACTATATACACTAAAATCTCAAATCTCAGTGTTGTAAAAAAAGTAACTGGCTTTATTAAAAAATATGCTACGCAATTAGGTGGCAAAATTAAAAGCATGTATAATAAAATCAAGCCAGACTCCAAACTGGGAAAAGTTAAAAAATTCACAGAAGGTAAAACAAGTTTCGTCTTTAACAAGACTAAGAACTTTGTTAAAGGTTTTACAGAAAAACATAACATTAACAAAGAAACAATAAAAAAAGTTGCAACCAACACAGGGGCAACACTTGTTGCTATTCCGGCAGCAACTACTGCCATTAACTCGTCTTTAAGCTCAAACAAAGAAGGAGGGCTAGAGTAATGGTACAACCGATTACACCTAATTTTAACGGAAACATAACCGATAAAGTATACAATGGCGTAAAACGCACGATTGCCGACCCTACGGATGTTCAAAACAAAGATGCAGCCGTTGGTGGAGCTGTTGCTGCAAGCGGAATTGGCGGAGCAGCTGTAGTTGCCAGCAAGTTAAAAACAATGAAAAACGTAGCAGTTTCTAGCAGCAAATTTGCAACAAGCGTAAAAATGCTAAACAATAAAAACCTATCCAGTTTATCAAAATTTGCAACAACCGTTGGCGCGGCACTTAAGAAATCTAAGCTCACATCATGGATTAGCCGATTAATAGAAATGCCACCAGTTAAAAAGTTCGGTGCAGGTTTTGGTGGAATGCTTGCACTAGGTATTACTGTAGCGCAATTATATAGTGCTGGAGACATGGCGTTTGAAGCTATAGACACTTACACCAACAAAAAATAATATTAAGAGAGAGGGAATTCCCTCTTTTGATTTCATAAAAAACAAAAATCCCGAAATTTATTCGGGATTTTTGTTTCTCAATCTAATATTTAGTAAACTTAAACCAACTTAAATTCTACACTTTGTGTTTCGTTAGTTGCGTAATTTTTTTGAACTGCTTGAGCAACTGTTTTGTATGCTTTATTGTCGATTGACAATTCAAAAGTTGCATCAGCATTGTTTCTATACGCGAGAGTAAATTCTTGCGTGCGCAACTGAATAGACATGCTGTCCATACCTTTGCCGTAAACTGTAGCCGGAAGCAGTCCTTCAGCTCTTAATTGTCTTGGGTTTTTGTCTTCACTTCTTTTTTCCGCTGTTAATTTTATAACGTCTGCCATTTTATTTCTCCTTTAATTTAGTTTGATGTTACTTTATTTTAGCGTAAACAAGTTATATTTCAAATATTTTGTTGCAAAAGTTAAACCTATTATATACTCAAATAAAAATTTGTTATAAAATTTATGTATGCATATTACAGGCGGAAAATTCAACTCGCGAAAATTAATCTCGCCAAAAGGCGAAAATGTTCGCCCTACTCTTGCAAAAACAAGAGCTGCCACATTTGATGTTTTACAGCAGTTTTTAGACTTTGAAGGGAAAATTTTTCTTGATATGTTTGCCGGCTCAGGAATTATGGGGCTGGAAGCAGTTTCTCGAGGCTTTAAAAAAAGCATAGCTATAGAAAAAGACAAGAAAACTTTTTTAAATATAAAAGCAAATTATGAGCTTTTGGGCATAAACCCAGAAGTTATTTGGGGTAACAGTCTCAAAAAGCTCAGCACTATTAACCAAAAATTTGACGTAATTTATGTTGATCCACCATACCACAAAAAGCTATACAACCCCGCACTTGTATCCATCATCGCCTTTGACGTAATGGAAAAAAATGGTATTATTATTGTTGAACATCCAGAAGATGAAGATATAAATTTTTGCGGATTTACAATTATCAAACAAAAAAAATATTCTAACAAACTTGTAACCTATTTAAAAAAAGTTACAGAAGCATAATGAAAATCTATGAAATAACGCGGACTCTCAAGTTACCAACCGGCTCCTGTCTTATAAGTTTTTTTTGATTCGTTGTGTTATTTTTCACCGCAGTAATCCAACCAGTTTTAGGATTAACAAAAACAAAAAATGCCGCTTTACTCTCTATAATGCGCTGAGGTTCGTCTATAATAAGCTCGCCTTTATCTGACATCTCAAAAACCGTAAACGACAATGGATTTGCCAGGTTACTATCTAGGTAAAAATCAAATTTAGCACTACTTACATTGGTCGTATCTTTAACAATCGGAGTTTCGCGAAAAGTCGTAACCCAATTATACAAAGTGGTTATAATTTGCGCTCGTCGAAGTTCATTTGAATTACTTTTCATCTTTCATCATCTCGACAAATTGCGAAACTAGATTTTTATTCCATTTTTTTCCGGCTTCACCTTTAATAACTGATATAGCTTCATTTTTCGTAAGAGCGGCGCGGTAACTGCGAGGCTTTGTCAACGCCGTATAAGAATCAATAATCAACACTATCTGTGAACTAAGCGGAATTTTTTCGCCGCAAATTTTGCTAGGATAACCCGAGCCATCCCAATTTTCATGATGGTTTTCTATAATCGGAATAACATCCGCAACAGCAGAAATCGGACGCAAAATTTCTTTCGCCGCAATCACTGGATGCTTATGGATAAATGTTTGCTCTTTTTCATTAAGCGGATTAGGATTTTTAAAGATTTCATCTGGCACCATAGTGTTGCCAATATCATATAAAAGCATTGCTAGCTTAAGATTATCCTGTTCTTCTTTTGTCATATCAAGATGTTTGGCAAGTTTGACCGCAAGAGAAACCTTCTGTTTTGTATTTCCTTCCTCATAAACCGGATCGTAAGTTTTAGCGATTGTATCAGAAACGGAATAAAGAATTTCTTTAACCGTTGCCCCAGAAGTTGAAACTCTATCCAACTTGCTGCGAATTTCTTCTGCGAGTGATTTTGAAACAGGAATTCGCTGTTTAGAAAGTATGTCAACAAATGCATCTATTGCAATTTGCTGCCAATTTGCGCGCTCGTGTTCCTTTGCCAACATAACGCGATTACGCCCGCTAACTTTTGCACGATACATTGCCTGATCTGCCATCTCGAGAAGCTCATCAATACTTTTGGTGTGCTCTATATAAGTAGAGACCCCAATACTCGCTGTAATTTTGCCAACTTTTTCGATTTTTTCTTCTTCAATTGCCGCTCTTATACGCTCTGCAGCTATCAATCCACCTGCCGAATCAATCCCCGGCAAAATAAGATTAAACTCCTCGCCGCCTATTCTCGCTGGAATATCTATAGAACGAGCATTCCGACGCAAGACTTTACCAATTGTTTTTATTGCAATATCACCATAATTATGCCCATAAGTATCATTTATTTGTTTAAGATAGTCCAAATCCAACGATATAAGGGTAAAAGGCTGATTTAATCGTTCAGAGCGCTCTGCTTCCCGTTGAAGCGACTCCTCAAAAAATCTACGATTATATAATGCCGTCAATGGGTCCGTAACTGCTTGTTTTTTAACTTTTTCAAACAAATCTGCTATAGTAATAGCCAACTCCATTTGATGAGCAAAAAGTTCCAAAAAACGAACCTCATCTTCCAAAATTTCTAACCGTGGTGAAAAAACCAACATACACCCAAACGGCATTGATTCCGGCTTTAACGGCAACACAATAAGAGACTTGCTACCACTATTTTCTATAATTTCATTGAGACGACTTTCATTAGATACCTCAGGAAGTATCGACTTAATAAACCCAGAAATATCCTTAGTCGAAAGAACCGCCCCATTATCCAGAGATTGCATTAGTATGCCATCGTTGTTACAACGCAATTTAACTGCTTCCACATCAGTTTTAAAATATCGCTGCATAGCCTCAAAAAAACTACACTTTGTATACGAAGTTGTCAGAAAATACGATGCGCCATTTTGAGCCTCAATTTTTTCCACAATTGCACCAAAAAGGTACCCAAACTCACCATGCAAATTTTCTACAACCTTGTCGAGCACATTAGAAAGAGGCGTCGACGAATTCATCATGTCCCAAATATTTTGCAAGGTTAAAAGAGCCTTGTTTGCCTGATTAAGCTGCTCTGTTCTTTCAATAATTTCTTTTTCAAGAATTTGATTTCGTTCATAAATTTCTTGAAGCTCGCGACGATTCTCGCTTATATTGTCTTCAAAATCATTTAACTGTTTAACGTAATTTTTAAATTTGTCAAAAATTTTCATCTGTTATTTTCCTAACCGCGGAATAACATTATACACCCAAATCAAGATTATTTAAAGAGTTTCTCCAAAAATTTTATAATATCGTAATATTTCACATCGTTTTTACACAATTCAAAATCTTTTGAAAAGCATTTCTTTTTATGACAAGGATAACAGGCTATCTCTGGAGAAAAGACTTTTGTATTCTCGCCAAACGGGGCAGTTCTATTTTTTGAAGTTGATGTAAAAATGGAAACAACAAAAGGTTTTTCGCATGCCCATGCCAGCTGTGCTGAGCCGGAATCAGGAGCAACAACAACATCTGAACGCTTAAACACAGCTGACAACTCGTTCAAATTTGTTTTTCCTGTTAAATTTAATACGTTCTTAAAATTTCCAAATAGCAAAATGTCATCGACCAAATCTTTATCCGCCGGCGAACCAGTGATAACGACATTTACTTTATCCTCAAAAGCTTTTATTATTTCTGCCCAATATTTATTTTGCCAATGCTTTGTCTCCCAAGTAGTTGCCGGAGCAAGCACTAATATCGGAAGATTCTTTCTTAACGGCGCCAAGAGATTATCGACATGTTTTTTAATACCAGCATCTTCCGGCGGAAGCACAAATTTTATTTCATCAGTCTCACAGCCCAAATATTGCGCCAATTCCAAATGTCTGTTGACAATATGATAATCTGCATCAAAAAGCTTATGCGAAGCGGGAACAATTTCATTTGCGAATAAATTAGAGAATTCGCGACCACCACTCAAAGCAATTCGCCTTTTTGCAAGACTAAGACGCAAAAATATTGCGCTTTTAAACAACTGCTGCGTATCAATGGCAATATCATATTTTTGCCTTCTTAAATCTGTTATGAGTTTATTGAATTCATCAAAATTTTTTAACGAAATACCACGTTTTTTCCACTCTGCGCGAGGAAACACATGCACCTTATTAATAAGAGGGTTGTTTTTTATAAAATGAGCTGCCTTGTCCTCGACAAGCCAATCTATTTGCGCGTCTGGGAACTGTTTTCGCAAAGCATAAGCCAGCGGCAGTGTATGTATTGTGTCGCCTATTGCGGAAAGTCTGATTATCAATATTTTTGTACATTTACTCACATAAAAATTTTAGCACCGGTTTTTGAATAATGCAATTTTTTTTAAATCTTTTAGAGTAGTGATTTTTTTTTATAAATGTATTATTATAACTTAGTAATTTGTTAAAGGTATTTTTAAGGCGCTGCTATGAGCAACAAAGAAAAACAAAAACGTTTAAAACAATCAATGGCTATGCTAAAAGTTAAAATTGAAAACCTTAAGCCCCATGTTGAGTCATCGGACAGAATTAACAGCATGTACAACAAAATGCTAATAGAAAAAGCTATACTAAAAAACGAACTGGATAATTTAAATAAGAAAAAAACAGGAATTATAGCCAAAATCACTAAGTTTATTCGTCCAAAACACAAAAAACTTATTTCAGATTATTTTCATGCTTAAACACGAATGTCTGGTCTGGAGTTATAAAAATTAAACGTAAAATTAAGGAAAAGTAATTATGTGGAAGTATTTCGGAGAATCAATTATATTAACCATTATTGGTTTGTTTTGCGCATATTTTTGGGCAGAACACGTTCACCCAGGCTCTGGACTGGCAAGCTTGTTTATAGTATTTGTGCTGAGCGCGCTTGAAATCAGTCTTTCATTCGACAACGCCGTAGTTAATGCAATGAAACTAGAGCACATGTCGGACAAATGGCGTCACCGCTTTTTAACTTGGGGGATTGCAATTGCCGTATTTGGAATGAGATTCTTGTTCCCGGTTTTAATTGTATCGATTTTTGCAAACCTTTCAATGCTTGCTGTTGCAAAAATGGCAATAAATGACTCAAACCAGTATGCACATTATTTACATCTTACACACGCACCAATTGTATCATTTGGCGGGGCATTTTTGATGATGTTATTTTTACATTATTTTCTTAATCACGAAAAAGACATCCACTGGTTAAAGTGGATAGAAGAAAAATTGGCACATGCTGCACACATAGACGGTATCGAAACAATCATTACATTACTTGTAATTTACTTTACACAACTACATGTTGCAGAAGAATATCGTCTCAACGTAGTTCTTTCGGGAATTTTTGGGATAATTCTTTATTTACTGATTGATGGTATAAGCAAATTCCTAGAAAAGAAGGAAAAACAACGAACGGCAAAACTAGTTGGAGATGCGGCTCGAACTGGCGGATTGGTTACATTTTTATATTTAGAACTTATAGACGCATCTTTTTCGCTTGACGGCGTTCTTGGCGCATTTGCACTAAGTAAAGACGTTATTATTATTACAATAGGTTTGGCTATAGGCGCAATTTTTGTTCGTTCGCTTACTATTATGCTGGTAGAAAAAAACACTCTCAAACAATTTCTTTATTTAGAGCACGGCGCACACTGGGCAATAGGTGCACTTGCAATAATTATGTTCTTTACTACGTTCCATGAAGTTCCCGAAGTCGTAACTGGGCTTCTCGGACTCGTATTTATAATCGCCTCATTGATTTCTTCGATAATTCATAACCGTAGGGAAAATTTATAATGGCAGACTGGTTTGGTGATTTTTTAAAATCTCAATATAACCAAAACAAACACGTGGATACAATAGAGTTTGATATGCCATTAAATAAATTTATTCCACAAAAAGAACAGCCACCAGCGAAACCTGACACAGAAACGCTTAAAACATTAATATCAGAACTAAAAAAACAACGTAAATTATGGGCAGAAGATAACCACCTTCCACTTTTTTGCATCTTTCCAAACTCAGTAATAGATGAGCTTGCAGCACATTTGCCGACCCAAAAAGCTACATTAAAAAATATCAAAGGGCTTGGAAAAGCAAAAATCGAACAATATGGTGACAAAATTATTGAAATTATTCAAAATTTTTGCACTCAAAATCCTGATATTACTTCCAATATTAAGATTTCGTCTACAGTAGCGCCAAAAGCTAAAAAGACAATAGAAAAAAACGCCATGCCTAAAGGGGAGCAAGAGTCAGAAATAAATATTCAAGCGGACGCTACTGATGAAAATTACACTAATATAAAAACAGCAATCAAGTCGGGAAAAAATGTTTTTGTAACAGGCGCCGCTGGAACGGGAAAAAGTTACATTCTCAAACAATTAAAAAAAGAATTCAATTTTGATATAACAAGCACCACTGGCATGGCTGCCGTAAACATAGGTGGACAAACAATTCACGCTTGGGCGGGTGTAGGGATATGCGATTTGCCTATTAACTCAGCCGTCAAAAGCATATTAAAAAAAGCCAACCTTGCCAAACGAATTAGAAGTGCCAAAATACTTGCTATAGACGAGATTTCAATGCTTGATGCTCAAACTTTCGACTATTTAAACAATGTTTTTAAGTCCATTCGCGCCAGTGCATTACCCTTTGGCGGGCTACAGTTATTGCTTTTTGGCGACTTTTTTCAACTTCCACCTGTTGAAAAAAGCGTGGGGTTTTGTTTTGAATCTGACGCGTGGAAGGAATTAAATCCAGAAAATATTGTACTAAAAAAGATTTATCGTCAATCTGACAGAAATTTTGCAAACATACTTAACAATATTAGGCAAAACAAGCTAAAAAGTTCCGATTTTGCTGCACTTATCTCGCGAAATAATATTGAACTTCCACCAGAAAAAGAAATTCTTCACATTTTTGCAACCAATGAAGCAGCGGACAATTTTAATGCACAAAAATTTAACGCACTTCACACAACCACTCAAGAACTATATGCAAAAGATGTTTTGATGAAAAACGAAGAACCTAACAAAATTGTTTCTATTCCACAAGAAGCAGCAGAACTTAGTATTGCCCGCAAAAAAGTTTGGGATACCCTTGACAAATACTGCAAAGCACCTCAAAATCTTATACTAAAAAAGGGCTGCCGAGTTATGCTATTAAAAAATCTTGATTTTGAACAAGGACTTATAAATGGCTCTTGCGGAGTTGTTAAAGACTTTTCAACTGACGGTATTACTGTCAACTTTGACAACGGCATTCAAAAAACTATTAAACTCCACGAATTTGATTACTCAAAAGATGGAAAACTGCTCGCAAAACGAATTCAATTTCCACTTCGCCTCGCATACGGCATTACAATACACAAATCACAAGGGATGACTCTGGACGAAGTGTTTGTTGACTTTAACAGAATTTTTGAATACGGACAAGCCTACGTTGCACTTAGTCGCGTAAAGTCACTAAATGGACTCTACCTAAAAGGTTTTGAGCCGCAAAAAATTATGGCAAACCCTAAAATTGTCGCATTCTACAAAAATCTGGGCGATGAAGCAATCGTTTAAATCTCGATTTTCTCATGCTTAAAAGACTTTTCGCCCTTAACATAATCGCCAACAACCTGTCCATTACCAAACAATTTATACTTGTAAATTGTAAGCCCATCCAGTCCAACCGGTCCACGAGCATGCGTTTTGTTTGTCGAAATACCAACCTCTGCACCAAAACCATAACGGAATCCGTCTGCAAAGCGAGTTGAGGCGTTACAATAAACCCCCGCACTATCGACCAAATTCATAAATACCTCGCATGCGCGCTTATCTTCAGTAATTATACAGTCTGTATGTCCAGAGCCATAAGTATTAACGTGTTTTACGGCATCAAGCAAATTGCTAACAATCTTTACAGCCAATATTAAGTCCGAATACTCATGCGCCCAAGTTTCATTTAAAGGCTCAATATCAGCACATACGCTTTTTGCAACTTCGTCACCTTGAACTTTTACGCCAGCTTTTTTTAACTCAAACATTAAAACTGGCAAAAATTCTTTGGCAATATCTTTATGAATTAAGACTGTTTCTACTGCGTTACAGGCACTTGGATATTGAGTTTTAGCATCAATAATTATCGGAACAGCCTTTTCCCAATCTGCCATTTTATCAACATAAATATGACAAATACCATCAGCATGCCCGAGAACAGCTATTTTTGTATTTTCTTTTATGTACTTAACTAATGAATTTCCGCCACGTGGAATAATTAAATCAATATAATCCTCCATTTTTAGCATTTGAGCAACGTCATCACGCGAAAAAACTTGATTAACGGCATTTTTCGGAAATGTTTTAACCGCATCTAAAGCTTCCACTATTAATTTAAAAATCGTATTATTTGTGTTTACTGCTTCCTTTCCGCCTTTTAGTATAACAGCGTTACCAGATTTAACTGCGAGCGAAGAAATTTGCGCAATAACATCAGGACGGGACTCAAAAATCACACCAATTACGCCTATTGGACAACTTACCTTGTATAAATCCAAGCCGTCATCTAATTTCATAGCCCATAACTTTTTATTTATAGGGTCTGGGAGATTTTTTACATCACGAATGCCCTTAATCATATCTCTAAGCTTATTTTCGTCTAATTTTAGCCTGTTATATGTTGAGCGAGTGATTTCGCCAGCCTCCACAAGCTTTTCCGCCTCATCAAGGTCTTTCCTGTTTGCTGAAAAAATCTGCACAGAATTTTTCTCTAGGTTATTTGCAATTGCGTCAAGCGCATTATTTTTTACACTCTCTGATAGTGAAGCAAGCTGATATGAAGCCTGTTTTGCAAGTTTTGCAATGTTTTTAATATTATCCATGTTTGTCCTTAATTATAAAAATACAATATTATCGCGGGTTATCAGCGCATCATAATTCTTGTAGCCAAGGGTTTCAAGAATTTTATCAGAATGGACGCCAGCAATTTTTTGTGCATCGCTAAAATTATAATTCACAACACCACGAGCGAATTCCCGCCCGCTTGAATCTATAATGCTCACCACATCACCACGCTTAAAATCGTTACGCAATTCAACAACCCCTATTGGCAAAAGGCTCGAATCTTTTTCTAGAACTGCTTTTTTAGCGCCATCATTAACAATTACCTGTCCTAAAACATTCGTAGCATAAGCAATCCAACGTTTTTTCCCTGGCAAGCTTTCTGTTGGCAAAAAGACCGTTCCGGTTTCAGTTCCCGCAAAAAGTTTCGAGATAATTTGCGGAATTTTACCATTCGCAATGATTGCACTTCCACCTGAACGTGTAACGACTTTCGCTGCTTCCAGTTTTGTTTTCATTCCGCCACGCCCGCCAGCAGACGCCTTTTGAGCATACTGTTCCAACGTTGCATCAAGCTTTTCTACAACTGGAATAATATGGGCATCAGGATTTTCTTTCGGGTTATCATCGTATAATCCATTTACATCCGAAAGTATTACCAATAAATCCGCATCCAATTTGCTTGCAACTAACGCTGCTAGCTTATCATTATCAGAAAAACAAATTTGTAATTCTTCATGATAAAGTTCAAGTTCTTCAGTTGATACCGTATCATTTTGATTAATAATAGGGATAGACCCCAACCCCAACAAAGTATTCAGCGTATTATTAAGGCTCAAATACTTTCTACGGTTAGAAAAATCTTCTTCCGTAAGCAGAATTTGCGCAACCGTAATACCGTACGCGTCAAATCCATGCGCATACATTGACATAAGAAGGCTTTGCCCGCATGCCGCGCATGCTTGCTTTACAGCCATGCTTTCATTACTATCAACGCCTAATTTTTTAGCACCCAAACCAACCGCACCAGAGGTAACAACGATAATTTCCTTTCCTTGTTTTTGCATTTTAGAAATATCTTCAATAAATGAAGATACACGCGAAAGCGAAATTTCGCCATCATCATTACGCAGGACATTTGTCCCAAATTTAAAAACTATTCTTTGCGCATTTTTTATTAGTTCATTCATAGGAGAATTATAACACGAAAATCCTCCATTTTTACGGTCAAAATTAAACAAAGGTTAGATATACTAATCCAGTAGATTTTAAAAATTGGGGGACTCGTGGCTTTAGCTAAGAAAAAATTAAAGGAACAAAAACAACAAGCAGATTTACGGATTGTCGAACAGGAACAGGTTTTAACAAAACCTTATAACGATATTAATCTAAAAAAATGGAAAGAGTATCCGCATGTTCTTACAGATACCCTTTGGGAATTCAAATCACGCGAAAAAGCTAACGGTCACAGCTACGATTACCACGGAAATTACATTCCTCAACTAGCACAACAGCTTTACGAAAGATTTACTAAGAAAAACGATATTGTACTTGACCTATTCTTTGGCTCAGGAACTTCTGGCATAGAAGCAATAAACATGAACCGTCGCTGTATCGGCGTTGAGCTAAAAGACGAACTGGTTGAATACGTGAGCGGTAAATTTACCCAAAAACAACTTGTAACAGATGTAAACATTATTTGTGGAGACAGCGCTTCTGCCGAAATTAAAGACAAAATTCAAGCAAGACTTGACGTTATGGGGCGTGAAAAAGCTCAATTTCTCGTGCTACATCCGCCTTATGATGATATTATTAAGTTTTCGGACAGAAAAGAAGACTTATCAAACTGCGAAAACACAGAAGAATTTTACGAACTGTTTGAAAATGTTGCAAGAAACGGTTATGATGCACTAGAAAAAGGCAGATTTGCAGCGCTCATTATTGGCGACAAATATGCAAACGGAGAACTTATTCCACTAGGCTTTGGCTGTATGGAACGCATGCAGCGAATGGGCTTTATGCTAAAATCTATAATTGTGAAAAACATTGAAGGAAATGAAAAAGCAAAAGGTAAACAAGCAAACCTTTGGCGTTATCGCGCTCTTTACGGCGGTTTTTATATCTTCAAACATGAATACGTTATGATTTTTCAAAAAATATAATTAATAATTAACTATTGTAAACTTTTGTATACTAGAGAAGTATTGTTCACTGCTATTTTTGATTTTTAGAATTATACTTTTACAATAATGGTTGACATAGAAGAAAAATACTTAAATAAAATTAGACAACGCATCAAAGCATTAAGGGATGAAAAAGGCTGGACGCAAGAATACTTAGCCGAAAAAATTAACCGCTCAAAAGAATTTGTAAACAAATTCGAAACAGGCAAACAAAAAATAAGCTTTTCAACGCTTGTCAGAATTGCTGTAGCTTTTGATTTATCGCTTAAAGAACTTGTAGATGTTGTTTAAACGGTTATTCATAATAATCGAATTCGATGTGACCGATTTTCACACTGTCACCATCTTTCACACCCGCCTGAATAAGGGCTTCAAAAACCCCCATAGATTTTAAAATATTCTGAAAACGATGTATTTGTTCATTATTTCGACTATCTGTAACATTCGCCAACCTGAATAACTTTCCGCCCTCAATTACGAAACTGTTTTTATCAACCTTGTAAACACTAAACGCGCTATCATCATTGTCATACGCGGCATCGTCTTCATGCACTTCTACAACGATTTCTGGCTTTGGTATCTCGTCAACTTTTACTGCCATAAAGTTTAAAAGGTCGTCCACACCGTGTCTAGCCGCAGCAGAAATCATGAAAACATCATCAGCAACATCTTTAAATTGTTTACGATACTGCTCGGCTAATTCATCAGAAACAGCGTCTATTTTGTTCAAAACGACTATCTGATAAACCTCCGAAAGCCTTGTGTCGTGTTTTTTTAGTTCTTCGTTAATCTTTTGGTAATTATCCATCGGGTTTTCGAGGGTCAAATCAACAACATGCAATAAAAACCGGCAACGTTCAACATGCCGTAAAAACTCATGACCAAGTCCCGTACCCAAAGACGCCCCTTCTATCAACCCGGGAATATCAGCTACAACATAGCTATCGCCATTATGCTTTTTAACGACTCCGAGATTTGGAACAAGTGTCGTAAACGGATAATCTGCAATCTTCGGTTTCGCTGAACTTATAACACTTATCAGGGTGGATTTTCCGGCATTTGGCATACCCAAAAGCCCAACATCTGCAATAAGTTTTAACTCTAAATCCAGTGTGCGCTCAATACCAGCTTCTCCGGGTTCACAAAACTGAGGTGCACGCTTTTGTGCCGTTGCAAACCTTGCATTCCCGCGACCGCCACGACCGCCTTTAGCCACCAGCGCAACTTGTCCTTCTTCTGTTAAATCGGCAATAACTTTACCAGTTATGGCATCCTTAACTATCGTGCCTAATGGTACATTAACATACACATCTTTACCGCAATGACCATGTTGAGACTTACCGCGCCCATTTTCGCCATTTTCTGCTTTGAAAATTGATTGATACTGAAAATCCAACAAGGTTGAAATATCTGGCGACGCAACAAGATACACGTCACCTCCGCGTCCGCCGTCACCACCAGCCGGACCGCCTTTATCAACGTATTTTTCACGGCGCCAGGCGACCATTCCGTTTCCGCCTTTGCCGGATAAAATTTTAATTCTTGCCTTATCTAAAAACATACAAAGATTATACAACAAACACAAAATATCCTCAATTTGTATGAGCCTAAGCGAAAAAGCATGATGTAAGATAAAAACAGCAAACTAGACTTTTAATAAGGTGAGGAAAATTGAAAAAATACAAGTTCAGACTACAAACTGTTCTTGATATGAAAGAAAAAAAACTTGAGCAAAAGTTATTAGAGCTTGCCCAAATTGTAGAACAAATGAATACTGAAATTGAAATACAAAACAAACTAAAGGATGAGCAAACTTCATTACATAGCAAAATTGTTGAAAAAAGCGCCATGGATACGCCGCAGAATTTGTTTGAAATGAGAAACGCTCGCGATTACTGGGGAAGACTTGGAACCAAAATAGCAAACCAAAATGAACGAATTAAAAACATAGAAATTTTCCTAAAAGCCAAACAAAATGAAGTCAACGAAGCAGTTAAAGAAAAAAAAGTGCTTGAAAACCTAAAGGCAAAAGAAGAAGAAAAATTTTACAAAGAGTTTTTAGAGTACGAAAGGCGAGAACTAGACGAAATAGCAATCAGCCGTTTCGCGAGAGCAAACTAAAAAATAAGGAAACCGATGACAGCAGAATTATTTCAAAATTTAATATCCAACCTTTCAAGTGCTTTTAATCCACAATCTCTGCAAACAAGCGCACAAACGCAAGATACAGAAATTGACAACAAATTTACAAAAGTATTTGACAATGCTAAGTCAAAGTACATCTCAAAAGACACTCAAAACGAAACACGCAAAATAACTTCTGACAACACAAATAACGCTTCTTTGCAGAATGAAAAATATTATACAAAAACAACAGCGAATGACCAATTTGCACAAAAGACAGAACTCGTTCCCCCCAAAAACGACGAGCAAAATAGCAATACTAAAAGCGAAAACATCACCACAAATGAAAACAATATTATAGAAAATACAACCCTCATTGAAAAAAATACTGAAGAAATAGCCGCAGATATAAAAAACCTGCATAATAATTTTTTAAGTGAATTGATTACCGTTACAACTGGGGATGAAACATCTGATAATACTAAAAAACTTGCAAATACTTACGTTGATGAACACTTGACTGACACAGTTAGTGAAACATCAAATTCAACAACCCAAACGACTTTACAGGAATCAATTCTCCAAACAGAACAAAATATACACACAAATACTAATTCAGCTAATATTTCATTGAACACAGCGCTTCAAAATGAAACAATGACAAGTCTAGAACCTATGTACGACGCACAAAATGAAATTGACGAAACCCAAATCGTAAACACAGAATCAACTCTCACTACAGATATTGAGTCACTTGAGAATGAACTTCTTGTAAAAATTGACGACGCAATAGCTGAAATTGATACAGAAATAACAAACAAGGCAAAAAACATTGAAACAACAAAAATTTCGCAAGATACAATAAACAATCTTGATGTTACAATTCAAAGCGCTGAGTCAATGGGCAAACAAAATTCTGCGCCAAATGACGGCAAAGAATTTGCAAACCAGAATAATAACGCCCAAGAAGATGTTATAAAGATGTCAATAGAAGGATTAAACCCGGATACGGAAATTGAGACAACTGCGACCACTACAGGCTCAACCATTGACACTACAAATATAGCTCAATCAACAAAACACAATGTTACTATAACAAATTTTGAAAAAACGCCAGCCCCAACAACCACACCGCAACAAAAAGACATTTCGACTTCGGATATTTTAAATCAAATCACAGGGAAAATAACACTCCCACAAGATAACGCAACAAGTAAAGTTAATATAATTCTACAACCAGAAAATCTTGGAAAAGTTTCAGTTGAAATACTTCAAACGAAAGACGGAGTAGTAGCCAAGATGCTAGCTGAAACCCCGCAAGTCAAAGAACTTTTAGACAAAAGCATTGAAAGTTTGAAAAACAATATCGCCTCGCTAGGCGTAAATGTCAACAGCATTAGCGTTAAAGTAGAAGAAAGCGCTTCTTCGCAAAATACAAATTTTGAATTTGGACAACAGCAATTCAACAAAGAAACTGAAAATCACTCAAATGACTCAAACAAACAACAGGAGCACGACCAATCGACAACGGAATTTACAGAAAACGAACACAAAATCTCAGAAATAACAGACTTAAATAACAAAGAGAACACAACAAACATCGAAAAAGAAAACTTGGTTCTATCCGGCAGTTCAATTAGTATAACTGTTTAACTTAAAAATGGGAGAAAGAGGTAAATAAAATGAGTACAAATATTCAAAATCAAGTAACCAATATGCAGAGTTACACAAACATGATGAAAGGCGCTGAAGCTGCCGAAAACGGTGCTTCACAAGAACTTAATCAAGATGCATTTCTTATGTTAATGATGGAACAACTTAAGTATCAAGATCCGCTTGAACCGGTAGGAAATACCGAATTCTTAGCACAACAAGCTTCTTTTACGCAAGTTAGCGAATTACAAAAACTTAACGAATCAATGAACACAAATTCACAAGTTACTCAAGCCTGCACACTTATGGGCAAAAATGTTGTGCTAACCGACCCAAATGACTCTACAAAAACTCTTTCTGGCGAAGTTACAGCAGTAACCTTTACGGGCGGAGCGGCTCAAATTGTTGTTAACGGAAAAGAATACCCACTCGGTCTCGTAATGGGGGTTTCTGAACCAACTCAATCTAATACTGAAAATACAAACTCAGCATCTTAAAACACACAGATATAACAATACAAATAACTTATAAATCACGGGAGGAATTAAATGTCACAAGCTATGTACACATCTGCGAGCGGAATGAACAACGCTCAAACAGCAATCAATGTTGTTTCCAATAACATTGCAAACATGAACACAATCGCATTCAAAGAATCACACGTCAACTACTCTGACGTATTTTACAATGTGCTTTCATCCGGTTCTCCATCTGGGCAACTAAATGGAGGAATAAATCCAACAGAAGTTGGCTATGGCTCACAAATTTCGTCAATTTCACAAAAATTTACAACTGGAACATTTCAATCAACAGGGATTTCTACGGATATGATGATTCAAGGTAACGGATTTTTCACAGTACTTTCTCCAGCTGATGAAATGTTATATACCAAAGCTGGTGACTTTACCGTTGATGCAGAAGGTTATCTTGTAATGCCAAATGGTTACAGAGTAATGGGCACAGATTCAATATTTGGCACCGCTGCAAGTAAAACCCCAATTAAAATTCCACAAATGATACACACAGAAGTAATCGCTAACGAAAACACCGGCACAAAAGCCCTTAACGAGTTGAACGGAACTACAGGAATAACCCAAGGAACTTTTGGAATAAATGTTTCTTACAAGGATGGCGACCAAACAAAAACTGAAAAAATCGAAATTACACTTGATGGTTCAGAAAGCAATCTAAACGACATCGCCACAAAAATCAATAATGCTCTCACAGGAAAACCTGACGCCGTTAAAAATGGTGTAACTGCAAATGTTAACAACGGCAAATTTGAAATAACAACCACTGGCGATGTTCAAAACATAACCTTTGAGTCTGGCACATCAAACTTTTTAAGCGAAACCCAATTGGCTATTTCTGAAGGAGAAGGCGGTGTTTATTCCTCTAAAGTCCTTGACTGGAAAGCCGACATTTCATCAAGTATAAACAGCCAACTTGACTTAAAAGCAGCAAGTCAATCCTTCTACGAAAACGGAACTGTAGAAATAACCTACTCCAACGGAGATAAACTCACAGTTGAACAAGCCGAAGGAACCAACAACCTTCAATTTAAATACACAACCAAAGCCGGCATAACCTTACGAGGCAACGAAGTCTCCGTTAGCGAAGATGTTGCAACAACTGGCAATTTACAGCTTCAACTAGCACATTTTATGAACCCAGACGGTCTTTCACAGGAAGGAAACAACCTCTATGGACTAGGAACCAATAACGGTTGGGCATTGTATGGAGTTGCTGATTCTAACATGTTTGGTGGAATAAAAAGTGGCGGAGTTGAAGCTTCCAACGTTGATTTAACAAAACAATTTTCGGATATGATTATTGCTCAACGCGCAATTGAAGCAAACAGCCGGGTATTTAATACAGCAAATCAAGTTATGCAAAATCTTGTTTATCTTGGTCAATAACACCAAAATAAAATCTAACTTTCCACAAAAGAGTCCGAGTGGGCTCTTTTGTTTTTAATAGAATTTAATTCCACTACTTTTGGCTTTTTTGACAATATACAAAACAGCTAATGTTGTCGCGATAAAACAAGTTAAAAGTCCAATAAATTTTGCCCGTCTCTTACGTTGTTCAAACCCGCTATCTCCGGCATTATATGAGCAAAAACTATTTTGCGCAGAACAAAACGCAGGTGCAAACGGCACTCTCCCTCTATAATTTTGTATTAAATTTGGATGCAAGAAATAAATTTTCATCTTTTTTATTTTACAATTTTTGTTTCAAAACTTCAAGTCCTGATTTTTCAATTTGTGGAGTATTTATTTCAAACACATGGAATCTTGCTTTTCCCAAGTCTACAGAGACTTTTCCATCTTCTTTGACTTGAAAATAACTATTTTGTCCGTATTTTGCAACCAAATTTTTAAGTTTTGTACCTTGTTTTAATCCTGGAACATTAACTAAGCCTTTTTGTCGTTTATTTATATCGCGATTAGCAATAACTAGCAGCGTTTTACCCTTATAGTGACGCACAAATGTAATAATTTGATCAGTGCTATTTTCTTCACTTTGCAACGGAATAAACGAACCTTTGGAAATTATATCTTGGTATTCCTTACGGAATTTCATTGCAGACTTAACAAATTCACCAACCTCGGGATTTCCACCACCTGGCTTGCGCGAATGGTTAAAAATATCAAGCTTGCCACGGTGAACGTCGCATTTTTTTGTATCATACGGCGACATACTTGGTGTTTTTCTGTTTTCATATTTATAGAGGTATTTGTCTCCAGACTGAAAACCATCAACAAAATACGGATTAAGCATAGGCAACACGGCTTGTAGCCCAGTTGTCAAATTACAATAATCTACTCCGCCATGAAACATTGGAGAAACATCATCATGTGTTGCAAACGAACCAATTAAAGACTTGCCTGCTGGCAATTCTTGCTCATTCGACATTTCTATATTTTCTTTAACATAGTCAATCAATTGGTGAGCCTTCGACCATTCATTAAAAATATGGTATTGTCCGTAATATGTATCAAAACCAGCTTTCAACGAATCTTTGGGGCGGTCATACGGCATATTAAGCTGTGGTGATGCATCTTCATACGTATAAGTTTCTGCCAACCACGCAAAATTAGGGTCTTTCGAATGAGAGTACGGAATAATTATATCCCAAAACTCTGGAGGTTTTGCACGAGCAACATCTGCTCTAATTCCATCAATTTTTAAATCAATACACATATCGATATATTTTTTGTGCAAATCCAAAAGATAAGGATTTAGTGTTCGTTTAGTTTCATCCGCCCAGGGGTCAAACATTCTAATATCGTTCCAACCCTGAGGAGTTTTAGCGTTTCCATTTCGCTCAAACGCCATATACTCAGGCTTTTCTTCATAAAGGTCACAAGAAGCGCAACTAGGCAAATCAAGCATTACTCGAATATTTTTTTTGTGACAAGCATCAATAAACATTTTAAATTGATCTTCTACGCTATACAAAGACCGCTTATCACGCAATTCGGGGTCTATTTTTAACAAATCTTTAGGCGCATACAAAGAACCTGACAAGCCCATTGCATGAATACTTCCAGGCTGATGAACAGGCAGAACATGAATTGTATTAACTCCTAGTGCCACAAGCTCGTCCAAGCGCTCTATTGCGTTCAAAAATGTTCCTTTTCTCTCATTGTCATCAATAATATCATTACCATTTTTGTCATTTGCATTAAAAGTTCTAGGAACAATTGCCCAAATAACAGCTTTATTATCCTGAATCATTGAACGCAAATCATTTTTCCACTCAAAACGTTCTAACGGTTTTACATTATCAACATTTTGAACCATTTCTACAGAACGGACATACTGCGCCAACATATTTGATGTCGGAAAATTCACAAGCTCAAAAGTACTCTGCGAAGTATTTTTGTTTTTCACATTATCTACAACAGCAGGTTTTGATGTATTTATTTGCGCAGACTGTACTTTGGGAACAGTCATAACATTAATTTGTGGAAGTAAACTTGTCACTTTTATTTTCCTTTTTTGTATATATATCTTCTGCTTTAAGTCTGCCAAAGAAGGCTTCTGCCAAAAGCGTTACCCCAATAAGGGCAATAGTTGCTCCGCCAAACATTTTCAGCCATTTTTTAGAGTTATAAAGATTAGACGCCGCATTATTAATTAAATTATCTATTCTAATAGCAACATAGTTATCTATTTCTTTATAATTACCGCTTTTACCTGAAACACCTCTCACTTTAACATGCGGCTCATGTGGATATTCTGCATTACCAATATTTCGCAACGCATTTTTGATATGTCGAATGAAAGAGTCCGCAAATGTTATAGTTCCTAACTTAGCCGATTTTTCTGTAGAGCCATTTTGGGCAATTCCGATTATTTCTTTTGTGCTTGCTGCAAAATCTGTACTATACATTGTTTTCATCATTTGGTCATACAAATCACCTTGGAAATTTTTAAATTTGAATTTTACCGTATAGTCTATTACTGTACCTTTAACAAGGAATTTTTTAAATTTATCAAAATCTTTTTTCACAACTATTAATCTAACTTTGTCCTCATTTGAAAGATTTTGTGCTGTTTTATCCAATAACTTTGCATTTTTTGCTATAAATTCTTCTACGTTTCCAACATCTGGCAGCTGCGGTAAATATTCTCTAGCAAACTGTATACCGCCTTTTTCAGCCTCGTGGGCACGCTTAAACAAATCAAGAACTTGCAAGACTTTATATAAGTCGCAACGCATCTTAAGAATTCTTTGTTCAATACTTGAAACAATATTAGGATTTAACGCACCAAGATCTGTTTTATTTCCTATTAATCTTTCTTTGATTGCAATAAATCCATTTTCTTCAAATCGTTTAGCGGCGTTATTAAAGAATTCTGAGTATTTATCTATTAATTCTTTTTTTATTCCTTGAGGAGTATTCTCTAAAGTATCTGGCAACAGCGCCTTATCAAAATCAAGTATAGATGAATAAACATTACTAAAAGTTTTTTTATACGCTTCATCATCGGCAGCTATTTTTTCAAACTTTTGCACAAGCACATCATACGCCGCAGGAGCACTTCTTTTTGCGTCTTTAAGCTCTTTGCCGGTCAAGTTAAACGCGCTCATAAGTACGTTTTCAATATTAACCCATGTTTTTGCGGTAACACTTTCTGCGGCATCATTTAAATAAGAAAGATTGTAGTTATCTATCACTTTTTTTCCCGCAGAAAACTCATAAAGCATTTTATCCAAACGCAATATTGTTTTTATTTTATCATCTGATAATACTCGTCCACCGCTCTTTTTATAATAAACATCCAGTCCATCACTAATATAACCTTCTAATTTAGCTTGAACATGAGAAGGCATTTTTTCGTCAATATAATCCAAGAATTTATCTCGCAATTCATTATTATTTTTGCTTGTTTCTGCAAATTCTTCAAATTTATCTTTTGTAAGTTTGAAATATTTTTTTAATTCTGAATCTTCTAATTCATCATCTAATTTTTCTTCAAGATAAGAATACAGTTTTTTACCATACTCTTTTGTTATTTTAGGTTCTTCATACGTAACAATATCATTAATTTGTTCGGGAATATATTTTAACTGCATAACATCTGAATCATGTTGAAGATAAGCACTAAAGGACTTTACAAACTTATCGTCAATAACTCTATCCTTATGTGCCCACAAAATTTGCTTAAGTTTATCTGGGGAATACCGTTCAAGCGATTTATGCACAACTTCATCCAGATTTTGAACTTGATTTAAAGCATTTTTAATTTGACTATTTTCGCTTGATTTGTACACAGAATTTGTTAATTTACTCTGCGATGGACTAAAAAATCTTTCAGCACCATTACAAACCATTGACGCAAGCAACGGAGTTGCAAAACCAGCGGTTAACATCCACAAAGTATTACCTTGCAACGCAATTTGATGGGCTTTCTTTTTGATAAGTTCATTACGGTTGTGTACATCTTTTGGAACACCAAGTCTATCTCCCAATGCTGACAATTCTTCATCAGAATAAAGGTTCCAAGGAATATATTGAGGGTCTTGGAAGAACATTTTATTTCGACCTTCATTATCAACATAACGTTGATGAATATCTACACCATGCATCGCTTTAATTGGCGCTTGAATAAACAGTTTGGGCCACAACGCCATTGCCCCAAAAAACGCGCCCCAACCAATGAATTCCATAGACCTTGCCATTTTGGTTTTTCCTTGAGTGTACAAATACCCAGCAAGCAATAAGCCGCCTACTTTCATAGCAAAATCATTCATCCGACCAAGGTCATGGTCATTTGCCTTGCCATTCATTGCATTTTTAATATTTACAATATTTTCTTTTATATCGTTTATAAAATTGAAAGGCGCCATATAAAATGGACTATCGACAATATAAGATTTTTGCGGCTCATCAGGTTTCCTCAATCCAATAGTCGCAATAGGCTCAAATGTGTCTGCCGCTTTTTTCAACAAACTATGCGCATACATCGCTTTTTTTGATATACCAGACTGCGCATTTTGTGGCGAAACATTATTATTTGTATTGTTCTGTTTAATTAGTGCTGCATCCAAAAAGTTCATTTAGCCCACCATATAATCTTTATTATAATTAATTTCTGCTTTATTTTGTTCTTCTGCGCCTGAGGAAACATCAAACGCCGACTTAAAAATACCAAACAAAGTTGCACCTACAACAGTGGCAACACCGAGTCTACCAGCGAGCACATTGGCATGCGAACGCCCAGCTCCACCACTTACCAACTGTTTGCAAGAAGTACCGAATGCCACAACCGCATCCTTACACGTTTTTTGGACAAAAGAACAAAAAGCTTTTACTTTATTAGACAATCCTTTTTCTTTGTTTTTAATAGCTGCCATTGCCCGTTCTAAAATACCTGTAGAATCATTATTTCCGACGAGGAATGGTGTCCACGCCTCTTGCATAGCAAGAGCAACCCCCAAACCTGCCCACAAATAGGAAGTAAGCGTTGTCCAGGTTCTTGTTTTTATAACTGTTTCTCTAATTTTAGGCTTTGCCGCCTGGTCAGAAGCAACAAGTTTTTCGCCCAAACCCATTTTTTTAGCTACATTATCGTAATAGTAATTTCTGGGTTTTCCTTTTTTGTAATCGTAAAGTAAATCCCACCGCGGGAAATCTACACTCTCAAAAACCTTGTGATACTCAACGCTTTTCTTTTCAGCATTATCATCCGGGCGTTCTGGTAGCTGAGCCTTCATATCCTTGTAAGGAAGATTCATATCAATCCCTGTTTTTAAGCGCACAGGCACTTCAATAAACTTTTTGGAAAGGGATTTAAATAACCCATAAAAAATAACGCCCAAAGCCATATGCGCCCCGCGCATACGAGCATGCCTAGCTTTAGACGGCTCAAAATACTTTGTCGCCAGATTAAATACAGCCATAAGCATACCACTACCAATTAAATATGGCACCATGCCCATTGTCAAAAATTCGTAAAAATTCGCATTCGGACTACCTGAAAGCCCTTTTGCCGGATACACGGTAACAGCATTGAAAAATTTATCAACCTGAATTCGTGATTTATTCAACACATTAGGCTCAATCAAAGTCGCATGCGACTCCTCTATTGCCTTTTCTAACTCTGGAGTTGAATAAAACCCATGTCTCTTATTTATTTTTCTCGAATCCTGCATTCCTATTGCAGAAACCATGTTTACCTCACATTCACAAAATTTCTGTCATGTTAAACGCTCGTAAAGATTTCCCTTTGCTATCAAAAAAAGTTGATTGTAACAAAAGTTTACAAAATCACAAGGAACTTAGAACGATAGCACTATATTCTATATATCATAAAAACGACTCATTGCAAACCGAAAATCATAAATTTTCAACTATTTAGCCAGCAAGAATTGATTTTTTTGTTTCGGTACAATAAAATATATTTATGCTTAAAATCGCAATGATACCAATAGATAACAGACCTGTATGTTACACCCTTCCAAAGGATATCAACAATTTTTGTGCGGATACAAAACTTTTTCTTCCGCCGCGAGAACTTCTTGGTGGACTTGTAACTACGGCAAAAAGTGAAAAAATATTAGATTGGCTTGAAAGCCTTAAAGATATAGACGTACTTGTCATTGCACTTGATACAATTGCTTACGGAGGGCTTGTTCCTTCGCGCAGAACAAATGAAACATTTGAACAGATTTCTGCAAAACTCAATCGGCTTAAACAAATAATTCAAAAAAAACAAGTTAAAACATACGCATGCTCAAGTATCATGAGGATTTCCAACAATAACATTAACGAGGAAGAAAAAAGTTATTGGAACCTCTGGGGAAAAAAAATCTTTGATTATTCTTTTAATCTTCACAAAGCACAAAAAGCGAAATCTTATGACAGTAATGCAAAATTTTCGTGCATAAGACAAATTATACCAACTGAAATTCTCAACGATTATTTTAATACTCGAAAAAGAAACTTTGAAATAAACAAAACATATCTAAACTGGCAAGAGGAGGGAATTTTAGACTATCTTGTTTTTTCAAAAGACGATTGCGCAGAATTTGGAGTTAACGTCGCCGAAGCCGAAGAAATACAAGAAATCATCAATAATAAAAGCCTCAATGCGATAGTCAAAACCGGAGCCGATGAAATCCCGCTCAGCCTTATGTCAAGGGCTTTTTGCGACGCAAAATCTTTTCATCCTAAAATTTACACAGACTTTTTGCGCCCCGAGCAAACACATCTTATTTCAAAATACGAAGATATTTCAATAAAAGCGTCCGCGATTGGTCAAATTGAGCTTTGCGGTGCAATTTGGACTAAAGACAAAAATAAAGCAGACATAATACTAATTATCAACAATTTTTCAACCGAGCAGGGCGAACTTGTCATGGACGTGGACACAAAGCCTTTTGAAAAAAAACTTCAATTGCCCACCACGCCTTACATTTTGGCGGATGTCACATTTGCAAACGGCGCTGACAATAAGTTTGTAGAAGAAATATTTTCACAAGAAATTGATTGGGAAAAATTTCTCGGGTTTGCAGCTTGGAACACCTCCGCAAACACTTTGGGAAGCGCAATTTGCGCTGGCTTATTCAAACACCATGCATCTGTTTTAATAAACGAATTTAAGCGCGCACAATTTATTAGATTTGCAGACGATTGGGCATACCAAGCAAACTGCCGCAAAAAAATCAAAACAATATCAGAAACGCCGGATACAAGCATAGTAAGCGAACTTATGAAACCTTTTACAGAAAGAATAAAAGAAAAATTCAACTTAAATTTAAAGCAAATAGACTACTGTTTTCCCTGGAATAGATTTTTCGAAATCGAAATTTTGCCCACAGAAACCTCTGAAAAAATAAATTTCTAAGCTAAAGCCCTCAATTTTTTACGTGCTTTTATAGCGCGTTCGCCTTCCAATGCGTACTCACCGAGCTTTGACGCCACCATATAACCGCCAATAGATGCACTCGCAAACGCAAGACCTTCTACCAGAGCCGCGGCAATTTTTCCATGCTTACCGGCAGCCTTTGTAATACTATCAACGACTTTTCTCGCAGTTTGCGTTTTTTGCAATTTTTTAAATCCGCTTTCTGCTGCAATCATTCCGAAAAAGCCAGGAACTTCGGTACACACAGCTTTTTCTTTGTCGTCAGCAACTGCAATTTTTATTGCTGCACATGCGCCAATAATAGGGTTAACGTGTGTTTGCGCCCATTTCAGACCTCTTGCACCTTTACCCCAAATCGTATTTTCTTTTGCCAATTTATCGATACTATTAACCGCTTCGCCGGCGTATTTTGCGCCCCAAAGACCTGTTTTTGCATAACCTTGTGCCGCATTCACACCTTGAGCTGCAAACGGAATAGTTCTGGCAGCGTCACCATGCACGGCTTTGTCACCGCTTCTACAAGTAAAAATTAAACTACTAACACCATTTCCCATAAATAGTCCACACTATCTATTAATCACTTCTACTTATAAAAAACATTTTCTTTGCAAAAATTGCCTAAAAAAATATAAAATTTACAAAGTTAACAATTAAATGCTAAATAATGCACTCGTTATGCAAAATGAATCCTAACAGCTTTGTGGCATTCTGGGGGAATAAGCTTTAATTGGCAAAACGCAAGCTATAATTGCTTTCCACCAGGTCACCTGTAGAATTAAAGTCCGTCGGGTTAGGATTCATCCGCAGTGGCGGGCTTTCTACCAGGAACACTGTAGAATTAAAGTCCGTCGGGTTAGGATTCACC
>CAZVBZ010000008.1:0-61949 GCA_964626145.1 uncultured Muribaculaceae bacterium | reverse complement strand
CTTTAACAATTATTGGAGTAATTGCGGCTTTAACTGTGCCGAATTTAACCCAAAAGTGGAAAAAACAAGAGCGGATTTCACAACTCCAAGTTGCTTATTCTATTCTGCAAAACGCAACAAAACTTGCTGTTTCTCTGAACGGACACCCAAGTACCTGGGATTTAGAAGTAGAAGTAGACGACAGTAAAACCGTGACTCAAAACAGATCTAAAGCCTATGCTGAAAAGTACTTTATCCCTTATGTTAAAACAAAAGCCAAAGGGTTTAAAGAAGAATATAATAATGGTTACCTGATATACAACTTAAATGGAAAGTCTTCAAATGTCGCTAAAAACAACAGCGCTTATATTGTAATGCTAGAAAATGGGATGCTTATTCATATACATACCCTATCACTAAAAACAGGGGATTATCGAACATACTTTGTTGTTAATTTAAATGGATTTAAAGGACCCAATATACTAGGGAACGATGTTTTTTCGTTTAGCTTTGATCCCTCCACAGGCTTAATACCAGAGCATAGTACTGCAGCTTCATGTTCAACCGAGGCAACAAGCATGAATATTCAGTACTGCGCATACAACATTATCCACAACGGCTGGCAATTCCCTGACGACTATCCGATAAAGAAATTTTAAAATCGTCCTTAAAACGAGGCGTTTTTAATTATTCTCCACAAATTTCATGATAAACATTCATGTATTTTGCAGCGCTTTTATCCCAGGTAAAATCAGCCTGCATAGCGCTTCTGCGCATTGCATTAAACGTATATTTATCCTGAAAAACGCGCTCTGCGCGCTTAATTGCCTCAAGCATATCCCAACCGTTGTATCCATAGAATTTAAAACCAGTTGAGTTATCTAACGGGTAACCAGTAATTGTATCCTCTAGTCCGCCCGTAGCACGCGCAATTGGGAGACTTCCGTAACGCATTGCAATAAGCTGCGAAAGTCCGCATGGTTCAAATTTTGACGGCATAAGGAAGAAATCCGAACCCGCATAAATCTTGTTTGCAAAATCGGCTTTGTAATCTACCATTGCCCTAATATTCCAGGAATTGTTAGACAACCAAATCATGAGGTTTTCATAGCCATATTCTCCAGTTCCAAGAATAATATACTGTGCATTAACTTTTTGCAGTTCCCATTGCATATCACGAATAAGGTCAATACCTTTTTGATACACCAATCTCGAAACAAGCCCTATTAACGGAGTATTTGGGCAATATGGCATACCAAATTTTTCAACAATTTCCTTTTTACAGGCTTCTTTACCGCCTTCAAAACTTGTAATATCGTAGTTCTTAATAAGATTTTTATCGGTTTTTGGATTAAATTCTGTATAATCTATGCCGTTTGTAATTCCCATGACTTTCCACGCATTATCGCGCAGGGTGTAATCCATGCCTTCGCCAAATTCTTCACCCATAATTTCTTGGGCATATTTTTCTGACACGGCGATAATTTTATCCGAACAATAAATCGCGCCCTTGACCCAATTAACTCTACCGTAATGTTCCAAACAATGGTCGTTATAAACATTATCCCAACGCATGTTTGCAAAATCGATAATCTTTGGGTCGCAAGAACCTTGATAGGCAAGGTTATGGATTGAAAATACCGTTTTTGTGTTTTTATAAAAATCATCGTATTTGTAATTGTTCTTTATATAAACCGGAATCATTGCGGTATGCCAATCATTTGCATGAATAACATCTGGACGGAAATTTAAAAGCTTTGCATATTCAAGCACCGCAAGAGAAAAAGCAACAAAACGCTGCTGCTCGTACATCGTATCGACCCATTGCGGATACACACAATTAAAACAGGAGTAATATTTCGGATTATCAACAAAAAACACATTAATTTGAGTCCCCGGCAATTGACACATTTTAAGTTTAAAAATATGCTCGGTATTTCCCATTGAAATTTTTAGTGCAGAATTTTCAAGCTCTTTTATTCCAAATTTTTCCTGATTAATAGAGCCGTAAAGCGGGGTAAAAATACAAATTTCCGCATCTTTTTCCAACGCTTTGGGCAAACTTCCCACAACATCAGCGAGTCCACCTACCTTTGAAAAAGGTGAAACTTCCGCAGAGGCAAATAAAATCTTCATATTAAACTCCTATAAGACTTTTTAAACTAATTTTACAACTACTGAGCCAGATATGTCAAAGCCAGTTTTAAAATTTCTTCTGATTTTGGATTTTTACCAGCTTTTGCTATCGCGGCTTTGATTGCAGGTTTAATTTCTTCTATAGTATATCCTAGCGAAACAAGAACCGCCTGCGCATCTGAAACATCCGCTGTATCTACATCTTTAACATCGACATCAGACAAATCGACTGGCATTTTTTCTTGCCAGTTAATTAATTTATCCTTAAGTTCCAGAATTATTTTCTGAGCCATCTTTTGCCCAACACCTTTCGCGCGCGACAACGCTTTTGCATCCTCTTTTATTACCGCCGCAATAAGCTCACAGCCAGAAAACTCATCAAGCAAAACCAGTGCAACCTTAACGCCAACCCCAGAAACACTTTGCAAAATGTTAAACAAATCGCGGTCTTCTCTATTTGCGAAACCGCACAGACCCATAAAATCCTCTCTATGCGTCAAAGAAACATAAATTTTGGTCTCTTTATTAATATCTCCGATTATTCCAATTGTTCGCAGGTTTGTTTCAATAAGATAGCCGATATTATTACATTCAAGCGTAACAAAATTGCCTTTTGGCGTATTTTGCTGCTTTTGAACAATTATACCTTTAATATAATCATACATGAGCGATTGTTTTTCCTAATTTATGTACTGACTCAATATCTTCCTGCGGTTCAATACCAATCGTAGTAAGATAATTTCCAATCAAAATCCCTTCAACACAGTATTTTAGTGCCAATTCACGATTTTCAGGACTCAATCTAACCTTACGACCACCAGCAAACCTAATCACTGACTTAGGATTAGCTATTTTAAAAATTGCGAGTGTACGAAGAATATTTTCCTCGTCAATTTTATTCCAATAAGTTTCAAACGGAGTGCCCTCAATCGGCGTAAGGAAGTTTACTGGGATGCTATCTGGCGCAATTTCAGCTAGCTCCATTGCCATTTCTACGCGTTGTTCAGCGGTTTCGCCCATGCCGATAATCACACCACAACAAAGCTCCATACCGCATTTTTTAACAAGTTTTGTTGTATTAATTCTGTCCTCATAAGTATGGGTTGTACAAATTTCGCCATGGTAAGATTTGCACGTATTAATATTGTGATGAAAACGGGCAAGACCGGCTTCTTTAAGGCGTTTAGCCTGTTCTTCGTTCAAAATACCAATGCTAGCACAACTTTTCAGCCCGCCAATATCATTAATAACTTTAATCATATCAAGCATTGTGTCAAAATCGCTTTCATCTGGCGTTTTACCAGAAGTAACTATTGCAAAATGGCTTGCCTTGTTTTCTTTTGCATGCATTGCCGCGTCACGAACTTCTTCAAGAGAAACAAGCGGGTGTGTTTCAATCTCTGTACGATAATGCGAACTCTGAGCACAATATTTACAATTCTGCGAACATTTACCAGTTCTTGCGCTAATAAGAGAACAAAAATCAACCTTGTTAGTAGTATATTTAGCTGCCTCTTTTAGTAATAATTCTAAATCCGAATTATACAATTCTAATAGTTTATTTTTAGTAATTTCCATAATATAATAATTGTAGAACAAAAGTGATTTTTTTTAAAGTTTTATGAGCGAAAACATATTTAAAGAATACATATTAACATTAATAGAAAACTTCATTTTGATTAAGGAACATCTTATTCAAAAAAAAGGTGCTTTATATGATATTTTAAATGAAAATATGTTTGTAAACGGTTACGAAAATCTTTTTGCTGAAGGAATGCGAACTTTTTCAAAAAAACGATACAAACGAGCAATCTACTACTTTAAAAAAGCAAACAATGAAAAGCATAACGACTTTAACTGCCTTTACAATCTTGGGTTATCTTATCAGGCTGAGGAGGATTACCAGTCGGCAATTTGCTGTTACACTGACGCCTTAAAACAAAATCCTGATGATTATGATACAACTTATAATCTTGGGCTTTGTTATCTCAACAAAAATAAAGGAGAAGAAGCTGAAAAACACCTCAAAATGGTACTGGAAAAAACGCCCAACAATGTTGAGGTCAAAATGAATTATATTTTGGCGTTAATTGAATGCCGAAATATAGACAAAGCCCTAGAGGCAACAATAAAAGTTGTAAAATCAAACAAGACGTATCTTGATTACGCACTCACTGTTTCTAAAAAATACATAGAAGAAATAAGTTGCGAAGAAAAAAACGCTGAAAATTTAGGTAAAGTAATAAAATTACTAAATAGTTATTTAAAACTTAATAATTCTAATAGTGTTGCGCACCTTCAAATTTCAATGTGCTACGGCAAAATCGGGAACTGGGATTTAGCACTAAAGCACAGTCTAAAAGCATTAGAATTAACCCCAAAATCTTATGAAATTAACAAAAACACCGCGCTAGTTTTGTATTGTAGCCACAATTACAGCGAGGCACTAAAATACTACGAAAAAGCTTTATTTTTACAACCTCTAAAAAATTTTGATATGCATTACAACATTGCACTAACTTATGAAAAATTAGGTCAAATCAATAATCTTAGAGCCAAAATAAACTACATGGAAAAACACTTTAAAACCCATCCGCTATTTGATGCGGTAAAAATTATAATTAAGAACAACAATCTCTAACTAAACTAAAATGCCTTAAAAGGATTTTTATCTGTTTCATTAAATTTCATTTTGTCATTTTTTATGACATAACCGCATTTTGAACACGCAAGCACTGTTTTTGTGCTGTCAATTGGCATAAAAACATGCTTACATGTTGAAATGTCCTCTAGCTCACTTTCTAGAAACTCAGGCTCAATAAATTCTTGAGCCTGAACCTTATTTTTAGACTTTAATTTGTTAATAAGTTCCAAAATATACAATTATTTTTTCCCATTAAAACCATAGAATATATTTTTCAAAAACGCTGCACCTTTTTCCATAGAAGGAACATAAAGTTTTTCATCTGCCGAATGCATGTTGTAAACATCTGCTGCGCCTATAAGATACGGTTTAAAAGGGTTTCCGGAAGCATTTTTCTTGTGTGCATAAACATGTGTTTCCGCTCCAGCATGGAAAGACGAAACTTCAAGGTTTACATTTGCTTTTTCAGCCGCAATTTTAGCAACCTCAATCATAGTGTTATCATCAACTCGCTCAAAGGGTTTTAAGTGCTCTTTGAATTCAACATTTACCACCGCAAGTCCATTATATTTTTTGTTGAATTTTTCAACTATTTTTTCAATTTCGCGATGGAGTTTTTGCTCAACGGCTACATCCGAACTGCGAATTGAATAAACCGCAAACGCATCGGTATTAATTACGTTGTCCATAGCGTTTTCTGCCAGTTCAAGCGAATATTTTGCACCAGAATTTTCTGATGAAATATTTTTTACTCCGCCGGCAACAACTGCGCCTGCATTTAGAGATGTTATCGTGCCGGTTTTATCTTTTTTATAAACTCCGTGAGGAAGTTTTGCGATAATTTCAGAAATTAAATTAACTGCATTAATTCTATCTTTGTCTTGAATATCCATGCCAGAATGTCCGCCCTTTAAGGTTTTTACTGACAAAAGCATTTTGGTATAACCCGCACCTGAAACTTCAAATTTTCCGAGTTTGTCTGAATCCAAAACCAAAACGTACTGAGAGTCTAATTTATCAAACTCAACGTTATTAATCCCCGACATACCTTGTTCTTCATCTTTTGTGAATACAATTTCAAGTCCGCCATGCTTAAGTTCAGAGTCCTCTTTAACTGCTTTTGCAAGCCATATTGCTTGCGAGACACCGGCTTTGTCATCTGCTCCGAGAGTTCTTGTTTTGTCTGTTTCAATAAACTGTTTATCCGCAGAATAAACAATATTTACAGGACTCGCGTCTCCAACAACATCCATATGCGCTGAAAGCAGAATTGATTGTTTCGATGAATCAGTTGCCGGAATTCTTGCATAAACATTTCCATAATTATCCTGACGCGTTTCAATATTTAATTCTTGGAATGTTTGCACTATCTTTTGCGCAACCGCCTGTTCTTGCAGAGACGGCGATGGTATCTTTGCCAACATACAAAATAAACAAATTAAACTTTCCATAATATTTCCTTTCAAAATTATCTTGCTTTAAAAAACCTTTGATTTGTTCCGCCCTCTCCGACTCGCACGTTCACACTTCGCATACAACGAGGACAGCGCCCCACATAGGCAGTACCTTCTTTGTTTTTATAAATTCTGCCATACACATTACAGCACTCAAAAAAAATTCCTAAAAAACTTCGTTTTTCTGTTTCCATTTAAAAACCTTTTAATCTTCTTTTAGTTTTATAGTACAATTTTTATATGAAAACATCAATCATTATGACGAGTTATAACTACGAAAAATTTATTCCGCAGGCGATTGAAAGCGTAATAAATCAGACAGTGTCAGAATGGGAACTCATAATAGTTGATGACGGGTCAAAAGATAATTCTTTAAACATTATTAAGCAATACTGTCAAAAAGACTCTCGAATAAAACTTCTAACTCACCCCAATAACAGAAACAAAGGGCTGAAAGTCTCGCTTTTGCTTGGCATTAATGCGGCTCAAAATGAGTGGCTTGCATTCCTCGAAAGCGACGATTACTGGGCACCAAACTACCTAGAAGAAAAAATTAAAATGATAGGAAAATATCCCGAATGCGCATTTATTTACAACAATGTAGAGTGCTTTGGAGATGAAAAAAAAGTTAAAATGCTTGAACCATATTTTAAAAAACTCTTAAAAATTTGGGGAAATCGTGAAATTAAAGATATTTTTGACGAATTTGTTGTTAAAAATATAGTACCTACATTTTCCTGTGTTATGTGTAAAAAAACAGAACTTTTAAAGTGTAACACCAACCCGCCTGCTCAACCGGTGCTGGATTATTGGCTCTGGTGGCAACTCGCAGAAAACAGCCAATTTTGTTTTATAGACAAAAAACTAACATTTTGGAGAATACACTCATCAAGCTATCTTTCCAAATCACAAAAAACATTCTCGCATCACATTAAACGAGCACAATTTGTCCGACAAATTTCAAAAATATTAAAACGAAAACCAAAACTTTATGCAAAATATATTACCACAAAAACTTCTGTTTTTTCATTAGCAATGTACATATTGATTTATATAAAGAAAAAAGCTTATCGTAGTATTCAAAAACTACTTAAAACATGTTGAATTAATACAAGAAATTTTGTACTTCGCTTTTAAATATTCAGCACTATCTATTAATTCTTGATTTGGATTACCACCGCTTAAATGCCGACAGTTAAACTGAACTATGCGTGTATCAATTTTTTGCAAACTTGCGTTAATACAAAAATCCTCAACATACATATGAAATTTAAGATTTTCATCAAATCTTAAATTCTTATTCATAATTAACGAAGAATGTACTATACAACAGCAACAATCAAGCGTTTTAACTTTTGGAGTTCCTGCCGCCTTCATTCCTACTAAATAGTCTTCTTCTCCTTGAAAAATTTGCCCCAGCAAGCACCTAGCACGTCTATATACTTTAAAAATAAATTGAGGTTTAAACTGTAAGTAAAAAAGGCGTCTTGATACTCCTACCGCCCCATAAACACACCCCCTATTTAGATTTTTGAGTTTTTCTATCGGATTTTCATTAAACATAAAATCCTGATGTATAAAAACCACCCAAAAATCATCTTGTGGCGTTAAGTTGTTAATAAAAGTGTTATATCGCTGAGGGATACCTATATTTTCAACCGTATTATCAAAGGCAACAATTTCAAAATCTCGCAAACTTTCATTGTTTTTTATACAACGTTCAAAAATCTCAAAATTGTTTACTACCGTAACTATTTTTAGTCCGCTCATTTGCTCTTATTCGCCTTTTATTACGTGCACATCTCTTTGCGGGAAAGGAATTTCAATACCTTCTCTGTCAAATGCCGCTTTTAAAAGTCTATTATATTCTCTCTCAATAAACCATTGTTGAACCGGTGTTGTTTTCATCGTCGCACGGATAATAATTGCACTGTCCTCAAACTTATCAATACCAAGTATGTCCATATCTGCAAGAATAAAATGTTTGTATTTCTCATCATTACGCATACCATCTGCAACAGACTTCATTACCGCCATAACATTATCCACATCCGAATTGTAAGCCACCCCAATATCAAAAAGAGGACAAGCAAATTCTCTTGTTCTGTTAGTAACTACGTTAATCATTCCGTTACGAATATAATGGACATGTCCTTTCATGTTACGGATAATAACCATCTTTAGAGTAACTTTTTCAACCGTACCATTAAAATTATCAATTGTTACAATATCACCAACACGAACCTGCCCTTCAAGCAGTATAAAAATACCCATAATAATATCTTCAACAAATCTCCGCGACGCAAAACCAACTGCCACCCCAACAACTCCGGCTGCAGTCAATAGCGGACGAATATCTATATTATAACGAGCCAAAAAGTTTAAAACTATAATAACTACCACAACCCCGTTTGCAATCGATTTTACAAGGTTTTTTATAGTTGCAACTTGTTTTTTATACTCGTGGTCACTGCGAACATTCAACAATTGTAAAAACATCTTGTCTACCAAAGAATTGACCAATTTCATCAGTCCAATAGTTACAAAAACATATATTGAAAAAACAAACAAATTCACCAAACAGCCTTGCAAAAAGTCAACGACCTGCTCTGTTGTATAAATTTTAAATCCCATTATTGTTCTCATAACATTTCTCCTGCTTTTTCAAAATCCTCAAGGGTGTCAATATCAATTGAGTTTTCAACCACATGCAAAATCGGGTTTTCACCAATAAAATCTTTAACCTTCATCAAAACATTAGTTTTTACAATGTAAGTCTCACCAGTCTCTCGCATTAAGTCAAAATGCTTGTCCATATCCTGTCTACGCGGACGATTACGGTAATCATATAAGCCAGTAATCGTTCCGTCATGGTTTTGACGCCACAAGGAATGAGTAAGCCCTACCTTTTTTGCCGTAAACACCGAATCACAATCAGGATTATTTATAAAAATTTCAATTGCATCATCAAGTTTTTTTGCGTCTCTTAGCGGACAAGTTGCCTGCAAAAGCACTACCGCATCTGGCTTATAACCAGTTTTTTCAAGCTGTTCTACAACATCAATCAAAACCGGAGCCGTTTTTGTCTCGTCTTGCGCAAGTTCCAAGGGGCGATTTATAATTTCAGCACCACAATCTTGTGCAACCGACGCGATTTGAGCATCTTCAGTTGACAAAACTACACGATTTACGTACTTGGACTCAAGCGCCGCTTTGATTGTATAATAAATTAAAGGTTCCCCGTTCAGAAGTCTAATATTCTTACGCGGAATACCTTTAGAGCCGCCTCTTGCCGGTATAATTGCCAAAATTTCCATTTTGTGTAATTAATCCAAAATTTGCTCTAAAATTTTAGCATTCGATTTTGCTTTTTCTACATTTGTTATTCTTGAGCGTCTAATATAAGACCTCAAAGCCTCTCTGATAAGTTCACTTCTAGAACGTTGTTCGCCATCAGCAACAGAGTCTACTTTGTTCAAAAATTCATCAGGCATTGAAATAAGAATACGAGCCATTATTTTTCTCCACTTTTGTCAGCTAGAATATTATAACACATAATGATATGTTTTCTATATACTTCTTGCATGGTGTTAACAATAATTAACTAATTTAATTTAAATTACATATAAAAAGCTCTGCAAATAAACCAATTAAACGATTTTATAATAGCGTAAATGGTATTTAATATTATACGTATAGAACTACATACTGGAGCGAAAATGGATTTTACATCAATATTAGGATTTTTATTTGGAGCCGCAATGCTTTTAGGTGGGCAGGCGCTTGAAGGTGGAAATATTGGACAGTTGCTACAAATAACCGCTGCAATGATTGTATTGGGCGGAACCTGCGGCGCAGTTATAATAAGTTTTCCAGCAAACCAGCTCGCTGACGCGTTTATGTACCTAAAAGATGTTTACGGCACATTAAAAGTTGATTTTGATGAAATTATTGCTGAAATAATAAAATATGCAACAAAAGCTCGTCGAGAAGGCATTATTGCCCTTGAAAAAGACGCAAAAGAAGCCTCTGACTCATTATTAAAACTCGGGCTTGAAGCGGTTGCAGACGGTGTTGACCCCTCACTGGTAAAAGAAATGCTAGAAACCCAATTTGGACAGTTCGAAGCTCGCGTTACAGGCGGCGCAAAAGTTTGGGAATCAGCAGGCGCTTACTCTCCAACTTTCGGTATTATTGGTGCCGTTATGGGGCTTATTCAAGTTATGCAAAACCTTTCTGACCCAACAAAACTCGGGGCTGGTATTGCCGTTGCATTCGTTGCAACGATTTACGGGCTTTTTGCCGCAAACCTTGTATTCATTCCATTTAGCACCAAAATCAAAACAAAATATGCAAAAGTTTTTACTAAAAAAGAAGTAATTATTGAAGGAATTCTTTCAATACAATCTGGTGAAAGCCCGGCATTGATTGAAAGAAAACTCAATGCATACATACTTGACAAGCATCTTAACACAGCAGGTTAATTTTATGGGAAGAAAACCAAAACACGAAGAACACGAAAACCTTGAACGCTGGTTGGTGTCATACGCCGACTTTATTACTCTGCTTTTTGCAACATTCGTTGTTTTGTATGCACTTTCTCAGGTAGATATCAGCGAGTTCAGTAAACTCGAAGAAGCACTGAAACACGCCTTTGAGGCGCCTAGCATTATGCAAGGAAGCCAAGGACTTATGACTGAATCTGGAGACAACTTGCTTGATAAAACTAGTGCCGATTCGGTAATATCATCACTTATGATGGAATACTTAAGTCCAAAATACGAAGAAGAAGCATACGACTCCATAAAAAAAGAACTTGAAGAACTGTCAAAAACCAAGGAACTTGAAGGAGTAAGCGCCACAATTGACGAAAGAGGACTTGTTATAAGACTTGACGACTCTAACATCCTTTTTAAGTCTGCTTCTGCAAAACTTGAGCCACAAGCAAAAGAAAAACTTGATAAAATAGGGCTACTGATTGCTCAAAAATTTCTTATGCACTCAATTCGAGTTGAGGGCAACACTGATAACTTACCTTTTTCCAACAATATTTATCCATCAAACTGGGAACTTTCGAGTGCGCGCTCCTGCTCAATTGTAAGATACTTAATTGAACGTTTTAAATTTCATCCAGATTTATTCACCCCAGTTGGCTATAGCTCAACAAGACCAATTGCAGACAACAAAACGCCAAAAGGTAGAGCACAAAACAGGCGAGTTGAAATAATAGTATTAAGAAACAAATTTAAAAAGAATGAAAGCGCGCAAAACACAATAGTAAAAATGACTCCAAAAGAACAAGAAGCTTACAGAAATGAGCACATTCGCGCAATTAACCAGGTCAAAGGCATTTCTGACGCAGCTTTGCAACTCACCGGAGATGACGAAGAAGCAGCAAAAAATGTATTAATTTTAAAAGAAATCTATACAAACGAATCACAAAGAATAAATGTCGTAAAATTAATTCAACAACCCAAAAACACTGATACGCCATCAGAAAACAAAAAATAATACAAACCAAAATAGAAAGCAAAATGAATTTTATAAAAAATTTATTTAAAAAAACAGCCGCAAAAATAATAGCATTAGGGATTTTAGTGCTGTTAATACTTAGCGTTTTTGTTTTCTGGGGTTGGTATGAAAAACAAATAAACAAAGTTCGCGGAATGTATTTTGTTTACCAAGGCGACAAAGCCTACAAAGAACATAAACTTCAAAAAGCTATCAACAACTATAATCAAGGACTAAAACTCTATCCAGAACACGCCAAAGCCCGTTGTAATCTGGGAAACATTTACGTTATGTTTGAAGATTATTATTCCGCAACCGATACATACGCAGAAGCATTAAAACACAAACCCAACTTTATTGTCTGTAGAATGAATCGTGGCATTGTTGAAGCCGAAAAGCTTGCCAATTTTGACACCGCAATACAAGAATACGACACAATTATAAAATCAAAACCCAAAATAATACAAATACCATTTATTTACAGCAATTGGAAAAGCACAAAACAAAACCGCGCAATAGCAAGCTACAATAAAGGACTCGCCTATAGGGGAAAATCAATTTATATTGGCGAAAAATCATACGTATCAAAACAATATCTTGAAAAAGCCGAAGCCGCTTATAAATTTGCCTTAAAAACTCTCAAAAAAAGCTACGACACACACTACAACCTTGCACTAACCAACCAACTTATTGGCGATTACCGCGAAGCCGGACTTGAATACTGTAAAGCTATAAACATCGAACCTATGAATTACGAAGCGCATTACAACCTCGCAATTCTATTGCGTAGCCTTGGTCATTACAAAGAGTCCTTGATTGAATTCGAAAAAGCGGGTATGCTATTAGATGCAAAGGGTGACGTCACTAAAACACGGCATGTTTATGATGTACTAAACGAAGTAAACCAAAAACTCGTATATTCAGGAGAATATGAATTCCTAAAAAACAGAGCAGATGGCTACGAACATAAAAAGAAAGAAGAAGTAACCTTACACCACGGAAAAGTTACAATTGCCAATCACGACAGCCAAAAATTACATCATTATATGAAAGACTGCCCTACAAAAAAACTATTTAAGGATTATGAAATTGATGAAGAATAACCAACTTGATTTTTTATGGGATATATCAAAATCTCTCTCAGATAGCTATGATTCAGAAAAAATTGTTTCGGCAATTCAATCCAGCTTAAAAAAACATATAAACTGCGAAAAAGCAGAAGTATTAATCTGGGACAAAAATACAGGAACTGTTAAAAATTTTTCAAAAAACTGGATTACAATTGACACAGAAAAACAAGACTATTACGTTCAACAAATTCTTAACACTTTTGAAATTCTCAAAAACGCAATAATTTACGACAACACCGTTTACAGTCTTTTAACCGGTGAAAAAACTAGCCTTTCTATAAAAAAACTTAAAAATAACACATCAATAAAAATTTTTCTTCCACTTATCAGAAAAGAAGAAGTTTTTGGATTTGTTGAACTTGACGTCACCCAAGAAAAAGAAAAAATTTCGCCTGAACTCCTAAAAACCTTCGGAATTCTATTGTATCAACTTTCGTCTAGCATTTTAAACAATATTTTAAACAACCAAATGCAAGTCAACGTTAATTTTCACGACGCAATGAAAAACATTGCAAAAATTATAGAAAGCCAATATGAATTAAGCTACATCATCCCGCTTATAGGAGAAATGATTGACCGTTTTGTTTCTAGCCACTTGATTTACATATTTTTATACAACGAAAAAACAGGATTTTCTCTACTTTGGCCAAATGCTTGCCACGAAAAACATATACCGGAACTTTTAAAAAACATCAACAAAAACAGCGAATATATTGTCACTGACGACAAAAAAACAGGCATTTTCCCATTAATACAAGAAAAAAATCTTCTCGGCGCAATAGTTGCATATAGCAATATTGATGTGCTTTCAAACAATGATGTTCAGTATCTGCAGCAACTTTCCAACCAATCATCAATCACTATTCAGCGAGCAAACATCTATGGAGAAACGCTCAAACACGCTACCCTTGACGCGCTTACGGGTTTAAACAACCGCAGACAATTTGACGTTCGGCTCGGACAAGAAGTATCAACCGCAAAACGAAAGAAAAAACAATTGTGCTGTATTATGATTGACGTCGACTACTTTAAAAAAGTAAACGACACGTATGGGCATATTGCCGGCGACTGCGTGCTTAAGCGAGTTGGACAAATTATTCCACAAGAACTTCGCGAATACGATATTGCCGCAAGATACGGAGGTGAAGAATTTTCAATCCTTTTACCTTACACAAGCATACAAGAGGCTTTTGCGGTTGCACAACGACTTAGAAAAACCATTGAAGAAACAGACATGGACATCTCAGAAGCCAAACTTCCCGATATTAAAAAAATAAAAGTTACCGCATCTTTTGGCGTCAGTGAATATGTTGATACAATAAAAGACCCCAAAGAACTTTACAAAATGGCAGACTCCGCACTATATGAAGCTAAAGAACGCGGTAGGAACAGAGTTATTGTATATTCTCCAGTCGAAACCAAATAATTTATTAAAAAGCATTTAGATTATATATTATATTTTATTTGGTTATTTTAAAAAAGCCTGTAATTACAGGCTTTTTCGCATTAAGACTCAATTGTTTGTAAAGTTTTGTAAAACATTTTGTATATATTGCGTAAATAAGGCAATATATACTGTCTTTTTTTTTTCATGTATATATAGAGATGAATTTTTAAAGGACAACTAAAACAATGGGCGGAATTAAAGAGCAAATTGCATTAAGATTACAACAATTGTCAAAACCAAAATTAACTGACACAGCTTCAACCAATGTTTCAAATGCTTCAACTACATCAGGCAGCCTTTGGCTCGATGCTTCCTCATCTACTAATAAACTTTCATCAACAGGTGCTTTTGGCAACAATACCAATACAAATAACTGGAATAACATTTCAACAAACAACGCTTCTAGTACAAAAACAGCTGGAAGTATTTGGACAAATCCATCATTAGCAAATAACAACAAAGCTACATCCAATTCAAACAGCATTTGGGGAAACAACTCAGCAATCAACAATAATCAAGACGGTTTTCAAAGAACGACCTCAGATTCTAATACAAAATCATTAATAGCTGGAAACGTTAGCAACAGCCTAAAATCACAAATTGCTAACGGTGCAGAAGGCGCAAAACAAGTCAAAGAAGGTGTTTCTGACGAAGAACTCAAACAATTTACTGGCACACAAACCGCTCAAGCTGCACAAGTCGGCAAAAGCAGAACTAAAGCAAAAGCTTCGCTTAAAGAAGCAAAAAGTGATGCGTCTTCATCTGAAAAAGAACAAAGGAAATCAGAAAGAACAGAAGATTCATCTGCTACAAAAGCCGATAATACTAACACTAAAGTCAAAGGCAACCTCAAAAAGACTGATAAAAGCATGAATGCTGCAAACAATATTTTTGCCCCGGCAAAAGAGTCAGAAGAAACTGAACAGCTTTCTGGTGAAGTTGAAAACGATGAAAAAGAAGAACTTCCAACACAAAATCAAGCTGCTCCTCAAGCTGCGCAAACTGAATCTCAACCAGAAACTCAAACCGAAAATATAGCAACGCAACAAAATGACGCAATGGAAAAAGTTCAAAAAGGCGAAACCGACAAACAAGCCCAAGAACAAGAAGATAAAGACAAAGAAGTTGAAGAAGTTGCACAAGCGTTTGAATCAATAAATCTAGAAGCCAACAACGCACAACAACAAGTAGCACAAAGCAATGCAGAAGCAGCATCGCTTTCAGCTCAAGCAGAAAGCGCAAATCAAGCAGTTTCTGTATTAGGCGAACAAGAAAACGCGGTTGATTCTAATATAACTCTTGCTCAAGCAAAAGCCCAAAGCGCTGCAAATTTAGCCGATGAAGCAAACACCAAACAAACAACTTTCCTTAACCTGTCAAGCTCGGCGTCAAAAGCCGCATCAAAATACAAAGCAACTGAAAAAGATGCAAAAACATCATACAATAATGCAAAAGCCCAAACAATTACCGGTCAAGGAATGCAACTTACTGGCAGCGCAATAACAACAGCTGGTATGTCAACAAAAGCAACAGGGGTTGCGACAACAACAACTGGTAAAGGAGAAGTTGCAACTGGTAAAGCTATGCAATCAAATCCATATACTGCCGCAGCAGGCGCGCAACTAGAAGGAATTGGATGGAACACTGAATTTCTTGGCACAGGCATAACAAATGCTGGGGTAGCGACAGCCGCAGCTGGTATGGCAACATCACTAACAGGCTCCACAATGGCTACAAATGGACAAGAACATCAAACAACAGCAAAACAAAAAATGTCAACGGCAAAAAGTAATGCCGCATCGGCAACCGCAAAATCAAGCGCGATGAAAACAATGGCATCTAATATGGCAACAAGCGCAACAAACTATAAACAACAAGCCGCTTCCGCAGAATCCGAAGTTTCTTCCTTGCAATCGCAAAAATCCGGCATAACGTCACAAAAAACAGCACAATCACAAATTGCACAGAATGCAGCTCAAAAAGCGCAAACAGCTAAAGCCAATGCCGCTGACGGTCAATCCAGATTATCAAACACAACAAATGCCGCAAGTCAACTTGCTCAAACAGGTGACGCATCAGCTGTAAACATTCAATCAAACGGTGTAAAAACAGCTGGCGGAGTTTCTGACAATTCTTCATCAACTCCAACAACAGGCTCCAGCGCAATAAGCGGTTTCGGTGGTTTTGGTAGCTTTAGCGCACTCCAATCCTTCGCAAACAGCAGAGGTGAAGCAAAAGACAAAGCCGCCGCTCAAAATGGTCAAAAAGCGCAAGGTAAAAATGAACAACAACAAGGCAACAACGTACAAGACCAAAACCAACAAGCTACAACCGAAACTCAAACAGCACAAAATGGACAAATAAAGAAAAAAGGACTGTTTTCATAATTAAATATCCAATAATATAATTCAAAGAGGCAATGTAATATTGCCTCTTTGAATTTCTTAATTATTTCCTGATACTTACTCAATTGATTACTTTAGTTTGTAACATAATCGGCTTAACCCAGGATGATAATTAACCAAAATATGCGCGCCAATAATTACAAAAACCGGCATAAAAAGAATAAAAAGTATTTTAACATTTTGTCGCATTTTAAAGCTCCCTTAAAATCCTAAGCTAATTTCTGACTATTCTTCTTTATTATCGACATAATACTCAGACATGACGTCGTCGTCCATTAATTTTAAAGAAACCATTTTTAGTTTTTTGGCATTATTTATGTCCTCAAGGTCAAACCCCTCAACAAAAGATTTTGCACAATTATCTCCAGTAATCTTAGATGCAGAAAAAAGAATCAGCTTATTTACAAGATTTTCTTTAAAAAATGCGCCATTGAGTATTCCACCAGCTTCAACCAAAATTGAATAAATTCCTCTGCAATAGAGATTTTTCACTAGTTCTTTCAAATCAACATGCCCATTTTTCTCTTTTATTTTTATAATCTCCACATGCTCAGGATATTTTTTGTTAATCTCAATAGTTGTAGCCAAAATTATCTTTGTACCATCATTGTTATAAATTTTGCTTTTAGGGCTTGTGTTGAGCCTACTGTCAATAACTATACGAACAGGATTGCGCCCATTTTTCATACGACAAGTTAATGACGGATTGTCGGCAATTACAGTTGCTGATGAAGTCAAAATTGCGTCATATTTGTTTCGCAATTTTTGCACGTATTTGCGAGATTTTTCACCAGTAATCCATTTTGATGAACCTGTCTTTGTCGCAATTTTTCCATCTAAAGTTATCGCCGATTTTATTGCGACAAAAGGCATTTTAGACGTTTGATTTTTAAAAAATATTTCGTTTAATTTTTTACACTCACATTCCAACACGCCAACAAAAGTATCAAGCCCAGCGTCTCTACACTTTTTTATTCCATTTCCAGATACTTTAGGATTGGGGTCTAAACAACCGACTACTACAGTTTTTAACCCACTTTTTATTATTAAATCTGCACAAGGTGGAGTTTTCCCGAAATGAGAACACGGTTCAAGATTAACAATAATTGTACCGCCTGTTATGTCCGCATTTATTGCTTTTGCGGCGTTAATTGCATTTACTTCGGCATGGCTTTCGCCACATTTTTTATGATACCCCTCACTAACAAAATTTAAATCTTTATCCAGGATAACAGCACCAACCATTGGGTTAGGAGACGTTCTGCCCGCAGCTTTTTGCGCAAGCAAAAGACATCTTTTCATATATCGTTCATAAATTTTAAAAGTTTTATCTGACATCTTTAAAGAATTGCTGTGTAATTATTTGTGAATATTTTTTGCTATCATTTACCGCCATAATCATTTTGTTTTGACCGTTGGCATCTGTTGTTGCGCCTATAATCCCTTGAATTTCAGCAAATGGAAGATTTACCGTTTGTGCTTTAAATTTCACATACGGAACCTGCGTGCCAAGCGTGTTTAGACTACCTCTTTGCGTAATTTCAAGGTCCTCGACTCGAACAAATTGATATTGAATTTTAGAAGTTAAATCTTTAAGTTTTGTATCAATTTCTCCAGTTTGAAAATCTTCTTTCTTAAGAGGCGATTTTTTGCCAGAATCGACTATAATCATTTTTTGTCCGGTGCCGGAATGCTCCGCCATTACAGTTTTGTAACCCAACAGACTTACCGATTTTTCTATTTGAAATTCATCATTAATTTTTGACAAATCCGCAATTTTAGAAACTTTTTCTTTCAGCGTTTCTTGCGATGGTTTTTCGAAAAAGTTAAAGCTAAATTTTCCCTGAAAAAGCTCCATACCGCCAATTGCCCTGAATCCAATGATTGCTAAAGCAATGATTATAATTTTAATAATATTTTTCAGACAGCCCATATTTAAAATCCTCAGTAAAAATTTGATTATATTATAATTTTATCCTAAATTATTATTAGTAGCAAATTTTTAAATGGAAGTAAATTTTATGAATAGTTATGAAGTAGATTTGGAAAAAGCCCCACCGATGATGAAGCAATATCTTTCAGTAAAACTGAAACATCAAGAAGCGCTTCTTTTGTACAGATTGGGCGACTTTTATGAATGCTTTATGGAGGACGCGGTTATAATTTCTCGCGAATTAGAACTTACGCTAACTGCTCGCGATGGCGGAGCATTGGGCAAAGTTCCAATGGCTGGAATTCCAGTAAAAGCTATAGAAAATTACCTTCCACGTTTGCTTGAAGCTGGTTATAAAATCGCCGTTTGCGAACAATTAGAAGACCCCGCTACGGCTAAAGGGCTGGTAAAACGGGATGTTGTAAGAGTTATTACCGCAGGTACGCTTACAGAAGACAATCTACTTAAATCCAATGCTAATAACTATCTCGCGGCTGTTTATGAAGATAAAAAATCTGACAAATGGGGACTTGCCTATGTAGATATTTCTACTGGCGAATTTAAAGTAACACAGACGGTTTATTCACAAATCATGTCAGAACTTGCAAGAATCAAGCCGTCGGAAATCATTGCCCCAGCGGTTGCACAAGCTCTTTTGCCTTTTCAAATTGTACGAGAACAAAAAGCTGACCTACCAGATGAAATTATTAAAAATTATAACTGTTCTTGTGTTGCTGCAAACTTTTTTGATGAACACAGAGCGAAAATCAATATTACCGACATTTTGCAAATTCAAAGTACTGACGCATTGCCTTTTGAACATTATAAAGCCGGATTTTTTGCGGTTGGCGCAATCTTACAATATTTGCTAAACACGCAAAAAGAAAACATGCCAAAGATTTCAAATATTGACGCGTATGACTTGTCGGAATACGTACTTATGGACGCCGGCACAAGAAGAAATCTTGAAATTTTGGAAACTGTTAGAGAGAAAAAGAAATTTGGCTCTTTGCTTTGGGCGATTGATAAAACCAAAACAAATATGGGCTCTCGTCTTCTCAAAAAATGGATTGCTCAGCCTCTAAAAAATGTTGACGACATAAAAAAACGTCAAGACGCAGTTGAAACTCTTATTCTAGAACCTCAAACAAGGCTCGCTCTCTCAGGACTTTTAGAAAAAGTTACTGACATACAACGTCTTTCAACTCGCGCCAGCAACAATACAATAATGCCAAGAGATTTTGTTTCGCTAAAAAACACCCTTTTGTTGTTACCTGATTTTGAAGAAACTCTAAACCACGTAAAATCCGACTATTTTCAAATTTACGAAGACATTCAAAAAATAGTTGATTTTGCCAATATTATCGACAAAACTCTTATTGATGAAGCGCCAATTACAATTAAAGAAGGAAATTTAATTAAATCTGGCGTAAATAGTGAGCTGGATTACCTCAGAAATTTGTTAAAAAATGGGAAACAATGGCTTACAGACTTTGAAGAACGAGAAAAAGAAAGAACAGGCATAAAAAGCCTAAAAGTTGGTTACAGCAGAGTTTTTGGCTATTTTATAGAAGTTACAAATGCAAATCTTTCTCAAGTTCCAGCAAATTATATCCGAAAACAAACACTGACCGGCGCAGAACGTTTTATTACCGAAGAACTTAAAAAACACGAAGACGACGTACTTTCGGCACAAACAAAATCTACGGATTTAGAATACAAAATTTTCTGCGATTTAAGAGAATACTCTAAAGAATTTATCGAGCCGGTTCGCGCAGTTTCACAGCGAATTGCACAGATTGATGTTTTGCTATCATTTGCAGTAAATGCTATTGAAAGCAACTACATAAAGCCTGAAATTACAGATACAAACGAGCTTTATATCAAAAATGGGCGCCATCCAGTTGTTGAAAAAATTCTTCCGCTCGGCGAATATGTTCCCAACGATTTAAAACTTGTTGGTGGTGAAAGTACTGACAATACCGCTGAGTTTATGATTTTGACTGGTCCAAATATGGCAGGAAAGTCAACTTTCATGCGCCAACAAGCACTAATTGTCCTTTTGGCACAAGTAGGAAGCTTTGTACCTGCGGAATGTGCACGAGTTGGTATTGTTGACAAAATTTTCACCAGAGTTGGAGCAGTTGATGACCTTTCACTTGGACAATCAACATTTATGGTTGAAATGAATGAAACAGCCTACATTCTCAATTCTGCTACAGAAAAAAGCCTTATTCTTTTAGATGAAATTGGACGAGGAACAAGTACTTACGATGGCGTTGCTATTGCCTGGAGTGTTGCTGAATATATAAGCCAAAAAATTAAAGCCAGAACAATTTTTGCGACACACTATCACGAACTTAACGTTATGCCAAAAACTTTTCCGGCAATTAAAAATTATCGCGTAACAATTTCCGAAAACAATGGAGAAATAGTATTTTTACGAAAAGTTGTTGAAGGCTCAGCCTCAAAAAGTTATGGAATTCAAGTTGCTAAAATGGCAGGGTTGCCGAATTCTGTAGTTGATAATGCTGAGAAAATTATGCACAAAATGCAAAGAGATTTATCAAAAGATCTTTCTAAAGGCAAAACCACAAAACAAACACCGGATGGTGTTCCCCAATTAAGCCTAGTTTTCAGCAGAGAAGATTAATATATAAAACCCAACTTTTTGCTCAATTTAAATTATAGAAAAGGATTTTTTTTAACCGGCTTGTTGTTTTGAGTTTCGGTTGTATTTTGAGCATTGTTATTGTTTTGAGTTTCTGCTGAGGTTTGCTCTTTGTTTTGCTCTTGAACATTATTGTTTTCATCAGCTTTGCCTTGAGCTTTTTGAGCATCTTTATTTTTTTGTGTATTTTGAGCCTTTTGACCATTTTGTGCATTTTCTGCAGCCGCGCTATCGTTTGCCGCGCCTATGCTATTTGCAGCTGCTTGAAGCGCACTAAAACTGCCAAATCCACCAAAACCGCTAACTGCCGCAGAGCCGGTAATCGGAGTTGAAGAATTTCCAGAAGAAACACCTTCTGTTGTTTTTACTCCATTTTCCTGAATGTTAACAGAAGCCGCATCACCAGTTTGAGCAAGTTGGCTTGCTGCATTTAATGCCGCGGTTAATCTTGAACGTCCATCTGCAGAATTTGCATTAGCTGTTTGTGATTTTTGCGTTGCGTCTTGCGCTACTTGAGACAAAGATGCACGTTGTGAACTAATGCTTGATTTTCGTGCCTGTAATGATAATACTTCTGAACGCGAACTTTCTGCTTGAGCTTTATAATCGTCTACTTGAGATTGCATATTATTTGCTTGCGCTTGATAATTTTGAGCGTTGGCACTTGCTTCTGCGGCTTTAGAGTTAGAACGATCAAACTTGCTTTCCGCTGATTTTCTATTTGACATCCCTTTAGATGTTACCACAATACCCGCAGCCGTTAATCCAAGTCCATACGTAATATGCCTGCTGCCAGCTCTAACTTGATTATTACCGTCAATAACTTGCGCATCACCTTTACTAATTTGAGCCATCCCAGCTTTTGCTTGCGCTTGTCCTTCTGATGTTGTAATATTTCCAGATTCAGTAGTTGCAATACCTTGCAACTCTAAAGCTTGTCCTTCAGGAGCAGTCGGCAAAAAAGCTTTCAGCGGTTGAGCGGACGCAATCTCTGTTTGACCAGTAACCGTAATGGTTTGACCAGTAGTTGCTGTGCCATAACCAGTGTTTACCATTGCTTCACCGGAAGTTCGTTCTTGTACGCCCTGAGCTTGGTTTACCATGCCCTTGCCTAAAGAAATTCCACCGAATGTTCCCGCCGCAACACCAGCTGCTATTGTCGTTCCACCAATAGCAATTTGCCCTTTTGCTCGCTTAGACGATGTTTTAGCGTTATCTGCAGCTTTGTCATATTTACCTGCTGCTTGTTCTGAGTCGTCCGCCAAAGATTGCAAATCAGCTTGTTCTGCTGCCGCTTCATCTGCCATTGCTGACGCTTCATCTGCTTTAGCTTGCGCGTTTTGAATATTTGAATCAAGAGCACTTTCTTCTGCATCAAGCATTGCTATTTGTTGATTTGCGCTTTCTGCTTGTGCCGCAAGAGACGCTGCTTGAGCGTCACTTTGTGCCACTTGTTGTTCCGCGCTGCTTTTTTCAGCATTTATTGATTCAAATGCGGAAGCTACTTCATCAACTTCTTTTTCTTTATCGCCTTGCTCTTTAGCTTGTTTATCATTTTCACCTTGTTGAGCTTTTTCCATTGCTTCAGTTTGTTTTGCAGCTATATCTTCTGCTTGAACAGCCGGAGCAGCTGCAGGAGCCTCTGATTGTGAAGCTGGTTGACTTTGCGCCGGCGCGCTTTCTTGTTCATTATTAGATACCCCACCGGACATTGCTTCACCTACATTTGCATTTTGAGCTTGAGCAAAAATATTGTCAGCTGAACTCATTGTATCATCAGTTGATTTAAGGTCTTTTTCTGGATCTTGATTTGATTTATCCGCATCTGTTTTTGCTGCATCACCCTCTCTTTGAGACTTGTTCACATTTTTTGATGTTGCAGCTTCATCTTTTTTTACATCTTGCGCATTATCTTCAGACTCAGCTTTTTGTTTTTTAGCTACTTTAGTTGTGTTACCAGCTGAAAATTCTTCCATTTCAGCAGCTCTTGTCACTTTTTTAGAATTACTTACAGCAGCACCGGCGTTGCTTTTCTTTATAGAACCAGCTTGAATTGACATTGATGTATGGTTTTTCGCATAAGTTTCAAAATCTTCATCAGAAATACCTTCTCTAACTTGTTTTGCCCCTTCTGCGCCATTTGCGATTTTTTGGCTAAGACTTGCACTAATGTTTGTAGCCGCAAAAGCTTGCGTACCATATTCAGATGCATTATTTACATTTTCAAGAACATCTTTATTGTTATTTACAGAAAGTTTTCCGAAAATGCTATTATTCATATTAAGACGGTTGTAACCATTCTTGATATCAGATTGGTACATTTCACGAGCGTTAAGGCTCATTTTTTGGGCTTTTTCAAGTTCCAACGGACTTCTATCCCAAATACTGCCAGAAGTATTTTTGTAAGAAGAAACACTGTTTGTAGAAAAAGCGTTATTAAAAATACTTCCGGACATTTTTGAAGCTGAAGAACTACTTGAAGTATTTTCAGTTGATTTTGTATTTTTCAACTGTTGAATTTTTGCGATAAGTTGTTCTTTAATTCCGCCCATTGTTTGTGCTATCCTTAAATTATCTCTATATACATGAAAAAAAAACACGAGTATATATTGCCTTATTTAATAAATATATACTAAAATTTTTACAAAAGTTTACATTTTACAAGCAAAATAGGTTAAAATAGGCATAATCAGTGAATTTAATTCAAAACGAACAAAAGAAAAGGAGTATATACCGTAATATATTTTTAAATATAAACGAAGCCTTTATATCACTTTTTAACAAAGAAAAAATAAAATTATCTTGTAATAACTGTACGCGAAAAAACTGTAAAATACCCCAAAACCCTGCAGAAAAACTACCCCAAGACTGTATATTTCGTTTTTGGCAAGAACGTTGCCTTGACAAACTAGAAAAGGAAATCTCCAAAAGTATATACGAAAAAATTTGCGAAGTTAATGCGCTAAAAGACAAATATCACTGCAATAAATGCGCGGCTTGCTGTCGACTTGCATCTAGCGAATTTTCTTATTATGAGTTGCAACAAAAAGCACAAAATGGCGATATATTCGCAAAACAGTTTACTTCTATATTTATTCCGTATGAAAACAAAGAAGAAGCCAGACCGTTTTATCCAGAATTTTTTGATTTACTTGAAAAAAAGTATCAAAATGATGAAAAAATTTATTTTTACCATTGTCCAAAACTCGGAAACGATAACCTTTGCACGGATTATGAAAACAGACCGGAAATATGTAGAGATTTCCCCAATAATCCGTTAGTAATTTTTCCTAAAAATTGTGGATATAAAAAATGGCAAGACGAAGTTGATGTGCTAGCTCTAACCCTACATGCAATGGTTGAAATAACAGAGTTTTATAAAACTAAAATTGCGGACGCAATGAAGGAATAAAACGCCTCAACTTTATTTTGCCACCACAATAACTCTAATATCATACCGATTAGTAGCAATTTATATCCACAACCGTAACGCCGTCACCGCCTTCAGCTTGCTCCCCTACTCTAAATTTGCAAACATAGGGCGAGGATGAAATATACTCACGCAAAACTGACTTTAATGCCCCGGTTCCGTGCCCATGTATAATATAAACTGGCGTAAGATTTGCAAGACTTGCTTTATCAAGGTACGCCTCCAGCTCATCAAGGGCTTCTTCCACACGATATCCGCGCAAATCCAACGTTTGCGACATTTCATGCCGGTCAAATACAAATTTTTTCGACGGTGAAGTGTAAGAAACAGATTTAACCGGCTTTTTCACAATATTGGAATCATATAATGCTAGCTTTGCAAGCTTAACTTTGGTTTTAATCAATCCCATCTGAATTTGTACATTACCATTTTTATCCGGCAACGAAAGGATTTCCGCCTTTTGGTCAAAGCCTTTAACAATAACACTGGCGCCTATTTTCAACTTTTCAGGGTCAAGACGCTGATATTTCTGCGAAATTTCATTCATATCCTCGGCAAATTCCTGATGTGCTCTATGTTCCAGCTCGGCAAGACGTGCATACGCGCGTCTTGCGACCTTTTCAGATGTCTCTTTCCTCAACGCATCTAAAATTTCCTTAATTTCTTTTCGTGCCTGATGAATTCGTGCCTCATATTTTTTCTTGTATGTATCAATATTTTTCTTTTTTTGTTTTTTTATTTCGTCAACTTTTTCTTTATACTCTTGTTTTAGGTCTCCAGCGCACTTTTCCAGTCTTTTGGCTTCCTGCGCAGATTGTGACAATGTCTGTTGGGTTTGCTGTAATTCTTGCAACACTTCTGCCGTGCGGTCTTTCTGCGTATAATGAATTTGGCGAGCTTTTTCCACAATAGACAACGGCAAACCAAGATTTTGAGAGATATTAATCGCATTACTTGCGCCCGGAATATCCATTAAAAGCTTATAAGTTGGCGAAAGCGTATCAGTGTTAAACTCAACCGAAGCATTTTTAAACCCTTCTTTTGTAAATGCGAGCGACTTTAACTCTCCATAATGTGTAGTGCAAAGTACAAACGCGCCTTTTGCCCGCAAATATTCAAGCACCGCCTGAGCAATCGATGCCCCCTCCTGCGGGTCAGTTCCTGCGGCAACCTCATCAAGCAATACAAGACTTCTCTCATCCGCAGAATTAACAATATTAATTATATTTTTCATGTGAGAGGAAAAAGTCGAAAGACTCTGTATAATACTTTGTTCATCACCAATATCCGCAAAAACCTTATTAAACGCATATACTTCCGCCTCAAAACACGGCACGTGCATTCCCGAACGAGCCATTAAAACTACTAGCCCGACTGTTTTTAGCAGAACGGTTTTTCCGCCAGTGTTTGAACCAGTAATAATAAGACAATTTTTTTCTGAATTCAAATAGAAATCATTTTCTACAACATTATCCGTAACACTCATCAACACAGGATTTTTAAGCCCTTTTAGGTTGATAATACGTTCAGTTGCAATGTTTGGACAAGCAAAATCATTTTTTAGCGAATAACGCGCCCGCGCAAAGATAAAATCCAATTCAACAAGATTATCAAAATTATCCAAAATCTGCTGCGCCGACATCGAAACCAGCAGTGAAAGTTCTGAAAGAATACGCTCAATTTCTGCAAGAATAGAAACCTTGACCTCTCGAATTTTGTTGTTAAATGGCACAAGCTGTTTTGGCTCAATAAAAAAGGTCTGTCCTGAGGCTGACGTGTCATGCACAATTCCAGAAACTTTATTTTTGCACTCCGCTTTTACTTGAAAAACAACCCGCTCGTCACGAGTTGTCCAAACTGTATCTTGCAAATTATTCACAAAAGTAGTACTTCCCAAAAGCCTTGATACTTCTACTTTTAGGTTTTGCTCAGAATCTCTAAGCGAAGTTCTCAATGCCCTTAAAACAGTAGAGGCGCTATCTTTTACATTTAATTCTGCATCAAAAGTATCAAAAATGCGTTCTTCTAGCTCCTTTTGAGGAACAAGAATTTCCTTAAATTCTGACAAATTCGGCGAAACCGCCGCGTTTCGTTCAAAATAAGATTTCATAAGACGTGAAATTCTCAAGACCTGCGCAATATTAACTAGTTCCTGCGCACTAATCGTAAGTCCCCTTTTTGTTTCATTAACAGACAGTTTTACAGCTAAAAACGCCTCCAAAGGCGGCTCAACAAATTGATTTAAAAGATACCTAGCTTCGGTTGTATAATTTAGTTCTTTCAGGATTTTTTCTATAGTATCAAAAGGCGCAGCATTTCTACAGCGTTCTTTTCCGGAAACACTGAACGCAAATTCCGAAAGAAAATCTAATACTTTATCAAATTCTAATAACTGTATGGCATTCTGCATAAATTTATTATATCAAAATCATAGAAATAGATTACATAAAATTATTTAAATAGTGGTATACTGAAAATATGTTCAGAAGAAAATGTAAAATAACCTTTATAAGGCACGGCTCTACAATATATTCAGATGAAAATAGGCTAAGTGATAATCTGAATTATCCACCATTAAACGAACTCGGAAAAATTGAAGCCGCAAAAATAGCTCAATGGGTGGAAAAACGCTCACCAAAAGTCGACAAAATTTACACAAGCCCAGATTTACAGTCAATTCAAACCTGCAAGCTTGTAGCGCAAGAATACAAAAAAGATTTTGAAATCATTAACGAACTTTATCCACGTAAAAACGGTAAGTGGAGCGGATTAACCTTTGAGCAAATTGAAAAGTTATACCCCGAAGAACTTAAGCAATACCACGAAAATCGCGATAATTACTGGGGAGAAACTGGAGAAATAAACATTCAACTCCAAAACAGAGTCAGACGAGTAATTTCCAGATTAATAACAGAAAATGGCGGAAAAAGAATAATTATTGTAACAAGCGGAGACGTAATTCAATCTGAAATATGCTCAGCTCTGGATATTCCAATAAAAAATATGGGGCAAATCTACATCCCTTGCGGCTCTGCATCACAATTAAGCTACTTTGAAAACTGGACAAGTTTAGTCTATAGCGGGCACGTTACGCTTTAAAACTAGCGAAATATCACAACACGTGATATTATAAATCTATGAAAAAGAATGCTCAAGTTTTTAAAATTCATAGTGATTTTTATTACGTAAACTTTGAAAATGATGTAATTGAGTGTAAACTCAAAGATACACTCAAAAAACAAAAAAGAGAAGTTGTCGTAGGAGATATTATTGAGCTGGAAGAAATTAATTTTAAATCCAAACAAGCCTTTATTTCACAGGTAAAAGACCGAAAAAGTTTTATGCCGCGCCCTAAAGTTGCAAATATCGAGCAAATGATTATAGTAAGTGCCATAAAAGAACCAGAACTAGACTTAAACCAACTTGATAGATACTTGTGCTTGTGCGAATACCATAACCTAAAACCAGTGCTTTGTTTCAACAAAAACGACCTTTCTGAAGACGAGCACATAATAGATAAAGTTTTTGATATTTATGAAAAACTTGGTTACGAAATAATTTTTACTTCTGCAAAAGACAAAATTGGCATTGACGATTTCGAAGAAATATTAGAAGGTAAAATTTCTGCACTTTGCGGCATGTCTGGAGTCGGCAAATCTACATTGATAAATGCAATAAACCCAAACCTGCACTTAAAAACAAAAAAAATTAGCGAAAAAACTAACAGGGGTACGCACACAACAAGACATTGCGAAATCATTCCACTAAAACTCTCAAATGGAAAAAATGCCAGTATAATTGATACTCCGGGTTTTAGCTATTTAAGATTTGACTTTATTTTACCGCAAAATGTCGCTCAACTTTTTCCCGAAATAGCTCAATTCAAAAATAACTGCAAATTTAATGACTGCCTGCACATCCAAGAAGTCGGCTGCGACGTATTAAACAACCTAGAAAACATTGCAAAATCACGTTACGAAAGCTATTTGACCTTTGTTGAAGAAGCCAAAGAATATAAAGAAAAAATTTCACAACAAGGTCATAAACAAGAGGACAGCTTTAAAATTTTAAACGATAAAAAAGTCGCTAAAATCAACACTAAACACCGCGAAAGAGGTCGCAACGTAGAAAAACAGGGAATAAAAACGAAAGAAGAAACAAATGAATAAAAAATTGCAAGAATACAAAACTTTGATTACCAAAAAACTTGATGAATATCTGCCTAAAGGTTATCCACCATCCATTTTCGACTCAATGCGCTATTCTGTTCTCGCGGATGGAAAAAGGATTCGCCCCATTTTAGCAATCGAAGTCTTTAAAATGTTTTCAGATGAAGTAGAAAACATTTTACCAACGGCATGCGCAATTGAAATGTTACATGCGCAAAGCCTCATTCACGATGACTTGCCCTGCATGGATAATGACGATTTCAGACGCGGCAAACCAACAAACCACAAAGTCTTTGGTGAAGCAATTGCAACTCTTGCAGGAGATGCTCTTTTGAGCTTTGCGCCACAAGTCATTATTCAAAAAACACCCAAAACAGTTTCTCCTGAAAAAATTCTTAAAATACTTGATGAGTTTATGCAAGCAGCCGGAGCCTATGGAATAATTGCTGGTCAAGTTGTTGACATTGAATCCGAAGGCAAAGAAGTGGACAAAGCTACATTAAACTTTATTCACAAGCATAAAACTGCAGATATGTTTAAATTTCCAGTCCGAGCTGGCGCAATTCTAGGCGGTGCTAACGCAGAACAACTTGAAGAACTAACCGTTTACGCAGACAAAATAGGACTTGCGTTTCAAATTGCGGATGATATTCTGGACGAAACCTCAACACTTGAAACGCTAGGCAAAACTCCCGGCAAAGATAAAATTGCTGGAAAAGCTACATACACAAGCATTTATGGGTTTGATGAAGCTAAAAAAACGTTACATTCGCTAATTGAGCAAAGCTGTGCTATAATTGAAAAAAATAATTACAAATCTAATTTGTTAATTGATATTACAAAATTAATTGAAACAAGGATAAAATAGAATGATTTACAATACTGGTCTTGAGGTTTTATTTAATGGAATTTTAGCAGCAATTATTGCCCAAATTTTAAAATTAATCGGTTATCTTATTAAATACCGCAAATTTAATTTCAAAATATTAACAACCACCGGAGGAATGCCAAGTTCACATTCTGCCGGCGTAATTGGCATGGCAACAACAGCAGGAATAATAGACGGCTTTACGTCTGTAACTTTTGCAATTGCAATGGGGTATTCACTTGTTGTAATGTACGACGCCGCAGGCGTAAGACGCTCAGCAGGCAAAATTGCAGCTGTTTTAAACCGTATTAAAGAAGACATTTATGCGCACAAACCAGAACTCATCGGGGATAAACTCAAAGAGCTTTTGGGGCACACCCCATTTGAAGTTTTTGTTGGCGCAATTTTAGGAGCGGTTATTGCATATATTAATCATTACTTTTTGCTTATTTAGCCCTTCAAATGTTATAATTTAATTATCAATCCGTAAAAAATATGCAAAATATCAAGTTCTTCGACAACCAAACAACACCCGTACTTGTCCTTGATTACAACAAGGAAATTGTCTACACAAATAACTCATTTAATAAAGTTTTTGGCAACATCAAAAATCTTTCAAGGTTTGCCCGACGTTTTTTCTTTGATATATGTCTTTTAAACTCTGAAAATATAGAAAACCACAACCCCATTATGTTTGCCCTAGGTTCAAAAGAATCGTTTTTTGCCCAAACAGTGTACCAAACCAACAAAAATGAATATCTAAACTTTGATATTCATTCTTATGTAACCGCAAAACTTGTTGTAATAACATTCAATGATACAACCGCACAAAACAAGTACGATACTCTTTTAAAAGATTTTATGTCATTAAGAAATGACTACGCAGAAATTTTAAAAGAAAATAAAAAATATTCAGAAATTCAACAAAAGGCTCAATCTCAAGCAATAAAAATGGCACTTTTAAACCGCTTTGCAAATATAATTCGCGAATCGGTAGATATCAACAAAATTATTAACTCCGCACTAAGCGAATTATGCACACTTACAGGCGGGTTTAAAGCCTATTTTGCTGAAAACAACGAACTGAGCTACAAAATAAAACTCGCATATCCCGCAAGATATGCAACCGAAACAGGCAAAATCATAAGTTTTGACGACTCTGTAAACAGAGCAATTACAGCCAAAAGCTCGCATACATCCAAATGTCTAAAAGAATACAATGAAAGTACAGAGCGCTTCAAAACCAATACTGACAGAATTATTATACCTATATTTCACCAGTCTAACCTACTGGGAATTATTGTAATTCTCTCTTACCAAAATATAAGCTTAACCCACGAAGATGATGTTTTAAAAGCGATTTCACTCCAACTTGCAAACGCGCTTGTACAAGCCTCTCTTTTTGAGCAAATAAACACGCAAAACGCTCAGCTGGAAAAAACCTTAACAGAATTAAAAGAGACGCAATTACAGCTTATTAACTCAGAAAAAATGGCATCGTTGGGTCAATTAATTGCCGGAGTAGCACACGAAATCAATACACCACTTGCATCAATAAATTCAAACAATTCAATTTTTGAGCGGCTTATAAAAAAATTAAACTCTACCGGCGCGGCAAAAGAACTTCTTGACACATTTAAAGAACTTAATAATTTAGACAGAGAAGCTATTAAACGAATAAGTAAAATCGTTGTTTCGCTAAAACAGTTTGTAAGACTTGATGAAGCCGACTTGCAAGAAGCAAATATCAACAAAGAACTTGAACTTACGCTTGATTTAATAAGGCATGAAACTAAAAACAAAATTGAAATAACAAGAAATTATGGCGAAATCAGACCAATAAAATGTTATCCAAACATGCTTAATCAAGTATTTATGAACCTTTTAATGAACGCTTGCCAAAGCATTGAAAATCAAGGGCAAATAACAATTTCAACAATTGACGACCACAAAAACTTATTTATCAAAATAAAAGATAACGGATGCGGAATTAAGCCCGAAAACAAAGATAAAATTTTTCAAGCTGGATTTACCTCAAAAGGTGTTGGAGTCGGAACAGGACTTGGGCTTGCCATTACAAAAAAAATCATAGAAAAACATAACGGCACAATAACTTTTGACTCGGAAATCGGCAAAGGCACAGAGTTTACCGTCACAATTCCGTATTAAGCGTGTTCAGAAAGCTTCAAAAGAGCTGATACAGTATCTTCGTACTTCATCGGCTCATCAACCGCTTGCCGCAAAAAGAAATTTATACTTTCCATTAGTGCAATCGCTCTATCTGTTACCACATCAGAACCTTTAACATAGGCACCAATATTAATTAAATCTTCATTCTTTCTATATGCAGCGAGCAATGTGCGAATTTTCCCAGCAGCAGTTTTATGCTCCTTTGAAACAACGTCATTCATAACCCGCGAGACACTCTGCAATACATCAACAGCTGGATAGTGATTCTTGTGTGCCAAATCTCTTGAAAGCATTATGTGTCCATCAAGAATACTCCGCGCAGTATCAGAAATAGGCTCGTTAAAGTCATCCCCTTCAACAAGAACAGTATAAAGTCCTGTAATAGTTCCTTTTTCATTACTTCCGGCACGTTCGAGCAATTTGGGCATCAACGCAAACACAGAAGGCGTGTATCCACGTGTAGCCGGCGGTTCACCAACAGCAAGCCCAACTTCTCGCTGCGCCATCGCAATACGCGTAACACTATCAAGCATAAACAGAACATCTTTACCCTGATCACGAAAATATTCAGCAATAGCCATAGCAACAAAAGCCGCCTTAATCTTAACCAAAGATGGTTGCTCACTGGTTGCTGCGATTACTATTGAACGTTTCATCCCTTCGGCACCCAACGTCGACTCTATAAACTCCCTAACCTCACGACCACGTTCCCCAATCAAGGCAATAACGTTTAAATCAGCACTTGTATTTTTTGCCATCATCGCAAGCGTCGTTGATTTTCCGACCCCTGAACCGGCAAAAATACCAATACGCTGCCCTTTCCCAATTGTATTAAATCCATCGACTGAACGAATGCCTAACGACAACGGTTCTCGTATCAATGAACGTTTTAACGGATTTATAGCATCAGCTTGCGTAGAATAAAGTGATTGAGAATTAATAGCGCCCAAGTTGTCTATAGGACGCCCCAAACCATCCAACACACGCCCCAAAAGTTGAGGTCCAACTTGTATTTTCATAGAAGAACCAGTATTAATAACACTCGCCCCCGGACGCAAGCCATCCATTGTACCTAACGGCATTAACAAAATTCTATCTTCTTTAAATCCTACAATTTCTGCTGAAATATTTAATTCTGAATTTCCAGAAGAAATATAGCATAAATCACCAATACTTCCCTCTGGACCATCAGCTTCAATTATCAATCCGATAATTTGAATAACTTTCCCCAATTTCCGCATAGTAGCTGTATTATTGATAATTTCGCGATATCGACTGAGATTAACCATTTTGAGCGTTTTCTAACTCCGCAACAAGCTCACTTTCATCCATAGTTTGCAATTCTACCAAAAGTTTTTGTGCAATTACATCAATCTGAGATGAAACTCGATTGTCAACTCTCGAACTTATTGATTCTACAATTGTTCCATCTACAGAAACGCTTGCATCTTCAACTATTTTAATAGTTTTTAAAGACAAAATATCATCTTTTAACGTATCAGAAATTTCATAAATTTTTTTCGCCATATTAGGATTAACAAAAATCTTAACTTCTTCCTTTTCTTTCAACTCATTTATAGCGGCTTTTGTAATGTTATACAAAATTTCATCGTCAACAGAAAGTTTTTTTCTACAAACTTTTTCTGCAATCGCAATAACTAGATTAACAATATCATTATGTGCTGATTTTATAATACGTTTCTTTATTTCAAACTCAGCTTGAGCGAACTTATCCAAATTTTCAATTTTATCAGTCATCGCCTGCCGAATAGCTTGTTGCCCTTCTTCGTATCCCTTTTCATATCCTTCTTTACGCGCATTTTCAGTAATTTCATTGACTTTTGAATTAGCTTGAGAAACAGCTTCATCAGTGTTTTTTTGCGCTTTCTCGTTAGCCTCAGCAATAATAGCGCTAGCCTGCTGTTTCGCCTCTTGCTTCGCTTTTTCTACAATTTCATTAGCAAGAGTCTTTGCATTAATCAAAGTCTGGGCACACATTTGAGCATCACTATTTCCCAGCACATAAGACGAACCCATATTAACTTTTTCACTGTCAATCCTACTCAATTAATTCATCCTCTTGAGATTCTCTGACAATAAATATTTCACCAGCTGATTCAAGGGCTCTAATTATACCAACAATTTTAGCCTGAACTTCTTGAACGCTCTTAGCACGAACAGGTCCCATATATTCCATATCTTCTTGGAGCATTGCTTGAGCGCGTTCTGACATATTGCGCATGATTTTATTTTTAATATCATCCTTAACACCTTTAAGCGACATTGCGAGGTCTTTTGTATCAACTTCGCGTAGAACACGTTGAATATCACGGTCCTCAATTTTGATAATATCTTCAAATACAAACATCAACTCTCGAACTTCTTCTGCAAGTTCTGGGTTTTCCACTTCCAAAAGCTCAATAACGTTACGCTCAGTGGCTCTATCCGCTCTGTTAAGAATATTGGCAAGAGCTGAAACTCCACCTGTTTTGGAGAAATCTTGCACAACCAAAGAGGAAAACTTACTTTCTACAATTTTTTCAACTTCTGCAAGAATTTCTGGGTTAGTTGTATTCATATCAGCAATTTTAACCGCTACAGCGGATTGCACCTGAGGTGGTAAAAAGTTAAGAACTTTTGCCGAATGCTCAGGCTTTAAATACGCCAAAATCAATGCAATAAGTTGCGGATTTTCATTTTGGAACGATGTTGCCAACTGTGATGGATCTGCTTCGTTAAAGAACTGAAACGGATTAGTATTCATCAGCGTAACAAGCCTATCCAAAATGTTGCTCGCCCTATCTGGTCCATAAGCCTTTTCCAACAAGGTCTGTGCATAACGCATACCACCCGCCTGCAAATAATCGCTTGCTAGAAAAATTGTATGAAATTCTTCTAGTATTCCATTCAAAATATCTGTCGGAATTTTATTCAAACTTGCAATATCCAAAGTTATTTGTTCCAACAAGTCCTCGTCGGTAATATTGCGCATAATTTCTGATGCCGTGCTAGGTCCTAACGCAATCATCAACGCGGCAACTTTTTGCGTCGGGGTCATATAATCAAAATTAACTGCTTGTGGTTGTGCCATTTTTAGTCCTTAATATAAGAAATTAATAATCTCGTAGCTTCAGCGGTATCACTTAATATAGTTTCATTCAAGTCGTTTTTCATGCGTTCAAGTTCAGGGTCTAATTTTGCTTCTAGCTGTGGCAATGGTTCTATATCAGACAAATCAGCAAGTTCGTCCTTAATACTTGGATAATGTTCGTACTCTACCACATCCTCCTGCGGAGTATAAGCCGGAGCCGAAGAAACAACACCCTTAAACAAAGATTTGAATGTAAGAATAGCCGCCAGACCTAAAACCAAAATTACTAACAACGGCGCAACTTCGTTTAGCCAGATTTTCAACGCGGTAGCCATTTTTACTTCTCTAGCAGATGCTTCTTTTTCCGCTCTTTCGTCTGCAAGCCCCGAGAACTGTAAGCTTGAAACAGTTACGGCATCGCCCCTATTTAAATCTAATCCACTAGCTGTAATTATCAAATCATTAAGTTCTTGTTTTTCTTGCGTAGTGAGTATTTTATTAACCGCCACGGCTATAGTCATACGCTTAATCGAACCTGGCGCATAGATGACCTGTTTAATTTCTTTTGATACACTATAATTTGTCAGATTTTTTTGCTTTGTGTAATTAAGATTTTTTTTCTGTGCGTTTTCTGTTGAGGCAGTCGCAGCGGCATTAGGGTTGTCATAAACCTCATTTTCGCTTTGTTGCGAAGTCAAAACGCCCTCAGTCTTTCCATCAACTGGAATATAGCTTTCGATAGTAGATTTAGCGGTATTAAAATCAATATCAGCACTAACTTGCACCGACACGTTTCCTTTACCAACAATTTTTTCCAAAACTGTTTGAACTTTTTTGGCTGTTTGATTTTCTACGTTTGATTTATAAGACTCGATATCGTTTGAATTTCTACCGACTTCATCAGTTAGGCTATTTCCATTTTGATCAGTAAGAAAGACTTTTTCTGGAGTTAATCGCGGCACCGCATAAGCTACAAGATTTTTAATTGCCTTAACTTGTTCTGTTTTTATTCTATATCCAGGCTCTAGGATAAGAATTACAGACGCTGTAGGAGCTTCATCTTTATCTGAAAAGACAGAGCGCTCAGGCTCTGCAATCTGAACACGAGCTTTTGCTATACCATTTATTCTTTCAATCGAACGAGTCAACTCACCTTGAAAAATTCTTTGTTTAGTAAGTTGATTTTTAAAATCGGTTGAACCGAGCTGTAAATCATCAAGAAGTTCAAACCCATGCTCTCTATCCTGAATAAGGTCATTTTCAGCTACATATAGCCTCAAATCATCTTGCATATTGGAAGGAACGAGAACGGCTTTTCTATCTTTACTAACTTTAACCGGATATCCGCTCTTTTTAAGACTTTCCGAAACCGATACTGCATCGCCTTCACTCAAATCAGAATACAAAACAGCCCAATTAGGTTCAGTAGATTTTATTAATAGAAAAGTAACAGCAACAAGAGTTATAGCCACGAGCGCAGTAATACCGAACTTTTGACCGATATCTAGTCCGCTCCAAAGTCGTTTCAAATCCTCTAATATCATTTTAAAGTAATTGTTTCCCAAGACTATATCCCTTATATCTTTCTATTAATAATATAACTCATTTTTTTATGTATTCAACTATGTAAAGATTGCTTAAACTCTTGACACAGCAGTTTTTTAAATTTTGACATTATAAAGTTCATTATAGGCAGTAATAATTTTATTACGCAATTGCAAACCCATTTGCATTGACAAATTGGCTTTTTCTGCCGCAATCATTACTTCGTGGATACTGATATCTCCGCCACTAGCAAGCGTTTCAACAGCATGTTCCGCCTCAAGCTGTTTGTTATTAATACTTTTTATTCCATCAGAAAAACTTTCACCAAAATGACTCAAAGTTTTTGCGACCTCACTTTTTGGCTGAACAGGCGCCTGCGTCAAACTCATATCTAAATTTGGAATATTTACAGCCCCTGCATTAATCTCAATACCAGTGCGTAAAGGATTACTCATACTCATCTGCGTTTCTAGATTTTTCTGGTTAAGAATATTCTCAAAATCAAGCATTGATGTTTGCTCAAAACTTTTGTCAATATTTTGAAGCTGTTGATCAAAAACCTTATTAAAATTAGTTATTGAATTTTGTCCAATGAAATTATTGCCTAAACCTTGAACCATTTAATTTTCTCCCTTTAAATTCTTAATGCGGCATTCAACATTGATTTTGTAGTTTCAGCAGCCGCAGCATTTGCCTCGTATGCTCTCGATGCCGAAATCATGCCGACCATTTCTTCTACAACATTGATATTGGGCAAAGTAACATATCCATCTACATCAGCATCTGGATGAGATGGGTCATACACAACTTTAAATGGGTCCTTGGATTCAGAAATTTCTGCGACCCCAACACCTTGCGAAAGATTTTTTTCGTCAAAAGAAATTCCTCCACTCAAAACCATTTGACCTTGATTTTGGCTAAATTTTGCCTCATGCTGTCCATTTGGGAAAGCTGGTGACGAGGACAATTTGTCATTATAAATCGCCTTAAACGTTACATCTTTTTTAACATACACACCAGGTGAGCCATCTGGATTGCGAGTAGTGTTAATATTTGCCACATTACTGGAAATTGTATCCATTTTAAGCCGCTGTGCATACATGCCGGACGACGACACATCAAAAACATTAAAACTCATCTACTATTGCCCTCCATTTTTTATAACATTGGTAAGATTTTCAAACATTTTGCCTTCGAGTGTTGAAAGTGTATTATATTGAATTCCAACCTTTGCCATATCCATCATTTCTGCTTCAATATTTACATTATTACCTGTTTCGGGGTTTGACGCCGAGTAATCTCTAATAATCTCTGGTTTATAACCATCAAAGCTATTTTGAGAAAGCAATCTTAATTCTTTAGGCATAACAGTATCAAGACTATTATGCGCGTAATATGCACTATTAATCGCTTTTACCTCACGTTTTACATTATCTTTTTTAATCATTTCCTGCAGTTGATCTTCAAAAACAACATCTTTACGTTGATAATCCGGCGTCATAACATTAGCCGTATTTGACGCAATTGCCTGTTGTCGTTGTATTAACCCATCAAGCGCAAGCTTTGTTACATCCATTGCTCTTGTCGTCAAATCCATTTAATTTGCTCCTCCATTAGAAACTTGTTTTAGCAATACCTCAAAAACAGTTGAATTTTCATCAGATTTTACAAGACTTAAATTCCCAGACATCAACTGCATAGCCGATTTTGAAATATGCAGCCCCAAACCCATTCCGCCAGCATTTTGTTTCGTTGTAAATTTTTCTTCAAATATTTTCTTCTGAATTTCTGTTGGAATTTTTACTCCATTGTTTTCAATCAAAATGCTTACTGTTTCATCAGTATTTTTTTCTGTACTTATCTTTAACTTACCATTTTTATTAAGGGCGTATAATGCATTATTTATTATATTTAATAACACACCAATAACTTTAGCTTCATCGGCTAAAACCATTAAATCTTTCAAATTGGTTTCTATATTTATATTTTTTTCTGCCAATTTTGGGGCCGATAGTTCAATAGCCATTTCTACCAAAGCTTTAACACTTAATGTTTCCAAGCACACTTCCGTATTACCTTTTAAGTCGTCTAGCAAAATATTAATAGCTTTTGTCGATTTTTCGATAATACTTGTTGTACTTAAAATTTTTCGTATAGACTCCACATCTTTTGTATCTAATTTTTCGGCTCTTTTGGCTATTATTTTTGAATGTAAATCAATAACCGAAAGATTATTTCTTATCTCATGAATAGTTTTTCTAACTTCAGTACCAAGAACTGGCTTTTCTACTGTTATAGAATTAGATTGTGTATTTATATGATTTTCCATAACCGCATCGTTAAGACAGTCTACAACCTTATGCAAAGCGTTACACATAAGTTCGTTTTCACGTCTTTCCAACGAATACGGTTCAACATCCGGCATAAAATCAATTCGAGAATTATCTATAACCAATTTTAAAATATCTTGAATTCGTCGGGAATTAAGATAGAAGTTAATATTTGAATAACCTTTAACTTCCGAAATACTATAATCCCAAACTAAAGCTGCGCAATAACGAGGAGCGAGAACAACCGCAAACTCAGTTGTATCCCAAATATCCTCCTGAGCAACATTTACAACTTCATCCCCCATGTCAGAATAAAAATACACGCCAGCTTTTGAATAATCCAATCTTTTTAGTAATCCATCAAGCCCTCTTGTATCAAACAACCGAACAAGAACAACTCCATCCGAATTGTTCTCTATAACTGGCTCAACTATCGAGCGGAGCAAACTTTTTACAGTTTGCTCACTCGCTTGTTTCATTTCGTTGTTAACTATAAATTCCCTAAGAAGATTTTTCCTTGGCTTGAACTTTCTCATATCCCTAATCTTTCAGCTATGCTGAATCCCTAATTAAATCGCAACTTTCATTCTTCTTCTGTTGCCAAAACCGTTGTTTAATGCATAAAGAACAGCTTGTGTTCTATCATTAACCTGTAACTTTTGGAAAATGTTGTTTACGTGAGTTTTAACAGTTGTTTCAGAAATAAATAATTTTGTTGCAACCCCTTTGTAAGTTATACCTTGTGTAAGCAATTCAAGAACTTCTTCTTCTCTTGCGGTAAGGTATGTAAGAAGATTTTCTTCGTCTGAAATTTCGTTTATTTCTTCTTTGAAAGATTTTTGGAAATAATCGAAAAATCTTGAAGATAATGCAGACGGTAAATAAATTTTACCATTTACAACTTCTTCTATTGCATAAATCAACTGCGCAGATGCCATCGTTTTCAAAATATAACCTTTTGCCCCAATTTTCATTGCGCGGAAAATTAAATCAGAATCATCATAACCAGTAAGTGCAATAACCTTAACATCAAGTTCGAGTTTTTCAATTTCTTGAATAGCAGAAAGTCCGTCTTTTTCTGGCATATTAATGTCCATCAAAACAACATCTGGATGATACTTTTTAATCAATGAAATACCAACATTGGCGTTAGTTGCGGTAGCAATAACATCAAAATTGCTCTCCATGTTAATGAGTTCCTTTACTCCTGACAAATGGTCAAAATTGTCATCAATAAGGATAATTCTAGCTTTCTTTTTAAATTCTCCGAGTCTTCTCATTTACTCCCCCTAAATTTATTAACTACTTTGAAACTTAAATCGTGTTTTCACACTATGTATATTACATCCGTTTGTAGGAGTAACTCATCAATAATAAGATTTAAATTACACTCTAAACGGGTTTATTTAATGGTCTAAACCTTTAGGTTTATTATTCTACTCAAATCCTTATAACCAGAGCGTTTTAGGCTTGTCAACTACTCTAAATCAAATATAGTACACTTTTTGTCTGAGTATGAAAAAAATATCCTCCTTGATTAATAGGAATATCATCCACGAAGATGATTAACTATTAACTCAGCATAATGTATAGTACGAATGGAAAGGGCAGAGACACTAATAATGAACACCATTTACGCAGAAGAATTATTCCAAGATAAAAGCATTCTCAATACATTGCATTTTGACGGTGAAAACAATCTCACTCTCGACTTTTCGCGTGTTCATGATTTTAGCTTAAACAACCTTTACACGCTTTTAGATGTCCAAAAATTAGCACTTTTCAACAATATAAAACTACACCTTAAAAACACAACACCAAGCGTAGACAAGGTACTTTTTGAAACTGGCATATACAAAACTTTAAACGGCTTTACTACAAACCCTATTTTGGCAGCAAAGAGGCTCAGTTTCACATAATGGCAGGCGTTTTATACACAGTTGCAACCCCTATTGGCAACCTTGAAGATATAACAAGCCGTGCAATAAAAACTTTAAGCGCTGTAGACTATATTCTATGCGAAGACACTCGCGTAAGCGCCAAACTAATGGCTCATTTCGGCATAAAAGCAAAGCTTATCACCTATCATAAATTTAATGAAAAAGAACAACTTGAGCGCATAGTTAACGACCTAAAAAGCGATATGAACATCGCCCTCATTTCTGATGCCGGAACGCCATGTATATCAGACCCTGGGCGAATTCTTGTTAATGAATTATTTAAAATCGGCATAAAAATTGTGCCCATTAGTGGTGCATGCGCAGTATCTACTTTACTTTCTGCCGCGCCAAAAACATCAGAAGAATATACTTTTACTGGTTTTATACCTCGCAATCTAAATGAACAAGAAAAGTTTTTACAAAAATACAGCACAACTGACGTAATTTTTTATGAATCGCCAAATAGATTATTAAAAACCCTTGAAAACATAAAAAAAATTCTTGGAAATGATGTAAAAATAACCGTTGGTCGTGAACTAACAAAGGTTTACGAAGAAATAAAATACGGTTCAATCTCTGAAATTACCGATTACTATTCAGCACATCCGCCTAAAGGTGAAATAGCCGTTTTGTTATACAAAAAAGAAACCTCAACTCAAGATAAAACTGAATTTGATGAAAGAATAAAAATACTTACAGACAAAGGGTTTTCGGCAAAAGATATCTCGATAATTTTATCTTCACTTTTTGATGTAAATAAAAACACAATTTACAAGAAAATAAACGAAAATAATCATTAGCAAAACAACATAAGTTTAAATAGTTGCAGTTAAAACAAAAAGTCCGGCAACTCATACGAATTACCGGACTTTTAATCTTTATTCTGGGAAACGAGCTTACATCATGCCACCCATACCACCCATTGCACCCATATCAGGCATTGCTGGAGCTGATTTTGGTTCAGGAATATCAACAACCGCAGCTTCTGTTGTCAATAGCATTGAAGCTACAGACACAGCGTTTTCAAGTGCTGAACGTGTAACTTTTGCCGGGTCAACAATTCCTGCTGCAAGCATATCAACGTATTTGTCATGCATTGCATCATAACCCATTGCGCCTTGAAGTTTTTTAACTTCTTCAACAACAACTTCACCTTTAACACCGCTGTTATTAGCGATTAAATAAAGTGGAATATGAAGTGCTTCCATAAGGATTTTTACACCAATTCTTTCATCATCTGACATGTCTTTGCATTCTGTACAAGTTTTTTGTTTTTCAACCATTGATTGAAGAACTCTTACCAATGCAACTCCGCCGCCAGGAACAATACCTTCTTCTTTAGCAGCTCTTGTTGCGTTAAGAGCATCTTCAATTCTGAGTTTTCTTTCTTTTAATTCAACTTCAGAAGCGGCACCAACTTCGATAACAGCAACACCGCCTGAAAGTTTAGCAAGACGTTCTTGAAGTTTTTCTTTGTCATATTCAGAGTCAGACATTTCAATTTGTTTTTTGATAAGTTTAACTCGTTCTTCAACTGCGGCTTTATTTTCGTCACCGACAACAATTGTTGTATCTTCTTTAGTTACAGTAACGCGTTTTGCTTTACCCATCATTTGAACGGTAACATTTTCAAGTTTGATACCAAGTTCTTCTGTAAACATTTGACCGCCAGTCAAAATAGCAATATCTTCAAGCATTGCTTTTCTTCTATCGCCAAATCCTGGAGCTTTAACAGCAACAGCCCTTAAAACTTTTCTCATTGTGTTTACAACCAATGTTGCAAGGGCTTCACCTTCAACATCTTCTGCAATAATCAACAATGAACGTCCGTCACGTGCTACTTGTTCCAAAACTGGCACCAAATCTGCAATAAGGTTAATTTTCTTGTTAACACAAAGAACATAAGCGTCTTCAAGAACAGCTTCCATTCTTTCTGCATCTGTAACAAAATAAGGTGAAATATACCCTTTATCGAATTGCATACCTTCAACAACCTTCAAAGTTGTGCCGGTTGATTTTGATTCTTCAACTGTTATAACTCCGTCGTGACCGACTTTGTCCATTGCATCTGCAATCAATTCACCAATTTGTTTATCGTTTCCTGCAGAAATAGCCGCAACCTGAGCAAGAGCTTCTTTTGAGTTAACAGGTTTTGCCATTTTTTTGATTTCTTCAACGGCAACGGCAACGGCTTTGTCCATACCGCGTTTGATACCAATCGGGTTAGCGCCGGCAGTAAGGTTTCTCAAACCTTCACGAACCAATGCTTGAGCCAAAACAGAAGCTGTAGTAGTACCATCACCGGCAACATCATTAGTTTTTGAAGAAACTTCTTTCAACAACTGTGCACCGGCATTTTCAAGACCGTTTTCGAGTTCAATTTCTTTTGCAATCGTAACACCATCGTTAACAATTTGAGGTGCGCCAAATTTCTTTTCTAATATAACGTTACGACCTTTAGGACCAATTGTAACTTTTACTGCATCTGCAACCGCATCTATACCTTTCATAAGGCTTTTGCGTGCTTCTTCGTTAAAAACAATTCTTTTAGCCATTTTATAATCTCCTTTAAATAATTAGTTTTCCAAAACGCCCAATACATCTTTTACAGAAAGAATTTTAAGCATTTCGTCGTTTAATTTAACATCTGTACCTGCATATTTCGCAAAAAGAACGATATCACCGACTTTAACTTCCATTTCTTCTCTTTTGCCGTCTTCGAGAGCTTTTCCCGGTCCAACAGCAATAACTTCACCTTTTTGAGGTTTTTCTTTTGCTGAATCTGGAATAAAAATTCCGCCAGAAGTTTGTTCGGTATCATCAATAACTTTGATAACCAATCTGTCTGCAAGTGGTCTGATTGCCATAATTTAATCTCCTTATAAAAATTACATAATTTGTTACTTCTCTTTTATACAACGAATTATACAATTTTGGCAGAAAATTAATGAAAAATTAATTATCTGATTTGAAATGGGCATTTTGTACAATGAGCTTTGGGGTGAAGTTTCAAATTGTCCTCTAAATCATACATTTGAGCAATTCTTGTATCCAACTTTGCTCCACAAACAGGGCAAACGCACTCATCGCCTTCCCCTGCAAGGATTTTTATTTTTAAATTCTCAATATATTTAGCATCAGAAATTAATGAAACATCAACAGTTTTTTCATATTTTTTTATCTCCGCTGGTTCAACTTTCAATCCCTTAGCAAGTTTTTGCCGTATTGAAGTTGCAAGAAAAAGCTCATTTCCACATTCGATATCTTCTATCATTTTAATAGCAATATTACACTTCTTAGAAAGTCCGGTTTGCGAAAGACCTATACTCTCACGTCTTTCACTAACAAACTGTGCGAGTGATTTTTTTTCTGTCATAATTATGCCTCAATTACATCCTGTGCGCGGAACTGCATTTCGTAAAGATGTTTATATTGACCATCACTAATACTCATCAACTCATTATGGGTGCCAAGTTCTACAAGTTCACCATCATTTAATACTGCTATTCTGTCCGCATTTTTAATCGTTGAAAGCCTATGCGCAATAACAAAAACCGTTTTATTTTGCATAAGGTTATCGAGCGCTTTTTGCACAACTTCTTCGGATTGATTATCAAGCGCAGAAGTCGCTTCATCAAGAATGACTATAGGCGAATTTTTAATCATTGCCCGCGCAATCGCAATACGTTGCCTTTGCCCACCGGACAAACTTGTTCCACGCTCCCCAATTTCAGTATCCAAGCCCGCTGGTAAAGTTTTCAAAAATTCACTAAGATGCGCAAGTTCAACAACATGTTTAACTTCTTCTTCCGTTGCATTTTTATTACCAAGTAGGATATTTTCACGAATTGTTCCCGAGAAAAGGAAATTGTCTTGAAAAACTACCCCAATGTGAGAACGCAAAGAGTCCAGTTTAATTTTACGAACATCTATTCCATCAATTGTGAGCGAACCGGAGTTTATATCGTAAAAACGAGGAAGTAAATTAACAAGCGTAGTTTTTCCACCACCGGAATTACCTACAACCGCTAAAGTTTCGCCTTTTTTAACATTCAAATTAATATGTTTTAAAACTGGCTGGTTTTCAACGTATTCAAAACAAACATCCTTAAATTGCACGCCATCTTTTACTTCTGCCAAGTCTACAGCCTCCGGAGCTTCTGTAATTTCAGGCTCAAGGTCAAACAATTCAAAAACACGTCCCATCGCAACAAATACAGTCTGTAAATCAGTAAGAGTGTTGCCGAAACTCTTTATAGGTTTGTAAAGCAAGAGCAAAGATGTCACAAACGAAGTAAGTGCACCCATTGTCATTGACCCGCGAAGAATAAGACTTGTGCCATACCACAGAACAAAGGCAATTCCACAAGACGCAATCAGGTACATCACCGGTGAAAGCCAACCGACTCGTTTAGTTAACGACATTGTCAAATTAAACGAATCTTGAAGCCTTGCATCAAAAATAGCTTTTTGACGTTCTTGCAGTCCATACGATGTCATTACCCTATTACCGTGATATGTTTCGTTAAAGTTTGTAGTAAGATTTCCGCCAACAACCATGCTTTTATTTGAAACGCTTTTTATTTTTTTCCTAATCAAAATAACAGGCATAATCGCAACAAACAAAACGACAACCCCGACAATAGCAAGTCTCCACGAACTATATAACATTACACAAACTAGCGCCAATGCACCAAATCCATTTGTAAAAAGGTCTTTGAGTTTTTCAACTATACCCTTTGACGCCGAATCAGGGTCACTAACAAATCTCGAAAGCATAATTCCTGATGAATTGTCACTAAAGAAACGTGTATCCATACTTACAAGTTTTGCAAACAAATCTTTTTTCACCGCCATAGTAATTTTTTGACTTACCCAAGCAGTTAAATAAGCATTAATATATTTCAAAATCCCTTGCACACCAGCAAAAAGCACAATTCCGAAAGGAATAAATGCAGCTAAATCAAAAGGACATGTCCACCCATGGATTACAAGCGGGTTTTTGTTAACTACATTATCAATATACGGTCTCAACGCTAAAGCAACGACACCATCAAGCATTCCAACCGGTATTGCAACTAAAACACTAAGTATTGCGCGTCCAAGAAAAGGCTTTATATACTTATAAATTCTTGCTGTCAACCAAGAATATCTAAACGCATTTTGTGCCTGTGTATCTTTTAACTTCATTAAAACTTCCTCATCAACTGCTCAAATTTATTTTAACATAAACACAAGCAAGCGTTTAGCATTTAATTAAGTATGTCCATAATGTACTGGAAATACTCGCTATTAGCATACTTTTTAGCTCGTTCTTTTATTACAACAGCATCTAAAAAGCCTAAACGATAAGCAATTTCTTCCAGGCAAGCAATCTTTATACCTTGATTTTCTTCAATCGTTTGCACATACTGGGAAGCCTGTAGCAAAGAATGATGCGTACCAGTATCAAGCCACGCAAAGCCACGCCCCAAAAGTTGCACTCTGAGGTTATCCGACTTAAGATAAATATTATTTAAATCGGTAATTTCTAACTCACCACGAGCAGACGGCTTAAGCTGTTTTGCGTATTTAACAACATTATTATCATAAAAATACAAGCCAGTAACGGCGTAATTTGACTTCGGTTTTTGAGGTTTTTCTTCTATGGAATACACTTTGCCATTTTCATCAAAATCAACAACGCCAAACCGTTCTGGGTCCTTAACATGATAACCAAACACAGTCGCACCGCCATTTTTCGAAACATCTTTAACCACTTCTGCAAGCATATCAGAAAAACCGCGACCATAAAAAATATTATCACCCAAAACCATTGCTACTGAATCAGTTCCAATAAAATCTTCTGCCAGAATAAATGCTTGCGCCAGCCCATCTGGTTTTGGTTGTTCTTTATAACTAAACTTTAATCCAAATTGAGAACCATCGCCAAGCAATTTTTCAAAATTTGGCAAATCTTGAGGAGTAGAAATAATCAGAATTTCACGAATGCCAGCAAGCATAAGAACAGAAACCGGGTGATAAATCATGGGTTTATCAAAAATAGGCAAAAGTTGTTTTGAAACAACCATTGTCGAGGGATAAAGCCGTGTCCCTGCGCCACCTGCTAGTATTATGCCTTTCATTTTTTCTCCTTTATATAATTTAATCACATCTTAATGCCAAATAATCTTTTAACGCCAATTTCCAATCGCGACAAATTTTTTCATTTGACATAACACTATATGCTGGACGCCTTGCTGGACGCGGAAATTCTTGAGTTGCACATGGTTTTAGATTAACATTCAAACCAGATTGTTCAAAGATTTCCTTTGCAAAGCCATACCACGAAGTTGTACCACTGCCGCAAATATGGTAAACGCCATATTGTTTCTGCGTTCCGATAAGTTTCAAAATACCATTTGCAAGCTCAACTGTCCAGGTTGGGCAACCAATTTGGTCATCCACAACTTTTATTTCTGGCTTTTCTGCCATTGAAAGCATTGTTTCGACAAAATTTTTCCCATGATGTCCATAAAGCCAACTTGTACGCACAATATAATACTTTTTACAGTATTTTTTTACAGCCTCCTCGCCTTTAAGCTTGGAAAACCCATACTGGTTAATTGGATTAGCTTCATCTAAAGGTTGATAGGGTGTTGTTTTTATTCCGTCAAAAACATAATCCGTCGAAATATAAACCATAAGGCAATCGTTTTTTGCACAAGCCTTAGCGACATTTGCCGTACCTTGCTCATTTATCGTCAAGGCTTTTTCTTGCTCGTCCTCTGCTTTATCAACATTTGTATATGCCGCTGCGTGGATTACTACATCAGGTTTTATTGTTGCAATTGCAACGGAAACTTTATCTTCATCTAAAATATCCAATGTATCTACATCCGTTTCGTAAACGAAACAGCCAACATCCTCTAAAATTGGGCACAAATCCTGCCCAAACATACCATTTGCACCTGTAACGAGTACTTTCATCATACTAATTCCCTTTTAGCTTCTATTGTTTTAATCCAGTCTTGATTGTTTAAATACCAATTTATTGTTAATTTGATACCTTCTTCAAAAGTCAATGACGGCGTCCAACCAAGTTCAGTTTGAATTTTGGTATTATCAATCGCGTATCTACGGTCATGCCCCAAACGGTCTTGAACATACTCTATTGAACTTTCATCTTTGCCCATTGCATTCAAAATAATTTTTGTTATTTCTAGATTAGTTTTCTCATTATGCCCACCAATATTATAGACCTCACCTTCATTTCCTTTATGTAGAACAACATCTATTGCCGCGCAATGGTCATAAACATAGAGCCAATCACGAACATTTAATCCATCGCCATAAACCGGCACCTTCTGCCCATTTAAAAGCCGTGAAATAAAAAACGGGATAAGCTTTTCTGGATATTGATACGGTCCGTAATTATTTGAACAACGCGTATTTAAAACAGGTAATTTATATGTCTCAAAATACGCCCGCACCAACATATCTGCACCAGCTTTCGAAGCCGAATACGGCGAATTTGGGGCAAGAGGAGTTTTTTCGGTAAAATATCCCGTTTTGCCTAGTGTTCCATAAACTTCATCAGTTGAAACTTGCAAAAATCTTTGTATTTTGTGTTCTTTGGCTGCTTGCAATAGATTTAGTGTGCCTTTAACATTAGTTTCAACAAAAATCTCAGGACCTGTAATTGAGCGGTCCACGTGACTTTCTGCCGCAAAATTAACTACCGCATCAACTTGCGAACACAGGTCAAAAACAAGCTTTTTATCGCAAATATTACCCTTAACAAACGAATAATTCGAATTGTCCTTCACACCATCCAAATTGGCAATATTCCCAGCATAAGTAAGACAATCAAGGTTAATTATTTTATATTCAGGATGCTTTTTAAGCATATAGCGAACAAAACAATTTCCAATAAATCCTGCACCACCAGTTACAAGTATATTCATTAAATCTCCTCCAAATTTATATCACATAAACAAGGTTGATTTTTATCTTTTTCGCTTAAAACTGGCTCAAAGTCAATCTGCCAATTTATAGCAATATCCGCATCATTCCACCTCACTCCACGGTCATGAGCTGGTGAATATTCTGCCCCAGCCTTATAAATCAATTCCGCTTCCTCTGACAAAACGACAAAGCCATGGGCAAATCCTGCAGGAATAAAGAGCATGTGTTTATTTTCTTCGCTCAGGCGCGCCCCAACCCATTTCCCAAACGTTTTTGAATTTTTTCTCAAATCAACAGCCACATCAAAAATTTCACCACGCCCACAACGGACAAGTTTTGCCTGCGCTTTTGGAGCAGCCTGATAATGCAAACCACGAAGTACGCCACGAGAAGATTTTGAATGATTATCCTGACAAAAATCTACATTTATTCCATTAGCCACAAACTCTGATTTTTTATAAGTCTCCATAAAAAATCCACGTTCATCTCCAAAAACACGAGGCTTTACAAGAATTACCTCATTTATTGCCAATCGCTCAAACTCAAATGCCATTTAAACTCCTTTTTCGGTATTATAGTACAAATATACTATTCATAACGTAATGCGTCAATCGGATTTAATAAAGAGGCTTTATACGCTGGATAATAGCCAAATACAACACCTATTAAACAAGAAAAGCCCATTGACAAAAATATTGAGAAAGAGGAAATTGCTATCGTCATTTCAGAAAAAAGTTTTATTCCATAAGCACCACCGACGCCAACTACAACACCTATAATCCCCCCAGCGATAGACAAAAGCAAAGATTCTATCAAGAACTGTACCCGAATATCACTAGCTTTAGCCCCAATCGCCATTCTAATACCAATTTCTTTTGTTCTTTCTGTAACAGAAACCAGCATAATATTCATAATTCCGATACCGCCAACCAACAATGATACGGACGCAATCGCCCCAAGTAAAAGCCCCATCGTTTTTGTTGCTTCTTTTGCTGATTCCATCATCTGGGTAAGGTTACGCACCGTAAAATCATCTTCCTGATTTTTTCCAATATGATGTCTATAACGCAAAAGCTCTATAATCTGTTCTTCTGCTAGCTCAAGACTGTCCGAGTTTCTTGCCTGAACATTAATACGCTTAACCATACCAGGAAAATCAGTTCCAAAGACTTTTTTCTGTGCAGTTGTAATTGGAATAAGAATAATATCATCCTGATCCATTCCCATACCGTTTTCGCCTTTAGCTTTTAAAAGCCCTACAATTTTAAACGGCACATTTCCTATCCTAATAGTTTTGTCAATAGGGTCAACATCACCAAAAAGATTTATTGCAACAGTATTTCCAATCAACGCAACTTTGGTAACGTTCTTAATATCTTCTGGAATAATATTACGCCCAGACTCAAGTTCCCAGTTTGCTATTTTAAGGTACGCTGGACCTGTGCCACCAACCGCAGTGGACCAATTTTGATTGCCGTATGTTATTTGTTTTGCTTCGCTCATATAAGGCGCAACTCGCAAAACCGCATTACAACTAGTTTCTATCGCATACGAATCCTTAAGAGTAAGAGTTGGTTTTGTTCCCGACCCCATTCGCACACCACCAGAAGTAGATGACGAAGACGTAACCATAAGTTGATTACTTCCCATAGACGCCATATCATCAGCAATTTTTTTACTTGCACCAGAACCGACCGCAAGCATTATGATAACCGCACTTACACCAATAATTATACCCAAACTGGTAAGCATAGAGCGCATTTTATTAACTCTAAGCGAAACGAGAGCCATTTTGAATGTTGAACCCAAATCTATCATACTTTTGCATTGACCTCATCTGACACAATGTTTCCATCTTTAAATCGAACAACACGCTTGCAATAATCTGCAATATCAGGCTCGTGAGTAACTAAAACTATAGTTTTTTTATGAACTTCATTCAATTTTACAAAGAAGTCCATAACCTCGTAACTCGTTTTTGTATCAAGGTTTCCAGTCGGCTCATCAGCAAGAATTATCGGAGCGTCATTAACAATTGCGCGCGCTATTGCAACCCTTTGCTGCTGCCCACCAGACATTTGATTCGGCAGATGATGCTCGCGCTTTTCAAGTCCAACTATTTTAAGCGCATGCTCTGCTCGTTTTTTTCGTTCCTCTGGCGGAATTCCCTTGTAAATCATTGGCAACTCAACATTTTCCAATGCGGATGTACGCGAAATAAGATTAAACCCTTGAAAAACGAACCCCAGCTTAAGGTTTCGTATCTCTGAAAGTTTATCCGCGTTCAAACTCATAACATCAATTCCGTCAAGGTAATAACTTCCGGACGTCGGTTTATCAAGACAGCCCAGCATATTCATAAATGTAGATTTACCAGAGCCTGATGTCCCCATAATGGCAACAAACTCACCATCTTCAATTGAAAGAGAAACATCATTTAGAGCATTAAAAGAACTATCTCCAGTAGAATAGGTTTTTATTGCATTTTTTACTTCAATTAGAGCCACTAAAACATCCTCATTGGCGGTCTTCCCGCATTTTTCTTTGACTTTTTATCATCAACAAAACCTACAATAACCGTCTCGTTTCCTTTTAACTCTTTGGATGAAACTTCCGTATTAACATCATCGCTTACACCTACGGCGATATTAATCCGTTTGGGTCGCTTATTTTCCATTATCCAAATACCTTGTTCTTTATATTTCGGACCACTGCCATCAGTATAAGGGGTAAATTTTATAGCCGCATTTGGAACAGTCATAATGTTTTCTTTTTTACTTGTAATAATGGAAACATTCGCAGTCATGCCTGGAATGATGATACCATCTTTATTATCAACCTCTACAATAACCGTATAAGTTACAACGTTTTGTACAGTAGTTGGAGATATTCTCACCTGAGTAACTTTTCCCGTAAAAATACTATCCTGATAACCATCGAGAGTATAGTTAACCTCTTGTCCGACCTTTACTTTGCCAATATCTGCTTCTGAAACGCTTGTTTCAATCTGCATTTTAGTCAAATCTTGTGCAACCATAAATAAAGTTGGCGTCTGAAAGCTTGCGGCAACTGTTTGCCCGACATCAACCGCGCGTGAAACAACTGTTCCATCAACCGGCGAGGTGATTTTTGTATAACGCATATTGGCTGATGCTGTTTTGTAACTAGCTTCTGCTTGTAAAATCTGGGCTTTTGCCGCATTTAGTTGTGCGACATCCGAAAAATATGTAGATTCTGCAAGGTCAAGTTCACTTTTTGAGATAAAATTTCGTGTATAAAGATTTTTATATCGATTATATGTTTTTTTATCATTTTCCATTATCGCCAAAATCTTTTGGTAATTGGCTTTTGCGTTTGCAATACTCGCTGTAGATTGTTGTAATTGCGCCTCAAAAAGAGAGGTATCAATTTGCGCAAGCAACTGCCCTTTTTTTACTTGCGAATTATAGTCCACATAAATTTCTTTAATCAAACCAGAAACTTGAGAACCTATGTTTACTGTTTTTACAGGATTAATTGTTCCAGAGGCTTCAACGACCTGAACTATTGTATTTTTACCGAGCGGCACAGTTTCGTATTTGGGTGCATTTTTACCCTTTCTAATACCAGCAAGAATAAAAATTATTGCTATTATTACAATTACAGGAATTAAATATCTTTTTTTCATTTTTCCCCCATGGCTTTTTCAAGTGATGCGCGGGCAAGATTATACTCCAGAACAGCCTGAACATAAGACTGTTGCGCATTATTATAGTTTTGTTTTGCATCTTGCAGCTGAATAAAATCGCCCACACCAACCGCATAGCGTCCATCTGCAAGTTCAAAGTTTTCAAGCGTTTGACGCACTTTTACCTCGAGGAGTGGAATTCGTTTTTCAATTTGCTGCATATTTATGTAAGCATTTTGAACTTCAAAATAAATATTTTGCTTGCTCAAATTCACATTGTCAAGCGCCGCATCAAGCTGGGCGCGAGCTTCTTCAATCTTAGAAGTTGTATTCATAATATTAACCGTTGGAAAATCCAAAGATGCGGAAAAGTTCATCCCATTATTTACAAAATAATTAGTATTTCTATGAGTATAACCAACTTTGCCGTTGATTGCGGGGAAATACTCGCGCTTAACGTATTTTAGTGATTCTTTCATAGCAGAATACGTTGCCGCGAAAGACAAAAGGTCAGGGCGTTGCTCATTTGCGCGCTTAAGCGCCTCATCTAGGGTGTATTGATAAGGCGTAAATTTATAATTACTCAACAAGTCACTTTTTTGGACAGAAGTAGTAAAAATTGGACCTTCGCCGTCATATTTGACCGTATCATATTTTTCATCGGGATTATCTGAAATCAGGCTTATTGGAGTAAACTGCTCGGTTGAAAAATTAAATGTTTCCGTATTTTTAATTGAATAATCCGGCGCATAAGCAACAAACATAGCATTGTTAAGCTTTACCATCGCGGTTTTAAAGTCATTTTCTGCCTGAACGAGTTGGATTTTTGAATCGCTCAAATAAACTTCTGCATTAACGAGGTCAATACGTGATTTTGTACCTTCTTCAAAATACGCTTTTGTTCTCAAATACTGGCGCTCGTTAATTTGCACATTTGCGCGCTGAATATCCCGTTTAGCCTGCGCAGAGAGCACTCCGTAATAGGCAGATTTGACATCGTAGACAGCTTGAACAATAGCGTCATCCAAATCATGTCTTGCCGCGATTTCAGAGAATTTTTGCATATTAATTTTGGCATTCGTCTTGCCAAAGTTATAAATCATCTGATTTAAAGAGGCGTTTGCCGAGTAATAGTGGTCATTTCCAGAAACATTTCCTTGTTTTTGCACTTGCCCATAATAACCAGTTCCGGCACCGAGCGTTGGAAAATAGTCAGACTTTGCTTGTCCAATACGACTTTTAGCAGCAAGCGCATAATTTTTACTCATGTTTATTTTAGGGCTATTTTTTATTGCCAACTCAATACAATCTTGCAATTCCAGAGTCGAATTTTCTGTTATTTCATCAATGGCAAAACACGGCAACGACAATGCACACAACAACATTGTGGCAGTCGTAAAAAATTTTATTTTGCGTGAAATATTTACATTCATTCCTCACCCTTTTAGAATATAATACTATTATATACATTTTTTGTTAATCGGATAAATAGAGGAAAAATATATTGTTGCAATAAAAAAGCGGACAAGACGTTTGTCTTGTCCGCTTTTGTTTTATTTTATTTCAGATTATCTGCCGTTCAACATACCCAAGTAGAGTATCATTGATGAAGTGAACTGGTCGATTGAGTTGAATTTAATACCGGCTACACCTTTGGCAGCGTCAGTTCTTACGACTGTACCTTCTACCGTGAATGGAAGTCCTTTGTATTCCATTGTAACTTGCATTTTGTCACCGACGTTAGGAGTTTCATCTGTTTGAACCAGCATACCTTGTTTTGATATGTTCAATACGTCTTGAACTTTTGAACCTGAGTCTGAATTTGAGTCGAGCAATACGTATTCGCTAGTTGCTACATTGTATCTAAGGTCAGCACGGTGGTTTCTTACAGACGCGCTGTCATCGTCATCTGACAAGTATTTCATATTTCTTTGGTCTCTGTCGTCCATATCGAAACCTAAGCCAGAGCCATCATCTTGACCCATAATATGAATGTTAAGGATTTTGTTGCCTTCTGCGACACCAATTTCATCGGCTCTAACTTCGCCGTCGAGGCTTACGTTGATTGAAAGTTTCAAATCTTCGTAAGGAAGTTTACCAATTGAGCCGGCAGGGTTATTTTCATTGGTGTTAGCTATAACTTCGATATCTCGACCTGCGTCGATAGCGAGGTTTTCGCCGCCACCGTTGAGGACATTATCACCTGCTTCAATTATGACGTCACGTCCTGCGATAATGTTACCGTCTACTTTGTCAGAAGGAAGGATGATATCTTTGTTGCCCTTGATGCCTACATCTTGAGCAGCTTCGATTCTATCAATTGTCAAGTCGCCATATCCGTAGATGTAAACGCCTTTACCTTCGGTTGGAGCTTTAGCGTCAAGTTTATCGCCTACTTTAACTGTGAGGTAGTGGTTAGGGTCACCAACGTTGTCATCGAAAGATATGAGATGCATGTTACCACCAGAAGTGATTGCGGGTTTCTTGTTGCCTGTTTCGTGAATCCATCCGCCAGTTTCGATTCCAACATCTTTACCAGCTTTAATTTCATCAACTAAGAGGTTACCTTTTGAACCGATGTATACACCACCTTTAGGAGCTGAGGCATCTAATTGACCACCAACAGAAACTTGGAGATAGTTGTCTGGGTCACCAACGTTGTCGTTAGCGGATTTAAAGTGCATGTTGCCACCAGAAATAACTCTTGGATTTTCCGGGTCAGCAGTGGCGATTTGGTGAATATAACCATCTGCTTCGAGACCTACATTAGTTTTAGCTTGGACTAAGTCAATGTTGAGGTCGCCAACGCCTTCGATATAGACACCGCCTTCAGGAGCTGTTGCATTCAAGGCTTCGCCAACTTTAACAGAGAGGTAGTTGTTTGGGTCACCAACATCAGACTTATTTGATTTTAATGTTAGTTTTTTACCTGCAGTGATTGCCGGTTTATCTTTTGCGGCTCTAGCAGTTTGGTGAATAAAGCCATCACCAGTAATAGCTACATCATTGCCAGCAACTACTTTACCGATTGTGAGGTTTTCTTTTGAACCGATGTATACATTGCCGTCTTTATGTTCAGCAGTTGCATCGAGTTTGCCACCGACCTTAACTTGGAGGTAGTTGTCACTTTTACCAACATCAGAGGTTGTTGAAACTAAAGTCATGTCCCTACCAGAAATAACACTTGGATTTTCCGGGTTAGCAGTTGCGTTTTGGCGAATATAGCCGTTTGCTTTGAGACCTACGTCAGTTTTAGCTTCAACTTTATTGATGTTGAGGTTGTCAGTACCTTCGATATAGACACCGCCATTTTTAGCCAATGCATCTAAGTCGCCGCCAAGTGATATTTTGAGATATTTGTTCGGGTCGCCAACATTTTTGTTATTTGATGTCAAGTTAATATCATTACGAGCCTGAATGGAGGCTGTGTTAAGAGCTGTGTTTTGCAAAATTGCACCGTCGCCAGCAAACGTAATGTTATTGCCTTTAACCACATTATCGATAATAATATTTTTTGTTTGTTGGATAGAGACATCGTTTGCAGCTTCGATTACACCTGCGTGAGTATCATAGGTACCGATACCGAGGTAGATATTTGCGTTTTCAGCTTTAGCTTCTGCGTTAACTTGACCGGCTCTTGAGCCTACAGAGAAGTGTTTGCCAGTTTCGCCAATGTCGCCAGCAGTTGCTTTTAATGTTATGTTACCGTTTTCTGTGACGAGGTCTGTATTTGTGTCAGTTGCAGTTGCGCCAGACTTGATAGTTTTGGCAGTAACTATTGCATTATTTTGGGCAGAGGAGCCAGCAATTTTAGCGTCATTTTGTGCTGTAATCGTCAGGTCATTGCCAGCTTTAGCATTGGCTACGGTAAGACTACCGTTTGGTGTAGTGATTGCGAGGTTGTTGCCTGCATCTGCTTTTGCAACATTTAATTCGTCCAAACCTCTGATATAGATATTACCTTTTGCATTAGCAGTTAAGACGCCATCGCCATTTACATCTACTGTAAGGTAGTTATCATTTGCACCGATATTGAGGCTATCAGACGTTAGTGTCATATCGTTACCAGATACGATTGCTGGAGACTGAGCATTAGCGTCTTGAAGAATATTACCAACTGCGTTAACAATTACATCATTCTTTGCATTGATTTGGTCTTTAATAAGAACTTGTCCTACAGAGCCGATATTTGCGTCACCTCTAGCGATAATTGTACCAACAACGCCACTAGAGCGCGGGTTCTCATCAGCACCATTTACTAAGTTAATATTAACATTTTGACCTTCTGCATTAACTACGCCAGCGGCTGCAATTGTAAGTCTGTTATCAGTAGGTGTTATTCCATCAGTATTAGCGATAACTTTTATATCACCATCATTTGATGCTGTCTTGAGGTTTACCTTACCAGTCATGTTCTTGTTAACAATTACAGGCAAAGAAGCCGATACCGGACTTGCATCATTTTGCAGTAATGGGTTGACTGCAAAAATACCGTTATCCGCAGTTATATCAATATCGCCACCCAATGACTCAATTTTACCATACGTATAATGGCTCCATTTTGTGCCATCTCCGTCTGCACCTTCTTCAATAGAAACGTGCGGTCTTATAGTTACTTTGTCAGTTGCATTTATTGTAATATTTCCTTTGGCTTGAACTGCGTCATCGACAACAATAGCACCTTTGTTAGTAATTGCGTTATTGCTATCCTTAGCACCAGCGTTTACAATAAGATTATCAACTTTAACTGTGCCTAATCTAACAACATCAGTAGTCGTTATTTCAGCGTCTTTAGCTGTAATCATGACAACGTCTTTTTTAACATTATCACTATCTACATAACCAGCGATAGTACTTTTTACATTACCTCCGGCACTAAGCTCAACAATACCAGCAGAAGAAATTGCAGTACCAGCTTTTTGAGTAATATCAGCATCTGAAGTTACGTGAATACCATCAGGTCTAAACGTTTTAGTAGGAGAGGTTTCACCTACTGTAAGAGTTTCATTATCTTTCAATCTCAACATGCCGTTAATACTGGTTGGCCTTTTTGAAATCTTAAGATTTCCGTGTGTTACATCTCCTTTCGCTTTGATATCGATGTTACCAATGTTAATCTCAGCATCATTCATATCGATTGCGCCAGCTCCTGAATATACCGAAATGTAACCATTATCAAGAACATTCAGATTGCCAGTAGCCTCAACACCGTTTTGGCCGTTCAATCTTATAATATTGTTTGTTGTAATATTATTATTAACATTGAGTGCTCCATTTTGAGCATCTAAGTACAATGTACCAACATTTGATTTATTGTCAGTTTTCGTACCAATATCTTTTGTTGTAGCAAGTGTGCCGAAACCTTTATTTTGAATTTTGACGTTATGACCTATAACATCACCAACATTCAAGTTCTGAGTATTATTTGCTACTGCGGCATAGCCTTTAAAACTACCAGGGTCTTCCTTACCAGCAGTATCTAATGCTGGAGTAGTAGCTACCGTAATATTAAGTGCGCCATCATTTACTGCATCTGTACTATTCTTGATACTTACGTTAATAGGAGCAACGTATTTAAGTTCACCGCCTTTTTTACCCTTAATCGTTTGTCCAATACCACCGTTTTTAGCACTAAGAGTAATGCTCTTGCCAGATTTGATTTTTATATCATTAGTTGAGGCACCGCCTTGAATAGTCTCGCCTTTAATAGTCAAATCTTCATTTTGTATAAGCTTCTCACCTGTGAATTCCAGTATGTCGCCTGTATTTGCAAACAAGGAAACACTTGCTAACTGTTCACCATTATCAGCTTGAATAAAACCAATAGCATTATCACCATCCATTCCCGCTGCCAATTTACCGGTAGTATCAATAATACCGCCATTGTAGAAGTAAATACCATTACCTGCTTCAAGAACGACATCGCCAGTAGAATTAATCTGACCGCCGATGTAAATATTAGCGTCGCCACCAGCTACTTGAGCCTTAGTATCGTTTATCAAGTTCGTTTTTTCTGTGTCAGTAAGGGATGCATAGGTTTTTCCATTAAAGTTTAGTTTACCAATTAAACTGGTATAATCGGTCGTAGCCGGTGTAATCACTTGCAAACCGCCAACATTCAATACACCACCTGCGCCTACAGCCATGCCTTCCGGAGAAATAAACATTACATTAGCTGGTAGATTACCAGAATTAAAGGAGTTTAAAATACCATTAATATTTATCCCTTTATCAACCATGTTGATATATCTGTCAGCACCTCTCAGGTTTGCTGTGCCCCCGGTTCCAATATCAAAGTTACCAAAGTGGTTCATACCAGTGCCGTTATGAACAAACCCAGAAGTAATGTCCGTGACGTTAGCATTTCCACCCGAAATATTTGTCATATCACCCACGGCACTACTACCTGCAGTGATATTGTTTGCCGCGCATGCCAGATTGACAGGCATGAGCACAAAGGACGAAATAGCTAATAATGCAAGTCCTCGTTGTAATCTCTTTCGTAATTTAGTTTTTTGCATGTCTACACCCTTTATTTACATATTAATACACTATTATAAGTATTTTTATCGGCAATAATTTACTCAAACTAAAGGTTTTTTAATAAAATTTTTACAATTTGCAACATTTAATCTGTATAAATTATAGCGAATCTTTATTTTTATTTTTGTCTCTTACCAATCTTGTCAAATCTGGTTTGGTTGTGAGTTCAAAGTGGAATCTGCCTGTTTTGTGGTCAGCTTCGTATCTTGAGTTAATCAAGCCAAAGCCCCAATACAAACGAGCCATGATTTCGTTTGACACATTAATTCTCAAACCTGCACCAGTACTGAGCAAAAACTCATTATCAGGCAAAGAACCGCTTGTATCTGAGAATATACCACCATGGTCAACAAATGCGGCAAATTTTACAATTTCACGCGGACTTATGTAACCAGTCTTTTCTGTACCAAGTTTTTTCGGTAAAAACGGTATCGGAGTAATGATTTCGGCGGTAGTATTATAACCTGATTTACCAATCAAAACACCTTCGGAATAACCTCTGATACTGGACATACCACCTGTTTGATATTGCTCAATCCAGGGAAGTTTGTCTGTTGGAGACCATTGACCAGCAACACGGAATTCACCTATGATACCATGCCCAAAGTCATGAAGTCTTACGCCATTACCTTCGTATTTGAAGAACACACCATCATTGTTATCTGAATCGTAATATCCAACTGTACCGTAATGCCCGGTCAACCAAATACCTTTAGGAGTATCCCAACGAGCGTTAAAACCTTGTGTACCTGAATATGTACGAGTTTTGTACAGTGTAATATCAGATGCGTCAGTAGACGTTAATTTTACGTTACCCGCAGTATAAGAATTTAAAGACATCTTAGGTTTTTGAACAATCGGGTGACTTACATAGCCTGTGTAAGCAAATGTTTTACCTGTAATGCCAAAATCTTTGAACGGTCCACTTTTAATTGCTACGTGGTTATAAGCAAACGACGCACCAACACGAGTACCCTTTTTGTTTACAGGCACATTATAATCCGAGAAAATTACCTGCGAGTGTTTTCCAAAATAGCCGCCGGCTGCAAATTTATCGCGATAACCAAACAAACTATCTGAAGCAAGAACAGCACCGCCTCTAAGTACACCGATGTTTTCACGCCCCATATTGTCAAATACACCGGTAATATGGAACGGAAGTTTGTCATCTGTTTTGATGTCAACGTCGGTTGTTCCAACTTTTTCACCGGGTTTGATTTTAACATTTAATTTAACGTCGTTATCGTTATTGAAGTTAACAACTTGTTTTTCCAAGGCTCTTAACTTAAACAAGTCACCTTCTTTGGTATCAATTCTATTTGTAATATATGATGTTCTTGTCCATTTATTATTTTCTACGTTAATTTTACCAACTCGACCTTCGTACAAAGCAATTTGCAAAACACCATTTGCGACATTTTGTTCTGGCAAATATGCGCGAGATGTAAAGTAATCGTTCGCAACGTAAGCTCTTGAAATTGATTCAACAATCTTGTTGATTTCCTGAATTGTAACCGTGCGACCTACTAGCGGCGCGGCAAACTGTTGCAACTCGGCTTCGCTGAACACTTCAGATTTAGGAAACTCAACACGCCTAATCTCTACGTACAATTTTTGATTTTCGACTTGTCCACTAAAATCGGCTTCTGCATCCATAGCTTCAAGCTTACGGTCAATTTGTTCTTGCGCTTGACTCTCTTGATTTTCTTGAAGTTCTTGACGTTCATAACTTTCCTGAATTTGTTGCGGGGCAAAACGTTCGAAAGAACTTTGCTGAATCCTTTGTAATTCAGGTGTCATTGCCGGAGCTTCATATACTGCAAATGCAGCATTTTGAATTGTAAGTGCTATTCCTAAGCCGAAAAACAAAAATATTTTCTTCATTGTTTTATCCATTCTTTTTAAGTATCTACTACATCTAATACTGGTTTGTGTCCAACATTATGCATTATACGTGCATTTTATAATACTATGACTAAAAGACTTATTCAACATCGTCAAATTAATGTATTTAACCACGTCTAATAATATTCTTCTACATGTATTTTAAAAACACCTAAAAAAATAAATTTGCTATTTTTTATCATCTTTATTAAAGAGTGTAAAATTTACAAACAATATTTTTTATCTATCCATCGTGTTTTCACCAAACCTTGTATATGGGTTTAGAGTTAAAGTTCCTTTCTTTATGCTTTTTTCATCTAACCAACCCATGTATCGGCAAACATAGTTAAAGACTTTAGCAAATCATTCATTTGTTTTACATAAGTTTACATAACTTCGAAAAACAATGCAGGCATTTACGATAACAAAAATCCGCCAATCTTTGAAATAGTTCTTCAAAAATTGGTGGAAATAAATTTTGCAATACTGTTATTAAAATTTATAAAGAAAATGTTGCCTATTTTTTTAAGTTTTGCATTCTATAATCGAAGTTTATCCACACATCATAAGCATCGTTGAATGCGATTGTATCATAGCCATCCGCGATATACTGTGGATATTTTTGCGCCACATAATTATAAACAGAACGAATTCTTTTTTCTGTAGATGGGTGGTCGGTGTACAAATCCGGGTAATATGCACCGAATTTGTACAATATCGAGACTGCGGCAAGCGGGTTATATCCGCAAAGCACCATATAATCTATGGAGCGCAATATAAACTCACACAACATTAAAGCAAAACAACAGCAAATGCTTTTTCCTCGTTTTGTGATTGATTTTGAGGATAAGTATGGGATTTTAGCTTTAATTGGCAAAACGCAAGCTATAGTTGCTTTCCGCCCGCAGCCCGCAGTGGCGGGCTTTCAACCAGGAACATTGTAGAGTTAAAGTCCGTCGGGTTAGGATTCACCGTCAAACGCTTATTCCCTCAGAATTGTATATGTTACGTAATTCGGTGACAGAAATTGTTTTT